>JBCCIP010000014.1:0-120779 GCA_039111475.1 Pseudomonadota bacterium | reverse complement strand
TGGTTAAGAGCTTGTTGGATGTTGGTTCCGTATGCAGTGGTGTGTTGCTGCATAGCTGTGATTCACGTAGCGCATCTACTACACATCTTCAGGGGCAGATCAATGCGATCGCGAATACGACCATTTACGGCAATCATGGTACTGGCAGGGATTGCCGCTAACGCACAAGCCGAACAACAGCTGAAAGAGAAAGAGAATCTCGCTGTTAAGACGACCACCAGCATCCAGCCAACGGACCTGGAACGTCATACCAATAAGCTGGCCGAGTTTCGTATGAATGAGATCAGCGACGATATCGACAAGCAGTTGCGCGAAAACAGCAAGTCAGCCAAGCCCAGCAAGGTCAAATCCAAGACCACAAGCTAGGCCCGCGGCGACGGCCTGAGTATTTTAGCTGCGACGTTGTTTAAGGCGCTCAAGCAGCGACGATGTATCCCAGCGAGCGCCACCCAGATCCAATACGTCTGCGTAATAGCCATTCACGGTTTCTGTCACGGGTAGCTCCGCGCCATGCGATTTAGCCTCGGCAATACCGTAGGCGAGATCTTTGCGCATCCACTCTACCGCAAAGCCGTGATTGTATTCACCTGCAAGCATCGTTTCGAAGCGATTTTCCATCTGCCAAGATTGCGCCGCTCCTTTGGAGATAACTTCAACCACCTTGTGTGCGTCAAGGCCGGCAAGTTCTGCAAAATTCAAACCCTCTGCAAGACCTTGCACCAGGCCAGCTATGCATATCTGATTGACCATTTTGGTTAATTGGCCGCTACCAGTGCCACCCATTAACTCGCATTTGCGAGCGTAAACGTCCAACGCCGTGCTAACAGAATCAAATACTGCCTGTTCGCCGCCGGCCATGATGGTGAGCGCGCCATTTTCAGCACCCGCTTGGCCACCTGAAACTGGTGCGTCAATAAAGCCAACCCCAGCTTGTTGTGCGGCCTCTGCCAATTCTCGCGCCAGCAAGGCAGAAGTAGTTGTGTGATCCACCAAAACTGCACCAGACTGCATGCCAGCCAGCGCACCATGGTCACCGTATGTTACAGAACGCACGTCATCGTCATTACCTACGCAGACCAGCACAATATCAGCGTTGGCGACCGCGTCTCCGGGAGTGTCAGCGCTTTGTCCACTATGCGCTTCACACCAGCTCTTAGCTTTGGCGTTTGAGCGGTTGTATACCGTTACAGCGTACCCTGCTTTGGCTAGGTGGCCAGCCATGGGGTACCCCATTACGCCCAGCCCCAGGAATGCAATACTTGGCTTGCTCATCGTTTATTTGTTCTCCAGCTTGGTCACAGTGTACAAACTATGCGACAAGCCACATGCAGATGCAATCAGCTTGCGTTCAGTTTCATTTCAGCCTGCATTCAGCAAGGGATTGCTGTAATAAGCCCTGTTTGATGATGAGGTGAGACAGATGCGTTTATTCAGAAACAAGACTGCGTGGCTGCCATTGGTGGCTTCGCTGATGACAGGGTTTGCGGCGAGCAGTTTCGGGGCTACTGAAGATTTGAATAACGACGACAGTATAGCGGCGAAACAACTCACCCGCTCTAGCGCTGCGAACATGCAAAACAAAGAGCACGAAGGCCGTAAGACCAGACCACGTTCACAAGTTGCCGTACTGAACACTGGATTTTGGGTTTACTCAGCAGTCACTGCATTGCAATTCGACGACGACGCAGACGGCCATTACACTCGGCTGATCGTCGATTTTGATGTGGACAGTAGTTATTTATTTGCTGATGTCTACGCACGGCTTTATCTGAGCAGGAACGGTGGCGTTTGGACCGAATACGCAGTCACTGAAGACTTCTCTGTATTGGAATCTGGCGCCAATGATAACTACGTTGTAGAAACAGATCTGGTCGAAGGCTACCCTGCTGATTACTACGATGTGCTGATCGAGATCTACGACACTTTCGATGGCAGCCTGGTGGCCGAGTATGGGCCAGCAGACTCGGTTGATATGTTTGAGTTGCCATTAGAGGACGAGCTAAACGACCGTGCCCAAGTGCAGATAGCGATTAGTACAGGTGGCGGTGGAGGCGGCAGCCTGAGCATAATTCTGCTACTGGGAATGATTGGCTTGTTTCTACTGAGAAGAAAGTAAAATCTGGTCTATTTTTCTTCAACCAGCAGAAAGCGTTTTGGATGGATGCATGCCATCAACATAACCCATAAATGGCGGGTGAATTGAATAGCCTATTAGTTCCTGCGCTCGGGTGGGTAGCGTTCTGGCTATGTCAGGTGGCACAGCCAGCAGCATATTTTCTAACGGTCTGGCCCAGCCAGGTGCATACTGGGGGGTAATAATCAAACGGTCGGCGTCGGATTTGTTCGCTCCACCGCGATGCAACAAACCGCCTTTTGCAATCATTAGCGACCCGGCCGGTAATATTGCTTTGACAGCATCCGGGTGGGCCTGTGGGTCGTCGTCAACGTCACGCACCTTCTTGTCGTCGAAAACGTGCAAGTCAAGATCGCCCTCTGCCCAGTTATGGCTACCGGGCAGAACTTCAGTCGCACCATTTAGCTCTGTGGTGTCATCAAGCACCCAAAACGCGCTAACGCCGGCAGATGGTCGTGGTCTGGGAATATTGATATGACCGTCATCAGTATGCCATGGCTGTACTGTTTCCCCAGGTTGCAGGTTAATGGCCAGACACGCTGACAAAATACAAGAGGCGCCAAGGTCTCTCTCTGCAAACGCCAACGCCAGCGGGTGCAAACTTAGCTCCACAAAGGCCTCATCCTTGGCCAGCAAGGCGTATACGCGATTAGACTTCAGGCCTTCAAAATCATTTCGCCCTTGTACATTGCTGTTCAGATGCGGCTGAAGCGCGTTTTTTAATCCGTCAATTTTACTCTGTGGCAATACGCGTTCAAAAATGATAAAGCCGCGATCATCCAGCTCTTCGCAGTAACTCGTAAAGCTTCGCTCGCCCAGATATTCGTTAAGCGCTTCCATAGCAAATCAAATAGGCATTGGCTGATTATTAAGGAGCCGCAGTGTGCCACGCACCATTCGATACGCGACCCACAAGCCTACTACGACGGCCAATACCCATGCGAATGGAATTCCTATCACCGTTAGTACCAAAACACCTGCGATCGCAAACCAAAGAAGCGCGAACCAAAAGGTGCGAATCTGCCACCTGAAATGTGAGTCAAGATAGGTACCACGGGTAGCGCCGCGCTTCACATAATTTAAAATGACTGCCAATATCGATGGCCAACCGGTTAAGAAGGCTGTCACCACCATGGCCGCAGTTGTAAGGCCTGTCACCACGCCAAACAAATGCAAACCGTAAATCACATAGGTGAGCGTAACCAGATTGGGGTTAGCAGGAGCACTAAGTTCGTTCATGAGTTTACCTAAGAATGTGTTCGATACAATTATACGCACTAAGTGCGCGCTTTCTATCTTATCACCAGATACAGTGCGGCATTACCGCGCAACACCCGCAGCAGCAACTGCGAGTTACTGAGTCTTAGCGCATAGTCCATATGCTCTACCGTTCTCACCTTACGCCGGTTCGCGCTGAGAATAACATCATTCATGCGCAAACCGCTCTGCCAGGCATTTGAACCTTGCTCAAGTCGCACCACCACCAAGCCCAACTTGGCATCTTCCTTGAATCGCGCACCTTCCAGATGCACACCCATGGGGCTTTGCAGCTGATTACTAACAAAGTCAAACGGGTCGGCAATGACACAGCGCGCAGTTTTGTTTTTGCCATTTCTTACGACGGTAACGTCAACCTGCTCGCCAATACGCAACAAGGCAATTGCATTTTGATACGAACGCGAACTTCTAACTTTCTGCTGATCCACTTTAACAATCACGTCACCCGCTTGCAGGCCTGCCAAATCAGCCGGAGAGCCTGGCTCAATACTTGCGATCAAGGCGCCGGCGCGCGACGGCAGGTCAAAAGCTTGTGCCAATTCTTCATCGATGTCTTGCGTATCAACTCCAATTCGGCCGCGCGATACAGCGCCGTACTCGACTATCTGGCTAACGCTGGCCAGGGCCATATTGGCTGGAATCGCAAAGCCTATACCAACGTTGCCACCCGACGGCGCTATAATAGCCGTGTTAATCCCCACCAGCTCACCGTCAAGATTAAGCAAGGCACCACCGGAATTACCCGGGTTAATTGATGCATCCGTTTGAATGAAGTCTTCTAGCCCTTCGATGCCCAGGCCGGTGCGCCCTAGAGCACTGATGATGCCTGTTGTTACGGTTTGATTTAGACCAAATGGATTACCAATCGCGATAACAAAATCGCCCACTCTAGCGCGGCTGGAATCGGCCACTTTAATCTGCACAAGATTGCGCGCTGTGACTCGCAACACAGCAATATCAACTTCCGAGTCACTGCCTATCAGCTCTGCATCCATGACGCGACCGTCATGCAAAATAACCCTTATTTCATCGGCATTTTTCACCACATGATGATTAGTTACCACGATGCCGTCGCGCGCATCAAGAATGACCCCTGAGCCGGCGCTTTGAACTTTTCTGGCGCGGTACTGACGCTGGGGAACGTTAAAAAAATGCCGAAAGAACGGGTCGTTGAACAGTGGGTTATTGCTGCGTTGAGTAGTAGAGGTCGCTATATTAACCACCGCTGGCGTGGCCTTATCGACTAACGGAGCCAGTGATGGCAAGGGTTTACCATTACCATCACTTGCTGGTAATGCGGTCTGTGCGGCAACTGAGACGCTCAATAGCAGGCAGACTAGAAAAGTGTCATTAAGTAAACGCATAAAAATGCGAGCTCCGAATAAAAGTTTATTGTCGCGACGAAACCGGTACGGCACAAGTGCGACACGCACATAGTCTGGTTTTACATTTAACGGCCGCTGCGAAATTTAGCGGGCGATACACCTTTCCAGGCAATAAACGCACGCCTGAAATTGGCCACATCAGAATAATCTAACATGTCTGCTATTTCCTGGATGGATAAAGGGCTGGAGCGCAAGTATTCTTCGGCCAGCTGGCAGCGTACTTCCTGAACCAATTGTTTGTACGTTGTATTTTCGCCTGCCAGGCGACGCCTGAGTGTACGCGAACCAATCCTCAAGCGATCGGCTGTTTGCTCAATGCCCGGGAACCGGCCTGGATGCTCTAACAAGAGTTGCTGTACACGAATGCTATAACGCCCCTGCTCCATTCTTTCCAGCAAGGCGTCGCATTGTTGCTGGTAAATTTGCTTCATCACCGGGTTAGCAAATTGCAGAGGGCGCTCCAACAACTCTGCGTTGCAATACAAGCTATTTTCCACAGACTGAAATTCGATATTGTCACCAAACACCGACTCATAGGCGTTTGCGTAAAGGGGTGGCGCATGACTGAACTGAGCCCTCAGTTCAAGATTGTTTTCACCAAGTAAACTGGTAAGTGCTGTTGTCGCAGAAGAAAAAAGAATCTCACTGTCTATTGACGTTACTTTTGAGTTCAGCAAACCTTTATGCAAGGTTATGCACACCTCTTTTTCGCCCAATGAATAGCGAATATCGCAGGTTGGTGAAATAAGCCGATGGTATCTGAGCAGCAAATCCAACACTTCACGCAGGTTAGCGCAGCACATAAAGGCATAACCGAGCACACCAAGAGAGGCCAGGCTAATTTCCTGCCCATAGCGTAACAGAAGGTCCGGACATGCCGACAAGCGCAGACTCTGCACCAGCAACGCCTCAAACTCATCAATCGGCATTTCGTATTCCAGATCTTGTAGTTTGTCGACCTGCAATTGTGTTCCGCTACACAGCCTGGTCACGCTAACACCGCGTTGCTCAAGCATCTTTAGCAACACCATTCGAACCGGTCCGCCTACGCCTGGTATTGTCGATTTAACATTCACTTGCATATGGATTGATCTGTTATGGCCCGCAATGACTCAATATAGGCATTCAATCACCTTGTTGTCCATTTAGGCAAGCGTATTCTTTAGGTTAACGATGAGAGGAGAATATTATGGACATACAACGTGTCAGCACACCACCAAAAGGCGTAGTTGAGTTTCCTGAATACGCTGAATACAAGGGTCCCGATGACCCGGAATTGAGTCCAGCGGACGTTCAGCACGTTGTTGAAATTTTTGATACTCCGTTGACAGGTAGCTATAACTGGGATTATTCAGTACAAGATGATCGCATTCGCAAACTTTACGAGCTGGGCAAACAGTTGAACTGGAATGTAGAAGTGGATATAGATTGGACCTTACCTATGAAGGAAGACATTGCGCCCGATGTAGATACGTTCCTCAATTACCCGCCGTACGCGCAACTTGATGATTCCGGGAAAAAAGAAGTCAATCATCACCTCAGCGCATGGACTTTATCGCAGTTTTTGCATGGCGAACAAGGCGCTTTACTGGTGGCATCGCAACTTGCTTGTTGCGCGCCCAGTTACAATGCCAAGCTGTATGCTGCTTCGCAAACCTTCGATGAAGCGCGCCATGTGGAAGCATTCAATAAGCTTATTCAGACCCGCATAGGCCATTGCTATCCGATAGATCCAAGTCTCAAATTTCTGTTGGACAAAATACTGACCGACCCACGCTGGGATTTGAAATTCATTGGCATGCAGTTGGTGATTGAGGGCTTCGCTTTATCCGCATTCAATACCATGAAGATGGTGTCCGAGGGCAGCATCGTCGGTGAATTACTGCATTACATTATTCGCGATGAAGCCCGGCACGTCACATTTGGGGTCAATTATCTGGAGGCTTTCGTACAGACGCTTTCAGAAAAAGAAAAAGAAGATCGCGCTATGTTTGCCTATGAGGCATGCGTTGTTGCACGCGAGCGTTTGATTCCCACGGGTGTATTCGAGCATTTTGGCTGGAACGTTGAAGAAGCGCGAGAGGTGTACTTGAAAGGGCCGCTGATCAGTCAGTTTAGGAACTTGTTGTTCACACGCATTATTCCAAACCTGCGCCGAATTGGACTACTGACGGATGCGGTCAGGCCAAAATTCGAAGAGCTTGGTTTGTTGGAGTTTGAGAACATGCCAGATGATTACGACATTGACTGGGCTGAAATCAGCAAACCATTGAACGCTGCATAGTTTGCAGTCGCGCAAGTAACTACCGTTCGGCGAATACTGCGCTGTCGAAAATCCGGCAGCGCAGCGTCGCATCGCTCCTGGCGAGCGTATCGCTATGAATTTATTCAGTTTATCGAATGCTGGTTGTTGTTCAGATTGCATTGCAATACCTGACTTAGACTGCGTTGTTTGGGCATTTTATCTACACTGTAAAAGATACGGATTGATGCAGTAGCAAGAGCGCATGGAAAGCACTCGAAAATCAGAATTGCTTATTATTGCGGCGGTAATACTGACGGCGGCGGCTACGATATTTTCGCATTTTAAACTGGATAATCTGCAGCTAAGCATTGAAGACAACATGCAGCGTGGGCTACACCTGGCGGAGATAGCTGGGGAAATTCGATATTACGACGAAGTTCTAACCATGTCTGCGCAGGTTGCCGCCCACAGCGGTGATCCCATGGGCCTTTGGCAACAGCGCCACGCACTAACGTCATCAATGTTGGAGGCCAGTATCCGCAAAGCCACCATGAGCAGCACTGTGGTGCCAATCAGAAAGATCGACGCGCTTAACCAACAACTGCTCGCCGTAGAAGACCTGGCGTTTGCGGCCATCGCCAGCGCTCGGCACGAACGCGCTTTGCAATTACTTCAGGATAACTACTACAGTGATCTGAAAGCAAAGTACAACGAAGCACAATTCGATTTACAAAACGCACTTAACTCAACGGCAATGAGTAATCGGGCGTCGCTTAGAGAAAGCCAGGACAAAGCGCGGCAATTTAACTATATCGTCGCAGCACTGTTGGCCTTGATGTGGGCATTCGTATTCAGCCGCGCGGCCAACTGGCGCCGACAAATCATCAGCAACACCAGTGAGCTCACCGAGCTTGCTCACTACGACAGCCTCACAGGGCTTGCGAACCGTACTCTGTTTAATCTAAAGCTTAAAGAGGCAAGCGAGCACGCTGAGCGCAGTGGTTTGTCGCTGGCATTAATTTTAGTGGACGTTGACAAATTCAAGGACATCAATGATGCCTACGGCCATATGGCTGGAGACGAACTATTGAAATCCATTGCAAGCAAATTGAAAGCCAGATCACGCACAACTGACACTGTGGCCCGCCTGGGCGGTGACGAATTCGCTATTATCGCAACCAATATCAACCGTGGGGATGTGATTCAAAATTACGCCAGCGACATTTTGCGTGAAGGGCAGAAGAACATACACTTCGACCATTGCCAGTTTGGCACAACCCAAAGCATTGGCATTGCACTTTACCCCGACGACGCTAATAGCGTTGCCTCGCTGATGAAAAAAGCAGATTTCGCGCTTTATCAGTCCAAGCAAGCAGGTCTTGGCTTATACCGGTTATTTGATCATAAGCTTGAGCAAAAAGTACAAGCGAGAAAACGTATGCAAGAAGACATGCAAGATAGTCTTCTTCATAACCACTTCAGTTTACATTATCAACCGGTGATAGACATTAACGACAACCGTTTGAAAGGGGTTGAGGCGTTGGTGCGTTGGACACATCCCGAGCGAGGTTTTGTTTCGCCCGCTGAGTTTGTACCAGTTGCCGAGGAAAGTGGACTGATTATTGAGCTTGGCGATTGGGTATTAAAACAAGCCTGTAAGCAGCAAGTTCTATGGCGCGAAAGTGGGATGGGTGACATTGTGGTTGCTGTTAACCTCTCATCTATTCAGTTCCAGAATGCTGACCTGGTTAAAACCATCAAGCAGACCGTGCTGGATACCGGACTGTCGCCTGGTATGCTGGAACTGGAGATTACGGAATCGGGCATCATGGATAAAGGCAGCACTGTTGTTGAGCTGCTTACTGAGCTTAACGAGTTCGGTCTGAAATTGGCGATTGATGACTTCGGTACTGGTTACTCCTCGCTGGCTTATCTCAAACATTTTCCAGTGCATTATCTAAAAATTGACAGAGACTTCGTGATCGATTTACCGCACAACAAAGACGATGCCGCCATTGCCAAAACGATTATCAGTATGGGCCAGACCATGAAAATGAAAGTGGTAGCGGAGGGTGTAGAAACTGCAGAACAACTGGAGTTTTTGCGTTCTGAGAATTGCGACTTTATTCAAGGCTATTACATTAGCAAGCCTCTACCCGCTACAGAGTTTGCCGAGTGGTTTCGGCAAACCTATCCAAAAAACAATGTATTATCAGCAGTCGGCTAGCCGGCATCATTACCAAGGTAAGCCTGCAGCAAGCAGCGCCATTGATCGTCGCTAAACTCAAAGCCATAACGTTGTTGCAGCTTATTGATTGAGCGACGCAGGCGTTCAATGTTCGCCCCACGCCAATCCAATCGCGCCGAAGAGCGAACGCTCCCCCGGTCAAAATCTATTAGCACTGCCTCTCCGTTGCCGATCAGAATATTGCTGGCATTCAAGTCAGCATGGTGAATATTCGCATCGTGCATCGCGCGAATCACTTCGCCGGCAAGCTGCAAAACTTGATTGCTTGCTTGTGCGTTCTGCAATAATTCTCCCAATGTTTGCGAATCAGTAACCTGTTCGGTAATCAGTTGTGCCTGATAGACCAGGCCGTTGCGAACAATGCGAGCGGCATATGGCTTGCAGGCGTTAACTGGCAGTCGCTGCAACTCCACTAATAATTTCAGTTCGGTAAATGGCCGGCTGTTTTCCAGGCCGAGCCACAGATAGCTGCGTTTGACCAGCGCTCCCACCAGGCCGCCACGGCGATACTGACGCAGCACCAGCTTACGGCCGTGATGTTCGAAAAAATGCACTTTTCCGCGGCCGCTCTCTACCTCTGGATCTGCCACATCACTCAATAGATGTTTGCTGTGCTGTTCAAACAGGCAACGCAGCGCCTCATCCTCGACAGCACTATCGGAACTGGCTAGGATGTATTGCCTTGCAGCACCGCTTGCCTTTGCATCGTCAGCCGCGCTGTATTCAATCACTTTCAGACCTGCGCGCAAGTATGTCTTCGTCTGCACTTTCTCAATCCAGGCTATTGCCGTTTAGCAAGCCACCCACGTCAGTTTGTATTCTGCGACTGTCGGCCATAGGCGACACAGCGAATATTGTGCCGGTCGTGCGCGCAATGCAACAGCAGTGGCCTGATTGCTCGATTACCTGGGTTATCGGCACAGGCGAACATCAGCTGATGCAGTATCTGCAAGGTGTTGAGTTTATCACTTTTAATAAGCGAAGCGGCTGGTCTGGCCTGCTTGAATTCAAGCGGAAAATGCGAGGTCGCCACTTCGACATGCTGTTACATATGCAAGCCGCTTTACGCGCCAGCGTACTAAGCTTGTGCATCAAATCTCCTGTGCGGCTAGGCTTTGATCAGCAGCGCGCGGCAGACTATCAATGGTTGTTCAGCAATCACAAGATTTCCGCGCAGGAAAAAGGGCATGTATTGGATGGCTTTATGGCGTTTTTGGCCGCGGCCGGAATGAATGATTTGCCGCTGAGCTGGCAGTTCGATGTGCCAACTGAAGTACGTAACGTTGCATTACAGCGGCTTAAAAATAGTCGAGCGTTTGTCGTGATCAATGCCTGCAGCAGTGTACGGAAAAACAATTGGCGCAATTGGCCGGTTGAGCACTATAAACCGGTAATTGAGTATTTGCTGAATCGCGGCTTTGCCGTGGTTTTGACCGGCGGGCCAGTCGACAACGAGAGGCACGTTGCGCAGCAAATTAACCAGCAGAGTGACGGTAAGCTGCTGGACTTGTGCGGGCAAACCACACTGGGGGAACTGTACGCATTATTGTCTGGCGCGCGTATGCTGATTGCGCCCGATACGGGTCCCACTCACATGGCGAATCTTGCCGGGACACCTGTGGTTGGTCTATACGCTAGCAGTAACCCTTTGCGCACGGGGCCTTACCGATTCCAGAAGTTTGTAGCAAACGCGTATCCCAAGGCTTTGCTCAAATTTATGGGAAAGAACATAGACCAGGTGAAGTGGGGGCAGCGTGTTCGTCATCCCGACGCAATGCATCTGATCACGCCTGAAGATGTGATTGCTAAAATAGCAATGGTATTAGACCTCAGCCAAGACGGCCAAGATACTCACTAACGCCCTGCTCTACGGTTTTAAATTCTCGTTGATAGCCAGCCGCACGCAAATTTGAAATATCCGCCTGGGTGAAGCTTTGGTACGCCTCTTTTAATCCGGGTGGAAACTCAATGTATTGAATTTCGCCTCTACCATTAAATGCAATGACCGCATTGGCTACGTCATTAAACGTTTGGCTTCGTCCGCTACCTACATTGAAAATGCCACACACCTCTGGGTTCGCCAAAAGCCACTGGTTTACATCAACCACATCGTCAACAAATACAAAATCCCTGCGCTGCTCTCCTGGCGCAAAGTGTGCGCTGCCTTCAAACAATTTAACGGTATCGCCATTTTTCAACTGGTTATGCAGATGAAAAGCAACACTGGCCTGGCTGCCTTTGTGCTGTTCACGCTGGCCGTAAACATTGAAGTAGCGTAGGCCGGTCACCTGTGAATACGGTCGTGCAAAATCCACGACCCGGCGCACATATTGGTCAAACAGTAATTTCGAATAACCGTATACATTGAGTGGCGCCTCATAGTCAGGCACTTCAACAAAGGTTTGATTGCCTCCGTAAACGGCCGCAGATGAGGCGTAGACAAATTGAATATTATGTTTCAGGCAATGGTGAAGAAGCACTTTCGAATAATGGAAGTTATTTTCCATCATATAGTGGCCATCCCATTCGGTGGTGGTTGAACACGCACCCTGATGGAAAATAGCTTGCAGACCGGCGAACTCACCGTTTTTCACACGCTGCTCGAACTCTACAAAATGCAGGTAGTCGGCAATATTGCAATCCACCAAATTTACAAACTTGTGACCGTCACTTAGATCATCAACTACAATCACGTCTTTACGACCGGCGTCATTCAGCGCCTTTACGAGATTGCTTCCTATAAACCCGGCTCCACCGGTTACCACTAACATTCCTGTTGTGTCGATCACATCACACCCGCTTCTTGATCGCTGAAATAATCGCTGATGTAGACAAACCATCTATGAACTGCAGCACTTTAACCTCGCCACCATCGGCTATAACTGCGTCGCCACCGGCAATCTCTTCAGGTGCATAATCGCCGCCTTTTACCAATGTGTCAGGTAGTAATTTTGCGATAAGGCGTGCCGGCGTATCCTCTCTAAAAGGTACAACCCAATCGACGCTTTCCAGGCCCGACAACACCGCCATTCGTTGCTGAACACCGTTAACCGGTCGACCTTCGCCTTTTAATCGTTTTACTGAGTCGTCGTCGTTAACGGCGACAATAAGCCTATCGCCCAGGTCAGCCGCACTGGAAAGATAGGCGACATGGCCTGCGTGTAAAATATCAAAGCAGCCATTAGTCATAACAATTCGTTCGTTGTTTGCCTTGGCCGCTTTCAGCGTTTCCAGCAGCTGATCTTCATCGGTGACGCCACGTGGTAGTGGCTCGTGTATTAACATGGCCTGCTGAAGCTCAGCCACACTGGCTGTGGCGGTACCGATCTTGCCCACTACCACACCAGCAGCCAAATTGGACAGCTGCATTGCAGATTCAAAATTCTCGCCCGCTGCAATTGCCGCAGCCAGAGTACCGATCACCGTGTCTCCGGCACCCGTAACATCAAATACTTCCTGCGCACGGGTTGGCAAAGTGACGGCTGCCTGGCCGTGTTGAAATAACACCATGCCCCGTTCGCTGCGCGTCACCAGCAAAGCGTCCAGCTCCAGTTCATTGCGTAGCTGCTCGCCTTTCTTTAACAGGTCTTCATCATTTGCGCATGGCCCAACAACCGCTTCAAATTCGGCTTCATTAGGCGTAATTAATGACGCCCTGCGGTATTTACTGAAATCACTACCTTTTGGGTCAATCAGCACGGGTACATTTGCGGCGCGCGCGAGGTCAATCATTTGCTTGGTATCTGCGAGCGTGCCTTTACCGTAATCAGACAATACGATAGCGCCACAGCCGGCGATGGCTTGCTCATAGCCGCTACGCAACTCAACGCCATTAACATCAGCAAAACCTTTTTCGAAGTCCAGGCGCATTAATTGCTGATTACGGCTGAGCACTCGCAGTTTGGTGACTGTTTGCTGCCCGGCTACCGTTTGAAACTGACACTCCACACCTGCTTGTTGCAGTGCGCCCGCCAGAAGCTGCGCTGATTCGTCATCACCTACATAGCCTAGCAATCGCGCTTCGCAACCCAGGGAGGTAATATTAAGCGCCACGTTTCCAGCACCTCCCGGGCGCTCAAACTGCTCATCCACGCGCGTGACCGGCACTGGTGCTTCGGGCGATATGCGTGAGGTAGGGCCAGCCCAGTAGCGATCCAGCATCAGATCACCTAGAACCAGCACCCGCTTGCCCGCAAAGTTTGGAATGACGGTTTTCATAACACTTATTCTACCGGTAAACTGGTACCCTACGACATTAGTCCATGTAATTTTGGGAATACTTTATGCTTCGCGCTTTGCTTTTGATCTCTCTATCACTGTTTATCCTTGCCTGCGGCCAGGAGACAGCCGCGCCGGTTGAGCCAGCGGCCAATACGAGTACTGATGATTTTCAGAAATCATTGCTAAAGAAGCTGATATCTGCCAAGCCTGGTGACGTCATAGAACTGCCTGAAGGCCGGTTTGATATGACTCGCGGTCTCAGCTTGAATGTGGACGGCGTCACTCTGCGCGGGGCCGGTATCGACAAAACGGTGCTCAGTTTTAAGAACCAGATACAGGGTGCCGAAGGTTTGCTGGTTAATGCCAGCGACTTCACGCTGCAGGATCTGGCCATTGAAGATACAAAAGGCGATGCGATTAAGATTAATCAAGGCGAAAACCTGATTGTACAACGTGTGCGAACCGAATGGACGGATGGCCCAAAAACCAGCAATGGCGCATACGGTATTTACCCCGTACAGATGAACAACGTATTGATTGAAGATTCTGTTGCTATTGCAGCATCTGATGCTGGAATTTACGTTGGCCAGTCTACCAATATCGTTGTGCGTAGAAATCGCGCTGAATACAACGTGGCCGGTATTGAAATAGAAAACAGCATTGGCGCTGACGTGTATGAAAACGTAGCCGTTAACAACACCGGCGGCATTCTGGTATTTAACATGCCCAATCTGCCACAACCTGGTCACAGCACGCGCGTGTATAACAACGAGATTAACAACAATAACACTGAGAACTTTGGCGCAGATGGCACACCGGTTGCCAGCGTTCCAGCAGGCTCGGGCGTTGTCATTAACTCGAATGACAAGGTGGAAATATTCAATAACCGGATCAAAGACAATAACACCGCAAGTATTCTAGTCACCAGCTATTTCACTGCCGGGTTTTTTAGCGACAAGGCCAGCGCTGAAGATTTCGACCCTTACCCTGAAAGCATATTTATTTACGACAACGAAATGAGTGGCGCTGGAGGCACACCGGGTGATGTTCGTTTGAAAGCGCTGCGCATCGCCGAGTATGGCCTAAGTGGTAGCTTGCCAGATATTCTGTGGGACGGCGTAGTGAACCCCGAACGACTGGTTGATGGCTCATTGCCCAACGACTTGCGTTTGTGCGTTCAGGAAGAAGGTGCCGGGTTTATTAATCTGGATGCGGCTAACGATTTCGAATCTGTTAGCAAAGACATTGCACCGCATCAGTGTGAGCTGGCCAAATTGCCTGCGATCGAAATGACGCTGGGCGGCTAGATGCGCCGCTTCGTTTTACTGCTAATTGCCAGCGTACTGCTGTCGTCTTGCTCGCAGACTCCGCAGGACGTTAAGCTGCACGCGGCGGATGCTGTTCCTCAACAACTCAGCGCTTGGCAGTTGTTATCCGTTAATAATCAGCGCTTGTCGCTGAATAAACATGCCGTACCTTATGATTTAAACAGCAGTTTGTTTACTGATTACGCGCATAAACTGCGGACAGTTTGGATTCCTAGAGACGAGGAGATTGGCTACAGCGCCGAGGAAACTTTTGATTTTCCGGTCGGTACAGTTATTTCCAAAACCTTTTTTTATCCCAGAGCCGGCGGAGCCGATGCCGAATTTAACCTGGTACTCAAACAGGCAGATCAAGCGCAGTACTTCGAAAATGGCGAACTTGATCTTAGCAAAGTGCGATTAATAGAAACCCGTTTACTGGTTCGTCAAAGCGACCACTGGCAGGCTTTGCCTTATGTATGGAATGACCAGCAGACCGATGCAAGTCTGGAGATCACTGGCGATATCAAGTCACTCTCGCTGCTTGAGTCAGGTAGCGATGTGGCTCAATCATTTGCCTACGTGGTTCCCGACAAAAATCAGTGCGCAGGCTGCCATGAAACCAATCACGGCTCGAAACAACTGCTGCCCATAGGGCCCAAGGCAAGGCACTTGCACAAGGCCTCGGTCTACCATGCCGGCACAGCTCAACTCACGGCGTGGCGCGAGAAGTTGTCGTTAACCGGAATGCCTGAAACAATTGTGGCCAACGCCGATTGGCAGAGCAGCGCTGAGCATTCACTGGATGAACGTGCACGGTCTTATCTTGATATCAACTGCAGTCATTGCCACAACCCGAATGGAGCTGCCGACACCTCGGCTTTGCTGCTTAATATTCAGAACGAAAACGTGCTTTCTATGGGTGTATGCAAACCGCCCGTAGCCGCAGGGCGAGGCACTGGCAACCGACAATACTCTATCGTTCCAGGAAACGCTGAGCAGTCGATCATGACGTTTCGTATGCGATCTACCAAGCCTGGCGACATGATGCCAGAACTGGGTAGATCACTGGCGCACACCGAGGGCATAGCACTGTTAAGTGAGTGGATAAACGCTCTGGATGGCGGCTGCTAAGACATGTCACCCCACGGCCAGCTAGCCGACAATGCCGATGCAAAACTGAACTGGCGCGTATTTCAGATGATCTGGCCGCACCTGAGCGGCTACCGAAATAGAATAGTTGTGGCATTTCTTTGCTTGCTGGCCGCCAAGGGCGCCAGTGTGATCGGCCCTTTCCTGTTGAAATATATTGTTGACTCACTGGACTCTGAACCCGCTGGCAGTGAACTGATAATCGTTCCAGTCGCATTGGTGGTGGCGTATGGCATGGCGCGATTTTCCAGCGTCGTATTTGGCGAACTGCGTGATACGGTGTTTGGCCGCGTTACCGAGCGAGCCATGCGCAGGATCGGTCTGCAGGTTTTTGAACATCTGCATGCGCTTGACCTGGACTTTCATTTAAATCGGCGAACCGGCGGACTTGCGCGCGACATTGAACGCGGCACCACCGGTGTTGGTTTTTTGATGCGCTTCTTTGTGTTTAATATAGTGCCCACTTTTCTGGAAATATTTCTGGTGATTGGCTTGCTGATGACGAACTACGGCTGGCACTTTGCGGCTATCACCCTTGTTGCTATTGCCTTGTACGTTGCTTTTTCCGTTGTTACTACTGAGTGGCGCACGCGCTTTGTGCGTGAGGCGAACCTGGCAGACTCTACGAGTAATACGCACGCTATAGACAGTTTGTTGAATTATGAAACGGTAAAGTATTTCACTAACGAGAAATTTGAGGCTGATCGTTATGACCTTGATCTGGCAGATTGGGAATCTGCTCGTCGCAAAAACCGTTTGTCGCTGTTTACTCTCAACGCGGGCCAGGCTTTTATTATTGCAGCGGCAATGACTGCCATGATGATGCTTGCAGCGCAAAGAGTCACCACTGGTGATATGACCTTGGGTGATTTTGTGTTGATTAATGCATTTATGCTGCAGCTTTTTTTGCCGCTCAATTTTCTCGGGTTCGTCTACAGAGAGATTAAGGGCTCGATGGCAAACATTGAGCAGATGTTTGCCTTACTTGACGAACAACCCTCTGTGCGCGATGCGGTTGACGCTGTTGAGCTGCAACTACCTGCAGACAAACCGCCCAGCGTGCAGTTTGGCAATGTGAGCTTTCGCTACAATAACGACCGCAATATTTTGCATAATCTGGACTTCATTATTCATCCGGGCGAAAAAGTGGCATTGGTTGGCGGCAGTGGTGCTGGCAAGTCGACTTTGGTGAAGCTGCTATTCCGATTCTATGACCCTAGCCCGGACGGGCAGAGCAAAGCTGGTCAAGTACTGATTAATGGTCAGGACATATCGCAATGTACCCAAAAGTCTGTGCGCGACGCCATAGGGATTGTTCCGCAAGATACCGTATTGTTCAATGACTCCATTTTAGAAAACATACGTTACGGTCGAATTGATGCCAGCGATAAGGAAGTGCGCGCCGCAATCAAAATGGCACACTTGCAGGACTTTATTGCGTCTTTGCCCGACGGCGTGGATACCGTCGTTGGTGAGCGCGGGCTAAAGCTCTCTGGCGGCGAGAAACAACGCGTTGCGATTGCGCGAACCATTTTGAAAGGTGCGCCCATTTTGGTGTTTGACGAAGCAACTTCCTCGCTGGATAGCCGCTCCGAACGGGCAATCATGTCTGCGCTAAAGGAATTTCAACAAGGTCATACCAGCTTGACCATCGCTCATCGTTTATCAACGGTGGTCGATTCAGACCGCATTATTGTCATGGGTGAGGGCGGCATTGTTGAACAAGGCAGTCATGATTCCTTGCTGCAATCAGACAGTGCCTATGCCGCGCTCTGGCGAGCGCAGGAGCGAGAGCAAGTACCTCTCTAGAGCTTTTTTCGCCTTCGAAGTGCTGCAGCTGCTAACAACGCAGCCACCAGCGGTGAGGTACTGCCACCGCCGCCACCGGATGAATTTGCGGCCGCTGGTTGAGGCGACACTGGTTGTGTTGGTGGTGCCGGTTCGGGCTCTGGCGTAGGTTCCGGCTCTGGCGTAGGTTCCGGCTCTGGCGTAGGTTCCGGCTCTGGCGTAGGTTCCGGCTCAGGCGTCGGTTCAGGAGCGGGTTCTGGCTGTGGCTGAGGAGCAGGTGTAGGTTCTGGCTCAGGCGTAGGTTCTGGCTCAGGCGTAGGTTCTGGCTCAGGCGTAGGTTCTGGCTCAGGAGTGGGCTCTGGCTCGGGAGTGGGCTCTGGCTCGGGAGTGGGCTCTGGCTCGGGAGTGGGCTCTGGCTCGGGTGTGGGCTCTGGCTCGGGAGTGGGCTCTGGCTCGGGTGTGGGCTCTGGCTCAGGTGTGGGCTCTGGTTCTGGTGTGGGCTCTGGCTCAGGTGCGCAAACAGGACTGCTGGCCGGAGCCGCATTATTGGCATTGGCAGCAATGGCAGCCGTGTCGGGCCTAAGCACAAACAAACCTGCCTCAATATCACTAACAATAACGTTGCCGCTGGCAAAGTAGATGTAGCTACTCCAGGCGCCCGAAAAACGCGGAGCGTCAGAGCATGGAATGGTGTCGAAGTAGGCGCGCTCGCTCATTGAGCCACTATCTACGTTACTGGCATTGAGAATTCGAAGCCCCTCGCGATAATTTGACTCAAACACATACCCGTCACGTGTATACATGTTGTGATCTATCGCCCTGGAGTTGCCGCGGTACCTACCGGTCTCAATCGGAGCGTCCAGCAAGCTCATGTTCCACATATAGCTGGTGGTATTCACGCCATCGTTTTGCTCATCCAGTTCGTCATTCATAACGATGTATGTATGGTTGTCACTGACAAACCATCCCTGGTGAGTGTATTGAGCACCCGGGTAGGGCGTGCGCGACAACATGACCGGATTGCTTTTCGTTGTTACATCAACTACCGTCAGCGTGTCTTCGTTGTAGGCGACACAGATTTCCTGACCAAAGAAGCGTGTATCCGGACCTCGGTAAATCACGCACTGGGCGTCGTGCGTGTAACCGTCTTCTGAGAAACAACCGGCGAACTGCGGGTTCGCCGGTGTAGAAATATCCAGCATATACAGGCCGCCGCTGCATTGGTCAGCGCCAACTACGTATGCAAAACCGCTGTCTTCGTTGATCGCGATATTATGCGCATTGCCAAAACCTGTGTGCAGTGCTGTTTCGCTGAGCGTGCTTCCCGGTGTGATTCCGCTCAATGTGCTTAAATCTAATATCTGTAAACCGTGAGTGTTGTTGCCTGCGCCGTCGGCCACTATATAAGCATGGTCTTGATACACCTTAATGTCGCGCCAGTCGCCAACACCACCATTTGACGATGGCAGGAAGCCCATTAGCTGCGGGTCGGTGGGGTCGCTAATATCAACAAACGAGGTGCCATTCTCGCGCCCTACAATGGCCACTTCAGTGCCAGTGGTGAGATCTGTCCAGCCCCATATGTCGTTCAGATACGTGTCGCCACCACCCAGTTCTGTTTTACTCATTAGTGAACGCAAATCAATATTACGGCAAGGGTAGTCACCCGCCAGACCGTCGACACAATTCTGGTTACTCAGAATCGCTTTGGCTTTGCTCGGCCCGCCACTGCCAGCCACATATTCCAGGCGCCCCTCATTGCTGCCGTCATAACGAAATTGATCTGGAAACATGGCTGAGTGTGCCATGAGCTGAGTTGATAATAGCGAAAGAAGCAAACTGCCCAGCAGCAGAGAGAACGGCGTTTTCGGCATTGTGTTGGGAGACTCGATGTAAATAGCCCCGCAACATTAACCGAAATAAATCTCGACGACAGCACAGTTCGTCGTGCACCCGGTTGTGTACAAAGGAAGGCCGACAAAGCGTCCGATGAACGGGCTGATTAACTGTTAAATGGTGGCTTGCCAGGTGTTAACAAACAAAAGGTAGCGTAAGAAGGGTCGCTTTGTCCGGGTTCGCCAATGTATGAACCCGCAACAAAGGGATGATCCAGACGTACCTCACTTGGTTCGCTGATCTTGACCCAGTCGGCGAGCACGGCCTTGTAACTGAATTTCCAAACGCCATCACGCTTTTCATATTTGTCCAGATAGCGACCACCTATCAGCACATCAATGGGTGCGTTGTTTTCATCAAGCGCCTGATGGAAGGCAAGCACGTATATCTCGCCCTCTGCATAGTCGCCTTCGATAGCGATGTTCATTGTCGTCAGGTTGTGATGCAGGATGCGCATCGATTTCTGGATATCTGGTAAATGATCGATAAAATCCATCGCCGGGCCTTTGAAGAAGCCGCCGTGATCATCAATCGCGTCTTCGTGATACAGCTGACGCATTTTGTCATTGTCATGCCGGTCTGCCGCGTTACAGTAAGCGTACAGCAAATCGGTAATAGCCTGTTTGTCTAACAGCTGTGTGATTTGTTCTTCGCGATCCATAGGCTTATTCGAAGGCGCGAGGCATGATCATATTCAAGGTTTGCAAGCCGCCATTGACCTGAAGCACATCGCCGGTCAAATACCCTGACGCCGGCGCAGCCAGATACAAGGCGCAGGCGGAAATGTCTTCCACTTCACCAAGCCGGTCCATTGGGGTCAACTCAACCATGGCTTGTTCGATTTCCGGCGTAAGTACGGTATCCAGAGCGCTGGTTTTTGTGGAACCCACAGCAATCGCATTTACCCGCACTTTGGGTGCAAATTCCTGAGCCAGTTCCTGACTGAGAAACGACAAAGACGCTTTGGCAACACCATAGGCGGCGAAACAAGGGTGCGGGTGCCTGCCGGCCACCGATGAGATATTCACAATAGAGCCACTTCCTGCCGTTTCAACCATTAGTGGTGCAACCAGTTTGCTCAATTGAAACGCTGATACTGTATTGAAGCGGAAATCAGCTTCCATTTGTTTTGTTGATGTCTGTAGTGCCGGTGCTGGCCCGGCACCACCCCCTGCGTTATTGACAAGAATATCAATACGGCCGAACTCCGCCATTGCCTGGTCAACAAAATTGTCAAGCTGGTCCTCCTTCATCACGTTTAGCGGCACGACCAGCGCACGCTGACCCATAGCGCGTATTTTCTCGGCAACAGTGTCCAACTGCGATTCGGTGCGCGCGCCAATCACCACGTTGGCGCCTGCCTCGGCAAACGCCAGCGCACAGGCCTCACCAATACCGCGCCCGCCGCCCGTTACCAGCGCCAATTTGCCATCTAATCGAAAGCGATCGAGAATACTCATTTAGTGTCCCTGTTGTTTTACACTGTCTGGCAGCATAATACCTTTTTGTACCGCGCTGCTTTAACAGGAGTTAACCTGCTTGAACATTCATGTAATGCTAGTAATGCTACTGGTGCTTACGGCCTGTGGACAGCCAACCCCAGGCACTGAGAACGAACCAGCGCCAGCGTCCATCAAACCGGCTACCGAGCACAAAGCAGCAGGCATCCACTGGTTTGGCGGCAGTGTGGATCAAGCCTTTGCGATGGCCAAAACAGACAACAAGCCAGTGTTCCTTTACTGGGGCGCAGTGTGGTGCCCTCCGTGCCACGAACTAAAGGCAACCGTATTCCAGGAGCCTTCGTTTATTCAGGCAAGCCGACAATTCGTTCCCGTGTATCTTGACGGTGACACGCCCGGAGCCCAGAAGTATGCCGAACAATACGGCGTGATGGGTTACCCGACGCTGGTAGTCTTTAATACCAGCGGTGAAGAACTTACCCGTATTCCCAATGGCCTGGATCTGGGTGCTTATGCGAACGTATTGCAGTACGCGCTCAATGATCTGCAACCCATAGGTAAAATAACGCAACGTATTCTGACTGAGCTGGAACAACCCACTATCGCACTGAACGAAGCAGAGTGTCGGATGTTGGCGCAGCATTCCTGGCAGCAAGACCCGGAGCCGTTGGAACCGGCGGTACTGGGCGAGGTGTTTTCTGCGGCCGCACTGCACTGCCCAACATCGGCAGCCAAAGATAAAGCAGCTCTCTCTGTTATGCAGCTGCAGCAACAAATGTTGGCCACCACCGATTCTGATGGAAAGGTTAAGCTCACCGACACTGACAAGCAGCGCGCAGCACAGCAACTCAGTACATTGCTGGATAGACCTCTGCAGCTGCAGTCGAACATGTATCTCTTTCTGGCCACAGGAGAATCACTTGCCGCAATTCTGACACCAGAGCTACAAACCCGGTTTGAGACCTTGTATGAAAACATGGCCGATAATGTCGACTCTGACCTCTTTCAACGTATACAGTCGTTGCGTGCTTTGGTTGGGCTTAACAAAGCACTGGATGCAAATTTGAATGAAGGTGTGTTGACGAGAATCAGCGCTTTACGTTCCGAAGCAGAAAAAATGGATCGCGCTGACCCCCAGTTTCATGCCACAATCAACGCCACAGGGAACATGCTCGTTGAATCGGGCCAACTCACCGAAGCAAAGGAACTGCTCAGTGCTGAAGTCTCACGTTCTAAATACGTCTATTATTTCATGGGCGAGCTCGCCGATATCGAACAGAAATTGGGTAATGCCGATGCTGCCATTGAGTGGCGGCGCAAAGCCTTTGATCAAGCCCGTGGGCCGGCCACCCGATTTCAGTGGGGGGTTAATTACCTGCGAACCGTTCTTGAGCTTGATGCTGATAACCTGGAAGCAGTGCGCAGCGGCTTCGATGAAGTGTTTGCTGAATTGGCCGCTAGCAAATCAATGTATCAGCGTTCGCGCACTCGTCTGGAAGGCCTTGATGAGAGCTTACGAGCGTGGGCTGGCGACAATGCCCCGCGCATGGCCGCACTCGCAGAGTTTCGCCGCACCACACAAACGCACTGCCTATCACTTCCTGCGACTGAGCAGGCCAAAAGCTACTGCGAATCGTTTTTGTACACCTCTGAGGCCTGAATCTCATGTCTGAGGCGCTGCAAATTCTGCAGCAGGTATTCGGCTACAGCGCGTTTCGTGAGCCGCAGGAAGAAATTATTCAACGGGTGGCATCGGGCAAAGACGCACTGGTAGTGATGCCAACCGGTGGCGGTAAATCAATGTGTTACCAGTTGCCAGCGCTATTGCGTGACGGTACTGCGGTTGTAATCTCACCATTGATTGCCTTGATGCAAGACCAAGTGGATGCACTTGCGCAACTGGGCGTGGATGGCCGGTTTCTAAACTCCAGCCTGTCGGCGCAGCATGCATACGAGGTTGAACAAGCCTACGCAAACGGTCAGTTGGACCTGCTGTACATCGCACCAGAAAAACTGGTGCAACAACGAACTCTGGATATGTTGCACGGCGTAACACCCGCCTTGTTTGCTATAGACGAGGCACATTGTGTCGCGCAGTGGGGTCACGACTTTCGTTCAGATTATCTGCAACTTAATTTACTATACGAGCAATTTCCAACCGTACCGCGTATCGCGCTCACGGCTACTGCCGATGAACGAACGCGACGCGAAATTGTGCTGCGCTTGCAATTGGAAGACGCCAAACAATTTATTTGCGGATTTGACAGACCCAACATTCAATACCGTATCACCAACAAACAAAATGAAAAGCGCCAGCTGCTCAGCTTTCTAAAAAATGAGCACAGTGAAGACTGCGGCATTGTGTATTGCTTGTCGCGCAAGAAAGTAGAGTCCATTGCCGATTGGCTTAGCGGTGAAGGATTTAATGCCTTGCCCTACCACGCAGGCCTAAGCAGTGACAAACGTCAGCGAAACCAGCAACGATTTCTGCGCGAGGAAGGCGTGATTATAGTTGCCACTATCGCGTTTGGTATGGGCGTGGATAAGCCCAATGTACGCTTTGTGGCTCACCTTGACTTACCCAAAAGCATCGAAGCCTATTATCAGGAAACTGGCCGCGCCGGCCGTGATGGCCAGCCTGCCACCGCCTGGATGGCCTACGGCTTACAAGATGTGATTAAGCTGCGCCAAATGATGGAAGACTCACAGGGCAACGATGAATTCAAGCGCATAGAGCAACACCGATTGAATGCAATGCTTGGTCTATGCGAAATCACCTCATGCCGCCGGCATGCCTTGTTGCAGTATTTTGATGAGAACAGCGTTGAACAGTGCGGCAACTGTGATGCTTGCATTAACCCAATCGAGACCTGGGATGGCACCGAAGCTGCACAAAAAGCACTGTCTTGCGTGTACCGAAGCGGGCAGCGTTTTGGTGTAACTCATATCATTGATGTACTGCGCGGCGGCGACACCGACAAGGTAAGGCAATGGGGGCACGATTCTTTAAGCACTTATGGCATTGGTAAAGACCTGGATGCCAACCAATGGCGCTCTGTGTTCAGGCAATTAGTAGCGCGCTCCTACCTGGAAGTAGACTTTGACGCCTTTGGCGCACTTAAGCTCAGCGATAAGTGCCGATCGATTTTGCGCGGCGATGAAACCATTTTTATGCGTAAAGACGCCAAAGAAGCACTGCGCAAAAAACCACGAAGTAAAAAGCCGAAAGGCCAATTAGGTGACTTGAGCGAATCAGATCATTTGCTGTGGGATGCCTTGAAGGAAACCCGCACCAGACTTGCCGAAACACAAGGCGTGCCACCTTACGTTATTTTCCACGACGCCACCTTAATGGAAATGATGGAGTACCGGCCGCTGTCCCCAAATGCGTTCCTGCAACTCAACGGCGTAGGCGAAGCCAAACTGGAAAAATACGGCAGTGAATTTTTAGAAGTTATACAATCGTTTCAAGACCCATCCAGTGGATTTGGGCACGGTTATGGCGAAAATATTTCTGTGTAGGCACTGCACACGAACACTCTTATCGATATGCTTGGCTCCAGCCTGAAAATAAAACCCGAGCTGCCCTTTGAAGTTGAAGTGCAACGCTCCCGGAGAAAGTCCGCCGTCATCTATGTACGCAACGGCAAAGCTGAGGTTCGTGTACCCAATCGCACACCCAATTATTGGGTCAAGCAGTTTGTACAGGAAAAGCGTGAATGGATAGAACAGCAGTTGCTTGCAGAGCAACAACGGAAAAACGAACAATACAGTCTGCGTGATGGCACAAGCATTCCTTATCTAGGCAAGCCACTACAGATCAAACACCTTGCCAATGCACGCGTCAGTATCAAAGGTGATGAGCTGATTCTCCCTGCCGATGACTTGTTTACCGATGCAGCTCTTGAGTTTCATAACTGGTTAAAAGCGCAGGCAACTGACTACATTGTGCCCCTGGCCAATGACCTTGCCCAGCAAGCGCAAGTTGAGCATAAGCTGAGTCATATAAAATTCAAGAAAACCAAATCTCGCTGGGGCCATTGCACCCGAGAAGGCGACATACAATTCAACTGGTTAATCATGCTGGGCCCACCAGAAGTCGTTCACTACTTGATAGCGCATGAAGTTTGCCACCTGGTACACATGAACCACTCACGCGCGTATTGGTCGGTGGTGGACAGCATATGCCCTAACCGAAAGCTCGCCCAGGCGTGGTTACGCGCCAATGAACACAAAGTGTTAGCGCTACACTAAAATAATCAACCCAGGAACCAAGCGATGCAAGTATATGGTCATAGAGGTGCCGCAGGCGAAGCCCCGGAAAACACCATTGCCGGTTGTCAGCACGCCATTGAACGTGGTGTGCGGCGAATAGAAATAGACCTGCAGTTTTCAAGCGACGGCCAAATAGTTATTGTTCACGACGGCACGGTCAACCGCACCACAAACAAAAAAGGCAAAGTGTCTGCGCACACCGCTAAACAACTCCAGCAAATGACCGCCAATCGCTTTGGCCCACAGTGGCCTGGCAAACAACTGATCGGCATACCCAGCCTGGAAAACCTATTAAGCGCCACGCCCGAACTCAAAAAATATCAGCTGGAAGTTAAACCCGGTAGTAAGCGCGACATGCAGCGCATGGCAGAAATGCTATCTGAGCGCTTTTCTTCAAAAAAAGACGCAAAGCGAATGATCATTACTTCGTCCAACACCGATGTATTGCGCTTCGTTGGCGATTTGGCGCCACACATCGAACGCGGCATAGTTGCCACCGCGAAAAGCGATTTAAAGACTGCAAACTCGCTGGGCCTGAATTATTTTTGCGCGCACTGGAAGCTGTGCACACCCGCTTTAGTCAAGAAAGCCCAAGCCGGTGGTATGCATGTGTCGTGTTGGACAGTGAATGAACCAAGTGTGGTAAAGAAGCTTTATCGAATGGGCGTGGATAGTGTTATTACGGATTACCCTTCAATGGCGATTCCTCTTGTTAGTTCGCTAACGCGATAAGCAAACGGCCACCGCGTAGGTGTTGTAGTTATAGCATCGACGTGGGACTGTGTGAGGGAGGGACCCCGAACACAAGCCCCCATGGATGGGTTCAAAGCTGGCCCCGCGAGCGCAGCGAGTGCTTTGGGTCCGGCGTGTCCCACGGCGATGCTATAACTACGACACCGGACGAGAACCGAGGCACAATCCTCTATATATGATCCAACGGCAACTCCGTCCGATCAATCAACTTCCTAAGCACAAAACTACTGTGCACCCCAGTCACCCCCTCAATCCGCGTTAACCGCCCCAACAAAAATTCCTCAAAAAAACTCATGTCCGGCAACATCGCCGTCACCAAAAAGTCTGCCTCCTGCCCCGTCACAATGCTGCACTCAATCACCTCAGGGTACTTACTGATCTGCTCCGCGAAATTATCAAACCGCTCAGGCGTGTGCCTGTCCATGCTCACACCCACAATCACCTTAATACCAAGCCCCAGCTTATCCGCGTCCAACAAGGTCACGTGCTGGCGAATGATTCCCGACTCTTCCAGCCGCTTAACCCGCCGAGAACACGGCGTAGGCGACAGGCCTATCTGCTCCGCCAGCTCAAGATTGCTGATGCGGCCATTTTGCTGCATCAACGCGAGTATTTTACGATCAGTACGATCTAGATCCATAATTCACTATAAATTGTCTTCTAAATAGAGAATTATAGCGCAAAATATCGATATTCGTAGTGAGTTAGCAATCAATCACTCGCGATTTTCTCTTATACTTGGAAAATCGGAAAAACCATTGGCGACGATCACTCATGAGTCGATTTGACCACAGCAAATACCCCGCATTCCAGACCCTGGACATGCCCAACCGGCAGTGGCCGGATAAGCGCATCACGAAAGCGCCGGCATGGTGCAGCGTTGACTTGCGCGACGGCAATCAGGCCCTTATTGACCCCATGAATGTTGCCCAGAAAATGCAAATGTTCAAACTGCTGGTCAATGTTGGCTTCAAACAGATTGAGGTTGGCTTCCCCGCCGCATCGCAGCCCGATTTTGATTTTGTCCGCCGATTAATTGACGAAGACCTTATTCCGGATGACGTCACCGTGCAGGTGCTCACCCAGGCTCGCAAAGAATTGATTGAACGCTCTTTTGAATCACTACAAGGAGCCAAGTCAGCGGTGATGCACCTGTATAACTCTACTTCTACAGTGCAACGCGAAAAGGTATTTGAACTGGATAGGGAAGGAATCAAAGCCATCGCCATAGACGGCGCAAAAATTGTCAAAACCTGTGCGGCGCAACAAGATGATACCGACTGGATTTTCCAGTACTCGCCAGAGAGCTTTACCGGCACCGAAATCGATTACGCCGTAGAAGTGTGCGACGCAGTAATGGATGTCTGGCAGCCCAGCACAGAGAAGCCTTGCATTATTAATTTGCCCGCCACCGTTGAGGTAGCGACCCCCAACGTATACGCCGATCAAATCGAATGGTTTTGTTCGCATCTGGCCAATCGCGATGCTGCGGTAATCAGCTTACACACTCACAATGACCGCGGCTGCGCCGTCGCCGCCGCCGAGCTTGCCGTCATGGCCGGTGCTGATCGGGTAGAAGGGACCTTGCTTGGCAATGGGGAACGCACAGGCAACATGGACATTGTAACCATGGCCATGAACCTTTACAGCCAGGGCATAGATCCGGAGCTGGATTTGTCCAACATGGATGAGATTATCCGCTGCATAAAAGCCTGCACACAACTGCCCGTTCACCCGCGCCACCCTTACGCCGGTGAGCTGGTATTCACCGCGTTCTCAGGCAGCCATCAGGACGCTATTCGCAAGTGTCTTAACAAACGCGAAGAAAGTGATCTGTGGGAAGTGGCTTATTTACCCATCGACCCCTCAGATCTCGGCCGCTCTTATCAGGAAGTAATCCGTATCAATAGCCAGAGCGGCAAAGGCGGCGTAGCTTATGTGTTAGAACAAGAACATGGTATGCAAATACCTCGCTGGCTGCAAATTGATTTCAGCGGTGTCGTGCAAAAACACGCTGAAGTCACAGAAGCCGAAGTAGGGCCCGAAGCTATAGGCTCTTTATTTACGCGGCAATACATAGAGCAATTTACCCCATATGAACTTAAAGGCTATCAATTAAGCCGTGAAAACAAGCAAGAACGCCTTAGCGCAACCGTTATCTATCGTGACGAAACCATTAATTTACACGGTTCAGGCACCGGTGTGGTGGGCGCATTTGTTGATGCCTTGCAAAGTCACAGCGGCAAACAAATCGTACTGGTGGAATACAGCGAGCATGCGTTGAGTAATAGCGCGGGCGCAGACGCGGCTACCTATGTACAACTCAGCGTAGACGGGCAGCGCTATTGTGGCGTTGGCAAAAGCAGAGACATTGTGTCGGCATCATTGCAGGCAATCTTAAGCGCCACCAACCAACCATTATTGCTCGAAATGGTTGGTGAACAAGAAACGGCTCTGGCCTGACAAGCTTTTCAACCTGTTTAATGTATCACGCGCCTTCGAGCTCTTCGATGTCGATTGAGCGGTCTTTACTGTTGGCAGATTCAACGCTGACGTGACTTCGCAGCGCCGTGTGTCGCAGCTTCACCTTCTTAGCGTCATCATCGCCCAGATATTCGGCTATATCTTCCAGCGCCTGAATCAGTGAATCCTTTTCCTGAATGAACTTGTCGTCGCTGGATCGTGATGAGAAAAACTTTGGCATTGAAGCGTCCACTTGCTATCTGTTTGTTCAGTTAACAAAGTAGTTAAGCTGAACCAGCCCCGCCAGCGACTTAGTACACACACAGAATGTTGATTGATTACATTTTATGGCGTGATCAGGGCCCGCAGCTCTGATAGCAGAAGCGGCCGCTGCTCCAGATGCAACAAATGGCCTGCCGCCTCTAGCCGGGTTGCGTGCAATTGGCCAGCCGACAAGGTTCGCTCAAGAAAATCGATGTTGCCAGGGTATACCAGCTTGTCTTGCATACCTTGCACTATTCGTACAGGCTGTGTCAGCTCACCCCAATGGCTATTCATCGCGACAAGATTATCTTGCAGGCCCATTATTTCCCTATTTGAGAATTCCAGCGCGTGAGGCAGCAGCCAGTACACGCCCGGTACAGCGGCAAGCCTGTTAAACCAGCGTGGCCCACCAAGCTGGGGGTCAAGCGAACCGGCAAGTATCAACACCGCATCAACCAGCTCAGGGTAATCCATAGCAACCCTGGGCACTATCGACGCGCCCAATGAATGGCCTACCAGCACAATTCGCTGCACATTGTGATTATTTTGCAAGTTGCGCAACACGGCTGAGATGGCGCGGGATTGGTAGCTGAAGTCTATGGCCTGCGACTGATCATCTACCGTAGATGCGCCCCAACCGGCGCGATCAATCGACACCAACATTGCCTCAGTCTGAAGTTGTTCATGCATCAGGAAATACGCCCAATGTTGCCAGCTGCCAGGCGTACCATGCACAAACACCACCGCGGCAAGCTCGTTATCACGAGCACCTTGCCGGGCAATCGTGGCTGAATGCATCACACCGCCTGAATATTCTATTTTCTGATGCTCTACCAATGGACTGTTTGTCAAGGTGCTGTCGATAAATGCGCGCTCCTCTTTAATGGAGTTTGGCATGCACGCCAGCAATGCTGATAACAATACACTCCCCAAAGCAAGCTTACTCACCGTCTTGCCCGCTGTTCTGCTCAGTCTGAATTGCATTCCTGGCCCGCTCCTTAAGTTCTTCGTGGCTTAGCTCAATGACATCGTTTTGAGCAATCGGTTCCAGTACAGTCATCACCGTTTTGCCAGGGTACAAGTCCAGACTGCGAGCCGGTGCTACCGCATCAGTACCGGCCAGCACTACGGGTAGAATCGGCAGTTGCATTTGCTTGGCCATCACAAATGCACCACTTTTAAACGGCAACAAACCACCACCTTCACCGCGCGTACCTTCAGGAAAGAATATGATGGATGAACCAGGTGTGAACTTCTGCTGGGCCTCCTTAAGTTGCGCGTGTGCTTTGGCGCGATCGCTTCGATCTACATATATGTGCCCCAGCTTTTCCGCGGCCACACCAAAGAAAGGCAAGGAACGCAGCTCTTGCTTCATCACCCAACGAATATCCAGACCAAGCCGGCCATACAGCAGAAAAATATCGAAATGACTGAGGTGATTGGCAACAATGATATAGGATTGATTCGGATCCATACGCTGGCGGCCACGAACGTCAACACTGCTCAGGGCTGTCATTGTGTTGAGCGAGCACCAGCCGGGTGCAACCTTTTGATTACAAAAACGCGGGAGCCACCGACAAAACAACAAAATGAAAACCGCCGCCAACAACATGGACAACACCAGCACCGGCCCAAACACCAGCCACTTATATGGCTGAAATAAATAATAGCGCCAATTTTTTTGTCGTTGCATATGGCTTTTCCGTCCCATGGAAAGAGTGCCATGCACACAGAAAAAATTCCATACTCTGCATTACCACACTTAGGTACAATTGTGTGCTTACCATTCGGCGCGTAGTCCATGTCCATCAAATCCATTCTTGAGCAGCAATTTGCCGAAGCAATGCTGAAAGCCGGCATTGATCCAGCCTGCGGGCCTGCGATCGCGCGCAGCAAGCAAGCAAGCTTTGGTGACTTTCAAGCCAATGGCATGATGGGTGCAGCAAAGAAAATGAAGTCGGCGCCGCGCGACCTCGCCGGACAGGTCATCGATCAACTTGATCTTGACGGTATTGCGCGTAAAACCGACGTAGCTGGCCCTGGATTTATTAATATATTTCTAGAGCCTTCGTTTCTGAATGCGCAGCTGGCTGGCGTGCCCGCCAGTCTTCAAGCGGCCGAGCCCGGTTCTCGTTCTGAACTGATTGTTGTGGATTATTCTGCGCCCAACCTTGCCAAGGAAATGCACGTGGGCCATGTACGGTCTACCATCATTGGTGATGTGCTTGCACGCGTTCTCGAGTTCCAGGGCTTTGACGTCGTTAGGCAAAACCACATGGGCGATTGGGGAACCCAGTTTGGAATGTTGATTGCCGAACTGGAAAGTATTAAAGACGCCGAGAACATGGTTCTTAGCGATCTGGAAACGTTTTACCAGCGCTCCAAAACCCACTTTGATAATGACCCTGAATTTGCTGCGAAGGCACGAGACTATGTAGTGCGATTGCAATCCGGAGATGAACATTGTGTATCGCTGTGGCAGAAGTTCATTGATGTATCCGTTGATCATAGCCAAGACATTTATGACAAGTTGGGCGTAACTCTTACTCGGGAACACATTAAACCCGAAAGCGCGTATAACGACATGCTCGCCGATACAGTCGCCAAACTGGAACAACGCGGAATTGCTGTTAACGATAACGGCGCGAAGGTAGTGTTTCTAGAAGAGTTCGCCAACAAAGACGGCAAACCCGGCGTGGTGATTGTTCAAAAGTCAGGTGGCGGTTTTCTCTACGCCACTACCGATATTGCCGCACTGGATTTTCGCTGCAACACGCTGGGCGCCAAGCGCCTGATGTATTTTATCGACGCGCGCCAGTCTTTACACATGAAGCAGCTGTTCGCGATCGGGCGCAAGGCTAATCTGGTGCCTGAGGGCGTGAGTCTAGAGCACCATGCGTTTGGCACAATGATGGGCAAGGACGGTAAGCCATTCAAAACCCGCAGCGGTGGTACCGTTAAGCTGGCGGACTTACTGGCGGAAGCCATTGAACGAGCGGCCGAGTTGTTAAGCCAGCGAGACAGTGAGCTCAGCGAACAACAGCGTCAAGAAGTAGCACGTAAGGTCGGTATCGGCGCGATCAAGTACGCGGACTTAAGTATCACGCGTACCAACGATTATGTGTTCGATTGGGACGCTATGCTCAGCTTTGAGGGTAATACAGCACCTTACCTGCAATACGCGTATACGCGCATACGCAGTGTGTTCCGCAAAGCCAACTGTGAGTCAGCTGATATCAATGCACTCTGTATTGCCGAAAATAGCGAGCGTGAACTTGCGCTAATGCTATTGCAGTTTCCGGAAACGATTGATCAGTTAGCGGCTGATGCTCTCCCACATGTGTTGTGTGCCTATCTGTACGAGCTGGCCAGCGCATTCATGACCTTTTACGAGGCCTGCCCGATTCTGAAAGAGGGTGTTAGCCCTGACACACAGGCCAGTCGCCTGGCTTTATGCGAACTCAGCGGCCAGGTATTGCAGCGTGGTCTGAACCTGCTGGGCATTGACGTTATGGAGTTTATGTAGCCGGTGGCGGCTGCTTACGCGTAAACACGGGCACCGCAGGCGACGACAGCTTCCTATTGAGCTTGTAGCCGTCTACTGCAAAGTCCAGCAAATCAGAGGCCGACCTCACTTTGTTCTTGATAATCCAGGCCGCCATCTGCCCACGCACCTTTTTAGCGAAGAAACTGATCATCCTGTATTCGCCGTTTTTGTAGTCTTTGAACGCAGGGCTGACTATCTCAACGTTGATGTCTCTTTTCTTCACTGCTTTGAAGTATTCATTTGAGGCAAGGTTGACCAGCACGTCGCTCTTATTCTTCTTAAGTTGAGCGTTCAATTCCTCTGTAAGGCGTGTACCCCAAAACTCATACAAATTTTTGCCGCGAGTATTGGCGAACTTGATACCCATTTCCAGCCTGTAGGGTTGCATCAGATCCAGCGGCTTCAGGATTCCGTAAAGGCCCGACAGTATTCGAAGGTGCTTCTGAGCGAACTTGAAATCAGCGCTATTGAAGCTCTCTGCCTCCAGGCCGGTGTACACGTCTCCTTTGAAGGCTAACGCAGCTTGTTTCGCATTTGCAGGCGTAAACGGTGCCTGCCATTGCTGATAGCGATCAAAGTTCAGCTCGCCAAGTGAGTCGCTGATGCCCATCAAGCCAGAGATGTCCGAGGGCGACAACCGTTGTAATTGCTGGATTAACTCGGCAGAATCTTCCAGGAATTCTGGCTGGCTATGGGATTTAGTGGTCGGCTTGCTGTCAAAATCGAGCGTTTTAGCCGGTGACAAAATAACAATCATGATTTCCGTAAACTGCCAACAAAAGACAAGCCGTATTGTAGCAGACCAACAAGCCCGTATAATCCGCCGCGTATGAACTCACTTGCGACACTTTGCAACGCCATCAGTACCGCCACTGGGCGCGCACTGGCCTGGCTGGTCTACGCCATGATGCTGATCAGCTGCCTGGTGGTTGTGCTGCGCTATGGTTTTGGGATCAGCATTATTGCCATGCAGGAGTCCGTGACCTATTTGCACGCTTGTGTGTTCATGCTAGGCGCTGCTTATACCTTACAACAAGGTGAGCATGTGCGAGTGGATATTCTGTACCGCAATTTCAGCACCAGACGAAAAGCTCTGGTAGACCTGACCGGCACTGTTTTGTTCCTGGTGCCTTTGTGCTTGTATTTGCTGTACGCCAGTCAGGATTATGTGAGCAATGCCTGGACCGTGAGGGAAACATCGGTAGAGAAAGACGGTATTCCGGCTGTGTTTCTGCTAAAGAGCCTGATACCGATGATGTCAATTCTGTTGCTGATTCAGGCGATCGCCGAAGTCGTCAAAAACCTGCTCGCGATGCGCAATCGTGGTTGAGCTGATTCCTATTTTGATGTTTGTGGTGATCTGCCTGGTGCTGATCATCGGTTACCCGGTGGCGTTCAGTCTGGCCGGTACGGCGCTGCTGTTTGCCGCCGTCGGTGCGGTCAGTGGCGTGTTTGATGCGGCTTTTCTGGCCGCCCTGCCCAATCGTATCTTTGGCACCATTAATAACGTCACGCTGATTGCCGTGCCCCTGTTTGTATTGATGGGCATCATGCTGGAGAGATCCAAAGTCGCCGAGGCACTGCTGCAGAATATGGCCGCTGTGTTCGGACAAATGCGCGGCGGTTTGGGTGTATCGGTCATTGTGGTCGGAGCATTGCTGGCGGCTAGTACCGGCATTGTCGGCGCTACGGTTGTAACCATGGGTTTGCTGTCATTGCCCACAATGCTGCGCCAGGGATACTCGCCCGCTTTAGCCACCGGTACTATCAGCGCAACCGGCACTCTTGGGCAGATTATCCCACCTTCCATAGCGCTGGTTTTACTCGGCGACATTTTGTCCAGCTCGTATCAGCAGGCGCAATTGGACATGGGCATTTTTTCGCCCAAAACAGTTTCGGTAGGCGATTTGTTTGTTGGCGCCTTGATTCCAGGTCTGTTATTGGTACTGGCCTACATCAGCTACTTGTTGGTTCACGCCTGGTTGCGACCAGAAGACGCGCCCGCGATTGACAAGTCATTACTGCCCGATACCAGCACAGCTGAAAAACTCCGCAGCATTGCAGCGCCCATTTTTCTGATTGGCCTGGTGCTGGGCTCTATTCTTTTTGGTGTTGCCACACCCACCGAAGCGGCCGGTGTGGGCGCGCTGGGTGCCACGGTTTTGGCCTGGATGCATGGCGCGTTGAATCGCTCGGTAATGGCGGATGTGGCGCGCTCCACGCTGAACGTTACCTGCATGGTGTTTATGATTTTGATCGGCGCGGCCGTGTTTTCGCTAGTGTTTCGAGGATTTGGTGGCGAAGAGTTAATTCAGGGCTTTTTTGACGCAATGCCTGGCGGTGTGATGGGTGCGACCGTGGTAGTGATGCTGGCGATATTCCTGCTGGGTTTTATTCTGGATTTCATCGAAATCACATTTGTTGTTGTGCCAATCGTCGCTCCCATTTTGCTAGCAATGGGCCTGGACCCAGTGTGGCTTGGCGTAATGATCGCTATTAATCTACAGACATCGTTTTTAACTCCGCCTTTTGGATTTGCATTGTTCTATTTACGCGGGGTAGCACCTGACAGCGTTGAAACCAGCGCAATGTATCGCGGTGTGATACCGTTTATTATTATTCAGGTCCTGATGTTGGTAGCACTGGCGTTTTGGCCACAGCTGGCCACCTGGTTACCACAAACCATTTATCAATAAGGAAAATTATGGCTGACATTGCCGATGATGAAGCTCCAACACCGTTAGGCGAACTCACCTTGCAAGCGGTTGCAATGCCCAAGGATACTAACGCCAGCGGCGATATTTTTGGTGGCTGGCTGGTATCACAGATGGATTTGGCCGGCTTGGTCAGCGCTGAACGCATTGCTCACGGTCGCGTCGCAACGGTTGCGATTGATGAAATGAGCTTTATGGTGCCGGTGAAGGTTGGCGCCGTCGTTAGCTGCTACACAACCTTGGTGCGCACGGGGCGAAGCTCCATTCACGTTCAGGTTGAAGTTTGGGCTGTTAACCAAGGTAAAACTGAATTACACAAAGTCACCGAAGGCGTTTTTGTGTTCGTTGCCATTGATGACAACGGTCGAACCCGCGCAATCCCAAAATAGGTCCGTAGAAACGCTAAAGGTCGCGCGCGTCGATGTACGCCTGCTCGGATATTTTATGCCAGGCATTGGCATCATCCTTGAACGCTTTCCACGACTCGTAGACTTTTTTCGCAAACGGTGATGCGTTAGCAAACTCAGTGGTTACTTCTGCGGAGGCATCACGCAATGCGAGCAGCACTTCGTCAGGCAGGCGGCGCAATTGCACACCGTGCTCTTCCACCAGCGTCTTTAGAGCCGTGTTGTTTTTTGCCGTGAATTCATCAAGCGTGTCCTGGTGCACACTGCGAGCTGCAAATTCTATAATGGCCTGCAGATCTTCTGGCAAACTCTCCCACGCCGCTTTATTTACGGTGAACTCAAGATTAGGGCCAGGCTCCTGCCAGCCAGGATAGTAGTAATACTTCGCCGCTTTATGCAAACCAAACGCAAGATCGTTGTAGGGTCCAACCCATTCAGTCGCATCTATCACACCGTTCTGCAGTGAGGTAAACAGCTCACCACCTGGCAGGTTGACCGATGCGCCCCCTACCTTGTTCAGCACTTCGCCACCCAGGCCGGGAATACGCATTTTCAGACCTTTAAGATCCTCAACCGATGTTATTTCCTTGTTAAACCAACCGGCCATTTGCACGCCGGTATTACCTCCTGCGAGAGGTATCAAACCAAATGGCTGGTACGCTTCACGCCACAATTCCAATCCACCGCCGTAATGCAGCCAGGCACTCATCTCTTGCGCGGTCATACCAAATGGAATAGCTGCAAAAAAGGGTGACGTTGCTACCTTGCCGCGCCAGTAATAGGCGCCACCGTGACTCATTTCTGCCGTGCCCTGCTGCGTTGCGTCGAAGGCTTGCATCGCAGGCACCAGCTCGCCGGCACCAAATACCTTTATCTTTAAACGACCCCCACTCATGAGCTCCACTCGCTGGGCGAAACGCTCAGGCGCCATACCCAGACCGGGAAAATTCTTAGGCCAGGTGGTTACCAGCTTCCATTTATAGTGCTGTTGTTCTGCGCTGTTCGTCGCGCTAGACGCCTGCTGGTCAGCTCCGCAAGCCAACAACGCCAAACTGCCTAACATCAACAGCAATACGCGTATTTGTTTCATCGTTTTTGCATTCCCATGTGTTTATAGTGCTTCCAGCTTAGCTAAAGCGGCCACCAGCCACTTGCTACCATCGCCGTCGAAATTAACTTCTACTCTGGCATTGCTGCCCTGCCCTTCATAATTTAATACCACGCCTTCACCAAACACTTTGTGTATAACGCGCTGACCCAGCTGAAAACCCACCGCCGCATTGGCTTCGGCCTGATTAGCTTGGGCAAGCTTGCCCTGATAAGACTTCCCATTGCTATAGCCAGCCTTACCATAGCCGGAGTGGCGGCTTTCAGAATAGCCATGGTGAACTGGCCGCTGAACTTCTGACTTTAGCCTGACTTCCTGAAGCAGACTGGCCGGTATCTCTCGGACAAAACGAGACTGCGTATTAAACGTGTCACTGCCATGCAATCTGCGGACCTCTGCGTAGCTTAGAAACAGCTTTTGCATGGCGCGGGTAAGCCCCACATAACACAGCCTGCGTTCTTCCTCTAACCTACCAGGCTGATCCATAGACATTCGGTGCGGAAACAGGTTTTCTTCCATGCCGGTCAGAAAGACATAAGGAAATTCCAGGCCCTTGGCTGAATGCAAAGTCATCATCTGGATACTGTCTTCGAATTCATCCGCCTGCGCGTCACCGGAATCGAGGGCTGCCGTGTCAAGAAATTCCTGCAAAGGACTCAAGTCTTCATCATCCGGTTCAAAACCGCGACACGCACTGACAAGTTCTTCCAGGTTTTCAACTCTGGCCTGGCCTTTCTCGCCTTTTTCCTTGCCGTGGTAATCCAATAAGCCGGAGTGTTGCAAGATATGATCGGCCACTTCAGCAAGATTCATGTCGTCAGAGCCTTTGTCCAAGGCATCGACAAGGTTTAGAAAACCCAACAGTGCGTTGCACGCGCGTGCGGTAAGACGCTGGCCATCAATGATCAGTTTGCTAGCTTCCCAGAGTGATATCTGTTGGTCGCGCGCCAGCAGCCGCACTTCATCCAGTGTTTTGCCTCCAATGCCGCGAGTTGGAATATTCACTACGCGCTCAAATGCTGCGTCTGACCCCCGGGCGACAATCAAGCGCATATACGCCAAGGCGTTTTTGATCTCCAGGCGATCGTAAAAACGCTGACCACCGTAAACTCGGTAAGGAATGGACTGCCTTAACAAACCTTCTTCAATCACACGTGACTGTGCATTGGAGCGGTACAAGATGGCTATTTCATCCCGTCTGTTACCTTGCTGAAGAATACCCTCAATGCGTTCGACAATATAACGTGCTTCATCGAGTTCATTAAACGCGGAGTACAAGCTTATCGCTTCGCCTTCTTCACCTTCGGTCCACAGGTTCTTGCCCATTCGGCCCGAATTATTCGCAATCAGCGCATTGGCTGCATTAAGAATCGTTGCTGTAGAGCGGTAGTTCTGCTCTAATCTAACAACGTCTGTATGCTTGAAGTCTTCGGTGAACTGCTGAATATTCTCGATTCGTGCGCCACGCCAGCCATAAATTGACTGATCATCATCACCAACGGCGGTTACCGCAATGGTGTCGCCGGCAAGCACTCTTAACCAGGCGTATTGAATAGTGTTTGTGTCTTGAAATTCATCAATAAGAATTGCTTTGAAGCGTCGTTGATAGTGTTCCAACACGGCGGGTTGCTTTAGCCATAGCTCGTGAGCACGCAACAACAACTCGGCAAAATCCACCAGTCCACCGCGCTCGCAGGCTTCTTCGTAACCGCGATACACACGCAGCATCGTCTCGTGAAATACATCGCCAGAGGCATTAACATGCGCCGCTCGGCGACCTTCGTCTTTTTGCTCATTGATCCACCACTGCGCCTGTTTTGGTGGCCACCTACTTTCATCTAGGTCAAGGTTTTTGCACGTGCGTTTAACAATTCGCAGTTGATCGTCTGAATCAAGTATCTGAAAATTTTGCGGTAAGCCGGCTTCTTGCCAATGCGCTTTTAACAAGCGATGCGCCAAACCATGAAACGTACCCACCCACATTCCCCTGATAGGGGTGGCCAGCAGTTCCTCTATGCGATAGCGCATCTCCTTCGCGGCTTTGTTGGTAAACGTCACCGCGAGAATGCTGTGTGGCGAAAAATCAGCGGCTTGGATCAAATACGCAATGCGATGTACCAACACGCGCGTTTTACCGCTGCCTGCGCCTGCCAATACCAGAACATTTTGGGAATCGGCAGTTACCGCCTGTTTTTGCTCTGTATTTAACTGCGCCGTTATATGGTCTAGATTCATCCGGCTATGGTATCAAATAAAACCAACGCGCATTAGAATGGTAAACATGGAACATAGGGATAATCTGGCCAGCAAGCCGCAAGACAATAGACAGTTATGCGATCGTCAGGAATTGCTGAACAGGACTGCTAGTGCACAGGCCAGCGGTAACAGTGTGCACATCATTGTTCTGTATCTGGATCGCTATAGAAAGATTGTGTCGGCGCTGGGCCATGAGTTTGCTCATCAGGTTCATAACGAAATTGGTGATCGAATTCTTCGCGCATTCCCGGACGCCATTGCCTTCAGTCATCTCGCTGACGATGAGTTTGCGGTATTGCTGACAAGCACAACCAAAGCCAGGTTGCGAACGCTGTCTGAAACAGCGTTGAGAAATACGAGAGAGGCCTTGTTGATTGACCGCCAGACTGTGGTGGTTACTGCCAGCGCTGGAATTGCCAGTAGCAGCACCAAGTTGCCACTTGATGGCACCGAGCTTCTGCAGCAAGCGGGCCTGGTGGCCAGCGAAGGGCAAAGCAAGGGCGGTAATTGTTTTACGTTTTATTCCGGCTCGGTGCAACAACAGCCGCTAAGGCGGCTGGATTTAGAGCTTGATTTGCGTCGCGCATTAGAGGCCAATGAAATCAGTGTGTTCTACCAGCCCATATTTGACTTGCGATCGAACCGAGTGACTGGTCTGGAAGCACTTGCGCGCTGGCGACATGCCGATCTGGGCTGGATAGAGCCTACCGAATTTATTCCACTTGCCGAGGAAAGTGGCTTGATCGCCGATATTGGTGAGCGCGTGTTGAGTCACGCCTGTGCAGAAACAATAGAATTTTTATCCAGAAGCAATAGCCTGGAGTACGTAGCCGTCAATTTTGCCGCCAGACAGATAGAGCATCGTGACCTGGTAAAAATCACTGAGCAAATTTTGGGCCGCTTGAACTTCCCGGCCGGTCGACTGGTGCTGGAGATTACAGAGAGCGACTTTCTGGAGTCCGAAAAGCGCATTATCAAGAGCCTGGATACGCTGCGCAGCTCTGGTGTTAGGGTGGCAATTGATGATTTCGGTACCGGGTATTCATCGCTGAGAGTATTAAAGGAGTTTCCCGCTGACGTACTAAAAATTGATCAGCAATTTGTTCAAAATGCGCATTGCCAACACGTTGATGCCACCATCACTCGAGCGGTGATCGACATTGCGCACAGCCTGAACATGAAGGTGGTAGCCGAAGGCGTTGAGAACACCGAGCAATTACATTTTCTGCGTGCGGCAGGCTGCGACTCGATTCAGGGTTACTACGTGGGGCGTGCGGTTGGCCCAGAACAAATTGCCGACTTACTACAAGTTTCTGGCAGCTAATTAGCTCTGCACCTCTGCAAACAGGTTTTCAACCGAATCAATGACCACGTCACTGGCATGGTCTAAGTAATCGTGACCCTTCCAGGTGAGACGCGTAGGTGCGAGCATGCCCTGCTCATTGGAAATGGTCTCAATGAAGCCAGCGTCCTGTAGCAGCAAAAAATGATATTGGACCATTCTGGGCGGAACACCGGGCAAAATCACCGGTATCGGAATAGCCTCTTCACTTGAATCAAAATCGCTGGCCTCTACTTTCTCGAGAATGCGATAGATCACCATCAGGTCGCGCTTCATGTGGTTGTTGTTGTACGCCGGTTTTCGAAGGAAACAGAAATATCCTTGAAATAAACTCTACGGTCAACAACGACTTACGAGGAATAGTTCGCAAACGAGATCATGTAGCTGAGTAGCTAAAGGCAAAGAAACGCCCCGCCGGAGCGGGGCCAATAGGAAGAAACCGTTTTACACCAACCATACAGGCTGATAATGACTACGAGTAATCCAGAGCCGCTTGTTCATTGATTTGCTTGTTCGCACGGCGACGAGCGCGTTGCCTGACTATACCTAAGCTAATCAAGCCCAGTCCAAGTAGCGCCAAATTGCCTGGTTCCGGCGCATGCGATAAATGAGTAATTGCATACGCCAGAGTAGGAGTCATGGTGGCAAACAAACCAAAAACAATCCAGTGGCGCAACTTCAGCTTAAATTTCATTCCAACTACTGCGGGATCGACCCGCCCTCTCTATCTTTCTATAAGCCAACTAGGGGCTTTCCCGGCCTGGCAAATGCGAACTTCACGATTCACCAGACCCTTCCATGGCCTGCTTTAGGCAGCTACACAACCGCTGCAATTATCGGACCAATTAAATATTTCCTTATTACTCAATAGCTTATCAATCTCGAATGATTGATCTTCACAAAAACTGTTAAATTTCTCGACAAATGCGCGGTATTTCGCGCGTTATCCAGCTTATTCGCAGCGAGAATTGATCGATCGCCGTTCAGTCGCGGCGAATTATCAAGCAATTCGACTAATAATCAACCGTTGCTGTAAATAAACCCGACATTTATTCGACTTGTTTACATTCGTCTCATTGCTGGAAATACAATCCTGGTCTGGTATGCTGCGCGGTCCGCCGATTTGCCTGGTTACTGCGAGTGTCGTCTGCCCTTAGTCAACGAATAAACAAGCTGCAACAATCCGATGACCATCGTCTGCTGCGCGACGTGAACCGTGGCATTGAGAAGGAGAGCTTGCGGGTGCAAAGTGACGGGAATATTGCGCAGACCGCGCACCCGGCCGCTTTTGGCAGCGCACTGGCGAATCCGCACATCACCACCGATTTTTCTGAAGCCTTACTGGAATTCATCACCCCTGTCTGTCAGAGCGTAGACGAGGTACTGACCTGGTTGCGAGAGATCCATCAATTCAGTTACGCGGGGCTGAATGGCGCTGGTGCAACAGCGGCAAGCAGGGAAACTCTTTGGGCAGCAAGCATGCCTTGCATATTGCCAGATGACGCTGGCATACCTGTGGCGCGATACGGTTCTTCCAACATCGGCCAGATGAAAACCGCGTACCGACTGGGATTGGGCGAGCGCTACGGCCGTGCAATGCAAACCATTGCCGGGGTGCATTACAATTTTTCGTTCAGTGAAGCGTTCTGGGCAGCCTATCAGCAGCAGTGCTCCGCTACCGGTAGTTTGCAAGATTTCAAAACAGAACAATATTTCCACCTGATTCGCAATTTCAGGCGCTACTCCTGGCTGCTGGTGTATTTGTTTGGCGCATCTCCTGCTCTGTGTCAAACCTTTTTAGGCCATGATCATCATCGTTTGTCACGCCGAGGCAAAGGCACCTTGTTTTCTCAACAAGGTACGTCATTGCGCATGGGCGACTTGGGCTATCAAAGCAGCGAACAGGAGAGCTTATATGTGTGTTACAACAGCCTCGATGAATATGCGGCTACTTTAAGCGGAGCCTTGACACAGTCTATTCCGAATTACCAGCGCATCGGCACGCATAGAGACGGTCAGCGTATTCAGCTCAGCACCTCTTTACTGCAAATTGAAAATGAGTTCTACAGTAGCGTGCGGCCCAAGCGCGTGGCCCATTCAGGCGAACCACCATTGACCGCGCTTATGGAAAGAGGCGTTGAATACATTGAAGTGCGCTGTCTGGACGTAAACCCCTATCTTCCTATGGGGATTGATGCCGAGCAGATACGCTTTATTGATGCCTTTTTGCTGTTTTGTCTGTTGGAAGACAGCCCGCCCATTCCAATGGAAGAGTGCAAGGCGATTGGTATCGATAACAAAACAGTAGTTAACAATGGTCGCTCTGCAGATGCACAAGTCCATTTCGCCGGTCAGTTAATAACGGTGACCAAGGCCGCTAAGGAACTCATGAGCCGCATCGAAGCTTGCTCAGGTCTATTTGACCAGGCCAAGGACTCCAGCCATTTCAGCACTGCATGGCGCAGTCAGTTCGCTAAAGTCATTGGCGAGCAAGCATTGCCCTCGGCCCAGGTACTGATGGATCTGGAGGATTTTGATGAATCGTATTTTAAATTCGCGATGCATAAGTCGCGTACACACGCGCAAAACTTTGCTGACGACCCATTAAGCTCTGAACGAGAACAGTACTTTAATGAGTGCGCACGCCAGTCTGTTGAGAAGCAGGCCGCTATTGAAGCGGCCGACAATACCGATTTTGAGACTTTTCTGGCGAACTATTACGCGCAGTAATAGAGGTGCCCTTAACTCTGCACCACAAAATTATCAAACAATAAATCGGTCACCATTTCCTCGCCTTCTTCGGCAAGCAGAATTTCCTGAACCGCTTTCAAAGCATCCTCACGTAATTGCTGCCGACCCTCGTGGGTGTTAACGCCGTCGCTGTTCTGTTGGCTTAGTAAGAGGATTATTTGATTTCTTATTTGTGGAGCGTGGTTTTCCACCGTGTGTGAGTGCGGCATTGATTCAACACGCACTGAAATATCCACCTTCAAATAGCGAAGGCGGCTGCCTTCATTGCCATAGTTGGTTACAAACGAGGGTGTTAACGCCACATACGTTGGCTTCTCCAGCTGTGTTTGGGCACTAGCGGTCGATGTGTTCAAAGCGAACAAAAGAGAGAAGACTAAAGAAGTATAAATTTTAAGCATGGTGATATCCTTATCCATCCAGTTTTATAAGCGTAGCAGACTCAAATGCAGGCCACCTAAAGTCAATAGTATTAGTTGGTCTTGCTGAGGTTTCAACGCTGGCCTATATTTACTAAAGAGAGAAGGCGCAAAAAAGCAGCCCCAATACAAGTATTAGTGTGCCCAGTACCAGTGAGATAACTATGACGGCCGACAACGCGGATAAACTGAACCACGCAATAGAAGGATGGCTGCAAGAGCGCCAGGAGCTAATTGTTTTATATTGTTCCGTGTGCGGAGTGCACCAGCAGATTATCGAATCACCGACGAAAATTCAGCGCCTGAAAACATTCTGCCAGATACTGGTTGATTATTGTTCAGCCGGCCACTTCGAAGTGTTCCCTGAGTTGATCAAACAGGCAGCAACAGGCGGAGACGAAAGCTCAACGATCGCAAATTCCCTATTAGGCAAGATTCAGGACACCACCGATATTTCACTGGACTTCAATGACCGCTACGAGACGGAAGAGCTGCCCCCGGAAGTACTGGAGCCGCTGTCACGGCATTTGTCCAAGCTGGGTGAAGCACTAGAGTTACGCTTTCACTATGAAGATCAATTGGTAGAGTATTTGCACGTTCCGCCATCTTCAGCGGTTGCCTAACCTCTGTTCATCACTGTGCCAGGCTAGCACTTCTGCGGTCTGCTAGACTTAAGGCAACGCAAATTATATTGCCTTAACACAGTGCTTTAGCAATGCTGAATGACTCACGGAAGAGCTCACGGTCCTTACCTTTTTTTGTACTGATTTTACTGTTCACGCTGAGCGCGTGCGATAGCGGCACCCCTCCTTCCCGTTCACTCGAAGTTGCAGTTCAGGGCGTTTACGGTGCCAGTATAAGCGCTGACGCCAGTCACACAATTATTGCTTCAATGAATCATGGCGGTAGTTTATGGAGCCTGGACGATAGCGAACGCCGTTACAACTGGAATCATAAATCTGAAGGTTACAGCGAACTCACTGCGGCTGCGTTTTCGCCGGACGGTCAGTTTGCGGTGACGGCGGATTATCAAAACCTGGTTCTATGGGAAGTACCTACTGGTAAAGGCATTCGCTTCTGGAACAGCCCTGATCAAATCCTGGATCTGGAGTTGATGCCAGACGCTCGCTATGCGCTATTAGGTATGGAGAATTATACTGCCGTCTTGTTCGATGTGCAGATTGGCGGAGTTAGACGGGTATTCCATCATGACAACCGCGTACGCAGTGTGTCTTTGAGCGCCGACGGGCGCTATGCGCTGACTGGTTCTGAGGACCATACGGCCAGGCTATGGGACACAGAGACTGGCGAGCTGCTGCACAAAATCGAACACGACGATGAAGTGCGTTTGGTTGAATTGTCGCCGGAGGGCGATATTGCGTTTAGCGTCAGCAAATACGACACCGCTATGTTGTGGCACACAGCAGACGGCGAGTTGATTGGTGAATTGCCAATGCGTTCTTTTGCGCTGCAACGCGGTCTGACTTTTCAGTCGGCACGCTTTTCCAGTGATGGTAGCGAACTGTTGACAGGAACATCAGACAGAGTGGTGCAACTGTGGAGCACCAGTGGCCTTCGCAGCATACGTTCCTGGACAATACCCAAGCGCGACGCCTGGAAGCCTAACAGTGCTGCAGTGTTAGCGCTGGGTTTCGAAAAAAGCGGTGGTGCTTACTGGGCAGTCTCTTCAAACGGGTTTCTGCACCGCTTAAAGTAAGCGCTACCGCGCATTGATTACTCTGCCGCTGTTTTAATGTCTAGCAGCTCTACTTCAAACATTAGCGTTTGATTAGGGCCAATCTCGCGGCCTGTTCCAGCCGGGCCATAAGCCAAGTTAGACGGAATATACAGCTCCCACTTAGATCCTACAGGCATTAGCTGCAGTGCTTCTGTCCAACCGGCTATTACCCGGTTGACCGGAAATTCTGCCGGCTCACCTCGTGAGTAGGAACTGTCAAATTCTGTTCCGTCCAACAGTGTTCCGCGATAATGTACGGACACTGTATCGGTTTCGTTGGGCTTCTGGCCATCACCTTCGGTCAGTACTTTGTACTGCAGGCCGGACTCGGTCGTTACAACACCCTCTTTCTTCGCGTTGTCAGCCAGCCACGTTTCTCCAGCCTGGCGATTTTCTTCAGCTGTTTTTTCTATCTTGGCCTGCTGTTCCTCACTGCGCTGTTGGGAGAACGCCTGCAAGCGTTGTTGCACTTCGGTGGTGGTCATAAGCGCTTCGCCTTCACCCATACCGTGGCTAAAGCCGGAGGCAAAACTATCCAGTGCGATATCCATATTGTCTGCGCTCATTTGAGTTCCCAAACTCAAACCTAATGCATAACTCAGTTTGTCTTTGTCGGTCTCAAGACTTGGGCCAGACGCGTTAATGGTGTCACCGCTTAGGGCGTTCTCGGTGTCGGCAGGCTTCTGGCAAGCAGAAAGTAATACAGCGCCCAACACCACCAGCAAAACCTGGCGGAGGGCGAGGCCAAAAATAAAATTCATAGTGTTCTCGGAAATGAAAAAGTAAGCGCGCGAGTGTAACACGCAGCATTGCAGCGATATGCGTTAAAAAGGCAGCTTATCTCTATTACCGCTTAAAGAGCGTGCCGGATAGCGACTTCTAAAGTTCTTTCAGGGCCGCTGAACGCTGATCGGCCAATTCCTGCAATGCTTTTGCATCATCGACCAGCTTAGGGATATCTTTGACAGGTACTGTGGTTGGAAACGCCAGATTGAAACCCTTTCCTTGCGCGCCACTTGCAGCGGCCGAACCGGATTGCCCGCCTCTTTCACGAGGTTTTACAGCCGCCATCAAATTCACTTCTTTTGGCAGATCTCGCACTTTTGCATTTTGAATGTTCTCGGGTGGTGGCTCTTCTGAGAAGTGCATCACGCCGCGTTCATCTTTCCATGAGTACATTTTGCTGCTGCCCTTCAAACTGGGCGTGTCACTGAAGTCAGGATTGCTGCTGGTAACGGTACGTAATTTATCAGCCGCTGTGTCCAGCGCTTTGCTGTCGGGTAACCAATCGCTCCAGCTCATCATGCGCTCACCGTTGGGCTTGATTATGAACATTGGTAGGGCAAGCATCGCCACCAACGCGAGCAATAGTAATTTGTAGTGAAGCTTCAATGTATTGTCCTCGGCCTTAGGCAGATAAATGCCATTTTCTTTGTACTTCAACATTCAGGCTAGCTGTTTCTGCAATTTTTAACGCCAAATGGGTATTTGTTCGGCATAAGAATGAGGGATCGGTCAACAATTAGGCGATAACTTGCGTATCAGTTCGAAGTGCATGAATGTTAGCTTGACGGCCACCACGGATCATCATCCGGAATCGGTGAACTCAGAGCTTTCAAGAATGCGACGAGCTCGGATTTCTCCTGCGCATTCAGACCCAGCGGTAGAATGTCAAAGTGCGGCCTGCTGGGATGCTGCGCCCTGTCATAAAACGGCGGCTTCGGCGCGCTGTAGTGTTCAATTACGTCTTCAAGAGAGGCAATTTGCCCGGCATGCATGTACGGGGCGGTTTCAGCCACATTTCGCAACGACGGTGTTTTAAACGCTCCGACCAGCTCCGGACCCTGGGTTTTCAAAAACTTTAGCTCCAGACAGCTTTCCGCCGCTGCGTCGCTCCAAGGCGAAAGGCAATTAAATTCGTCATTACGAAGTTTCTCAATGCCAGAATAACGGCCCAGATCAACCTTGCTGACATCAGATTCCGGCGCACCGATATTATGAAATTCGAAATTGGAAAACAGCGGTCCATTGTGACAACTTGCACAGGCCGCTTTGCCCATAAACAAACGCATTCCGTTCAGTTCTTTGTCTGAAAGTCTGGCCGCGATGGGTGGTACCACTCCCTGCGCAAGCGCCATAACCATTCGATCAAATCTACTGGGCTGCATGCTTAGCCGCCGTTGGTAGGCCATCAATGCCTTGCCGACATTGACTATAACCCGTGTTGCGTCCGTGTTTGCGTTTGGAACAGAACCGAACACGGCTGCGTAGGGCTCGGAATAGTGATCTCTGATTAAGGATTGAAGCTTTACCCTACTGAAACCATGCTCATCAGGGTGCTCCAGAGGCTCGGTAGCTTGCGCCCATAAACTGTCTTTTCGGCCATCCCAATACTTCCATGGGCCACGCGCGGAGGCTAACAGCGACATTGTATTGCGATTGACAGTGGCGATGCCTTTGCCAAGTGCAAGTCCGTCGGTAAAATATCGAGAGGGTTGATGGCAACTGGCACAGGATACGCTACCGTTTGCACTCAAACGCTCATCAAAAAACAATCGTTTGCCCAGTAACGCCGCTTGCTCATTATCCGCGTATTGATTGTCAGCCGCAGCAGGCAACGGAGGCAGTTTCTCCAGCGAGAACGTTTGCAAAAATGCGATGTCTCTGTCCGTGAGACCATGTTCATAGGGCGGCAACGACTTGCTGCAGGCAATGAGCAAGCAAGCGACTATCAATGCTGGGATAATTTGACGGATCATAAATTCAGGTTGAACCGAAGGCTATCACGCTGCTCAGTCGGTGCTTGCGCTGCCGCTACTTTTAGCTCGATCACCCACCAGCCGCGCATTTGAAACTTAACACCTGATATCTCATAAATACCGGGTGCAAGTTCCCGGGTTATTACGGGTTGAGTGGGCAAACCGTGCACGTGACCTGGCATATGACCGGTAAACTCAATAGCAGCGCCCCGCACTGGCTCTCCGCTCAGTGTGCTCAGTACCAGCACCCACTGATGCAATTCGTTAATTTCGATTCGGCTGTCTTTGTTTCGCACAGAACCCTGCAGCACTTCTATATGTCCAACGAAGCGGCGATCACGCGAGAAAGTGAAACTGTCTGTATTGAGCTGCGGTGGCAATTGCTGGGCTGACAGTCTTGGCAGCGCAAGTGACATGTCATTCCTCTGTTGTGTTTCAGGGCTGCCGGCAAGTTCTTTTTTGCTGGGATGTACACTGCGTGTTCTTACGTTATGCCCATCCAGCTGCGGTACATCACTGAATCCATCGCTTAATTGTATTGATTGTCGTTTTGAAGCCCACAGTGGCCACTTCTGGCGCAAACCTTCGGCAAACTTGTCCAATGCCTGATCGCGCAATGTAGCTGCTTGTCTACGCAGATTCGCACCACTGCGCTGTGCATCCAGGCTCTCGTCGATGGCCTGTTGCAGGCGCGCTTCCTCTGTCGATCTTTGCTCGCCTTGCGGCAACTGCAAGACAGATTGACGCTGCTGCTTGATGCTTTTTCGGCGCTGGCTGCCTTGTTGAATCAAGGCGCGCGCTTGCTGTTCCAGTGAGTCGGCTTCAAGCAGTAAATCACTACCTGCGCTGATCGCTTCATTGCCATCGTTCTCTGAATACAATGGCCCTGACAGAAACGCAACGAACGCGAGTAGAAATACACGTTGGCTTAGCAGCATTAGCTCAGCGCGCTAAATTGAGAGACGTTTGCGTAAACCAAGCAGAGTTAGCAGCATGACGACTGCGTGCAGCGGCGTACTTCCCCCGCCCCCACCGCCATCAGTTGTCGGTGTGTTGGTATTGCCATTGCCGCCGGGTACGGGTGGATCCGGGTCTGGATCTGGGTCTGGACTCGGTCCGCCACACGCTGGACTTACTGCAGGAGGACCAGGATTACTCGCTGCGCTAATCGCGGCCATGTCAGGTGTTAGCACAAACAAGCCGGCACCAATATCGCTAACCACAACATTGCCACTGGCGAAATACGGATAGCTACTCCACGCACCTGAGAACTGCGCTGAATCGGAACAGGGTATGGTATCGAAATATCCAACTTCAGTAAGATTACCGGCAGCGGCGTCGGTTGTATCCAGAATACGCAAGCCAGACCGATAGTTGGATTCATACGCTAAGTCGCCAACGGCATACAGGTTGTGATCGATAGAACGCGTGGAATTCACAAAGCGGCCTGTCTCAATTGGCGCAGTCAAAGAACTTACGTCCCAGATGTGAGACGTGGTGTTGATACCGGTACGCTGTTCGTCCAACTCATCATTCATGATCAACAGGCTGTGATTATCATCCACAAACCAGCCCTGATGTGTGTACTGCGACCCGTTGTACGGTGTACGTGACAGTAACTGAGGGTTATTTTTGTCTGACACATTAACAATGGTAATGGTATCTTCGTTATAGGCTACGCATACCTCTTCACCAAAAAAAGGCGAGTCGGGACCTTGATAGTTCACACACTGTACGTCATGGGTATAGCCGTCGCCAGAATAACAACCGGCGAACTGCGGCGCCGCGGGTGTAGATACATCAACCATGTATAAACCACCGCTGCATTGCGTAGCGCCAACCACATAAGCAAAGCCGCTGTCTTCATTGATTGCGACGTTATGTGCAGCGCCAAAGCCTGCCAGATGGGCTGTTTCCGTGAGGGTACTTCCCGCTGTGACAGTGCTAAGCGTGCGCAAATCAAACACTTGCAAACCATGCGTGCTGTTACCCTGGCCATCGGCCACTATAAATGCGTGATCTTGATACACTTTTATATCACGCCAGTCATCCGATCCATTGTCATGCGATGGCAGAAAGCCCAAGAGCCTTGGTTCCACAGGATCTGAAATATCAACGAAGGACGTACCGTTTTGCAGGCCAACAATAGCCACTTCCGTTCCGGTTGCCAGATCTGTCCAACCCCAGATGTCGTTGAGTTCATTACCTGCAGCGCCCAACTCAGCCGAACTGAACACGCTACGAAGGTCTATGTTTCGACACGGGTAGTCTCCGGCCAAACCAGCAGCGCAGGTTTCCATTCGGCGTATGCTGGAAAAAGATTTTGCGGCTTCGTTATTGCTCTGCGGCATGCGCAAGCCTTCATTACTGTTGTCGTAGCGAAACTGGTCAGGAAACATAGCGCTATGCGCGACAGCTTGTTGAGCCAACAGCGCGCCAAAAAGAGAAAGGTGTAGCCGAATCAGAATGTGCTTCATGGTATTACCCAGTACTGTGCTGTCTTCAGCTTAGCGCACTGCCAGAATCATCGCTACAGACTCAGCCGGTAATGCGATCAAGTTTGGCGAATTACGGTAAAATCGCATGTGGAAACAGACAGCTGAGTACATTATCGTCATGGATACCTTAAAAATACTTTTAAACAGGAACCGCGAATGGGCCGATTCCGTCAAGCAAGAAGACTCAGAGTTTTTCACCAGACTGGCCGTTCAGCAAAACCCTGAATACCTTTGGATAGGCTGCTCAGACAGCCGAGTGCCGGCCAATCAGATTATGGGCCTGTTGCCTGGGGAAGTGTTTGTTCATCGAAACATTGCCAATGTGGTCTCACTGGATGATGACAATGCCTTGTCAGTGCTTCAATACGCCGTGCAGGCATTGAAAGTCAAGCATATTATCGTCTGCGGGCATTATGGCTGCGGTGGTGTGCAGGCCGCACTCGATGGCATCGACCTTGATCCGCCTGTCGCCAACTGGTTACAACCTATCAAGCAATTAGTAAGTGATCGCCGCAGTGATCTGGACGCCTTGCCCAGCGAGGAAAGGGCGCGCACATTATGTGAGTGGAACGTACACGCTCAGATGAAGCAAGTGTGCGTATCCGATATCGTGCAATCTGCCTGGGCAGACGGTCGGTCCTTACGTGTTCACGGCTGGATTTACGACCTGCACGATGGCATCTTGAAGCCTTTATGTCCCAGCGTTGCTGATAACGGCAATGTCTGAAACCTATGACCCATTGACTGGTCCGCCGGGCCGGGTATTTCTGCATTACGCGATACCGTCTGTTATTGGATTGGGTGCACTGTCATCGGCCACGGTGGTTACCGCCATTTTTATGGGCAACTTCGTAGGCGTAGCAGCTCTGGCCGCTGTGAATCTGAGCATGCCGGCAATTTCTTTGCTGTTTGCCGTGGCATTTATGTTTGCGATGGGCGGCTCAGTGATCACTGGCAAATTGCTTGGCGAAGGAAATCCGCAGGCCGCATGCGATGTGTTCACAAAAATCATGTTGCTAGCTTGTGGGATTGCTGTTGCATTGGCCATACCAAGCCTGTTATTCATCGATCAGGTCGTCAGTTTGTTAGGCGCCAATACTGAAACAGCCGGCCTACTTGTTGAGTATCTAACAATACTTTTATGGGCTGCACCATTAACGACAACAGCTTATACCTTGTATTATTTTGTGATGGTGGATGGTCGCCCATTACTTGCCTGTTGTTCACTGGTGGCGAGTTCGCTGGTCAATGTGTTCATGAACTGGTTGTTTGTGGTTCACCTAGAAATGGGAATCGTTGGTGCGGCAATGGCGATGGCTTGCTCCTATGTGGCATTGCTGTCTGTATTGATTCCACACTTTTTCAGCGCAAAGGCAAACCTGCGCTTACGTTGGCCAAGCGGCAGCTGGAAGCCAATCGGCCGTGCCGCAGTAAACGGTATATCCGAATTTACCAACGAGCTCTCTGTTGGCGTGGTTACTTTGATGTTTAACTGGATCTTAATCCGTCGCTTTGGCACTGAAGGCGTGGCGGCGTTTACCGTGGTGGAGTATGTGATGTTCGTTGGCATCATGCTCAGTTACGGCTTTGCTGATGCTGTTCAACCACTGATTAGTAAGAACCTGGGTGCGAAAAACATACCTCGCATTTACCAATTTTTCCGCATAGGCATTGTCACCACAATGGCCATCAGCCTTGGCATGTCGGCATTGCTGTTTTTTGTACCCGAGGTATTAATCGGTGTGTTCATGGAAGACAGTGCCGCAACAACCATGGAGATAGCGCTGGGTTTTGCGCATTATTTTTGGCCCGCACCATTAATGATAGGCGCTAACATCATGCTGACGGTGTTTTTCACGTCCACCGATCAGCCCTTGCCTTCGGCTATGGTTGCCGCTTCAAGAAGCTTGATTCTGCCTGCCTCATTCTTGTTGCTGTTGCCAATGTGGCTGGGCGATACCGGCGTATTTATTACCTTACCGGCGGCTGAGTTCGTAGCCTTGTGCCTGGCGCTGTTTTTGTTTTTTGGTGGCGCAGGGAAGTTAACTCAGTAGGCGTTAAGGGCGCTGGCAAATGCATCTATGTGTGCGTTGCTGGTGGCCCAGTTTGTCACCAGTCGGAAGCAGGCTTGATCTTCCACGTGCCACGGGTAGGTTTCAAAGCCAGCGCTGTGCAAATGCTCTTGCAGGCCGTCCGGCATGCTAACAAATATCTGATTCGTTTCACATTCAATGTTCAGGCTGCAGTGCGGGTGATCGTTTAGCAGCGTGCACAATCGTTCAGCGGCCGTGTTGGCAGCTCGCGCGTTGTTAAGCCATAACTCGTTGTCAAAGTATGCCAGCAACTGTGCAGACAGGTAGCGCATCTTGGAGGCCAGGTGTCCGGTTTGCTTGGCTTTTTGCCTGACAGCTGAAAACAATTCGGCGTCAAACAACACCAGCGCCTCAGCACCGAAGGTACCATTTTTAATCGCGCCTACTGTCATGGCAGATACACCAGATGGCATAACAGCGGCCGCTGGGGAAAGCTTCTGATTGATCAGTGCATTGGCAAATCGGGCGCCATCGATAAACACCCGCATATCATAGTGACTGGCGATCTCGCCAAGCTCCTGCAAGTGCTCGGTTGAATACACTCGACCAAGCTCGGTGGCCTGGGTTATCGTAAGGACTCGCGGAACAGCACTGTGCACATCACGCCAGGGTCGCTTCGCGCAAAAGCGGCTGAGTTCTTCAGGACTAATTGTATCCGCGCCTTCGCCAATTTGATGAAGTGCCGCCCCGCCGGTAAAAAAATGTGGGGCCGTGTTTTCATCAACGCTCATGTGCGAACTGCGATGGGTTATTACGGCACCCGTTGACGGGCACATCGCGGCCAGCGCCAGGCAATTACTGGCCGTACCTGACAGCACGGGAAAGACCAGTACTTCTTGCTCAAATACATTACTAACGCAATCGTTGAGCTGTTCGGTTAGCCGGTCGCCGCCGTAAGGAAGGTCAATACTATCCTGTAGATGTTGCTGGATATAGCTCAAGATTTCCGGACTGGCCGGTGCCGTGTTATCAGATAAAAACATAGAGTGTTGTGGCTCAGGCCGCGCCGATTTGATCTTCGCTGGAGTCAGCGTTGTATTCGAATTTGTATTCTGCTGTACCCTCACTGGTTGAGGTAAAGCTTCCCGAGCCACTGATGTTCATCAGACCGCCACGACCGGAACCCGGCACCACTTTAAACGTGCTGCTGGCAACACCAATACTGAACTTGCCATCATGCTGTAATACAAAACTGCCCTGTTTGCCGCCAATCGTGGCGCGCACCGTTTCAAAACCTAGAAACCTCGCCGACTTGTCCGCCGAATGCAACATCAAATACTCAATTTGACTGCTGCCTTCTATGTCTCCTGCGTAGTTCTGAGTAATGGATGCTTTGCTTAAACGTGTGCCATCATCACGCTCATCGACCGTAGTCTCCTCCCAGGAGCCTATTGTGGAACTGCCTTCTGCCAGTTTGCTCATACCTGATTTCCGAGAGTTAAACGTATAAACAGAAACAGTATCAGTCTTTGCTTTTGTGCGCCAGCGTATGCGCGTGTTGCTCCCAATTCTGACCATCAAAGGGAACTATGTTCATCTCTGGCAACTCACCGTCAATACAGCGAGCATTTACGCTAATGCCGTCCGGGTTGGAGCGTGGTGTATAAAACGGCTTAACACCACAGTGCTTGCAGAACGTATGCTGGGCAACGCCGGTATTGAACCGGTAAACGCTCAAATGCTGCTCATCGGTCAGTAAGCGAAACTGTGACTTGGGCAATATCACGTATAAATTGCCCGTCTTTAAACAGATCGAGCAATTGCAGTCGTCTACTACCAATGGCAGCGTGGCGTCAAATTCAATTTTTACCGCCTGGCAGTGGCAGCTCGCTGAAAACGTCTTCATCATGCACCAAATCTTCGAACCACACCTTGGCGGCGTTCCTTAAGTTGCTGTTTTCGCTGCTCAACGTTTACGCGGTTGAGCAGCTGTGGATATTTGGATTGCAGCTGGGCTAAGTTCATCTGTTCGGTTGTTGGTTTTGGATAGCGATCAGCGCCGATCCAGCGATAGGTGATATAGCCTTCATCGTGGCCACTGGGGTCCAGCCAGTTGTTTGCGCCCAGATCATCATGACTGATCAATACGCAAAGCTCGCCATCGTCTTCAAGTATTGCGTAATAACAGTTTGTATTGCTCAGGCGGTAGCGATAGTCCATCGTTTCCCACCAATAATTGCCAAACTCTACCGCCCAGTATTCGGCTTTTGGTGGCGTTACCCTGATCAATAGGGCTTCATCTTTGGGAAGCTGCCAGTACGCGATGATGGGTGCACCACCTGGCGTAAAGTCGATCTTGTTTGTCTCCAGCTCGCCATACGACATGAAGGTATTCGGCCGCTGTTTCCAATGGTCGATCATGTCGGCCCAATATGAGACAGACCAATTGATCCAGTGCGCAGCTTTTTGCAGACCGCGGTGCAAGTCTTCCGGTTCAAACACTGGGTGTGCCGCGCTGTTGCTAAGACATTCAATTTCTGCCTGCATGGGCTTTTCGGTGCCCCAATCAGCAAAGAACTGACGGATAGTAATTCGATACGTATCAGGTGAGGATTGAATCCAGTTTTTACCGGCGCCAGAGAATTCATCTGGCTGCGATTTCGGGCTAACCGTCAATTCAAAGTTGCCATTGTCATCAACGTTTAGATCTTTGCCTAGCAACGTGGCAACAACTTGCCCGCCCCAGGGGGTATTGCCATTTTCCAGCACTGTCACCGCAAAAAATGCAGCGCTGCCTTTATTACCAACCAAGCGATAGCTGTGCTCGCCATTAATTGGCGCGCCTACATACAGTGCATCAGTATTGTCGCCGCCTTGTTTTCGCAACGGATCAAAGTAATGCAACAGCTCTGGAAAGTCAGGATTGTCATTTTCCATTTCAAACTGCATGGCCAGCGACACATTGCGCGCCAGCAAGCGTAAGCCAGTTGCCTTTGACACCGGGCTTTGCGGTCCGTTATCTCGAAATATTATGTCGCCACTGGCCTTAAGCGAATCGCAAAATTGTGCCCAGCTATCTTGCAATTGCTGATCTTGATCGTTCATAGCGACCTCAGGTTCTTACAGGGCAGTATAACTGCGAGCTATTTCATGATCGACGCCAGGCGTGATATTTGGACACCCAGGCCAATAGGCCTTCGGGTTTGTGTTTTTTCCGCCATTCGCTGGCCGCAAATTTATTCGCCTCATTCAGCGTGGGGTAGATATGAATAGTCCCCATTAGCTTTTTGAGGCCAAGGCCATGCCTCATAGCCAATACGTATTCGGCGATCAGTTCACTGGCATGGTAACCAACAATAGTAACGCCCAAGATTTTGTCACTGCCGGGTGCCGTCAATACTTTCACGAAACCATGCGCCTCATTGTCCGCGATGGCCCGGTCAAGATCGTCAATGCCATAGCGGGTCACTTCAACAGCAATGTTTTTCTCGCTGGCGTCTTGCTCGTTAAGACCAACGCGCGCTACCTGCGGGTCAGTAAACGTAGCCCACGGAATAACCGAATAGTCGGCCTTGAAACGTTTGAAGGGCCCGAACAAACAATTGACTGATGCAAACCAGGCTTGGTGTGAAGCAGTATGAGTAAATTGATAAGGGCCGGCTACATCGCCACAAGCGTAGACGGTAGGTAAGGTGGATTGCAGGTAGTCGTTAACAACCAGGGTACCGTTTCGATTAAGCTCTATCCCTAGCTCTTCCAAGCCCATGTTGTCAGTGTTGGCTTTTCGGCCGACGGCAACCAGCAAATGCTCGAACTCCAGTTCGCGGGTTTCACCGCCTGTTTCAAGCATTAGAACATTGTCACCTTCGCGTTGTTCAACTGCGTTGGCCTTGCTGTCCACCAGCACTTCAATGCCGTCGGCCTGCAAGGAAGACAACACTGCGTTTGCGGCGTCTTCATCTTCGCGGGGCAAAACGCGCGGCGCCATATCCACCAGCGTTACTTTGCTGCCCAACCGCGCAAACGCCTGCGCCAGTTCACAACCAATGGGTCCGGCGCCCATCACAGCTAGCGAGCGCGGCAAGGCCTGCAATTCCCAGACGGTATCAGACGTTAGATAGCTAATTTTGTCCAAGCCGGGAATGGGCGGTACAAACGGTCGCGCACCGCTGGCAAGAATAATATTTTTGGCACTGAACCGTTTGCTTTCGCCGCCGGGCTGGCTTACATCAACTTCCCACGGCGACACAATAGTCGCCTCGCCGTGTTCGCACTGCACACCAAGCCCTTCATAGCGCTCGACTGAATCGTGCGGTTCAATTGCTTTGATAACGTTTTGCACGCGTTGCATAACGGCTGGAAAATCCGCTTTTACGTCATCCGGCGCGGTCAGACCGTAATCCCCTGCCCGCTCAATATAATGTTTGATTTTGGCAGAACGCAGAATCGCTTTGCTGGGCACGCAGCCGGTGTTCAGGCAGTCGCCGCCCATTTTATGGCGCTCAATCAAGATTGCTTTGGCATTTACTGTTGCTGCAATCAATGACGATACCAACCCTGCACTGCCGGCACCTATCACTATTACGTTGGCATCGAAGCTGGTCGGTTTAGTAAACGCCTGTAGACGTTTTCGATCTGCAAAATAACTCATTATTCGGCCTCAGGAAGCTTGGAAAAACGACCCATGATTGCTTTCACAATAAATGGGAATGCCGCCAGCAATACGAAGGAGGCAATCAATGCTGGCGAGAAAACGCTGCTCACGGAATCGATATTCGCCAGCTGCACCCCCGCATTGACGTACACCATGGTTCCCGCCAGCATGCCCAGTTGGCTAACCACAAAAAACACACCCGTTTTTATTGGGGTGAGACCCATCAACATATTGACCAGGAAATAAGGAAATGCCGGTATCAAGCGGATACTGAACAAATAGAAAGCGCCATCTTCTTCAACGCCCTTATTTATGGCCTCCAGATAGCCGCCAAATCGACCTTGCACCCAGTCACGCAATAGCGTTCTCGACATCAGAAATGCAATGGTCGCACCAATGGTGCTGGCGAATGACACCAACAGCGTTCCCAGCCAAAAACCAAAGATCGCTCCTCCGGCCAGGGTTAGACCCGAGCCTGCTCCGGGCAAGGAAAACCCGGCCGCTAGAATATAAATAGCTAAATAAATCAAACACGTACGCAACGGATTCGCTGCATAATAGTCAAACAAGGCTTGTTTTTGCGCGTTGAAGTAGTCGAGATTGAAATACTGGCCCAGATCAAACAAGTAAAATGCGGCGAAGACCGCCAGAATGAGCACCACAATTGTTATTTTTTTTGTCGTCACTGATCAACTCACATAATTTAAGGCTTTGCAGAATACCACTTTCGGACCACGTTGCGCCGCAAGGGTTCCCCAACAAACAATGATTCAGAGCCCTTGAATATTGCCAGTGCTGCCCATATTATCTTGTCACATTGACGATATTTCGCTCTGCATCAACCATCCCACGAGTTTTTCTGCGCGAATTTTAACCACTGGCTAGCCGCCACTTTTGGAGCAAACCCTATGAGCGAACAGATTGTTCACGTTACAGACGCCACATTTGAAGATGAGGTTATCAAATCGGATATCCCCGTATTGGTTGATTATTGGGCTGAGTGGTGTGGTCCGTGCAAAATGATTGCCCCGGTACTGGATGAGCTGGCTGCTGAATACGACGGCAAAGTCAAAATCTGCAAAGTGGACGTGGATTCCAACCAGGAAACTGCAGCCCGCTTCGGCGTGCGCGGCATTCCAACGCTGATGATTTTCGACAAAGGCGACGCTCAAGGCCAGAAAGTAGGCGCCTTGTCCAAAAACCAGCTTAGCGAGTTCATCAACACCACGGTAGCCTAAGTCTTACCACCACAGGGTTTTTGCCAGGTGTTTTGTTTTAGAATGGACCTGCAAACACCCTGTGTAGTTTTTACTGGACTTGTGAGCAAGTTCACACTATATTTAGCCTATAAAGTCTATCACTAACCCTCTTCTTTCTTAACAAGCAAAACAAATACTAATCGCTTACGTCCAACGCAGAGGCGCTTGTAGCAGTGTGCTCTAGCAATGCCGTTTAACTGCAATCAGTTACTACACTCGCGCACTCTCCGCCTGCCCGCGTAAGCCCAAAACCTTTCAACACTCTGGAAACTCTTAATCCATGAATCTTACTGACCTCAAAACCAAACCCATCAACGAATTGATCGACATCGCCAAAGAAGTTGGTCTGGACAATATCGCTCGCTCGCGTAAGCAGGACATTATTTTTTCCATCCTCAAGCGTCATGCCAAAAGCGGCGAAGATATTTACGGTGATGGTGTGTTGGAGATTTTGCAGGACGGCTTCGGCTTCTTGCGCTCTGCCGATTGCAGCTACCTGGCCGGCCCAGACGATATCTATGTATCACCCAGCCAAATTCGTCGTTTCAATTTACGTACCGGAGATACTATTTCAGGAAAGATTCGGCCGCCAAAAGACAGCGAGCGATATTTTGCGCTGCTGAAAGTCAGCGACATTAATTTCACGAAGCCGGATAATTCGCGGCAAAAAATTCTGTTTGAAAACCTCACACCTCTGTTTCCAACGGAACGCTTGGAGCTTCAGGTTGGCAATGGCAGCAGCGAAGACCTTTCTGCTCGAATCATCGATCTGGTAGCACCTATTGGTAAAGGCCAGCGCGGCTTAATCGTGTCGCCGCCGAAAGCAGGTAAAACCCTAATGATGCAGGGCATTGCCCAGGCAATCATTCGCAACAACCCGGAGTGCTACATAATCGTTCTGTTGATTGATGAACGTCCGGAAGAAGTAACCGAGATGCAACGCTCTGTGCGTGCGGAAGTGGTTGCCAGTACTTTTGATGAACCACCATCACGTCACGTGCAGGTGGCCGAAATGGTCATCGAAAAAGCCAAGCGTTTGGTAGAGCACAAGAAAGACGTTGTGATTCTTTTGGATTCTATCACCCGCTTGGCCAGAGCGTACAACACTATTGTGCCGTCTTCTGGCAAAGTTCTTACCGGCGGTGTTGATGCTCACGCACTGGAAAGGCCGAAGCGCTTTTTCGGAGCAGCGAGGAATATTGAAGAAGGTGGCAGCTTAACGATTATCGCTACCGCACTCATTGATACTGGCTCCAAAATGGATGAGGTTATTTACGAAGAGTTTAAAGGTACCGGTAACATGGAATTACATCTCGACCGAAAGGCGGCTGAGAAGCGAATCTACCCGGCGATCAACATTCGCCGCTCTGGTACCCGTCGCGAAGAATTGCTGACCACCGAAGACGAGCTGCAAAAAATGTGGATTCTGCGCAAACTGCTGCACTCCATGGAAGATTTGCCAGCGGTGGAATTTCTTTTGGACAAACTTAAAGACGTGAAGACCAACGAAGAGTTCTTCCTGTCTATGAAACGCAAGTAAAACAAACCCACGCAATGGCAGACTTTGTTCTGCATGAACGCCTGGCTGCTGACGGTATTCACGTCGGTGATTTGCCGCTGTGTCGTTTACTGTTACTGAATGACCGGCAGTACCCCTGGTTTATTCTGGTTCCTCGCGTTGCTGACATTCGCGAGGCTTTTCAGTTGTCACCTGTTCAGCAACAACAGCTGAATAAGGAATCCAATACACTTTCTGAAGCGATGGCATTAGCCTTTCGTGCCGACAAAATGAATGTGGCTGCGCTCGGTAATATGGTGCCGCAACTGCATATTCATCATATTGCGAGATTCACTACTGACGCTGCCTGGCCTAAGCCGGTGTGGGGAGTTGTTGATGCGATTTCGCATTCCAGGGAATCTAAGCGAAGTATGTTGGCTAGTTTGCGGGAGCAGACTGGTGATTGGGAACTTGATTGGGCTTAGGGGTTTCCTTTCTTAGGCACTGAGGTTTTGCTTTTTCTTTTTGAATTCAGGCGTGTCTCTCTAGCCAACTATCTGTTTGTCGCCTGACTAGAACACACACCCGTTACGGCTGTTTTCTATGTAGGCACGGGCAATGCATTCTCTACCGGAATCTCGCCCATGCCCAGTGCTTTCTGGTACTGCTGGTTACTCTGCTCACTGTCGCCCATTTTGGCGTACAGCTGCCCCAACTCACCATAAGTGTCAGAGTCAGGTTTAATAGCCAGGCTTGATGAGAAATATTCCTGTGCTTTTTCAAGCGCTCCATCGGCCGCGCATATTCTACCCAGAGCTTGCAATAGATCAGCATCATCAGGGCGTGATTTTAGCCAGCCTTCTGCCACCGAGCGTTGCTTGTTCAAGTCGCCGCGAACCCGACCATAAATACCGAGAAGTTTTGCCGACCAGTCTTTTTTCAAGGTAGAGCGTAACAATGACTCCGCATCATTATGTTGCTCAAATCTGATCAGAGCATTAGCGTATTCCGCCACCAGAGACTCGTCTTTCTTAAGATGCTTGGGCACCTCATTCCAAATCGCTTGCAACTCACTGGCCGACTTTACGCTGGCCAACTGCGCCTCAAAGGTTTTGTTTTCGAGGTTCAGCAAAGTTTCTTCTGGCAACAGTTTTTTTCTACGCAATACAGGCAGAAGTTGTTGCAAGCCAGCCCAGTCTTCCAAGCCCTCATACACATTGGCTGATAAGCGCAACGCCAGTTCATTCTCTGGTTGCTCGCTTCGAATTCTGTTCAGATTGGCCAGGCAGTTTTCATATTCGCCCTTGTTCAATTGCAGCTCGGCCTGGGTAAGGCCAATAGCGACATTTGCATCCGGCGTACTGCTTTCGGCTAACTTTAAAAACTCTTCGCATTGTGCCGTATCACCCGCAGCGTCGCTCGCGCGCGCGGCCATTAGGTAGCTAAGCAAGGGCGTCGGTGAGCGTTCAGCGCCTCGTGAGAACGTTTTTGCTGACGCTTTCCAGTTGCCTTCCATATACTGGATTAAGCCTTGAGTAACCTGCGCCTCGTTTCTGCGCGCCTGGCGACCCTCACGCCAGTATTTAAGGCTTCGCCCTGAATAGCGTATTTTCATTATCAGGCGAACCAGCCAATAAAGAAGGAACAAAATCAATGCTAGCGCCAGCAACCCGGCCCACAAACTGGACTCTATGCTGGTGTTATCGTAAGCAATCAGTATGTAGCCTGCGTCGCGTTCAACCAGCATTGCCAAGCCAATAACGAGGCCGGTAATTATCAGGGCAAGAATGAAGAACTTTATCATTTGACTGGCCCTCAGCCTTCCGCGGCGGCAGCAGGTGCCGCCTCCGCGGATTCGGCACTGCTGGCTTCTTCCACAACATTCTCAGCGGCGTCTACAGCACTGCTGGTGGTGGATTGGATGACCTCTTGCGCATTGGCTTCGGCCTCTGCAACTGGCTCGGGCTCGGGGCTTGCCGCGGGCGCAGCCTCTTCAGGCTGATAATCGAGCCCAGGGCGAGCGTTTTGTTGATCTTCCTGATATTTCCTAAGGGCACGGAATGAGCCGGAAATATCCGGTAGCGGCGGATCAACATTCAAAGTTGCCAAGTCAGACAGCGATTGCAGCGCGGCCTGCGTAGCCTTGTCTTCTATCAAGAAATATTGCGCGATCCAGCGTTGTGCTTTTTCAAGACTGGTTTGATATACACCCTGTTGTTGTGACAACAAAGCCAGCTGTGATTGTTCCAGCATCAAGCGCAGGTTTTGTCTAAGATACAGTTCGTCCTGCGGTTCAAGCATGGCTTCTACTTGCTCATTGTCGCGACGAATAATAAAGGCTTTGCTGAACGCTGAGCCGATCGCACTAACGGTTTCCTTAAGACGCTCAGTCCACGCAAACTGTTCATCCTTCGTGAGCAACTCAGTATCTACTTCTGGTAAGTCAAACTCTGGTAACTCATAAAGCTCCAGTGTCTCCACCTGCGAGGCCAATGCCGCCAATTTAAGATAGCTACCGTTCACGTCAAGTTCGTCGGCGCCGCGTAAGCTGGCAAGATCATCGGCGATGGCTTTTCTGACATTGTGCAGCGACACATCGTCTATCCCTTGCAACACGCCGTCCGCAGAATCCAGCATGACCAGAGCACCACTGGCGTCTTTGCTCATCAGAATGCGCTGGTTCGCCAAACGCAGCAGGTATTCCACCTCTGCAAGCAGCCACTGATCACGATTGGATGCGCTCAGTTCTTTGATGTGTCTCGATTGCTTTTCAAGTGATTTGGCAAGCAAGCCTATCTCGTCCTGTGCTGACAGCATAGCCGACTCGCGTTGGCTGGATTCACTCACTAAAGCGCTTTCCACAGCGCCGAGGTCGTCGCGTAAATCAATAATCGCGGTCTGGCTCTGTTCCAAAAGATCTGTTTGGCTAACGGCGACCTGATCTGTTTGCTGCCACAACCAATACACACCGTAGCCAGCAGCGCCGCTGACTAATAATGTGATCAATACAAAAAACCACAGCAATCCAACCTTTGGCTTGCCGTCTTTTACCTTGGCGTTCTTCGCCTTGGCTGGCGCTTTTTCCGTACCGCCCTGTTCTGCTGGTGTCAGCTCGCCGTCGCCGCTGTTTTTCGTATCCGTCATTGTTGCTTAGTCCACCATTGTTCTAGTTCAGCCACTATATCCACCAATCGGATGCTTTCGGCACACAAAACATGCCGAGCTCCCTGTTGTGCGGCAACTTCTGCCACACGCTTGCTTGGTACCAGTATGGTCGCTTGTTGCACATTTGCCCGCATTTCACGCTTTTCTGCAAGTAAAAAGGTGTAATTTAGTGAGTCAGCACTGCTTGCGAGGATGACATGAGGCATGCCGGTCATACTGCGTAAATATGATGCCAGAAGCTCAGCATTCTGCCACGCACCGTCACGCCGGTACAATTCACAATACTCCACGTTCACACCGCGCGAACGCAGCGTGTCACCCAGCTTGGTGCGCCCCCCTTGACCACGAACAATCACGCAGCGTTTGCCGCTGACATTGCGCATTATTTCAAGCTGTAATAGCGTTTCACTATCGATTGCATCATTTGGGTAGACGGTGAAACCCAGCTCAGACGCTCTCTTTTCGGTGGCTTTACCAATACAGTGCCACACCAGTGGTAGCGTCAAACCTTGTGCTTGTTGCGCAGCCGCCAGGGCAATGGCTGCATTAGCACTGACAAAAACGCCAAAATCGGCCTTGCTAAGCATTGTTTCGATGTGCACTGGCCCCGGCAAGGGCTCGATCGCCAGCGTTGGGATGTGCTGTACCTGCGCACCCAATGCGAGCAATTGCTGAGCCCATTCAGTCGCCTGCGCGTCTGGCCGGGTTAGCAGTATTGGTAATCCCTTTAATGCATCAGGTCTGGAATTTTTCATTGCCGTTCAGCGCCGATTATTGCTCGCCATACACTGCTTGCAGAATATCGCCGGCACCTTGGCCAAGTAGCTGCTGCGCCACTTTTCTGCCCAACTCTTCTGAATTTTTAGACGCTGCAGTTCCATCAGCTAATAGCAAGCTCTTACCATCAGGGCTGGCTACCCTGGCCCGCAAATAAACGCTGTCGTCATCACACGTTGCGTACGCTGCAATAGGCACCTGACAGCCGCCCTGCAGAGCGCTGTTGAGTGCGCGTTCGGCACTGACGCAGGCAATGGTAAGCACGTGGTTCAGCGGCTCGATGATCGCTTGTGTGCGTTCATCGTTTGCGCGCAACTCGATTCCTACGGCACCTTGCCCGGGCGCCGGCAAGCACAATTCAGAGTCCAACTGCTGAGCGATGCGGTCTGACATTTCCAGGCGCTTCAAACCGGCCACCGCGAGAATGATGGCATCATACTCATCGTTGTCCAATTTGCCGAGTCGCGTGTTCACATTGCCTCGACAATTTAGCACCTTCAGGTCAGGTCGATAGTGTTGCAGCTGGCTGGCCCTGCGCAAGCTGGACGTACCTAGCCTGGCCCCCTGAGGCAACTCATTCACGCTGGCAAAAGTATTCGAAACAAAAGCGTCGAACGGGTTTTCGCGTTCACAAATCACACCAAGACAAAGCCCTTCAGGAAACTCCATTGGCACGTCTTTCATTGAATGCACGGCGATATCAGCCTCATCATTAAGCAAGGCGTGCTCTAGCTCTTTTATGAATAAGCCTTTACCGCCAATTTTGGATAACGCCGTGTCGAGAATCTTGTCGCCGCGAGTTGTCATCGGCACTAGCTCTACTAAGAGACCAGGGTGCAAAGCTTGTAACGCGTGTTTTACGTATTCAGCCTGCCAAAGTGCAAGCGGGCTTTTGCGTGTTGCAACGCGCAATGTGTTGGTCATGGTGTTATTCCTGGCTGCCGCTATGATACGAGCCAGCAGGTAAATGAACAAATACCAAGTGCAGTAAATAGTCAGCGCGTTGAAACTTGAGCTCGCAAAACAAAAAAGACCACCCGCAGGTGGCCTTTTTAAGCTCGCGCCATTGAATGGCGTCTGACGCGGCGTTACAGCGTTTGCATGAGCTTTCTAACGCGCGGTAAATGCCGTCGGCTAACTTGAGGTCTTAGCTCAATGCCATCCAACACTAGGCATTGAACGCCTTCCTGATTGCGCTCCATACCCAGTATGTAATTAATCGCAACCAGTGAGTTGCGGTGCACACGAATCAGCTTGTCTGGAAACTCTGCTTCCAGCTCTTTCAAGGTGTCATCGATCAGCAAGTCACCTTCATTATGATAGGCGGTTACGTATTTATGGTCAGCGCGAAACACTCTGACGTCAGAGAAAGGCACCATTTGAATGCCGCGGCGAGAACGCGACGTGATGTGCTCTCGTTGCTTGAGAACACATTCCGCGTCGTTTGCCGCATTGATGGCATTCAATTGTAAACGGTTGAGTCGCTGCGCTTTCAACAATGCGGATTCCAGGTTTTCCTGGCGCACCGGTTTCAATAAATAGCCAACAGCTTCTGCTTCAAACGCTTCCACACCGTATTCGTCATACGCTGTGCAAAAAATAATCGCCGGTGCGTTTTCGTCATCTGATATGCGCCTGGCGGCCGACAAGCCATCCATTTCTGGCATTCGGATATCCATCAGAACAACGTCTGGGCGGGTTTGCTGACACTGTTCGATCGCTTCTGCGCCATTACTCGCTTCAGCGATTACGCGCCAATCACGAGTTTCGTTTACCATGCGCTTGAGCCTATCTCGCGCCAGAGGTTCATCATCAACGATCAAAACATTCATTGTTGGTGGCTGCCTTTCTAAGGTTTTATAATGTTACTTTTTAACAGAATAGCTGATTTCCGCAGAAAATCGATCTCCGTCATTAAATGTTTTCACATTGGCTTCTGGGCCAAAATGCGCGCGCAATCTGGCAATGGTATTGGCCAGTGCAATGCGGTTTCCTCGCGGCAACTCTTTTTCATCAAACTCGGTTTGATCGGGCAGTGGATTGCTCACCACCAGACTAATGTCGTTGCCGTGCTTTTTGCCTATTATTTGCACAGTTCCGCCCATAATTAACGGCTGTATTCCGTGATACACCGCATTCTCGATAATCGGCTGCAGTGTTAGTGAAGGTAACCTGGCATCCATTAACGCGTCGTCCAGCTGCCAATCTACTTGCAGGCGATCCCCGAGACGCAGCTGTTCGATACTGATGTATTGTTTGCACAGTTCTACCTCTTCATGCAGAGCAACCAGTTCATCGCCGGCGCGCAGACTCGCGCGAAACAGTTCTGAGATATCTTCCACCACGCGTTCCGCCCTCTTTGGGTCGGTACTGATTAAGCTGGCCACAATATTCATGCTGTTGAATAGAAAGTGTGGGCGAATGCGCGATTGCAGGGCATGTATCTGGGCTTGCAATCTGGCCTGGCCTTGAATGAGCACCTGTTGTTGAAGATACATATAACGCAACGCGATGCCGCCGATTACGGCAACTACCGCTAATTGCGAAGCTGTTTCCTGCCAATCCCAACGCCAGGGGCCGGGTACCCGTGACAAATAAGTGTGTATCAACCATTGGGCGATAACGCTTAGTAGCAACGATATTAATAGAATAAGCCCATACGCTACCAAAGCCCCAGGTGTGATTGGCATGCGTTGAATGCGTTCTCTAAACTTACACAATACGGCAGCGCACAGCAGGACGTTCCATTGCACATAGAAAGAAGCAGTAGCGAAGTGTGCCCAATCGAAATTGCTTACCGGTCCAAGCAATAGTGTTTGCACCACTACTAACAGCTGAGCTGTTAGGATCAATACAAACAATGGTTGCACCTTGCACAGATCGGGCAATACGAAATACCCCGCGCGGGCCTGGTCTCGGCGCTCTATCGGCGGTGGATTTGGTTTTGGCATGGCCATTGTCACAGTCTAGCAGTGCTTTGTGCTGGTATACTCCCTCTCTGTCCTACCCAGTTTTAACCGCAAAGAGAGTAATAGTGTCCTGTCCCAGCAGTAGCTTGCATTTCAGAGCGCCCAGAAGGGCGCGCCATACAAGGCCTCCAGCTTTGTTGCGCCTCTTGCCAAGAGCAAAGGCCATTACCGGCGAGACGCGGCGCGCTGACACTCAAGCTACTGCTGGGACAGGACACTAGTGAGCGATCAAACCAACAGCAGTTGGGGCGGCCGGTTTTCCGAGCCCACCGACGAATTTGTGCAACGCTTTACCGCCTCGGAGCAATTCGACCGGCGTTTGTTTAGAGAAGACATACGAGGTTCGCTGGCGCATGCGGCCATGCTTTGTCAGCAAGGCATATTAAGCGCCTCTGAGCTGGCTGCCATCCAACAAGGCCTGCACGATATTCAGCGCGATATTGAACAAGGCAGGTTCGAATGGTCGGTGGCGCTTGAAGACGTGCACATGAACATTGAAGCGGCGCTGACTGCAAAAATTGGCGACGCTGGAAAAAAATTGCACACCGGTCGGTCGCGCAATGACCAGGTGGCCACTGATATTCGCCTCTACATGCGCGAATCCATTGATCGCATTTGTACAGAGCTAAGCCGACTGCAGCAAGGACTGTTGGAGCTTGCCGAACGTGAAGCGGCAACTGTGATGCCCGGCTTCACGCATTTACAAACAGCGCAGCCGATCAGCTTTGGCCACCACATGCTAGCCTGGTTTGAAATGCTCGATAGAGATTATGAAAGGCTGCAAGACTGCCGACGAAGGGTGAATATTAGCCCGTTGGGTGCTGCCGCATTGGCCGGTACAACGTACGACATTGACCGAAGCTTTACTGCGGCCGCGCTGGGCTTTGAGCGCGCCAGCCGCAATTCTCTGGACTCGGTCAGCGACCGTGATTTCGCCATTGAGTTTTGTGCCGCTGCTAGCGTGATCATGACCCATTTGTCGCGTTGTTCTGAAGAACTGGTGCTATGGGCCTCGGCGCAGTTTGGCTTTATTGAATTGCCCGATCGTTTTTGCACTGGCTCGTCTATCATGCCGCAAAAGAAAAACCCTGACGTACCAGAATTGATCAGGGGCAAAACTGGCCGGGTAAACGGTCATCTTATGGGCTTGCTGACCTTGATGAAGGGGCAACCTCTGGCTTACAACAAAGACAACCAGGAAGACAAAGAACCCCTGTTTGACACCGTAGATACCGTGCTCGATTGCCTGCGGGCTTTCGCAGATATGGTACCGTCGATTAATTGTCAGCCTGAAGCCATGCGAGCGGCCACAATGAAAGGTTTTGCGACAGCCACCGACCTGGCTGACTACCTGGTGAGAAAAGGCCTACCGTTCAGAGATGCACACGAAGTGGTTGGCAGCGCCGTGGCCTTTGGTGTTCAACAATCGCTGGATCTCGCCGAGATTGACCTGCCCACTTTGCAAGGCTTTTCAGCGCTGATCAGCGAGGACGTATACGATTTTCTTACCCTGGAAGGCGCGCTGGCAGCCCGCAACCACCTTGGCGGTACCGCGCCAAACCAGGTATTGCTGCGGGTAGCGGAAGGAAAGCAAGCGCTCACTTCCCGCTAACGCCCGGCCCATCAAGCGCTTTAGTACACAGGTATTTAGGCCTGAGCTACCGTATAATCGCGCTATCTTGAGTATTATCTGGCGGTTATGGGAGCCTCATAATCAGTATGCAACGCTTTTGTTTATCTACATTGCTCGCAACCAGTATTGTCGTACTGGCAGCCTGCGGGCAGAAAGGACCGCTTTATTTGCCCAACAAACCGCAGGCCCAGCCACCATCGGCCGTACAGAGCAGTCAGGCTGAAGAGCGTTCAAACTCCAGCAAAGACGCAGATTCAGCCGAGCCGGGCCAATGACATTTCTGCATTATCAAGCCGGCGTGCTGCACGCCGAAAAGGTACCTTTGCCGCAAATTGCCAAGCAATTTGGCACCCCACTCTATGTGTATTCGCGCTCGGCGATAGAGCAGGCGTATCGCGCTTATGAGCAAGCGCTGACCGGTTGTGAGCACCTGATCTGTTATGCGGTAAAAGCCAATTCCAACCTGGCTGTGCTGAACGTGCTAGCGCGCATGGGTTCAGGCTTTGACGTGGTTTCAAGCGGTGAGCTGGAACGAGTTCTAGCTGCAGGAGGCTCAGCCAGTAAAGTGGTGTTTTCAGGTGTTGGCAAAACGCGTGATGAGATGCGCCATGCGCTGGAAGCCGGCATTTTTTGTTTTAATGTTGAATCGGAAGCCGAGCTGCAGCAATTGCAACAGGTGGCTAGCGAAAGGCAGCAAACTGCCCGAGTATCGCTGCGGGTAAATCCCGACGTGGACGCTAAGACACACCCGTACATCTCCACCGGGCTGAGTGAGAATAAATTTGGTATTGCCGTGGATGCCGCTAAGACGGTGTACCTTGCTGCTGCCGAATTGTCACATATAGAGATCTGCGGTATTGATTGCCATATTGGCTCGCAGCTCACCGAAACCGCCCCCTTTCTTGATGCATTAGACCGCCTTCTGCTGTTGGTTGATGAGCTTGCCGGCGACGGCATCCCCATTCACCATGTTGATATAGGCGGCGGCCTGGGCGTTTGCTATGACGATGAGCAGCCCCCCACCCCACAAGAATATTTGCAGCAAGTACGCGAAAGGCTTGGTGATCGCGAGGTACAACTAATTGTTGAACCTGGCCGATCCATTGTGGCCAATGCCGGCGCCTTGATCACTTCAGTTTTGTACCTGAAGCGCAATGAGAACCGTCATTTCGCGATAGTGGATGCTGCAATGAACGATATGATCCGCCCGGCGCTTTACCAGGCCTGGCTGGGCATAGACCCTGTGCTTGAGAACGCTGAGCGACCGTTACAACGCTATGATGTAGTTGGCCCTGTCTGTGAAACTGCCGACTTTTTGGCAAAAGACAGACCGCTGGCTATTCAAGCCGATGATTTGCTGGCCGTAAAATCCAGTGGTGCCTATGGTTTTGTAATGAGCTCTAATTACAACAGCCGAGCACGCGCGGCCGAGGTGATGGTGGACGGCGAACACGCCCACCTGGTTCGCGCACGTGAAGACTTTGCACATCAGACTGCCGGCGAAGCGTTGCTGCCGGATGGCAACTGACCGTGCTTATCAAGTTCACCAAAATGCATGGTCTGGGCAACGATTTTGTTGTGCTGGATTTGCTTGCGCAGAACATCAGGCTGAATAAAACCTTGATTAGGCGCCTGGCGGACCGCCATTTCGGCATCGGTTGCGACCAGGTGTTATTGGTGGAGCACCCGCACAACCCTGATGTTGATTTTCGCTACCGTATATTCAATCAAGATGGCAACGAAGTAGAACAGTGTGGCAATGGCGTGCGCTGCTTTGCCAAATATGTTCACGATAAGCAATTAACTGGCAAACGCGAAATTGTAGTGGAGACCAGCAATAACCAGCTTGTACTAGAACTAGAGAACGACGGGCAGGTGCGCGTTAACATGGGTGTGCCTCGCCTTGACCCTGCAGATGTGCCATTTGTCGCTGATTCCCGCCGCGTTAGCTACGCTCTGGAACACAAAGGCAAGCAGTTCGATATCAGTGCGGTGTCTATGGGTAATCCGCATATGGTGCTGTTTGTCGATGACATGCGCTCACTGCGCATTAACAAGCTCGGCCGCAGTTTAAGCCGTCATGAGCGCTTTCCAGAGCAGGTAAACGTAGGTTTCGCCAAAATTCGCAACCCACAGAGCTTTGATTTACGCGTGGTGGAACGCGGTGTTGGCGAAACCCTGGCCTGTGGCACGGGTGCGTGTGCAGCGTTCGTAGGTGCCCGATTACGTAACTTACTCACGGATTCGGCCCAAGCCCATTTGAAAGGCGGTGTTTTAAAACTAGAATGGCAGGGCGAGGGCAAACCGGTTTTCATGACAGGACCGGCAATGACCGTTTTTGAAGGCCAGATTCGATTATGAGTGCGATTAGACCGGCTCAGCAAATAGCAGAGATAGACGAAGAGCAGGTTGCCGCGTTTTTACGCGAAAACCCGGACTTCTTCGATCGACAACCAGCGGTACTTGCTGACCTGGAACTGCCTCACGAGAGCGGCTCGGCGGTATCTCTTGTAGAACGCCAATTGACCGTGCTTAGAGAACGCAACCAGGGGCTGCGTTCAAGATTGGGCAAGCTGGTTGACAATGCGCGTGACAATGACCGTTTGTTTGAGTTGACCCGGCGGCTGGTGTTGGACTTGCTACTCGCCGATTCGCTGTCGACAGCTGTTAGCGCATTGGATGCCAGCCTGAAAAAAGATTTCAAAACAGATTTCAACAGCTTGTATTTGTTCGGCACCCTAGAGAGTACTGCCAGCAACTATCGCTGCGTAACGCCAGCCAAAGCCCGTGAGTCGGTTGGCAACTTGATGGATGCCCGGCAGGTTATCTGTGGCACTTTGCGCCAAGAAGAAAACGAATTTCTATTTGCCGATAACGCAGAGCACATCAAGTCAGCCGCTGTCGTACCTATTCGCAACACCACTAATATTGGCCTGTTGGCGGTTGGTAGTCGCGATCCCCAGCACTACAAGAGCGGCATGGGCACTTTGTTTCTGAGCTATATTGGCGAAGTGCTGGCGCATGCCTTACCGCGATACTTGTAGCAAACCTCCGATTAGCGATTGCACAAGCTCAGACAATACTCCCTTGCGATCGCTGGACTCATTGATCGATGAATTCTTAGGTTACGGTCGTTCAGTACGACGGCTGTCGGCAAATACAATGGGAGCGTATCGGCGCGATCTGAACTTGTTTAACAACTATTGTGCGCAAAAGAATCTGAACAGTCCTGAGCAAGTGACAGAAGCGGACGTTCGCAGTCTGGTTGGCCAGCAGCACCGGCGTGGATTGTCCGGGCGCAGCATTCAGCGCTTACTGTCATCGATCCGTTCGTTGTATGGTTTCTACAATCGCAATGCCGTCGACAAACACAACCCTGCTCTTTCATTACGCGCACCAAAAACGAGCAAGACTTTACCCAAGGCGGCCGAGGTAGACCAGCTTCAGCACTTTCTCAATATCAGCGCTGATGATGCGCTGGCAGCCAGAGACGCCGCCATGTTTGAACTGATGTATTCTTCAGGTGTGCGTTTAAGTGAGTTAGTTAGCGTTAATATTGCTGACCTGGACCGCGGCGCCAATTTGCTACTGGTCACTGGTAAAGGCAATAAAACTCGCAGCCTGCCGGTGGGGTCGAAAGCTATTTCGGCAATTCATGAGTGGATGAAATGGCGGCAGGATTTTTCACCGGCACGCGACGAAACCGCGCTGTTTTTAAGTAAGCGAGGTTCCCGCATCAAGCCGCGCAGCGTTCAGGCACGACTGGAATATTGGTGTAAACAGCAAGCCATGGGACACAAATTACACCCGCATATGTTGCGTCATTCCTTTGCCAGTCATTTGTTGCAGTCCAGCGGCGACTTGCGTGCTCTGCAAGAACTGCTGGGTCACGCAAATATCAGCACGACGCAAGTGTATACCCATCTCGACTACCAGCATCTCGCCGAAGTGTACGACAAAGCACACCCGCGTGCGGTTAAGAGCAATGACGACTGATGTCTGAGAAGCTTAGAGTATTGTCGTTTGACCTGGACGATACACTGTGGCCGGTGCGACCGGTTCTTATTGCGGCAGAGAAGCGGGTGAACCAGTTTCTGCGGAAGCATTGCCCTGAGGTATTCCAGCGTTTTGATCAAGACACTATTGTTCAACGGCGAATTGAGCTGTACAAGCAACGCCCTGATTTACATCACCAAATAAGCAAGCTTCGAATTGAATCAGTTTATCTGCTAATCCTTGATTCAGGTTACTCCGAACTCGAAGCACGTCAGCTGACAGAGCAAGCTTTTGAACTGTTTATTGAGGCTAGGCACGACGTTACCCTGTATGACGGCGTTGAAGACACTCTGGTCGCTTTAAAAGAACGTTTTCAGTTAGTGGCGTTGACGAATGGTAATGCGGATGTAATGCGCCTTGAAATTGCCCACTTGTTTGACTTCGGTATCAAGGCAGAAGACATTAACTCCAGTAAACCCGCCGCACCGCACTTTGAAATGACATTGCAGAAATTCGGTATAGCCGCGCATGAAATGCTACACATTGGAGATAACCCCGAACACGATGTGCTTGGCGCGCAGCAATTAGGTATTCCGTGCGTGTGGATAAACGCGGAGAATGAGCCTTGGCCACATGAACAGCAACCCGATTTAATTCTAAGGTCGGTAAACGAATTACCTGACGCTATTAAAAGCTTGTAAGTGCAAGCTGATAGCTTCTTGCACAATAGAGCACTACCAGTCCGGCACAGCGATGGACCCAGAGCTCTTGCATATTGCGTAACGGTAGAGGAAACGGGCAGGAAAGCCCGTTTCCCGATAAACGACTAGATAGGTTGGCTGCCGTAGTCACTGGTGGGCTTGCGGGGTGGATCGGCCATTACATTGGAATCGATTTCGGCAATTTGCCCACCGCGTTGCAAGAACGCTTCGATTTCAGATTCCATTTTGCTTCGCAAGCGAACTCGCGTACCAACAGTGCGTGTTTCAGCGTTGTCGTCTTTGCTACCCAGATAATCCTTGAGTTGATGCTCTATAGCGGCCGTTTTCATGCTCTATCATCCCCACTTGATGGTCATTTTTTGATCTAACGTGTTGAGCTAGCTGGCACTTTGCTTCAGCACGTATTCTGCGCCTTTATATGGCAGACTTTAGGTATAGACCAGGTGTGGAGAAAAGCAAAAAAAACCGGCATAACTATAGCCGGTTTTTTCATCCTTCTTTTAAGAGGCGCTTAAACAGCGTCGCTGCCCGTCTCACCAGTACGGATGCGAATAACTTGCTCAAGGTTCGATACGAAAATTTTACCATCACCAATCTTACCGGTATTCGCTGCCTCGCTAATGGTTTCAATCGCCTGATCAAGCAAGCTGTCATCAATTGCGATTTCCAGCTTCACCTTGGGCAGAAAATCCACCACGTACTCTGCACCACGGTACAGTTCAGTGTGGCCTTTTTGGCGACCAAAGCCCTTAACTTCAGTAACGGTTATGCCCTGAACGCCTATCTCGGACAGAGCCGCTCTGACATCGTCAAGCTTGAATGGCTTGATAATGGCTGTGACTAGTTTCATATGTATCTCCCGCTATTTTCTATGGCAGCAATAGTAGCATTTATTGATCGCCTTGATTTCTACTGCCCGGCTTTTACGTGTTGCGTGAATGAAATTGACGCTTACATAATATCGATTGATTTACTGATACTCAGAACGAAAGACTCATCCGAATCGGGAAGTCCACTGGAATCTACCGTGCCAGACAATTCTTTGTCATTGATAATAATCGATCCTGTTACATCAAAGCCGGCTACGTCCATACCGTAACCAAACTCCCAGTAGTCGCCACTGAAGTCATCGCCAAAGCTTCCAAATAAGGCGTACAGACCATTGTACTCGGCGCTAACTGATAGAAAGTCGTAGTCTTGTGTGGGACCATCGAAGTTGTCGTATTCACCAACCGCGTAATCTACAGACAGAAAATTCCAACCAACGCCAAAATTAAGTTCCTGGTAAGTGTCGTCAAACTCGCCCGTATAGTAATAACCGGTAAATCCAATGCTGGCGCTAAAACCACCTTCAAATTCGTGGCCGTAACCGCCGTATACATCCACTTCCAGGCCGTCATCAACATCCGCCGCCCAGGTACCCAGCGAAAACCCACCATACTCCAGGTCTAACCCGCCGTTGGCAACACTGTCAGACTGGAAAATGCCGCGATAGAAATAATCTGACATTACTCCCAGATTGCCACTCACGGACAAATCAGCGCTCGCAGGCAAGGTGGTTAACATAGAAGCCGCGGCTGCTATTCCAATAAATACTTTCTTCATGTTGGTCTCCAGAAAGCAGGCATTAGGCCCGCTAGAGTTAATGATGGATAGCATTTAGCAGTTACTGTGCCAGTTAGTGTTAATCTTTCAAATTCAACAACATAGCCTCGCAAGTGCTTAAGATTGACTAGGGTTTCGCGCCAAAATAAGACTGTGCACTGCTTTGGCGCACCAAAATCTACCACTGTACTGGCAGTAGTGCACACGTGAACGCTCAGTTGGGTAGAATGGGCAGACATTCATTAGCGCATACCACATGATTAGAGACCGAATTATTCAACAGCTCAGCGATCAGCTTGGCCAATTGTTTACCAGTATTAGCGGGGGTGACAGCTCAACGGCCGCGGACGCTCGCACTGAGCTGCAAAAAAGCGTACAGTCTGTTGTTCAAAATGTATTCAGCAAGCTGGACCTGGTGACGCGCGAGGAATTTGACGCACAACAGGAAGTGTTGCGTAAAACCCGCAGTCGAGTTGAAGAACTTGAACAAGAGCTTGAACAGATCAGTAGCTCGCTGAAGTCGTAATCCGGCCGAAAGGCCAACAACACATCGCAGACGCGTATCCATGGAGGGATCGATATGTCTATTGCCGTTGTACAAACCCGCGCGCAGATTGGAATTGAAGCGCCACGCGTTGCCGTAGAAACTCATTTATCAAATGGTCTGCCTGCTTTTCATATTGTTGGCTTGGCGCAAACAGCTGTTAAGGAGAGCAAAGATCGAGTACGCAGCGCTTTGCTCAACGCCCATTTCGAATTTCCAGACACACGCATTACCGTAAATCTGGCGCCGGCGGACATACCAAAGCACGGTGGGCGCTATGATCTGGCCATTGCCTTGGGCGTGCTGGTGGCGTCTGGCCAACTGCCCAAGCGGGCGCTAGATCACTGCGAGTTCTACGCAGAACTAGGCCTGAACGGCGAACTTCGTCACGTAAAGGGGTTGTTACCCTCTCTCATACAGGGCTCTGGTGTCGGCAATACTTTGTTTTTGCCGGCCGCAAACGCGGCAGAAGCGGGCATTCTGGAACACCGCGAGACCTATGCAGCTGGTCATCTTCTGGAGCTGTGCGCGCACCTTAATGGCAATAACAAACTGTTGCCTGTACCTATCACACGCTTGCAGCCTTCGGCGCAGCCCTTGGCGGATTTTTCTGACGTAAAAGGCCAATACATGGCGAAACGCGCCATAGAGATTGCAGCTTCTGGTCGTCATAATGTGCTGTTCACTGGACCACCGGGTACAGGAAAAACCATGCTTGCCAGCCGCATGCCCGGGATTTTACCTGAGTTGAGCAGCGAACAAGTATTGCAAGCAGCCTCGATTCATTCGCTGGCCGTCAGCAGCGACTTGATTCCTTTTTGCGCGTCACCACCTTTTCGTGCTCCTCATCACAGCGCCTCATCCATTGCCATGGTTGGCGGTGGCAGCCATCCTAGGCCGGGCGAAATATCGTTGGCCCACAACGGCGTACTGTTTCTGGATGAATTTCCGGAATTTCCGCGCAGTGTTGTTGAGGTGCTGCGCGAGCCTATGGAGAGTGGCGAAATTTGTATCTCCAGGGCCCGCGAGCAGGTCTCTTTTCCATGCCGTTTTCAACTGGTTGCAGCGAGAAACCCATGTCCCTGCGGCTACGATGGCGATCAGCGCGTGCAATGTCGCTGCACGCCAGAACAAATTGCTCGCTACAACCGCAAACTGTCCGGACCATTGCTCGACCGCATAGACCTGCATGTAACTGTTAGCCGGGTCTCGCCGAGAGAGTTTGACAACGTCGATAGACAGGAAGAATGCAGTGCGACTGTTCTAAAGCGAGTAAATGCTGCACGCGTACTGCAGCTACAACGCCAGAATTGTCTGAACAATGACTTGCGTGGCGCGCAAATCCGCGATATCTGCACGCTGGCTGATCCAGAACAAGAGTTACTGTACGCCGCCAGCGAACAACTCAATTTGTCGGCTCGCGCTTACCACAAAGTTCTGAAAGTGGCGCGCACAATCGCAGATATGAAGGCGGAGGAGGGCATTAGTAAAGCGTCGTTATTGGAGGCGATGGGGTATAGGGCGATGGTGGAGTTTTGACAATGCCTGAGACACAGTTGATCTGGCTACCGTTCGTCCGATTGAAAGATCTCATGTCAACCAAATAGAAAAGGGCGGGTTAATCCCCACAAGCACGCCGCAAACACGCGGCAGGGCAAGAACCAGCTTGTGAGGGTTATTCGATGCTATCAGCGCGACTATTCAGAATATTGTTTTTCAGCTTGCTAGTGGCCGTGTTTAGCGGTTGTTCGGGTGGCAGCAGTAATTCTTCAGCGTCTTCGGGTAGTCCACCAGGTACGGTTCCTCCTCCAGAACCAGAACCAGAACCAGAACCAGAACCAGAACCAGAACCAGAACCAGAACCAGAACCAGAGCCAGAGCCAGAGCCAGAGCCAGAGCCAGCTGCGCAGAATGCATCTGAGGCGGTGCGTTTTCTAACCCGCACCAGCTTCGGCGCCCAGGAAGCTTCGATTGATTCGCTGCTGCAACAAACTTATAGCGACTGGATTGATGCACAGATGCTGATACCCACCAGCAGTCACTTGCAGCAACTTGATGTCTTGCTTGAGGCAAATGGCCTTGATGGCATTCTTAACTCTGAAGCGGCAGAGGCGCGCCGCAGGCTGCGCATGGACGCATGGTGGAACATCGTGATCAATGGCAATGACCAATTACGGCAGCGCGTTGCGTTTGCGCTGAGTCAGATATTGGTGATCTCAGATTTGGATTCGCAGCTGCAATTTCTTGTTCGTGGTGTGGCGAATTACAACGACTTATTAGCACTGCATGCCTTCGGTAACTATCGAGAGCTTTTGCAGGATATGACCCTGAATCCGATGATGGGCGCGTTCCTCAGTATGCGCCGCAATGAGAAAGCCGATGAGGACGCGGGTATTCAACCAGATGAAAATTTTGCGCGCGAATTAATGCAGCTGTTCACTATCGGCTTGGTGGAGCTAAATCAAGATGGTACGCCAGTACTCGACACGGAAGGCCAGACTATTCCAAGTTACGGCCAGGATGAGGTGCTTACCTTGGCCAGAGTGTTTACTGGCTGGAATTTCGGTGATGCACCAGACCTGCAATCTAATCGCATTACGCTAGACAGCGAGATTATTCCGATGACGGCGTTCCAGTCATTTCATGATGAACAAGCTAAAACCTTGTTTGGGCAGCCCATGGCTGCTGGGCAAAGTGCCGAGATGGATCTGACCCAGGCGCTGGATATCGTCTTTGCGCATCCTAACGTGGCGCCGTTTGTCAGCTATCGTTTGATACAGCGCTTGGTTACCAGCAATCCCAGCCCTGAGTATGTCGGTCGGGTTGCGTCTGTTTTCAATGACAACGGCAACGGTGTGCGCGGCGATCTGGCCGCCACCGTAAAAGCCATTCTACTGGATCCAGACGCTCTTGCAGAAACACCAGCGCCAGGCTTTGGTAAGCTCAAAGAGCCGATACTCAAGGTCAGTGCCTTATGGCGCGCTTTTGCGGCAACGGGCAAACAGGGTTACTTGCGCTATGCCAATACGTTTACCGATTTGGGTCAGAAGCCGTTGGGCGCGCCTTCCGTTTTTAACTTCTACCTACCTTCTTACAGTCCACCAGGCGCGTTGAGTGAGGCCGGATTAGTAGCCCCCGAAACACAAATTCTCAACGAACCGATCTCAATTTCCACCAGCAACCGAATGTTGCAGTTCGTGGCTTCAATATCTATTGGGTCCGGTCCTAACGCAGCGGTTCACGGCGTTGACCTTGATCTTAGCACGCACACAGCACTCGCAGATACTCCGGAGAATCTCATTGACAGCCTGAACGAATTGCTTCTCGCGGGCAGTATGTCCAGCGAAATGCGCGATGTAGTGGAAGAGCACGTGAATTCAACACCGCTGATTGACAACGGCGAAGGCAGGGTTCGCGAAGCGTTGTTTCTAATCGTTACGTCGCCCGAATTCGCCTACCAATACTAGCGGACTGTCACAAATTGAAATGCGAGGAGTTACTATGAGCAAGTCATCACGAATACTTACCAACGGAAGAAAAACGCTGGGCAGCAGCCGCCGCGGTTTTTTGCGCAACGGTATGGCACTTGGTGCCGGCGCAAGTGTCATGAGTAGCATGGGAATCAGTAAAGCCTTGGCACAATCCAGCGGCGATTACAAAGCCATGGTTTGCATTTTTCTTTATGGGGGTAATGATTCTTTCAATATGCTTGTGCCACGCAGCAACAGTGCATACCAGCAATACGCTACGGCCAGGCAAACACTGGCGGTAGACCAGAGTGCGCTGTTACCGTTAACGGCCTTGTCGCCAGACGGCAATGAATATGGGTTTCACCCGGGTATGGAAGCGGCGCAAAATTTGTTTCAAAGCGGCAATCTGGCCATTCAGGCAAACGTTGGCGCTTTGATTGAGCCCACCACACGTGATAGCTACCTGAGTGAGACGGTCGCTTTGCCGCCCCGATTGTTTTCTCATAACGACCAGCAAGACTTTTGGCAGAGCCTGGCGCCAGAAGCACCAACGCCGGTGGGGTGGGCAGGGCGCTTATCAGATTTGTTAGCTTATCAGAATACCAATCAACAGCTTTCAATGAATATATCTTTAAGCGGTGCGAACCTGATGCAATTCAGCAGTTCTGGCTTACCCTACAATGTGTCTCCTTCGGGTGTTATCCCACTGCTTGGGGTAAACCCTGAAGCCACGGGCACGCAGGAGCAGCGCCGAGCGCAGGCTTATCAAGCCTTGCTGGATAAAAACAACGTGTCCTTGTTCAGCGATGAATTTGCGAATACGCGTTTACAGGCGCAAGCTTTGTCGGGGGACGTAGGTGACGCCCTGGCGGACGTTGCCGCATTTAACACTTCTTTCCCTCAAGGCCAGTTGGGTGCATCATTGAATATGGTGGCGCAGTTAATTGGCGCTAGCGACGCCTTGGATATGTCGCGGCAAATATTCTTTGTTGGTTTCGGCGGCTGGGACACGCACAGCGATCAGGCCGACCGCCATCCCCTCTTGCTCACAGAATTGAGCGAAGCAATGGCGTCTTTTTATTCGGCAACCGAGGAATTGGGCTTACAAAACTCTGTTACCACATTTACCGCGGCTGATTTCGGACGTACCTTAACCAGTAATGGCGATGGCAGTGATCACGGCTGGGGTGGGCATCAGTTGATAATGGGTGGTGCAGTGCGCGGGCAAGACATTTATGGCGTAATGCCCGAAATTGAAATAGGCGGCCCACAGGACTCTGGTCAGGGCCGAATTATACCTACCACGTCGGTTGACCAGTACGGCGCCACCTTGGCGCGGTGGTTTGGCGCAGAAGAAAATCAGTTGAGCAGCGTGTTTCCGAATCTGGCAAACTTCTCCAGCACGGATAGCGGATTTATGCTTTGATTGCGATTTTCAGGTTTGTGCCTCGCGCCACATAAACCATACTCTGGGCCCACCAATTCCAAGTGTTTGTTCGCTGGTGGTGCGAAAACCGAAGCGTTCATACAACGGCAGGTTGTTTTCGTTAGAGCTTTCGAGATACGCGGGCATTGCGTGTTCATCAACCACTTTCAAACCTTCTCTTAGCAATGCGCTGCCCACACCCTTACCCTGCTGATCATGTCTGGCACCCAGCATATGCAAATAGTAGTGACGCTGTTTCGGTCGATGCTCAGCAAACACCCGTTCTATCACACCACCGCGCTTAACACATTGAAACCCGTATTTGAGAGTAAGCGGAACGAACACACTGAGCAATGGCAATATGGAAGCGCCATTGACCTCCGCATCAGGGGGCAACCAGCAAGCTGCGCCTTCGCCACCAGCAAGGACCCAGCAATGTCTATGCGGCAAATAAGCCTGCGAGAGGTCAATCGTGAAAAACTTCTTATCGTATTTCGAGTCTGGAATGACCCAGCGAACCACAGGATCTTGATGAAAAGCGTCGGCGAGTATCTTGGCTACCAGCTCTGCGTCAGTGGCCCCTGCAATACGCGCTGAATATTTAGCCGTGGAATGTGGCGCGGTCGCCACAGAACCGATTGACTCGTTCACACCGCCAGCAACACTTTAGCGTTTAATAGCTGGCACAATGCGTCGAATGGCACAGCTTCACTAAAGTAGTGCCCTTGCATCGCGTCACACTGGTGCTTCTTCAGAAAGCGAACCTGTTCTATTGTCTCAGCACCTTCAGCCACAATGTTAAGGTCCAGGCTTTTGGCCAAATTAATCATGGCTTTCACTATTTTTGCATCAGAGTCGCTACTTAATACATTTTGCACCACACTGCGATCAACTTTCACCGCTTGAATTGGTAGGCGCTGCATTTGCGGAAACGACGAAAATCCGGTGCCAAAACTGTCTAATGTGAAGGTAGGGCCGAGCGCGTGTACCGCTTCCATAATACTCAGCTTTTCTTCTACGTTATGCATCAAGGCAGGCTCGGCAATTTCGAGCTCCAAACGACGCGCATCAATACCGCTCTGTTCGATGATTTGAGTAACCGTGGCGACAAAGGCTGGGTCCTGAATTTGCTGCAACGATAAATTGACTGCCACATTCAATGCCGGGTAACCCAGGTCATCCAGCTTGCTCAGCACCTGGCAAGCCTCGTGTATTACCCAATAACCGATCTGAACTATTTGGCCGGTTTCTTCCGCCGTAAGGATAAAGTCTTCCGGTTTCAATAAGCCATTAGACGGGTGCTGCCAGCGCAATAAGCATTCAATGCCATTGATTTTCCGGCTGGCCAAATCAACTCTGGGTTGGAAGTGCAGCAGCCACTCACTGTTTTGCGACGCTTGCTTAAGTTCTTTGTCCAGCCGATTGTGATCCAGCGCATCGGCGCTCATTTGGTCGCTGTAGAACTTGTAGGCGCTGCCCTGTATCTCTTTGGCCTGATACATTGCTGTGTCAGCGTGCTTCAACAAGGTGTCAAAATCAGTGCCTGCATCGGGGTAAGGTGCAATACCTATGCTGCAACCTGCAACAATCTGATTTCCCATAATAGGAAAGGGCTTGGCGACCGTGCGGATAATTTTACGCGCCACGTTGATAATATCGGCACGCGAATTCACGTCTTCCAGAACCACCGTAAATTCATCGCCACCGAGGCGCGCTACGCTGTCAGTTTTTCGCATGCATGCGGACAATCGCTCGGCAATTAGCTCAATCAAGCGGTCTCCGGCGTCGTGACCGTAGGTATCGTTAACGGCTTTAAAGCCGTCAAAATCCAGAAACAGCAAGGCAACCCCTTGATGCCCACGCTCAGCACGTTGTATGGCGCGCTCAAGTCGATCTTTAAACAATACCCGGTTGGGCACGCCGCTCAGCGCGTCGTAATGCGCCAGGCGTGATAACTTGAGCTCAGCTTGTTTGCGGTCCAGCGCATAACGAATTGCACGCTCCAACACACGTGTATTCAGCTGGGCTTTGGTTAAGTAGTCTGATGCGCCCGCTTTGATCACCTCCTGATCCAGCTGTTGATCCAGGGTGTCGGTTAATACAATGATGGGCTCTGTGCAGCCATGCTGGTTGGCTGCGTGCAACAAACGCCGGCCTTCATCCGGCGCGAATTCCGGGTTGTAGTCAAGTAAAACAACGTCATGAATTTGGCTAAGCATGGCTTCCAGAGCGTGCTCAAGATCGGCGCACCAGGTGAGTTCAAAGCGCCGCGCATCGATCGCCGAGAGTACGTGAGACACGCGCAAATAGTCGCTCTTTCTCTCACTCACCAAGAGCACACGCGTACTGCTATGCAGCGCTTTTTCAACCCCGCTGTGGGGTACCAATGACAATTCCATGCAAGTACGACTGTGCAGTAATTCACCCATGTTTGCAATGAGTAGACCTGCCATTTGTCGCTCAACAAGGGAGTACGTCTGTTACTATACGCGCCCGCTGAATTCCCTTTGCAGTACACTTCGTTGAACGCTTTGAACGCACCGCAACTACGCGCGGTTAAATACATTGACGGCCCTATGCTTGTGTTGGCAGGTGCCGGCAGTGGCAAAACCCGTGTAATCACGGAAAAAATTGCGTATCTGGTTGGCCAATGTGGCTATGCACCCAATAAGATTATCGCCGTCACGTTCACCAACAAGGCGGCGCAGGAAATGCGTCATCGGCTTAGCATCACCTTGGGCAAGCAAGCCCGTGGCGTGGGTATCTCCACCTTTCATACGCTGGGTCTGCAAATTCTTCGCCGAGATCTCGCTACGTTCGAGCTCAATAGCGGCTTTTCTATTTTCGATGCCGAAGACACCATGGGATTGCTAAAAGAGCTTGCAATGCATGAGCGCGGTGATGAGATGGAGATTGTCAAAACCTGCCAATATCTGATCTCGGAGTGGAAAAACGAGTTACTGCGCCCTGCAGATGTGCGTCATCTGGCCAGCAATCCTGTGGAGTTGCAGGCAGCCGCCGTGTTTGAGCGTTATCAACGAAGCCTGGCTGCATACAATGCGGTGGATTTCGACGACTTGATATATCGTCCGGTTCTGGCCTTACGCGACAATCCGGAGTTGTTGGAAAAGTGGCAGTCGCGGGTGCACTATTTATTGGTGGATGAGTATCAAGATACCAATACCAGCCAGTATGAGCTGGTGCAGTTGTTAACGTCATCCCGGCAAATGCTCACGGTAGTAGGCGATGACGACCAGTCCATTTATGCCTGGCGCGGTGCCCGCCCTGAAAATCTGGGAAAGCTGCAAGAAGACTACCATCAGCTTGAATTAGTGAAACTGGAGCAAAATTACCGCTCCACCCCCACGATATTGAACGCGGCCAACCAGCTGATCGCCAACAACCCTCATGTGTTTGAAAAACAGCTGTGGAGTAGTCTTGCACCAGGCGAACCGATTCGAATCGAATGCCGCACGGACGACCAGGATGAGATCGACTACATCGTCGACTCTATTCTTGACAGGCGATTGCGCTCGAGCGCGGACCTGTCGGATTTCGCCGTGCTTTATAGGGGTAATTTTCAAGCCAGGCTGCTAGAGATGCGGTTGCAAGCGGATCAACTACCATATCGAATCAGTGGCGGCACATCGTTTTTCGCCCGTAATGAAATCAAGGACGTGATGGGGTATTTGCGCTTGTTGGTTAATCCAGACGACGACAGTGCTTTCCTGCGCGTAGTCAACGTGCCCAGGCGAGGTATCGGCGCCCAGACCCTAGAGACAGTAGCGGCCTACGCGAAAAGCCGCGATTGTGGTCTGTTAAGCGCCTGTTCAGAGATGGGTTTGTACACTCAATTAACTGGGAAAGCAGCGCAATCAGTGCGCGTCTTCACTGATTGGCTAGTCGCCAAGCAACGTTTTCTCAGTGATAGCCCTATGGCGGCCGTACGCGAACTGCTTACAGATATAGGCTATGAAGATTGGTTGCTGCAAAACAGCAGCACCCCAGCAGCAGCGGAGAAGCGCTGGGCGAACGTGCAGTTTTTGTTGGCTACTATCGAGAAAGATTTAAATAATCGGGACGAACAGGAAGAAACGGATCAAGCGATCGATGCAGTGATCGGGAAACTGGTGTTGCGAGACATGCTGGAACGACAGGAAAATGAAGAAGAGTTGGACCAGATTCAACTGCTAACCCTGCACGCAGCCAAAGGCCTGGAGTTTAGACACGTATTTATGATGGGTGTAGAAGAACGCATTTTGCCGCACCACAACAGTATCGACGAAGGGAATATCGACGAGGAACGCCGGCTCGCCTATGTGGGTATCACCCGGGCGCAGGAAACACTCACGATGGTCTACACACGCAAACGTAAGCAACATGGTCATGTTATTGATTGCGAGCCTTCGCGCTTCCTGGATGAGCTGCCTGGTGATTGCATTCATTGGCCACAGCGCAATTCAGCGTCGCCGGAAGCGAACCAGCAACGCGGTGAGCAAACGCTGTCGGGCTTGAAGGCCTTGTTCGATTAGGCCAGCTCGCTTTGCTACACTCAAGCCTTATGCCAGCCCGAATCACCGCCATTATTTTGTTTATCACTGCGCTGTCAGCGTGCACAGGCCCGGCTAACGTGTACGAGCAAGATACCAGGCCGACTGGTAAGTCAAATACGGTTGAAAGCGCCTTATACGCGCAGCTCGCTGAATGGCGCGGAACACCGTATCGTTTAGGAGGCAATAGCAGGCGTGGTATCGATTGCTCCGGTTTTGTTCAGAACACCTTTCAGCGACAATTTGACAGCGCTTTACCCCGTACTACCGAGCTGCAAGTTCGTGAAGGGAAGAAAATATCCAAGAGCCAGCTTAGAACCGGTGACCTGGTGTTCTTCCGCACCGGCCGCGGGGTTAGACATGTTGGTATCTATCTAAACGATGGCCAGTTTATCCACGCCTCAAAAAGTGCTGGCGTTACCCAATCTGACATGAACAGCAGCTACTGGGCACCAAGGTTCTGGCAGGCAAGGCGGCTAGCGGGAATATACTAAGCCGCGTAGATCAAGAGCTGAGCTACCTGACGGCATCCAGCATATAGTCAACCACAGCCTGAATTTCTTCGTCAGAGCAATCCATGCACAGGCCTTTAGGCGGCATGGCGTTGATGCCATTGATTGAGTTTGCGTACAAAGTGTCAACGCCTTTGGCGATTCGCGGCGCCCACATTGCAACATCACCAAACGTCGGCGCACCGGCAACACCCAGTGCGTGGCAGCTGGTGCATGAGGCCGAATAAATATCTTCACCGCTTCGTGGTCCAGTGGGCTTGGCCGCACTGGCCGCCTGGGCCGCGCAAGGGTCGCCTTCAACACACACGTCACCTACCGGCTTGGTCCGGTCAGCTATTTCCTGCGCCATTTTTTCAGAGGCCTGTAGGCTCATAGACAGCATCAATCCCAAAAGAAGTGCCAAACACGACAATGAAGAGGTAAGCGGTGTGCGAATGTTCAAAATAACGATCTCTCGAAGAAGCAAGGTTGAAAACGTCGGTGACCGGGCATTAATCATCAGGCACGGGCGGCGCGCATTATAGCCTTTGGCGCCGCCAATCCCAATATGCTTGTGCATAGTTGACTCAGGCTTGTTTCATAGCTTAGTACGCTGTGTCGCGGCACACCAGACCAATGTCAGCCAAGCCATTCTCTTGGCTTGGCATATTTGGCCATTTAAATGTGATTTACGCCAAACTGGCCAGAATTCACTGGTTAATATGGCGGTAAGCGGACGATGCCTACCGTTCATCGGTACCGTACATCGCTAACTGGTTGTTTTTTAACGCATAAACTATTGTTAAACGAGGCTTGTTGTTTTCTCGGGCAAGGCGCTCACGCGCATAGACAAGCCACCTGATGCACATGCATTGGCATGCGCATAAACACTGATTGATTTGCGGGACAAAACCCCTGGTGCCAAGAATACCCATCGCTCTAAAGCTCGCTCTAAGCATCAGTGTACTGGTGATATTGGGCATTGCTTTGCTAACGGTCGTGCTGCTTAACAACCAGTCTCGACTGGTGAGTGCGCACAGCTATGACTACAGTACACTGATCACAGAGCAGCTGGCTAACAATGCTGTAGAGCCTCTGTTTACCGATGAGACCTATCAATTACAGGCGCTGACCAAAAAGATTGCTGCCAACGAGCGCATTCTGGGGGCTGGCATATTTGATCTGGATGGACTGCTGGTTGCCAACGATGGCATGCTTCCAGACCGCGACGAGCTGCTGTTTGACAAGCCTTATCAGGAACTGCAGATGTCAGTACCGGATGATCGAAAACGCCCGCGCGTGGAAACCCTGTCAATTCATATTGAGCCAATCCGATTTAAGGGCGTTACAGCGGGTTATGCGGTTGCCAGCTATTCCCAGGCCGCCTTGCTGCGTTCGAGCCAAAAGTCGCTGGTATGGGTTGCAGGTATCAGTGGCAGCTTGCTACTGGCTATTTGCGCCCTGATCTATTTACTCAGCCGGCGTTTGACTGGGCCCTTGCATCAATTAGTTGCTGCCAGCAACAATATTCGCAATGGAAAATTCTCGCCAATTACGACCCAACGACAGGATGAGTTTGGCCAGTTAATTAATGCCATCAACGAAATGGGTACTGGTTTGAACAGAAAGAACCAGCTTGAAGACCTGATGGAGCAGATGCTGACCAAGGGTGTGGCAAGCGAAGTGATCGATCAGTTGGACACAATTCGCGATGGCGGCCAGCAGGTGAATGCTACCGTATTGTTCGCCGATATCGTCGGTTTTACTCACATCAGCGAGCAATTGTCGCCACGCGAAGTGAGTGAGCTGCTGAACGAATACTTCAATCATCTCGAGGCGTGCGCCAAAGCGTATTTCGGCACCATTGATAAATTCATTGGCGATTGCGCTATGGTGGTATTCGGCGCACCCAAAGAAGATCCTCAACACGAATTTCATGCGGTAGCCTGTGCTGTGCTGATGCAAAAATTGATCAACCGCCTGAATCAAAAACGACTTGACGATGGGGAATTCGCAGTTGAATTGCGCATAGGTGTTAACAGTGGTCAGATGTTGGCCGGTTTACTCGGCTCCAACAATCGACTTGAATATACAGTGGTAGGTGATTCGGTTAATCTGGCTTCGCGACTTTCCAACGAAGCTCGCAGTGGCCAGATTATTATTGAAGAAGGTTTGTATGAGCGCGTATCGCAGCACAAAACGCTACAAGTGGAGCCGCAGCGGCAAATTCGAGTGCGCGGAAAAGCTGAGCCAATCACTATTTACAACGTGCTTGATGTGGACCAGATCAATCCTTTTGTAATGGAAAACCTGATTCAAGATGTACTCAGCATGCAGCGAGCTGCTTGATAGCGCATGGGCGTATCCGCACAAATATCGAAAAGGCTGCTAATTGCGGCGTTGTTAGCGCTGCTAGGCGCTTGTGCGGTTCAACCAGTAGAAGAGCTGCCTCTCGACCAAAAAGTGGTGCAGCTACAGAAAGAATTCAAATTTGGTGCGGCAAAGCGGGCCATAGAGAACGCGCCAGAAGGTGAGGAATGGTCTGCGAAAGCCAGACAAGAACTTCTGCAGAATAACCGCAAAGCATCATCAGCCTATGAACAGGCCGTAATATCCGAAGCAAGCAGTTTGCAAAAAGAACAGGCATGGGCGTCGGCCAATGAATTGTATCAAGGCGCGCTGCAGGCGTACCCAGAAAGCCACACATTGCGAGAGGCTCTCAACAATTTCTATATTTCACGGGATGATTTCCATCGTGAGCAATTGCTTTCCTACCGGATACTTCGCGCTAAACGTTTGCCCGAAGAATTGAACAAGCTAAAGATGATTGGTGAGTCTGGAGACCCCGAGCAATATCAGCTGGGACTTGCCGAGGCCTCTGATATCGCCGAAGCATTACTGGCTGAGGGTCAGCGTCTAATGGCTGGAAAGAAGTGGCGTAGTGCGCGAAGTATGCTGCAGCTTTCTAAGAATTTGCGCGATGATGAGCGCACAAATACAGCTCTGCGCGTGGTAAAAACGAGGGTTAAGCCAACGCGAGTTGCCAAGAAACCCAAGCCTCTTCTTGAAGAAGTCGTTCCCGAGGCGCAGCTGAAAGTGGATGAGACAGCTATTGCAGCAGCTATGCACCGCTATCGTTATTCTGTGCAACAGAAAAACCTGGTCAACGCGAAGCGACACCTGGATGAAGCAATTATCCTGAAACCTGGCGACAGCAAACTGGAAAGAGAGCAATCTCGATTGGCTGCATTAATACAGACAGATGTTGGCCAGCGTATTGAGCAAGGCAAATATCAGTACAGCCTGGGTGACATTGATAAGGCGATTGAACACTGGGAGTACGCCTATGCCTTGTCTCCTGAGGACGAGGCATTACGTGAGCGCTTGCAGAAAGCGCATCGTTTTAGAAATCGATACGAGCAGCTAAAACGCTGAATTGAGCTTAGCTAGAATCTAGTCTTGAGCCTCTTCGCGCCGATCGCCACGATGCTCTCTACGATCGAAGTCGTTCGGGAAGCTTTCGCTGCTTTTTCGGCGCTCACGATTCTGCTTGCGCTCTTCCAACGCATCTTCAATTTTACGCACTTGCTCTGGGGTAATTTGGTGTTTGCTCATGGCGTGCTCCGCGGTAAGCAGTTGGCAGCGACAAGGCTGATCAACTGAGCATTTTTTGTCCTTTTGAAAACTATAGTTCAGCCTGACCGAGTTTCAACTGGCATTAATTCATATTGCTGGCTGTTGACTGCCCATAGCTGGCATTGCTAGCTCCCCTATTCGCTTGCGATGACACAGCGGTTCCTGCCTTGCTGTTTAGCGGCATACAGCGCCTGATCGGCGCGCGCAAATACCTGGTTGATGTTGTCGTCTTCGCGGTAGGCGGATACGCCAAATGACATCGTGACCTCAATGCTCTGTTCTTCGTAATCGTATTCGTTCTGCTCTATCGCTTGACGCAGTTTCTCTAATGCGATCAGGGTCTGCTTCTCATTGGTCTCCGGAAAAAGTAAAACGAATTCCTCTCCACCGTAGCGAGCCGCAAAATCTGTTTTGCGCAGCGATTCCTTTATTTGTGTCGCGACATCAACCAACACTGAGTCCCCAGCGAGATGGCCAAAGCCGTCATTAATCTTCTTGAAGAAATCGATGTCGGCCACGGCTATCGTCAGCGGCCGCTGATAGCGTATCCATCGCTGATATTCCAACTTCAAACGATTATCATAAGCAGTGCGATTGGGCAGCTTCGTTAGTGGGTCGGTCGTTGCCTGACGCTTATGCTGATCGATCTGCTTCTGTGCTTGCGCCACTTCTTGTTGCAGCTGCAATACTTGCGTGGTTAAGGCATGCACGTTTTCTTGCAGTTCAAGCGCGCTGCGTTCCTGAGCACTATTAAACTCCTGCATATTGCCCGCAATATCATTAAGACCTTGTTGCACGGCAATTTTCATTTTTTCAATATCAGTATCATGCAAGGACTCGCCCAGACCCTTCAAGACACCGGTGATACTTTGCTCCAAGGCCTTGCCCTGCACACTTTGCCTGTGCTCAGCTTGCTGACACGCCATTACCAATTCGTGCAAGGACGCCAGTTCGCTAATGGTTTGTTGCAAAAAGCCTGCGTAGTCTTTTTCCCCTTCGTACAAAGTACCGGCTATGATCAGGCTGAGCTCTTCCAGGGTGGCGATCAGCTCGTACCAGTTTAAGCCATGCTGCAAGGTTTTCTCGATGCGCTGCTTGCTTTCAGCAACCGACTCAGGCACTTTCAGGTTCGATACCATGTCAATCAGCACGCCTTCGACACGTTCGCTGATAGAAGTAAATGCAGGCTCAGCTGCCTTGGGGCGTGCTTCGGGTTTCTGCGCAGCCAACTCCTTCGCCAGTTCGTTATTGGGCTCTGTGGCCGTCTGCTCTGGCTGCAAAACGCTGTCGTCAACAGGTGCTTGCTGGTCATCAGGAAGGGCTGCGCTGGCAGAATCAATCTGCGCTATCAGCTCCTGCAGCTCTTCGGTAGAGCCACCGAAACGCACTTTGTGTCGCAGCTCGTGAAGTAAATCATCCAGCTCTTCGCTGGCGCCCTCAACAATGTGACTCAAACGAATCACGGCCTGGCGCAGATGATCAGCGTGCTCATCATTTGCCGCTTGTTCATCAAGCAACGTGCGGTATTTAGCTTTCCAGCGCTGTTCCTCTGGCTGTTCGGTGGCCATCACAATCCATGTCAGGCAATAGGAATATTCAGTATAGATGCATTCGCGGCGCTTGGTGCACCGCGCGAGTCAGGATGTGGCGCTGGTTTACTTCGCTGCGGCAGCGCGCTCTTTACTGACTAGAAAATCAACAACATCTAGCATGTCCTGCTGACTGCCTGCCATCCGCGCAGAGACCCGATACTTACCATTGACGATCAACTCGGGCGTTCCAGTTACTTTATAGTTTCGTGTTCTGGCATCAGCCAAACGCACACCACTGGTCGCCGCAAACGAGTTATAAGCTTTGCTAAACGCGTCTGCACTGACATCGTTCTTGGCAAATAAGGCAGCAACCGCCGCTTCGTTCTCAAGCGGATTACGGTTCACATTCATAGCATCAAAAATAGCCTGATGCAGACCCGGATGTTTCTTTCTTAGTTGCTGTGCAGCATAGAACGCCCGCGCATGAACCACCATATGGTCACGCCAGATCGCTGGTGATTGCCAAAAGTCCACATCATCTGCCTGCTTTTCATGCCAGCGCTGCACTACAGGTTCGAAGCTGTAACAATGCGAACAACCGTACCAAAATACTTCAACCACTTCGACTTTCTTGGAATTGCGTGTTTTCACAGGCGAATCCAATAAGCTGTAATGTTCGCCTTGCTTATACTTGTCTTCCGTAGCCGCCTCGGCACAAGCCAATAGCGGGAAAAACAGTAGCGCCAGAGCCGCTAAACGTGGAATGATTTGTAAACTCATGTCTGTTTCCTGTTAACGCAGACCAGATGCATAGCTGGATACTGCTTTGATTTCAGCAGCGGTCATGCGTTTGGCGATATCACGCATTACGGCCTCTGCGTCATTACTTCGGTCTGCGGATTGAAATTTCAGTAATTGCGCCTCTATATACGTTGCATGCTGTCCGCTAAGCCGCGGAAAACCCGCCAGAGAATTGCCTTTGCCAGTAGGCGAATGGCATGCGGTGCAAGCGCTAATTCCTGACTCTTTGACACCACCGCGATAAATTGATTCCCCTTTAGCGACCAACTCAGCCTTGGCAACACCACCACTCATGGTTTGAGACGCGTAGTATGCAGCCAGGTTTTCAAGATCTTCGCCGCTCATATTATCCAGCTGGCCGGCCATCTCGGGAATACTACGGGCACCACTTTTAATATCATTTAACTGTTTAAGCGCGTAGCGCTCACCCATGCCAGCTAACTTTGGCCAATTGGGCGCAAGACTGTTGCCGTCTGGGCCGTGACAGGCCGCACACGGGGCTGCCAGGGCTTTGCCTGCTTCGGCGTCACCAGCCAAAGACGACGTGCTAACACTGGTTAACAGTGCAGCAAGCAAGGCTGAAAGCATTCTGTTGCGCTTAACTGTTGAAGTGAGTACTTGTACAATGTTCATTCGATTATATGTCCGTAGATCAGCTCTGCAGGCCCCGCCAACGCTTGGAACCACCCTAAAAAAGCCGCGGAATTATAGCGGAACAGGGTGCTGGTGGCCATCCAGTGGCAAAAGTCACCGTATTGTCTGCAATAATGCGTTCGATTAATAACTGCCAGACAGACTGTCTGATAATGGTAGCAGTAAAGCGAGAGTGACCCTTGTCCAATATTGCCTTTCAGCAGGCTGAATTTTTACTCAGTGCTCAAAAACTTGCCCAGTGCCCGCCGGATACTGGCACCGAGGTAGCGTTTGCCGGCCGATCCAACGCTGGTAAGTCCAGCGCCATCAATACCATTACGGCACAGAAAAAGCTCGCGCGCACCAGCAAAACACCTGGCCGTACGCAACTACTGAATTTCTTTTCGGTGGGCGAAAACCAGCGGCTGGTTGATTTGCCAGGCTACGGCTATGCCAAAGTGTCTAAAAGCAAGCGCGATGAGTGGCAGCGGCATCTGGATCGCTACCTGCGTGAGCGGCAGTCGTTATGCGGCTTGATCTTGTTATCGGATATTCGCCACCCACTACAAGAGTTCGATCGAGCATTACTGGACTGGAGCAGCCAGAGCGAATTGGCCATTCATGTTCTGCTAACCAAATCCGACAAATTAAAGCGTGGGCCGGCAAACAACACCTTACTGAAAGTTCGCAAAGAGTTGGATCATCACCCCTGCGCCACAGTACAACTGTTTTCTTCTCTGAAGAAAAGTGGATTGGTTGAAGCCAAGGAAGTGATTTCTGGCTGGTTAAATTCAGCCACTTAAACAAGCCCCGGCCCGGTGGGGGCACCGGGACCGGGGAAAAGTAGTGCTTATGGGGCTAGCACTATGTTGACGAGTAGCATCAACACTCACTATGACAAGACTTAGTTCGTAGAGTTCCGTGTCATCCAGCATCTGGCTTGCACGGGCCAAAAAAGTGCGCGATCAGTGCGCCTCATCCCAATTCTTGCCTGACCCCGCCTCCACCAGCAGTGGCACGCTTAACTCCGCCGAGTTTTGCATTATGCTGACAATGCGCGCAGAAAACTCATCGACTTCGTTAGTCGGCACTTCAAATACCAATTCATCGTGAACCTGCATAATCATGCGAGCGGCGCTGTTCTGTTCCGTTAACACAGCGTCAACCTGAATCATTGCGCGTTTGATAATGTCTGCGGCACTGCCTTGCATAGGCGCATTGATCGCAGTTCGCTCGGCCGCCTGTCGACGCATGCCATTGGCGGCATTAATTTCCGGCAGATACAAGCGGCGACCAAAACAGGTTTCCACAAAGCCTCGCTCTTTGGCGCTGCTGCGAATATCGTTCATATAAGTGGCTACACCGGGGTAGCGCGCGAAATACTGGTCTATGTATTCCTGAGCTTCACGCCTGCCCACATTGAGTTGCCGCCCTAAACCAAACGCTGACATTCCGTAGATTAAACCGAAGTTAATCGCTTTCGCGCTGCGACGCTGGTCGTCACTGACCTTGTCGAGCTCAACGCCAAACACTTCTGCCGCGGTTGCCCGATGCACATCGTGGCCACCGCCAAACGCCTCTAGCAAACCAGTGTCTTGCGACAAATGCGCCATGATGCGCAATTCAATTTGAGAGTAATCGGCCGCGACTATGCTCATGCCTTTTGGCGCAATAAACGCCTGGCGAATGCGGCGCCCCTCAGCCGTACGGATGGGAATGTTCTGCAAATTAGGGTCAGTCGACGACAAACGCCCGGTTGCTGTGACCGCTTGATGGTAAGAAGTGTGAATTCGGCCAGTATTACTGTCTATCTGCAGCGGCAATTTATCGGTATAGGTTGATTTTAGTTTGCTTAAACCCCGATATTCCATGATCAAGGCCGGCAGTGGATAGTCCAGCGCCAGCTCTTGTAACACGGGCTCGGCCGTTGAGGGTTGGCCTTTTGGTGTTTTTTTGATCACCGGTAACTGCAGTTTTTCGAAAAATATGGTTTGCAGCTGCTTGGGCGAGCCCAAATTAAACTCTTCGCCGGCCATATCGTAAGCCTGTTGCTCCAGCTCACTTAGGCGCTCGCCCAGCTGCTCACTTTGTGCTCCCAGCAGTGAGGCGTCAACCAGCGTGCCATTGCGTTCAATTTTTGATAGCACCGGCACCAAAGGAATTTCTATATCGTTGAACACGCTGGCCAGGCTGGGCTCGGCATCCAACTGCGGCTGCAGTGCTTGATGCAGCCGCAAAGTGATGTCGGCGTCTTCAGCGGCGTACGGAGCTGCCTGTTCAAGCGGTACCTTGTTGAAGGTGATCTGCTTAGCGCCCTTGCCAGCAATATCTTCAAAATGGACCGTTTTATGGCCCAGAAATTTCATCGCCAAAGTATCCATGTCGTGGCGATTGGAAACGCTGTTGAGCACGTACGACTCCAGCATGGTGTCTGCTAACAGGCCGTTAATTGCTATTTCGTAGCGCGCCAATACATTCATATCGTATTTCATGTGCTGGCCAATTTTTGCGCATTTAGGGTCTTCCAATACTGGCTTCAACAAACTCAGTACAAGATCTCTCGAAAGCTGTTCAGGAGCACCTTGGTAGTCGTGTGCCACAGGCACATAGGCGGCTGCTCCCGGCTCAACCGAGAACGATACGCCTACCAGTTCCGCCTGCATGTAATCCAGCGCTGTGGTTTCTGTATCGAATGCAAAATACGCAGCGCTTTTCAGTTTTTCTATCCAGGCCTTCAGTGATTGTTCGTTGTCAACAAGGTCGACCTGGGTTTCCATTTGACCGCCACCGGTGGCGGGTACGCCGTCTTCACCGCTAATGACTTCCTCTGCCCAGGTCTTGAATTCCAGCTCTTTGTACAGCGATAGTAAGCGTTCACTATCGGGCTCGCCCATTTGCAGTGCATCATTGCCAAGATCAAGTTTTACGGCGAGATCGATGGTTGCCAAGCGCTGCGACAAGCGAGCGTCTGCTTCATTGGCCGCTAATTTTTCGCCCAGCTTCTTCGCACCCCGCACTGACAGCTCGGCCACCTTATCCAGATTGGCGTAAATGGTGTCCAAGCTGCCAATGTCTTGTAGCAGGGCAAGTGCGGTTTTTTCACCCACCCCAGCCACACCCGGAATGTTGTCTACCTTGTCGCCCATCAAGGCCAGAAAGTCGATGATCAGCTCAGGTGGTAAACCAAATTTCTTTTCCACACCAGCAATATCCATCACCGTGTCGGTCATTGTATTCACCAATGTGACGTTGTCATTGACCAGTTGAGCGAGATCTTTATCGCCAGTCGAAACGATTACTTTTTTACCCACCTCAGAGGCTTCATGGGCAAGCGTGCCGATCACGTCATCCGCCTCAACACCTGGCACGCACAGCAGTGGCATGCCCAGGCATTGAACCAGCTCATGCAGTGGTTCAATCTGTGCTCGCAGCTCATCCGGCATGGACGGTCGATTGGCCTTGTATTCGGAATAAATGTCGTCGCGAAACGTTTTGCCTTTGGCGTCAAACACTACGACCACACTGGAACCAGGGTAATCCATCTGCAGTCGCTTGAGCATGCTGATCACACCTTTCACGGCCCCAGTCGGTTGCCCCTTGGAACTGACCAAAGGCGGCAGTGCGTGAAATGCCCGGTAAAGATAAGAAGAACCGTCCACCAGTACCAGTGGCAACACCTGTTCTTTGTTCATTTTTTGCGCCATCTTCACTCACCATTAAGCAGGCGCACAGTCTACTGCTTGATACCCAAATTGCCGAGAGGCGATCGCCTTTCATCGGATTACATGCGCTCAATCGGGTAAAAATCGAACGAAACGTGACGCTTGTCTAAAAAAACACCGTTGAATTATTGATCAGCCTGTGCTCACTCGCCCTTGTGCTAGCTTTATTTGGAAGCGGTCATATTTTGAACGACCAAAGCAAAGCATACAGCGTAGACCCATGAGGTAAGGACATGAAAAAGCAGCTCATCGCAGCTCTGGCATTCGGATTAATCAGCTCGGTTGGTTTTGCCGCAGAGGACCAGCAACTCGCGCAGACGCAATTATTGGCAAGCAATACGCTGGTGCCGGTCGCTCTGGACAAGCAAGCGGAGATGGCCGCTCAAATGCGTCTTGACGACGCGATGGATCGCCTCAATGAAGAGCTTGAACGCGACATGAATCGCAACATGGAAGCCATAGTAGACAAGACTATCGCGGCTGCAGAATAAGCGCCGCAGCTCGTAAAGAGCAGCTACTGTACGCCGTTGGCAAGGCAATTTGCCAATGCATCCGCGAGCCCGGAAATCAGCATTTCATAACTACTTGCGTTATCGCCGAACCAATCCAGTTCGGCGACGCTAATTTCCTGTCCGTCAAATAATCTCAGGGATGCGAGGCCAGAGTACGATTCATGTTCTTGTTGCTGTGCTACAGCTACACAAGCGGCATTTCCCAGCTGGATTTCTTCGCGCAAGCTGCGTGCCCTTTGAAGGCTCAGTGAGCCATGATTGGCGGTCTGTAAACTACCTGTATGGCGCAGGCCATAACGATGCAAGAATACTTCCAATCCACCGTGGTCACTGATCACGCCAAGACCTTTGTAAGGCTTTAGTGATTCGGCCGTGCGCTGGTGAAGATCGTGCAAGGATTCGACGAATGCTTGGGCGGCCTGTGTAAACGCTTCTCTGTGATCTGGAAATTCATTGGCCAACGTTTCGCTGAGAACCGGGATGAGACTTCGAACATACAAAGGGTCTAACCAGACATGCGTCTGATCACCCCTGGTTGATTGCCTGTGAAGTTGCTCGCCGCGCTGCAGTAGTGAAAAGTCGCGTACTGCCGGGCTCATCGCCGCCAGCGGTTTTTCCAGGTAATGCTCAAACTCTGGGCCTAGCCAGATCAATAAGCGAGAAGATTGCAGCGCCTGCAATTGCGAAAACTTTATCGAGTAGCTGTGCGCGTGCTCGCTGCTTAAAGGCAGCAAGTACTGTGCAAACTGCTCACCCACAATTTCTTGTGTTATCAATTGCACGGGGCGCAGGGATACAACTATCGCTGATGAGTGTTGCTCAGGCACGCCGAGTGAATTGCCGGAAATGCACGTCGCAAGGATGACAAAAAGGATTCGAGCGATAAGTCTTAACTCCACGGCTGGGGGCGCGCAGATGGTATCATAGCGTTATGAATGAGCCATTGTTAACTTTAACCGATGCCAGCGTAAAAATAGCTCGCAGAGAAATTTTGCAAGGCATCACCATGAGTATCGCAGACCGCGAAATCGTCACGCTTATTGGCCCTAATGGTGCAGGCAAAACTACCCTGGTGCGCGCTTTACTTGGTCTGCAGGTGCTGACCAGCGGCTCATTACAGCGCCGCTCTGCTCTGCGCATAGGCTATATGCCACAGCGGGTGCGCATTAACGAACACATGCCATTACGAGTGATTGATTTTCTGATGCTTGATGGCAGCAACAAAGATCAGGCACTTCAGGCATTGGACGAATCCAGTGTTAGCGAATTGGCAGGCGCACAATTAAATCGGGTGTCTGGCGGTGAGCTGCAGCGCGTGCTGTTTTCCAGAGCATTACTCAGAAACCCCGACCTACTGGTTCTTGATGAACCGGTGCAAGGAGTTGACCTTGCTGGCCAGGCCGACCTCTATAAGCTGATTGCCAAAGTTCGCGATGATCATGGCTGCGGTGTGCTTATGGTGTCGCACGATTTAAATATAGTAATGGCTCATACCGACACCGTAATTTGTCTTAATCGGCATGTGTGCTGCCAGGGTAATCCTGACCATGTCAGTTCAGATCCCGCTTTCCTTGAACTGTTTGGCAATCGATACGCCGATACATTGGCGGTTTACCACCATCACCACGATCACGAACATGACCTGCACGGCGCGGTTATCACGGAACCAGGCGGCTAATGGAAGAACTGTTATTGAGAGCGGTATGCGCTGGTTTACTGGTTGCCGTGTTAACAGGCCCGTTGGGATGTTTTGTGGTATGGCAACGCATGGCCTATTTTGGTGACACATTGGCCCATTCTGCCTTACTTGGTGTGGCCATCAGTTTGTATATGGAGGTGTCGCTGGGTTACGGTGTATTGGCGTGCGGCATTGCAATTGCGTTAGCGCTTGCCTGGCTACATCAGCATCATGCCTTACCCATGGATACTTTGCTCGGAATTCTTGCGCATGTAGCACTGGCCGGCGGCGTCATTGTGCTGGGCTTCGTCAGTCATGCGCACGTTGACTGGCTGGCCTATTTGTTTGGTGATTTACTCGCCGTGGGCTGGCAAGACGTGCAGCGCATGGCAATTGTCACCGCCGTGATTTGTACAATTCTATTGTTCTGCTGGCGCAAGCTGGTTGTTATCGCGGTCGATCAGGAGATAGCCGGTGTAGATGGCATTAACGTACAAGCTTATCGCGTTATCTTGTTGGTACTGATGGCAGCGACTATCGCAACGGCGATTCAAGTTGTGGGCGTATTGCTGGTGACCGCCTTGCTGATTATTCCTGCTACTACGGCGCGAAACATTACACGCTCACCGCGGCAAATGGCGTTTGCGGCAATCTTTATTGGCTGTGTGGCAACGCTAGCCGGGATTGCCGCATCGTATAATGTGGATGTAAGCGTTGGGCCGGCCATTGTAATGGCGGCCTTTTTAATGTTTAGCGCGTCACTGGCGCTGCGGACACGCTAGCGGCTTGACAGGTACTGACACTTAGCCGTCAGAGTACTTAAGCTCAAAGTTCTTGCGCACACCCAGATACGCATCATTAATTTTCTCAGGTGTAAACGGCGGTTTGATAAAGCCGTGGTAGTCACCTTTGGGGTTAATCAACATGATTTGCGCGCTATGATCTATCTGATAGTCCTCGCCACCCCCGGGTACTTTTTGAAACGCTGCGTTCAGCTGGCTGGCGAAGCGCTGTAAGGCCAAGAACTCTCCGGTTAGGCCGATAAAGTCACTGGAGAAATAGTTCAGATACTCTTTGAGCTTTTCTGGTGTGTCTCTGGCCGGGTCCACAGAGGCTAAAATTACCTGCGTGGTGTCCAGTAGTTCCGGCTCCAACGAATTGACCATGGTGCGCATTTGTGCCAGCGTCGCGGGACAGATATCCGGACAGTAGGTAAATCCAAAAAACACTAACGACCACTTTTTTTGCAAACGTTGGTAGTCAAACGTTTCACCCTGTTGATCCAGCAATGAAACCTGCTCAAAACGCCTTGGTACATCAAATACTTTGGCGCCGAGGGTATACAACTTGGCGTCGGATATTGGCGTGGGTGTTAACCAGCGATTGACGAACAATCCCAAAATAACGACCATCGCTAGTATCAGTAAGCCAACCGTTTTCCAGACATTGCGTTGCTGGGTTTCCGTATTAGTACCGTTCATACCACTATTCAAAACGTAACAACATAGGCGGGTGCAATCAACCAGTGGTCAAGCAACATGATCAGAAACAACGCCATTAAATAAATTATCGAGTACTTGAAAGAATCCATCGCAAACTGCGTTTCCTTTCCTCGCCAAAGCATAAACGACCAATACAAATAGCCAATGCCTAGAGCCACTGCACCCAATAGATACAAACCGCCGCTCAAACCTGTTGCAAACGGCATCATACTCGCGGCAAACAATAATAATGTGTACAGCAAAACCTGTAGCTTGGTAAATTCAATACCATGGGTAACCGGCAACATGGGTATGTCAACTTTCGCGTACTCATCTTTGCGGTAAATTGCCAGCGCCCAGAAGTGGGGTGGCGTCCAGGCAAAAATAATCAATACCAGCAGCAAAGCGTGCGGATGAACCTCATTGGTTACAGCTGTCCAGCCCAGTAGCGGTGGTGCGGCACCTGCCAGACCACCAATCACAATGTTTTGCGGCGTGGCCCTCTTTAAATAAAGCGTGTAGACAAACGCGTACCCGATCACCGACGCAAACGTTAGCACCGCGGTTAACACATTGGTGAATACCAACAAAATGCTCTGGCCAAGCAAGGTTAACAGAAGAGCAAAAACCCCCGCTTCGCGCGGACCGATTCGACCTTTGGCAATCGGGCGTTCAACGGTTCGCGCCATTTGCTGGTCAGCTTTAAAGTCCAGCATATGATTAATCGCAGCTGCAGCACCTGCGCACAAGGCAATACCCAGGTTCCCCATAATCAGTACATCAACCGGAACCATGCCTTGCACAGCCATGAACATGCCAATCGCTGAGGTGAGTAGCATCAACAGCACAACGTTGGGCTTGCACAATTCGTAGTAATCGCGCAACAACGATGTCATGTCCTGGGTTTTGCTGGAAGCAGTCATGGTTATCTAAGCAATTCCACATTAAATGTGCGATGCAACACCGTCACCATGCATAACAATAACACCGCGCCAATGGCATTGTGCGCGACAGCAACACTGACCGGAAAATGAAATACAACATTGCTTATACCCAGACCAATCTGAAGCAGCAGAACAAACAGTGTAATCGCTGCAAGACGTTTAGCAGTCGACAATGTACTGGCTGAGAACAACCGGAACACCACAACAAGAATAAATGCGGTTGCCACTATGGCGCCAATTCGATGCGCAAAGTGAATGCTGACGCGCGCTGCATTATCCATAGTGCCACCCAGATAGTTAGGGCCAATGCCTTGTAAGAAATTAAATCCTTTGGAGAAGTCCATTTCGGGTAACCAGGCTTGTTGGCAAGTCGGAAAGTCGGGACAAGCTACCGCTGCATAGTTGGAGGTGGTCCAGCCACCCAGGGCAACTTGCAGCAACAATACAAAGGTCGTGAGCAGAGCAAACGGATACATTTTGCGAAGCTTGCGTTTGCCTGGCCCCGCCGTACGCCATACTTTACCAGACAGCCTAAGCGTCAATAACCATAGTGTGGCCGCGGTGAGAAACCCGCCCAGCAAATGCGCTGTGACCACTTGTGGCCAAAGCTTCAAAGTAACCGTCCACATGCCGAATAGGCCTTGCACTATCACCAGCAACAGCAAAAACACGACGTGCCTGAAGGGTTGGTCTTTGGCCCGATTGCGCACCGCAATTACCAGCAAGGCGATAGCAAATAAACCCAGGCTGGCAGCCACATACCGATGCACCATTTCAGGCCATGTCTTGTCGTGCTCTACCGGTGCATCAGGAAACAACTGCTCGGCACGTTCAACGTCGCTTTCACTGCTTGGCCAGAGGACATGTCCATAACATCCCGGCCAATCCGGACAACCAAGACCAGCATCTACCAAACGCGTAAACGCACCCAGGCCTATCACCACAAAGGCAAACAGCGTGGCGAATAGCGCTAGCCTGTATCCCGGCTTTCTAGCGCCTAATATCTTGCTGTTCATGGCGCGTACTTCAACAAAAACTTCACGTCTTTCATTGTGTCTTTGTAGCTGTGCTGCTCCCCGTAATACATCATGATGAAGCCTCGAAAATCGGCCAGGTAGTAGCCGTCTGTTGTCGCGGTGGCTGCTGCCGTCTCATGCCCGGCCAGCGCGTTTTCCAGCTTAGCCCAGGATATCTCCTGTACTTTAAGGTCACTGTGCTCTTCATTGAGCAATGTCTGATAATCCGCATCCAGCTCAGTACCGGCTTCCTTCAATAGCAATCGCTGTATTTTGTGCGTGTGCTTACCCAGAGCGGTGCGTATTTGCCGGGTCAGGTATAAACGTTGCTCACACGCCTCATCGCATGCCGCCCGACTGGGCAGCAGAAAGAACCATTGCAGGTTTTCTCTGCCAGCCACCAGATCTGCACCTTCGGGTAACACCTTATTTACCTGCAATGGCGGATTGATCAGCGTACCCCTATTCGACGTGCCTGTGGGCATACCAATACCGGAATAAAAAATAAACCAGGCCAGCAGCATGAGCACAAATGGCACCAGGATCAAAATCAACAGCTTGATCTTGTTGGAACGAATCACTTCTTCGGACATCGGTTGCGGTTGGGGGTTAGTCAATACTCTTCCTTCATTTGTCGCAAGGCTCAGAACCGGATGGGGCACTCTCCAGGCTTCGCAAACCATAAAACACGATCAGTGCGAATGCCATTGCAAACCACTGAATAGCGTAAGCCTGATGTTTCTCTGGCCGAGTGTTAATGGCCGGCCACTGAATCTCAAGCGCAGCCCTGGAGCCCTGCTCTAGGCGCAGCAAGTGCGGAAAGCTCTGCAGCGGCTGGCTTAGCTGCTGCAATTCGGCCATATCAATCTGCTGCGCAATTATCGGGGTCTCGGGGCTGACACTCAAGGGTTGATTAGACAATATGAATTGCTCACCCAGCGGTATATATACGTGGGCCTGAAGTTCGATGGATCCTGCCGGGCTATCTGGCACTGGCAAATCTTGTCGCGTTCTTCCTGCGGCAACCCATCCACGATTCACCCAGGCAACCTGCTCAGCATTTAGAACTGCTTTCTGTATCACCTCATAGCCAACGATGCCATTAATGACCTTATTGTCCAGCAGAATTACAGGTTGGGCCTGCAACTCGGCGCTAAACTGCACACGTCGATAAGACTCATCCGCACCTTGCAAACGCGGCCACTGGTTCTGCAAGTCCAATGGCGGTGCGGAAATACGTTGTTGATAAACGTCGAGAATATCCAGCTTTTGCTGCTGCCTATCCAGCTGCCAAAAGCCCAGGCCAACGAGCAGTGGTAGCAGACATGCTGTTAGCAGCGTTGTTTTCCTTTCGGGCTTGAATCGGGTGAGCACAGCTGTCTTTCTCTGTGGTAAGTGTAAACATCGTGGTATGCCAGTGTAGTGTATTGGGAAGTATGCATATACACTGTCGCGATGTGGATTCGAACAACCGTTGCAGTACTGCTTTTCGCTCTAGTTGTCAGCTTGTTTAGTGGGCTGTTCTTTTTTATCAAAGACCAGGGCTCTACCAAACGCACCTACTATTCGCTTGGCACCAGGCTGGTGATTGCCGTACTGTTGTTTGCAGTCACCGCGTATGGCTTGTATACCGGCGAATTGGGCAACCAGGTTCCGTGGAACGTGCCCGCGGCAGAATAAGCAACTGCCGGAATAAAAAGGGGCGGTACTACACCGCCCCTTTTTGCGTCAGCATGTTGTTTCTGCGTTTAGAAGATGTAAACGAAGAACACCAGACCTACCCAGACCACATCAACAAAGTGCCAGTACCAGGAAGCTGCTTCAAAACCAAAGTGGTCTTCAGGCGTGAAGTGATCACGCTGAGTCGCACGCAGCCACATCACCAGTAGCATAAATGCGCCAATACACACATGGAAACCGTGGAAGCCGGTCAGCATAAAGAACGTTGAGCCGTAAATACCCGCGTTCAGCGTTAAGCCATAGTGCTCGTAGGCCTCGTAGTATTCATAGGCTTGCAAGAAAACGAAAATAATACCCAGCAATACAGTGATGCCCAGCCAAAGCTTCATTTTCTGCTTGTTGCCTTCCTTAAGCGCGTGGTGAGCGATGTGCACCGTGCCACTGGAAGTCAGCAGAATGATTGTGTTCCACAGCGGCAGCCAACCAAACATTGCGCCAAACCCAGGGAACGCCATGTGCTTGTCTGGGCCACTGAACTCATTAGTTATAGCGGTGATTTGCCCACCAGACGCCTCAGCAGCCTGTTGAGGTGTGACCATCATTGGCCAGTCGTACTGAAAGCCCTGCCACAACAGATTGGTAATCGCCTTGTCACCTTCGCCGCCTAACCATGGGCCAGCTAAATTACGAACATAAAAAAGTGCGCCGAAGAAGGCGAAGAAGAACATTACTTCGGAAAAAATAAACCACAGCATACCCATGACGTAGGAACGCTTGAGCTGCGCACTTGGCAAGCCCTGCAGGTTTTCGCGAATAGTCGTGCTGAACCAAACGTAAAGCACCCAGGAAAAACCGACAAACCCCAGAATCAGAATCCAGTGAACCCAGTCGCCCTGGAAGGTGGCCGGCATGCCGCTCATATTGTTAAACAGCGTTGCTGCACCATATACGGTTATGAACAGAAACAGACTGGCAAAAATAGGCAGCTTGCTGCTATCGGGTACGTAATAATGCTCGTAATCGCTATTACTATTGCTTGACGACATTAGATTGCTCCATCGCAAAGGTTGAGGGAGGGTTTGAATAAAGATTCGCAGTGATATCGAATATTTGTTCAAACCCTCCCAAGTTTAAATCGTTCCTGCCGCCTGCTTGGTGTTAGCGTTAGCGTCTACGGCCGCGGTCTTAAAGCTCTCGGTTACATCAAACAGCGTATACGCCAGAGTGATGGTTTTTACTTCTTTCGGTAAATCAACATCAACAATAAAACGCAGCGGCATCAACGTTTCACTGCGCCCTTCGAGTGGCTGTTGGTTAAAGCAAAAACACTCCGTTTTATGAAAATATTCGGCCGCTTTAAACGGCACCACGCTGGGTACGGCTTGCGCAATCATAGACACTGACTTGGGGTTGCGCGCAAAAAACTCAGTGCTGACCGCCTCACCAGGGTGAACCCGCATTGAGCTCACAGCGGGTTTAAACTCCCACGGCATATTCTCATTGTTTGTAGCAACAAACTGCACCGTAACCGTTCTACTGGTATCTACCGCCACATCAACGGCCACGTAGGCGGTATCAGAGGTTTTACCGTTCAAGCCGGTGATATCACAAAACACATCATAGATAGGCACCAGTGCAAAGCCGAACGCAAACATGCCCACTACGGCGAACAGTGAATTGCGAACGGTTTTTTTGACTGACTGGTCCATAATGTTTCTACAGCGCCCTGTAAAACTACTTCACTTCAGGTGGTGTAGTGAACGTGTGGTAAGGCGCTGGTGATGGGATGGTCCACTCCAGACCTTCGGCACTTTCCCACACCTGATCAGTCGCTTTCTTGCCACCCATGATGGTTTTGATCACGATGAACATAAAGAATACCTGTGACGCGCCAAACAGGAATGCGCCAACACTGGCAATCTGGTTGAAGTCAGCAAACTGCAAGGCGTAATCTGGAATACGGCGCGGCATGCCTGCCAGCCCTACAAAGTGCATAGGGAAGAACGTGACGTTCAGGCCAACGAATGACAACCAAAAGTGCGTTTTGCCCAGCGTTTCGTCGTACATATTGCCGCACCACTTTGGCAGCCAGTAATACACCGCCGCCATGATGCCGAAGATCGCACCTGGCACCAGTACATAATGGAAATGCGCAACAACAAAGTATGTGTCGTGGTATTGGAAGTCAGCAGGCGCAATAGCAAGCATCAAGCCAGAGAAGCCACCGATAGTGAATAATATTACGAACGCGATTGAAAACAGCATTGGCGTTTCAAAACTGATGGAACCACGGAACATGGTGGTTACCCAGTTGAACACCTTCACACCGGTTGGTACCGCAATCAGCATTGTTGCCCACATGAAGAACAATTCACCGGCAATTGGCATACCTACTGTAAACATGTGGTGCGCCCAAACAATGAATGACAGAAAAGCGATCGACGCAGTTGCATACACCATTGAGTCGTAGCCAAACAGGGGCTTGCGCGAAAACGTTGGTATGATCTGCGAGACAATACCAAACGCCGGCAGAATCATGATGTACACCTCGGGGTGCCCAAAGAACCAGAAGATGTGCTGAAAGAGTACAGGGTCACCACCGCCGGCTGCACTGAAGAAGCTGGTGCCAAAGTGAATGTCCATCAACATCATTGTCACCACACCCGCAAGTACTGGCATAACGGCAATGAGCAGATACGCAGTAATGAACCATGTCCAAACGAACAGGGGCATTTTCATGTATGTCATGCCAGGAGCGCGCAGGTTCATGATGGTCGCGATGATATTAATAGACCCCATGATCGACGACGCACCCATGATGTGTACGGCGAAAATAAAGAACGTCACACTCGGCGGTGCATAGGTTGTCGACAGCGGTGCGTAGAAGGTCCAACCAAAGTTTGGCGCACCCCCTTCAACAAACAGCGACGACAACATCATGAAAAAAGCAAACGGAAGGATCCAGAAGCTCCAGTTGTTCATGCGCGGCAGCGCCATGTCTGGAGCACCAATCATCATTGGCACCAACCAGTTGGCCAAACCCACAAAGGCCGGCATAACCGCACCAAAGACCATCACAAGACCGTGCATGGTGGTCATCTGGTTAAAGAATTCGGGCTGCACGATTTGCAGACCGGGCTCGAACAATTCGGCTCGAATCACCAGGGCGAAAATACCGCCAACCAGAAACATAGCAAAGCTGAACCAAAGATACAGCGTGCCAATATCTTTATGGTTGGTTGTAAAAAGCCATCGGCTTAAGCCTTTTGCTGGACCATGATCTCCCATTGTGGGCTCCTCTCTTTTAACCGCAGCGTTGCTGCTATTAATTTGCTTGCTTGAAGTTGTAAACGTCTACCGGCTGAATGCTGTCTCCCATATTATTCCCCCATGAGTTGCGGGAATAAGTGACAACAGCGGCCAACTCAATTTCGTTCAGTTGCGCACCGAAGGCCTGCATCGCGGTACCCGCAACACCGTTGACCATCACTGACAAGTGCTGATCCATAGCACCTGTGGCTATCGGGCTACCGGCTATGGCATTACCAACACCGCCTTCACCGTTGGCGCCATGGCATACCACGCATTGCTTGTTGTAAACGTCACGACCTGCGCTCATCAAATCATCAAAGGATTGCTCTTGCTTGATTAGCTGCGCCAACTCAGCGGCTTCCGCCTGACGAGCTCCTAGCCAGCTGTTGTATTCCGATTTTTCCACCGCGTTAACAACAATCGGCATAAAACCATGATCGCGGCCGCACAGTTCCGCGCACTGGCCCCTGTACACACCTTCCTCTTCAACAATGGTCCAGGCTGTGTTGATAAAACCAGGGATCGCGTCTTGCTTTACCGCAAACGCTGGTACCCACCAGGCGTGAATTACATCGTTTGCAGTGATCAAAAACCGTACTTTAGTGTGGGTTGGAATCACCAGCGGATTATCTACCTCAAGCAAGTAGTGCTCGCCTTTGGGTTCGATGTTGTTGATCTCGTCGCGCGAAGTACGCATGTTGCTGAAGTAGCTTACACCCTCGTCCATGTACTCATACTTCCACTTCCACTGATAACCAGTGACCAAAACACTCAGTTCCGCGTCTTCGGCGTCGTCGTACATCTCCATCAGCATGCTTGACGCCGGGATACCCATGGCAATCAAGATAATGGCCGGAATAACCGTCCAGGCTATTTCTACGGAGGTGCTTTCGTGGAAAGTCGCCGGCTTTACGCCTCTTGAATGGCGGTATTTATACATGGAATAAAACATCACGCCGAACACCAGAATACCGATGACAACGCATATCCAGAAAATCAGCATGTGCAAGTCATAGATACCTCGACTGATCTCAGTCACACCCTGCGTCATGTTCAAGCCCCAGCGCTCGGCTGGTTCGGCAACTGCAGCCGCGCTGCCAAGCAATAAGCCAGCACCAACTAGCGCGCAGCTCTTAGGTGCCAACGCTCCGCGCATAGGTGAAAGTGACTTAGAAAGATCTAATGACATTGATCTTGACCCCATATCAAATGTTGATGAAACCGCCGACAACCGCTCGCGTCACTTCTGTGCGTTTGCTGAATGCAAGGGTTTGTGTTTGCAAAAAATTAAGCCTTCCATTGCCTGAGACTGTCTTTCCTTGTTCGGTCTGGCAAAACTATGCGAGTATAGCAAATCTCATTTGCGTACCGCTAGCCTGTAAATCTCGAGAATTAGTGTGTAATTCCAACCATTAATCCGCTTTTTCTAGAGCGTTCAGTAAGTGTAGTGTGTTAAACCGTACACTCGAGACAGACCCCATCACTTACCATCGAATCTGGGCACTGGCCTGGCCCTTGATGCTATCTAATATCAGCATTCCACTATTGGGTATAGTGGATACTGCTATTTTAGGCCATCTCGACAGCCCCACTTATCTGGGCGCTGTGTCGGTGGGTGGCAGCATTATGGCCATGGTTGCCTGGACTTTCTCCTTTTTACGTACCAGCACCACCGGCCTGACTGCGCAACTTCACGGCGCTAACAATTCACACGAAATAGAACTTGGCGTCGCACGCGCTGTAGCGCTCAGTCTGTTGATCGGCCTTGTTTTGCTGCTATTGCGAGACTTTTTACTGGCGCCTGCACTGATATTTGTCGATGCCAGTGAGCAGGTTGATAAGCTCGCGCTAAGCTACAGCCAGATCCGCTTCTACAGTTTGCCTGCTGTTCTGGTCACCTATTGCCTTAGCGGCTGGATGATTGGTGTACAAAACACCCGTGCCGTTATGTTGGTCATTATTACAACGAATGTGCTTAACATTGTGCTCGACTACCTATTGATTATGAAACTCGGCCTTAACAGCGACGGTGCCGCCTGGGCAACCGTGATATCGGAATACACAGGCTGCCTGATTGCCTTAGGCGTGTTCGTACGCCGCCATTCAGTGCCAGCCGAGGCAAAAGTGTCGCCAACAGGTAAAAAAGCGACTGTTTCATTAACCGCACTGCTCGATGGCAAAACGGTCAAAAAGTTATTGCAGATGAATGCAGATCTTATGCTGCGCACCTTCTGCTTATTGTTCTGCTTTCTGTTTTTTACCGCCCAGGGCGCACAGCAAGGCGACACCATACTGGCCGCCAATGCCATTTTGCTACAGTTAGTGCTGCTAGCGGCATTTGCACTGGACGGCTTCGCCCACGCCGCAGAAAGCCTGTGCGGTTATGCCATTGGCAAGCGCAGTAACCTCAAATTTCAGGCCACCGTCAGGGCCTGTCTGATTTGCTGCGTGGGCGCCAGCGTCGTGATTACCCTCGCTTTGCTTGCCAGTCAGCACCTCATCGTTTACAGCTACAGCAGTATTGAGGCTGTCCAGGCCGAGCTCAGCGTTTATTTCGTTTGGCTGTTGGCCATGCCAATGGCTGCCGTATGGTGTTATTTGTTTGACGGTGTGTTTATTGGTGCGGCGCAAACCGCTGCCATGCGCAACAGCATGCTGGCATGCGCTTTATTCGTTTTCCTGCCTTTATGGTATCTGACCCTTGAATGGGGCAATCACGGGCTGTGGTTTGCGTTTACAGTGTTCAATCTGGCCAGAGGGGTGGCATTGGCCGTTTATTATCGAGTGTACAGCGAGCGCGGTCGGTGGATTGCGCCACTAAAGACCACAGCTAGCCTGGCGGATGGACCACTTGCCTAAGGCTTGATGATCTTGATCACCGTGGTCTCATCTTGAGCGGGCTCAGGACTAACACGGGTTTGCAGCTCGCCTGACTGGCCCAGCTCATCCAGCGCTTCTGTGTGACCACAGCCAACACACTCTTTAATTATTTTGCCGTCTGCGTGATGCATCATGGTTCTATCCATTGCGCCGCAGCGTGTGCACACTGCACCTGCGATAAACCGTTTTGGCGGTTGCGTGCCATGCATCAGGCGGGCTCTGCCAGTGTTGCTCTAACACGTTCAATCACTGTACCTGTATCCGGGCGAACCCCTCGCCACAACAAGAATGACTCGGCAGCCTGTTCAACCAGCATCCCCAGCCCATCGCTGCAATGTGCTGCGCCCAAATTCTGGGCCCAGTTCATAAATACGGTTGGTTTGGCTTGATACATCATGTCGTATACGTATGCCGTATCGTTAATCACGTCATCGGGAACATCGGGACGTTCGCCATACAAGCTGGCAGATGTTGCATTGATAACCAGATCAAACCGATGTGTTTTTAACACTTTAACCTTGAGCGCTCGGATTGCTCCAAGCTCATCAAACTCACTAACGAGCTGCTCCGCCTTGTCCAGGGAGCGGTTACAGACAGCGATTAGCTCGGGCTGCTCCGCCAACAGTGGTTGTAATACGCCACGCACCGCACCACCTGCGCCCAAAATAAGCACGCGCTTGCCACGTATTGACCAACCCAGGTTCTCCAGAAGATCGGTGCGCAAACCTACCCCATCGGTATTGGTGCCATACAGGTCACCGTTTTCCAGGCGTTTAATCGTGTTTACAGCGCGCGCACGACTGGCCGCCTCGCTGCTGTCATCAACCATTTTCCAGGCCTGATGTTTAAAAGGCACAGTGATGTTGAGCCCGCTGCCGCCATTGGCAAAAAATTCGGCCACCGTATGCCCAAATTGATCCACTTCTGAGAACATTGCTGTGTAATTCACTGCCTGTGCGCATTGCTCTGCAAACATGCCATGTATCAAAGGCGACTTGCTCTGCTGAATCGGGTTTCCGATGACCGCATAGTTATCCATATTGCTGTTTCGGCGCGTAGTGTTCACAGCCAGTCTCGCGGCGGCAGAAACGTCTCAGTGAGATTGGCCTCAGCGCTGCCTGGCACCGGTTCAAACCCATATTCCCAGCGCACCAGTGGAGGCAGGCTCATCAGAATACTCTCTATACGCCCATTACTTTGCAGCCCAAACAGAGTGCCTCTGTCGTAAACCAGATTAAATTCTACGTAACGCCCACGACGGTAAAGCTGGAAATTACGCTCTCGTTCGCCCCATTTAGTGTCTTTGCGGCGATCTACTATCGGCAAATAGGCCGGCAGAAAACTGTCACCTACCGAGCGCAGAAAGGCAAAAGTATTGTCGAAATCGCCATCCAGGTCATCGAAGAACAAACCACCAACACCGCGTGCTTCGTTGCGATGCTTGTTGAAAAAATACTCATCACACCAACGTTTTAGCTCGGCATACCGGTCCTCGCCAAAATCAGCGCAGGCAGCGCGGGCCGTGCGGTGCCAATGCTGACAATCTTCCTCAAAACCATAATACGGCGTTAAGTCATAGCCACCACCAAACCACCAAACCGGCTCGGCACCGTCTTGCTCAGCAACAAAAAATCGGACGTTGGCGTGGCTCGTCGGTACATAAGGGTTTTTGGGGTGGATTACCAGCGACACTCCCATCGCCTCCCAGCGTCGACCCGCTATATCTGAGCGCCGCTGAGATGCACTGGCGGGCAGCGAGCTGCCCAGAATATGGGAGAAGTTAACGCCGGCCTTTTCAAATACGGCTCCGTCGCTGAACACCCGGCTTTCACCGCCACCACCCTCGGGCCGCTGCCAACTATCTTCAAGATACTGAACCTCTGCATCGCGCTCTTGCAGCGCTGTGCAGATGTTTTGTTGTAAGTCGATCAGGTATTGTCGAACCGCTGTTTTATCCATGCATGGTATGTGTGTTGTTGCTCAAGCCTTACTCAAGCCCCAATGGCTCGCACGGTCTCTCCGCTATCTATATAACGGATTTCGCTGACCGATGTTGTGCCACCAAGCTCGCCTGCAAGATAGTAGTCTACTGCGTTTGCGAAATATCCGCGCACCTGGGCCAAACTTCTAGCCGGCGGGCGGCCACTTGGATTCGCCGATGTGGATACAATCGGACCGGACCAGGCGCTACACAGTTGCCTAATCACAGGGTGAGTGCTTACTCTCACGCACAAGCTTGTTCTGCCGCCACTCAGCAATGGATCAATATCAGGGTTGCTGGGTGCAATCCAGCTGGTGGGGTGGTCTTGATGGCTACCAAGTCGTTGCCATTCTTCACCGCTTAGCTCGCCAAGCCAAGGGCGAAGCTGCTCCTTACTGGCTGCCACCAAAATCAGGCCTTTGTCTGGGCTTCGTCGTTTCAGCTGCAATAAACGGGATAAAGCCTGACTGTTGTCCGGGTCACAGCCCAGTCCCCACACTGACTCGGTGGGGTAGGCAAGCAGGCCACCTGCTTGCAGTGTTTCCACCGCACGCTGAACCCTAAACGGCGAGATGCTCGCCACGCGTTTTTCCTGGAATGCCGCTGGACTTAGCGCGCCGCCAATTGCTCTTGCAGCTTCGCGTCTTTCGCTAACACAGCTTCAGTATTGTCAGCACGTTCCTGACGAACCCTTGCCGCCAGCTCCTCATCCACCAGAGAGACAATCTGAGCGGCCAGATAGGCAGCGTTTTTCGCGCCAGCTTTACCGATGGCGACAGAACCAACCGGTATTCCTGGCGGCATCTGAACGGTAGACAGCAGCGAATCAAGCCCTTCCATGCTGGCGTTCAGAGGCACGCCAATCACTGGCTTGACGGTGTTTGCTGCAACCGCTCCGGCCAAATGGGCCGCCATACCAGCCGCCGCGATAAATACCTGGCAACCGCGCTGTTCTGCGTCTTTTACAAATTCTTTCGCCTGCACAGGTGTGCGGTGCGCGGACAGTACTCGTGCCTCGAATCGCAACCCCAGTTTATCCAGCACGTCAAAGCTGGCTTCCATAACAGGTAAATCAGAGTCTGAGCCCATCAGCACAGCAACGAATGGAGTGGTCATAAATTACGCTCGGCAGTTTTCAGAAAGCCGGCGAAATTACCTCAACTCGTGCTTTGGTGCAAGCCCGGTAGGGTTTTAACCCTGGCAGGCTGCTGAAAAACGCAGCATTTCGACGGTTTGTGTCCGATAATGGGACGTATCGGCAAAATCAAAGGCTGCAAGCCATTGATTTTGAGAGCAAAGGAAAAATCGCATTTTATCCTTTGCCTGCTATTGAAAAAATCAGGAAGATTTTTTCAATCGCTTGTTAGAGAACAGAGTGTTAAGCCTAGCGAATGCGTTGATAACACCCCGCTCGCTGCTCAATGCGCCCACACAGCTGCAATTCGAGCAGTGCCGCGCTGACGTCTGCGGCGGCCAACCCTGTGTGCTCGACGACAAGGTCAATCGATGTGGGTTCAAAATGTACGTGATGCAACACTGTCGCTAGCCTTAACGCGATCGCTTGTTGCTCAGGCTCGAACTCATCCAGTGGCATAGGCTGTTGGCCGCTAAGCTGGCATTGCAACGCGTCCAATACATCGGCCGGGTGGTTAAGCAGACGGGCGCCGTTTTTGATCAAGTCGTTGCAACCCGAGCTACCGGCATTATTGATGGACCCTGGCACCGCATACACTTCACGATTTTGCTCCAACGCATAACGGGCTGTGATCAGCGAGCCGCTGCGCCTGGCTGCCTCTATCACTATTGTTGCATGACTTAGGCCGCTGATTATTCGATTTCGCTGCGGGAAATTTCCGGCTTGCGGCGGTGTTGAGGGCGGGAACTCGCTGATCACACAGCCGTTTTCAGCAATCTCGGCGGCCAGGTGTACATTTCTGCGCGGGTACAAATTCGCCAGGCCACTGCCTAGCACAGCCACCGTAGATTGACCGGCCGCCAACGCTGCTTTATGGCTGGCGCTATCGATGCCCAATGCCATGCCACTGCACACAGCCAATCCGCTGGCCGCAAGCTGCGAGGCAAATCGTTGCGCGGTTTCCAAACCCGATTTACTTGCTTTGCGACTGCCCACCAACGCCACTTGCGCTCGCTTCAAGGTTTTTTTAGTGCCCCAGACGTAAAGCATTGGTGGCGGCAGACTGATCTCGCCAAGCAGTGGCGGATAATCATCATCTTCCTGTGTCACCACAGACCAGCCCGATTGCTGACACAGCGCAAAATCCGTCTGCGCCTTGCGCAAGTAAAGACTTTGCTCTCCGCGACGGATCAGGTCTTGTAAAGCGGCTTGGGTGTCTGCGTGCAAACGCGCGGAGTGCCAATCGGCCTGATCTGCGTTTAATAACTGCTCAAGGTTTGCGCAATGTTTGAATAAACGTGCTTCGCGAGCCGGCCCTAACTCGGGCAGGTGTTGCAGCGCCATGTACAGCCGTGCGCGTTGTTCTTGATCATCTTTTTGACCAATAGGGGAGTTGGTGACGGCCATCCTTGCCTCCTTTCACCGTGAAAGGTAGCGATCACACCTGGGTCTTGTTAAGGCTATTTGGCCAGGCATTCGCCTGACCCGATTCATCCTTGAGCGAGCGGTCGCTACGGGTTGTGTACCCGGTCCATCACCTTCAAGGGTTGAGTGGCACGGAGTACAAGTCCATAGCTCATTCTTTCATATGTACGAAAAACCATCAACAGTCCTGCGCGCTCATCGGGCAGTTGCACCCACTCTCGCTCTTTTCGGTCCAGCACACGTTCTCCGCGGCGATCAATCGCAAGCACATTGCCCTCGGCCAGGCCGTCTCGCTCACCTTTGTTGAGCACCACGATGTCCATAAAGCCGATTTGCGTCACACCCCCTTCAACTGCGGCGATGTAACCGTCTATTTCTTCCGTTGGTGCATCCGGAATAAACGTTGCTGTAACGCGTCTCTCAACATTGGGTAGCAGGCGGTCTTCTATGCGAATTTCCTCGCGGCTGCGATTTACTTGGAAATGACCAAGGTCGCCGTCTACGCTGAGTTTTTTAACGCCACCTATATCCAGTGCCGCAATGCCAAGAATTTCTTTGGTTTTTGGATCGCGGAATACTTCCCCTTTGCGGTAAACGCCGTACACATCGTCTTCTTCTGCAAAAGCACCACGAGCGAACAATTCGTCACCCGCCGCAGTCACAATGTGGCCTTGGGCGCCGGCCAAGACATAAGGCGCGGCTTCAAGCTCGCCATCGTCAACAATTCGGCTGTCGCTAAGGAAAGCGTTAATTTTCTCAAGAGGGATTGCAGGGATGGCGTTGTCAACGGGTGACAAACGCATTTTTGGCGTTATACGAACCGTATTGCTGTTTGGCCCACGCGTTACCCTGAGGCGAGGCTTGCCATCAAGGTATACAAGATTAATAACGTCACCGGGAAAGATTAAATGCGGGTTGGCAATTTGCGGATTCACCTGCCAAATTTCTGGCCACAACCAGGGGTCGCGAAGAAACTTACCGGAGATGTCCCAGAGGGTGTCACCTTTTACCACTACATGTTGGTCAGGATGTCCGTCACGCATTACCACATCGGCCTGTGCCGCCAGACCAAAAAGCCACAAGCCCAGGATGCTTGAAAGCAATATCTTTTTCATTACCGTACCTTTTCCAACTTGCCGACGTGCAGGGGAGACCTTGAAAACAGCGCGCGTGGCGTCATAACACCATTTATACTATAGCATGTGTCGGCGATTTCGCCGGTTGGTGTAAAGGCGCAAACTCGCCTGTTCTAATCGGTAAAAATGCCTGTTTATGCGCTGTATCACGCTAGGTATGCGTTCTATTTATCATCAATTTGTACAACGAATGGCCATTCTCGAAATACTTGAATTCCCAGACCCCCGGTTGCGCACCAAGGCAAAACCGATAGCGACTGTGGGCGATCGACATCGACGCTTGATCGACGATATGTTGGAAACAATGTATGACGCACCTGGCATTGGTCTCGCCGCCACACAAGTCAATGTGCACGAGCAATTGATCGTGATTGATGTCAGTGAAGAACGTAATACGCCACTGGTGTTTATCAACCCGAGTATCTCGATATTAGACGATGAAATGCGCGCCTATGAAGAAGGTTGCTTATCGGTGCCAGATTATCAAGACACCGTGAAACGACCGGCGCATATAACGGTAACAGCGCTGGACAGAAACGGCGAGGAGTTTGAAATGCAACCTGACGACTTGCTGGCTGTGTGTATTCAACACGAAATGGACCACTTGAATGGCAAGTTGTTCGTTGACTATTTATCGTCGCTCAAACGCCAACGCCTGCGCAGCAAACTCGCCAAGCGCCAACGCGCTGGATGACAACGCCCGCTCTTCGGCTGGTATTTGCCGGCACACCTGAATTTGCCGCCCTTGCACTCAACGCCCTGATTGAGAGCGAGCATTGCGATGTGGTTGCTGTATACACCCAACCTGATCGGCCACGCGGAAGAGGCAAGAAGCTGGTGTCCAGCCCGGTTAAGTCAGTGGCTGAAGACAATGGCATCCCGGTGTGTCAGCCGCTCAACTTCAAAGAAGATGGCGATGTTCAACTACTCAAGGAATGGCGGGCCGACATTATGGTAGTCGCCGCCTACGGTTTATTATTGCCGCAGAGTGTGCTGGATACACCACGCCTGGGCTGCATTAATATTCATGCTTCCCTATTACCTCGCTGGCGAGGAGCCGCACCCGTTGAGCGTGCAATAGAAGCTGGCGATGCCGAGACTGGCATAACGATTATGCAAATGGATGCCGGCCTTGATACAGGCGACATGTTGCAGAAAAAAATATGTGAAATTACGGATCGCGACACTGGCGACAGTATTCGCAGTAAACTGGTTGATCTTGGAAGCAAAGCAATTGTAGAAACTATCGCCGGTTTTGCACGCGGGGAAACAAGCGCCGAACCGCAAGATGATCAACGCGCCAACTACGCAAAGAAAATAAACAAACCAGAAACTGCCATTGACTGGTCTAGTAGCGCTGCTGAAATTGACTGCAAAATTCGAGCGTTTTATTCAGACTACACATGCTTCACGGTGCTTGACGACGAGCGCATAAAACTTGGGCCCGATACCAAACCAGTCAGTGGTAACGGTGTTAGTTTAAGTGCGCCCGGTGCGATTATCGGCGTTGACAAAAACTTTATTACTGTGCAGTGCGGCACCGGCAGTGTGCAGCTAACACAGCTTCAATTTCCTGGCGGGCGCATGATGTCTGTGCGCGATTGTCTAAACTCCCGTGCATCACAGCTGCAGATTGGCACGCTATTCGAAAGCTTTCGTGAGCAATAAACGCAATTCTGGCCGCACCGCCAAGCCCACTAATAGTCGCGTGATGGCGGCTAATATACTAAGTCGCCTGTTACACCATGACGGTTCACTGGCCACTTTACTGCCACGTGTTCTCAGCGCTTCAGAAAACGCAGAACGCCACAGCGAAGTAAAAGAAATGTGTTATGGCGTTATGCGTTGGTACTTCCAACTGGACGCCATTCTGGTAAAGCTGATCAGCAAGCCATTGCGACGCAAAGACGCTGATGTTCGCGCCTTGTTATTGATTGGCTTGTATCAATTGTTACATATGCGAACACCATCACACGCCGCTGTTAGTGAAACAGTGGATGCTGCTGCCGCCCTGAAAAAGAGCTGGGCAAAAGCTTTGATTAATGGCGTGTTGCGAAACGCCGACCGACAGACCGACGAACTATTGGCCGCTCTCACTCCAGCGCAAAAAATGGCGTTTCCGCAATGGTTGTTTGATCACCTTATACAGTGTTGGCCGCAACAAGCTGATGAGCTGATGGAGGCCAGCAATCAGCGCCCTCCCATGACATTAAGGGTTAACTTTGCCAAGCAAACCCGAGATGCGGCCTTACAGTCTCTGCGTAACGAAGACATAGAGTGCGGCCCAGGCCCGATCAGCGAAAGTGCCATCACACTAAATAAGGCCGTTGACGTGGCACAGCTACCCGGCTTTCGAACAGGCCACCTTAGCGTGCAGGACGAGGGCGCCCAACTCGCCGCCTTTTTACTGGATTTGGAAGAGGGCCAGCGTGTCCTGGATGCCTGCTGCGCTCCAGGTGGAAAAACCGGACATATTCTGGAACGCGTGACGAACATCGCAGTGGATGCGATGGACAACAGCGGCGCACGGTTGGAAAGGGTTAGCGAAAACCTGCAGCGACTGGGCCTGGAAGCAATGCTTATCGAAGCAGACGCCTGTGACGCTGAGCAGTGGAAGGGCGCAGAAAGCTATCAGCGGATTTTGCTGGACGTACCCTGTTCCGCCACCGGAGTAATACGACGAAATCCGGATATTAAGTATTTGCGCCGACATGATGATATTGCCGAATTGAGAGACGTGCAGCTTGCCATGTTACAAACCTGCTGGTCCAAACTGGCACCCGGAGGCAAATTACTGTACTCCACATGTTCAATTTTACCGGAAGAAAATCAACAAATTATCGCCGCCTTTGTTGAATCCCAAGACGATGCAACGCATGATCACATTGTGGCGAGCTGGGGGCAGGAGTGCTCTTACGGCCGCCAGTTGCTGCCTTCAACCCATGACGGGTTTTACTACGCGCGATTGATAAAAAGCGCTTAGGCTGATCATTAGCCAGAATAGAACCAGGAACACACGTGAACATAATTATTCTCGGAGCTGGCCAGGTAGGCGGGCGTCTGGCCGAAGCACTGGCTGATGAGCAAAACGAGATAACGCTGGTTGATCTGAACCCAGACGTATTGCATGAGCTGCAAGACCGCCTGGATATTCGCACCCTGGTAGGCCATGCGTCGCACCCGAATGTGTTGCGCCGTGCAGGTGCTGAAGACGCCGACATGCTGATAGCGGTTACCAGCAGCGACGAAATTAATATGATCGCCTGCCAGATCGCCTTCTCTATGTTCCACACACCAATGAAGGTCAGCCGCATACGCTCACCCGAATACCAAAATCGCGAAGAGATCTTTCGCAATGAAGCCATTCCCATAGATGTGTGGATCAGCCCTGAACAGCTGGTCACCAGTTATCTGCAAAATCTAGTAGACAATCCAGACGCTTTGCAGGTGCTGGACTTTGCCGGGGGCCGAGTAAAGCTGGTTGCCGTGAAAGCCTATTATGGCGGCCTGATCATGGGCCAGGAGCTGCGCGAAATTCGCCAGCACATGAAGAAGGGTGACACCCGCGTTGCCGCTATCTTTAGGCGTGACCGACCCATTATTCCGGAAGGGGATACGGTTGTTGAGGTGGACGATGAGGTGTTCTTTATCGCTGCGCGAGAACACACGCCCGCAGTGATGGCTGAGCTGCGCCGGCTAGAAAACCCGTATAAACGTGTGATGATCGCCGGGGGCGGGAATATTGGCGCCCGGCTGGCCGAAGCGATTGAGCACGACTATCAGGTTAAGGTGATTGAATACAACAAAGAGCGTGCGGCATTTCTGTCTGAGAACCTGCAGAAATCGATTGTGCTGTACGGCAGCGCCACCGACAGCGAACTGTTGATGGCCGAAAACATCGAATACACTGATCTATTCCTGGCCGTTACCAATGACGACGAAGCCAATATCATGGCCTCTCTGCTGGCCAAAAAACGGGGCGCTCGCAAAGTTATTACTTTGATCGCAAACCCGGCTTATGTTGATCTGGTGCAAGGAGGAGACATAGACATCGCTATATCACCACACCAGATTACCATCGGCAGTATTCTGACCCACGTGCGTCGCGGCGACATGGCCAACGTGTATTCACTTCGACGAGGGGCAGCTGAGGCGATGGAAATTGTCGCCCACGGCGATTCCGGCTCCTCGAAAGTGGTAGGCAAAGCGCTGAAAGATATTCCACTGCCTGAAGGGGCAACCATTGGTGCCCTGGTGCGCGGCGAAGAGGTGATTATTGCCCACAAAAGTGTGGTTGTTGAGTCAGATGATCACGTGATCCTATTCCTGACAGACAAAAACAAAGTCAGCGAAGTGGAACGCCTGTTTCAGGTGGGCTTCCACTTTCTCTAAGGGCGCTCTGCAAAGGCATGCATTTTTCAATCATCTTTCGGGTTTTGGGCGTGCTGCTAATGCTGTTCAGCCTGACTATGTTGATTCCCATCATCGTCTCTTATATTTACGACGATGGCTCGCAACTGGTTTTCTTTGAGGCGTTTCTAACCACTTTTATATGCGGCGGCGTATTGTGGCTGCCGTTTCGCAAGGCACAGCACGAACTGCGCGTGCGCGACGGCTTTCTTGTTACAGCGATGTTCTGGTTTGTGCTTGGCGTGTTCGGGGCCTTGCCGCTGTATTTGTCTGACAATACAGACATCGACCTTACCGATGCCATCTTTGAAAGTATTTCCGGTTTAACCACTACCGGCGCTACCGTGCTGGTGGGTTTGGATTTGCTGCCCGAATCGTTGCTGTTTTACCGGCAACAACTGCAGTGGCTTGGCGGCATTGGCATAATCGTTATCGCCGTGGCTATTTTGCCAATGCTGGGAATTGGCGGAATGCAATTGTACAGGGCGGAAACACCTGGGCCTATCAAAGACAGCAAGCTCACGCCGCGAATAACCAGTACTGCAAAATGGTTATTCATAATTTATTTACTGCTCACTGTAGGGTGTTGCGTCAGCTACTGGTTGGCTGGAATGACGCCGTTTGACGCCATCAGCCATGGTTTTTCTACGGTTTCTATTGGCGGTTTTTCTACCCATGATTTGAGCATGGCCTATTTCGATAACCCGGTCATATTGTTAGTTGCGATTTTTTATATGGTTGTTGCCGGTATCAATTTCGCGTTGCACTTCTATGCCTGGCGCAGGGTGACTTTGAGAGTGTACGCCGAAGACCCAGAGCTTAAGTTTTACTTGACCATGCTCGCTGTAGGAATCGTGATTGTGGTCAGCGCGCTGGCGCTGTTGGGTGAGCTGTCATTCAATGAGGCCTTGCTGCATGGCGCTTTTCAGGTAGTGTCGATTGCGACGACCACTGGCTTTGCCAGCGCCAACTTCAGCGCATGGCCAAGCTTTATCCCGTTTCTGTTAATGGCCATGGCATTTGTTGGCGCTTGCGCAGGTTCTACGGGCGGCGGCATGAAAGTGATTCGTGCACTGCTGATGGTGAAGCAAGGTTTACGCGAAATTAAGCAAATTGTGCACCCGCATGCATTAATTCCAGTCAAACTTGGCAGCAGACCCGTCGCAGAGCGCGTGATGTCGGCCGTCTGGGGCTTCATCGCCGTCTACATTGTTACCTTCATCACCTTGACGTTAATGCTAATGGTGCTGGATCTTGATTTTGTCAGCGCCTATTCCGCGGCGGCGGCCTCACTGAACAATCTTGGCCCAGGCCTAGGGCAGGTAGCAGCGCACTATGGCAACATATCCGATCCGGCCAAATGGTTGTTGTGCTTTGCGATGTTACTTGGTCGTTTGGAAATCTTTACACTGCTGGTATTGTTCACCCCTCTTTTCTGGAGAAAGTAACCGTGCAAGAGCAAACGGCAGATAGGTCTTCTGGCCAAGAACCCAATAACTTTGCGGCACTGAGAGGTCTCGATTGGCGCTTGTTTCTGGCGATCGCCATCACCATTTTCTGGTTGCTTGGTGGCTCTTACTACATATCCAGCACCATCGGTTGGTCACAATTTTTGTCACAACCACTGGAAGCACTTGGCAGTTTTCTGGAAGGCGCGTTTGCGCCACTGGC
>JBCCIP010000013.1:0-121834 GCA_039111475.1 Pseudomonadota bacterium | reverse complement strand
TTTACCGGGTTGCGATGATTCCACTTGGGTTTGAAAAAAAATCGTAGCATTCGTATAGTGCGTGACGGGACGTTATGGCAGCAGGAAGCGACTATTATTATATAGATTCTAGCTGCCATAACGTCCCGTCACGCACTATACGAATGCTACGATTTTTTTTCAAACCCAAGTGGAATCATCGCAACCCGGTAAAAAGGCTGCGCGGTATTCAAGAACTATCAACACAGCATGACGAGCAACATGCAATATTGGTAGATATGGCAGTGAACGACCTTGATCCCAGGGTTCGCATGCGGGCTGTTGAAAAAGTGTGCGACCTCCCAGCGCTCAACCAGATCATCAAGAACGAACCGGATGATATCGTACTCAACACAGCTCAGAACCGCTACTACTCCCTACTTGCTGGCACCGCATCAGATAGTACACCTGATGTGGTGACCGGTAGATATCGAATTGTTGATGACTCAGAAGACGAAGACCTGAAAAAATTTATTATTCACCACAGCCCGGATGAAAAACTACAGTTCACAGCATTACAAGCCCTCGCAAGCGTTGACGATGTCGCTCGAATTGCCATTAGCGCACCCAATTTGAAAATCAGAGACGCAGCAGCAAGAATGGCAGAGCAAATGGCCAATAAGGTTAGTTCTTCGCCAACACCGCAGGCTTTGCCAGAAGGCGCCACAGATACGACGAGCGCAAATGATTCGATTGATGCGCTTAGAGCCGAGGATGCAAAGGCTAAATTACGCGCAGAAATGGGTGTGCGGCCCAGGCCACCGAAAGGTGATGCACCCGCGTTCCGTTCTTCAGGCGATACTCTGCAAATAGACGACGACTCTGCAGATGCCCTCCAGGCTCTGTTAGATCAAAAATTGGCCAGCAGAAAAAAAGCCTAAAACTACTGCTCTATTTGTCCAAGATTAGCGTCGATGATCGCGCCATTAACCACCGGATTTTGGGCGCAAAACACTATTACCTTGGCAATCTCATACGGTTCGATCAGCCGCCCCATTGCAATGGTCGAGGCAATGCTTTGTTCCACGGCAGGGTCAGTACCTATATGGCTGCGCAGCATTTCGGTATCTGTAAATCCTGGACAAATGGCCGCTGTATGAACGCCTGTACCAGCCAAATCCTGACACGTAGACCGCATCAAACCGATCAACGCATGCTTTGAAGTAACATAGGTGCAACTATTGGCAACCGCTTTATGGCCGAGTGTTGAAGAGACAAACAGTACTGAACTGCCCACGCCCATCACGGGTCTAAGTAAGCCGGTTAATACTGCAGGAGCGGTGACATTCAGCATCAGCACTTCTTGAAATTGCTCAACAGTCACAGTCTCTACGGTGTCCTTGAGCAATACAGCGGCATTATGAACAATCACGAGTTCGTCCGGTTGACCAATCATCTTCAGCAGCGCGTCGCCTGATTCTTGCACCCAGTTAGCCACGGTCATATCGATAGCGAGATTCAGCACGCCCGCAACATTGCATTCACCACGCGAAATGTTGATGACCTGATAACCGCCACTTATCAGCAACTCTGCCGTCGCTTTGCCAATGCCTTTACTGGCCCCCGTAATTACCGCGTATTTGTTCATAAGGCTCCAGTAGAAGAATGTAAGCCAGCCTGCGAATCGATCGCGAGATACTTACGAAGCTTGTTAGTGAGGATGTAAAATGGCAGCGTGTCAATTAGTGCCACCAACATCTTGAATACATAGTTGCTCGCCATCAGAACTAAAATGGTTGCCAGGGCCATCTCACCCGCCAGAAAAACAGCGCCAAAAGTAATGCCTATCACCATTATTGAATCTACTGCTTGACTGATCAACGTACTGAAGTTATTTCTCAACCAAAGGTGTTTTCCCTTGGTTACTCGCTTCCAGAAATGAAACAGCCGAACATCCAGGTACTGAGCTGCTATGTAGGCAAACATGGAAGCCGCAACAGCGCCGGCGGTGCAGGCATACAGAATTTGAAACAGTTCGACACTTCCGCTCAATACATCGCCATTAGGCAGTGACAATTGGCCATCAATCTGCAATACCTGCCACGGTGGTTGTTCGACTATCGGGGCGGCTGGCAACAAATTGGCAATGGTGAGTACGCCTAGAATAAATAGATTGAGAACCAGACCCACTGTTACAAGGAAATTAGCCCGGCTGCGGCCATACAATTCGCTGATTAAGTCAGTGCAAAGGAATGTCAGTGGGTATGGCAACACGCCCACCGCAACGGTCATTGGCCCTAGGTCGACAAAACGGGTAATGCCAATCACATTCAGCAAGGTCATTGCGCTAAGAAAAAACCCGGCTAGCACTATATAGACGCGTTCACGTCGTTCCTGGAGTTCAGAGTCGCTGGCGGCCGTTAACTCGTAGTGTTGCACCCTATTCTCCACACTAACGCTGCCATTCACTGTAAGCCCACTGATCTGGGCCTGAGGAAACACCTAAAACAATGTTGGAGATTTCATGTTTGTCTAATGTGTCTTTTGACTTCAGCATTTGTTTCAGCAGGTAATCACTTAGCTCCTCAATTGTGATGTTACGAACGGGCAGGATCAATGCGTCGGTTTTCAGGAAACTCATCGTCACTTCATTGTGTGTCGCCAAAATGGAGTCGCCCTGGTCTTCTATCGTCAGAAACGGCGAGAATTCGGGAAGTAAGGTATATTCATCGTATTGCGCGCATAGTTTTTTTAGAAGTTCCTTGTAGACAGCGTAGTCAAAACACAAACCATCATATTGCACAGGGCCGGTGATAGACGCCGATACTCGCCAGTTGTGCCCATGCAACCGCTCTCTTTCCGTCGCGGAAAATATCGTGAAATGGGCGGCTGAGAAGTGCAAGTATTGCTTGCGTATTTCGATGGTCGTCATTCGTTGCATACAAGAACTCAATGTATTTGGCAGTGCCAACTATTATCCTGTTTTTTGCGTGACTTTGGCAGCTGCTTTATTTACTGTCTTTACAGTGATCCAACTCGAAATCGCTGTGTCGGTACTCTTTATTGTTATCCATGCGCGGTACGGCTGAACCATACAATCAACACCCAACGCAATAAAAACACGCTTTTCGCTTGGCCTCGCTCTCTGGCGGCCATGGAAGAGCGGCAGTTTCGTTGGCTGCTGGGCAGTAACCTGGCCTTCTTTCTTGCGTTGCAAGGTCAAATCCTCTCGCGTACTTACCTTGCATGGGAGCTGACCGCTGATGAAATGGCGCTAGCCTACGTCAATATAGCGTTTGCCATCCCCATGCTGGTGTTTTCTTTTTTTGGAGGCGCCATCAGTGATCGCTCAGAACGTCGCCTACTCGCGCTGATCGGACAAGCAACCATAGTATGTACTGAAGCCAGCATACTCATTCAGCTGTTGCGTGGCAGCTTGGAGTTTTGGCACATACTGGCCGCGGGCGCAGTTGGTGGAGCGGTGTTGCCTTTCAGTATGCCGGCTCGAACTGCAATGGTGTTCAATATCGTCGGGGCTCACCGGCTGGGCAACGCCACTGCCCTGTCTGGAGCGGTAATGAATGTTTCGCGTGTGGCCGGACCAGTGATAATGGGCTTCACGATCGACATCTGGAGCATCACCGGCGCGTATTTTATCGCAGTAACGCTGCACTCCGTGGCCTTGCTGTTTTTGTTTGGCGTTAAACGCTATACGGTGGTTCAAACAGTTAGGAAGAAATTTACAACCGATATTGTGTTGGGCTTCCGCTATGTGTTCGAGCGCAAGGAACTTGCCGCCTGCTTGTTGTTTGGCATGCTCCCTATGTTTTTAGCCATGCCCTTCCAGAATTTACTAGTGGTTTTCGCGGACGAAGTATGGCAAGTAGGTGAGCGTGGGCTTGGTATTCTGATGGCTGCAGCAGGGCTTGGTGGGGTTATCGGTTCTGTCTGGATGGCGCAGCGAGGAGAAGACATCAAGCGTACCAGGCTAATGGTCATGACTACATTTTTATTTGGCGTGTTCCTCGCCGGATTCGCTTTGACTCCCAGCTTTTTACTAGCGCTGCTGCCGCTGGTTGTCGCCAATGTCTGCGCAAGTGCTGGTCAAACACTTAACAACACCTGCACCCAGCTGCTTGTAGAGGATCAATATCGAGGACGGGTCTCTGCCATAATGCTTATGACGTTTGGCCTAATGCCATTAGGTGTTGTTCCATTGGCGTATTTAGCCAGTGAGCTCGGTGTGCAAACTGCTATTTTAATTGCATCACTAACTCTTTGTAGCGTCGTTATTGTGTTCTATGTGATCAGCCCGAAACTGCGTATGCTTGACAAGTATGTCGCAAAAAGCACTACTCGGCATGTCCCGGAGTAAGCCGGCCCTTAGTACCCGCTAGCAGCACCCATTGGTCTTCTCGTATCACTTGCCCCATGCACATAACCGCCACCGTTTACAAATTCAGGATCAATCATTATCGATTGAGTTCGCCCAAGGGTGCGCGTGCTCTGGTCCAGGGTGTGCCCTTTAAGACCCAGCAAGGTAAGTGTATCTGGACTAACTCCGCTCTCGACTCGTAGTTTGTCAGGCATCCACTGGTGATGCACACGCGGTAATGCCGCCGCCGTGGCAACGTTATCGCCGAACACGGTCGCATTCAGTATCACCTGCAACACTGACGTAATTATCAGACTGCCTCCCGGGCTACCAGTAACCAGCCAGGGCTTGTCATTCTTGAATACGATAGTTGGACTCATTGACGATAATGGACGCTTACCAGGTTCAATCGCGTTTGCTGTTCCGCCAAGCAAACCGAATGGGTTGGCGTGCCCCGGTCGTGCAGAAAAATCAGCCATTTCGTTGTTCAGCAACATTCCTGTTCCCTTCGCCACAATGCCGGAACCAAAACTAAAGTTCAGCGTATAGGTATTGCTGACGACATTGCCGTGACGGTCTACCACACTGTAATGCGTTGTGTCCTGACTCTCACTAGGCAACAAATCGCCAGGACGTACTTTCTCAGAAGGTATGACAACATCCGGTTTAATCGCAGCCGCAATTTTGCGCGCGTAGGTTTTAGATGTCAGCTCAGCAACCGGCACGTTAAAGTAATCGGGATCACCCAGATACTGACTACGGTCTGCATAGGCAAATTTCATTGATTCGGCTAGATGGTGGATATAGTCGGCGCTGTTATGCCCCATTTCCTGCAACTCGAAATTTTCCATGATGTTGAGCATCTGAAGGATATGCACTCCACCACTGGAAGGTGGTGGTGCGGAAAGTACTTCGAAATCAAGAAAACGACCTCGAACTGGCGTTCTCTCTTGGACTTGGTAATCAGCAAGATCTTCGAGAGTGATTAAGCCATCGTTAGCTGCCATATCCGCAACAAGTCGCTTGGCCACCTTACCTTCATAAAAAGCGCTGCGGCCATTCTTTTTAATCTGTTTAAGAGTCCATGCCAGGTCATGTTGCTCGAACCAGTCGCCTGGCTGTAAATTGCTGCCGTCTTTTCTAAAATAGACACGCCTGGCTTCCGCATCAGTCCATGGAGCGTATGAGCCGCGGCGACTGATGCCACCGGCAAGCGCATAGTTGACTTCAAACCCTTTTTGCGCCAATTTGATAGCAGGTTCAATCACATCGTCCAGCTGCATTGTTCCATATCTCTCCAACGCATGAATCAGGCCAGCCACGGTACCCGGTACGCCAGCGCTTTGACGGCTTGCGTAGTATCGGGCTCGATCAACCTCGCCGTTCTCATCAAGATACATGTTCCGGAATGCAGCTCGAGGCGCGGTTTCTCGATAGTCAATAAAATGCTGCATGCCATCTTTGTGGATAAGCATGAAACCGCCACCGGCGAGATTTCCGGCCGTTGGATAGGTAACTGCCAGCGCAAAACCGGTCGCAACCGCGGCGTCAATTGCATTTCCACCCTGCCGCATAATTTCAACACCGACGTCAGCGGCCAGCTTTTCAGCGGCCACCACAACGCCATGCTTGTAACTGTCAGGCAGAAAGCGGTTGCCAAAGTTGATGATAGGGCCTGTATGGTCCTTGGTTTCTGCCAGAAGAAGAGGTGGAGAAACAAGCAAAGTAATTATCAACAGCGTCCAAACGGGCATAGTTCTTAACAGCACAGTGTCTCCGGCAAATCAGTCAAATCTGTGCAGGAATTTATAACACAGGGCTCGCCACACAGATAGTGTGACGGGTGTCGCTTTCGCAGTGAACAAAGTTGGCGAAACGACTGCCTGAGCTATAGTTGATTATGAATTGAACAGATTTGCGGTTTCCATTCTCTACCGCTTTGCGATGCCCCGCTTTGTGGCATTCAGGGAAGACAAGCATGTTATAGTTCAATGCTTTAGCATGCATAGCTAGATTTACTATAAACATTTGATAGTGCGTTAAGCACCTACGACTCGCTGTCAATAAGACCAGGATCGGGGAATGTCCACAATGAAGGGTTTCACAGCATTAGCCCTCTGCATCACTTTTTTTGTTGGCTTTAGCGGACATTTGCATGCAGATGAAGAAGCTACGAGTGACGTTCCGGCCAGTGGCAGTGAGAAGCCATTGGAGAAGGCTGAGAATATAGATCTCGAGAAGCCGATCGAAAAATTGCCGGAAGCGACGGTCGATTCAGCTGATCTGACTGCTCAGGACAAAACGACGACCACGGAGGCACAAACCCCGGCTGAAGAGTATTACGACGACGGCGTACCATTTGTATTGCTGGGGAAAGAAGTTCCGCCACGCACTGCAACGCGCATGTCATGGACACCAAGCCAATCTTTCGAGGGTATTGCGGGCTCAACGCCGGTTCTGGTGGTTAATGGCACTAGACAGGGTCCGGTTCTCTGCTTAACAGCAGCGATACACGGCGACGAATTGAATGGCATAGAGATAGTCCGGCGTGTTATGTATGATATCGAGCCGGAAAAGCTCACGGGCACGGTTATCGGCGTGCCAATCGTTAATCTTCAGGGATTTCGCAGAAATTCCCGCTATCTGACAGACCGGCGCGATCTGAATCGATATTTTCCGGGTAATCCGGACGGCAGCCTGGCGTCTCGGATCGCGTATTCATTTTTTAGTGAAATCATAGAGCAGTGCAGTTACCTGGTTGACCTTCATACAGGCTCATTTCACAGAACCAATCTTCCACAAATTAGAGCAGACTTACTCAATAGCTCAGTAGTTGAGCTATCCCAAGGATTTGGTTCCACATCGGTTCTGCATTCCGGTGGAGCGAAGGGTACGCTGCGCTACGCGGCCAATATGCACGGCATTCCCACGGTCACACTGGAAGCAGGCGAACCCATGCGCTTACAAGACAAAGAAGTTGCCCATGGTGTGAAAGCGATACAAACGTTAATGAATAAACTGGATATGCTAAAGAAAGCACGGTTTTGGGGTAAACCTGAGCCTGTCTTTTATGAATCCACCTGGGTTCGCGCTGATTACGGCGGTATTCTTTTCAGCGAGGTGTTTCTGGGCAAACGGGTTAAGTCAGGTGAGGTTTTAGGCACGGTCACCGATCCGATTACCAACAAGCGCCACGAAGTTAAATCACCTGAAAAAGGACGAGTATTGGGCATGGCGCTAAATCAGGTGGTGATGCCAGGATTTGCAGCGTTCAGAATTGGTATAGAACGCGAGGAAAACGAGGTCATTAGCCCTGCGTCCGAAGACCCAGAAAACCTTGATTCATCGGGTATAGACAGCAGTTCTACCGGAGATGTGGCCGCTTCAGACCCTGACTACGAGCCCGAAACGGCGGAGTAATTGGCTCTTACGCCGTCGCGGTGTAATCATCGAAAATTTTTTCAACTAGTCGCAGCGATTGGCGGTGATTTAGCGCTGCACTGCTAAACTGTAAAAGATGTATAGCGCTTGTTTTCAGCAGGTTGTCGCCTGCTTTCGGTTTTGGTCTGGATTCGTGCTGAGCGCGGTTATTGCACTGCAGAGTAGCTCGCTGAGCGCGAATGCCGACATCACAATGAACATGCGTAACGCCGACGTGCGCACGGTTATTCAATGGATGTCAGAAACTACCGGTCAAAGTTTTATCGTAGATCCATCGGTACAAGGCAATATTACGGTTCTCTCCTCTCAATCGCTCAGCGCAGAACAGGCTTTTGATGTTTTTCTGCAAGCATTGAATCTAAATGGCTTTAGTGCGGCTATTAAAGGCAATACCGTTAGCATCGTGCCCTCCGCAAAATCCAGCCAAAATCACAGTGCCGTGCTAGATTCCTTTGAGGGTCATTCCGGTGGCGAAAAAGCGGTTCACGTTTTTCAGGCACGTTCAATCGATGCTGCCGCCGTTGCCACTCAGTTGCAGCCGTTGCTTGGTGAACATGGAACTCTGTCTCACCTGCCAGGCACCAATACCTTGTTGATAGCAGATCGAGTGGACAATATTCGAAAGGTGCGGAACCTGATAGACCGGTTAGATCAACGTGGCCAGCTAGACATAGACATAATTTCCCTACGCCATACGGATGCTGAACAAACCGAGCGCGCGTTGCGAAATTTGCTTGGTCAGCAAGATAAACAGGATCTGGCTTTGGCAATTGATCAGCGCAGCAATTCTTTGTTGGTTAGCGGCGCGGAGCAAATGCGACAGCAGGTGCGTAGCCTCGTTACACAGCTTGACCGAAATCAAACCAGCGACAGTCGCACTGAGGTCGTCTATCTCAGTTTCATCAATGCCGAAGAAATGTTACCTGTACTGGAGAGCATGCAAAGCCCTGAGCAAGCAGGCAGTGCCCATAGCAGCGTGCAGGCGGTAATCTCTTCAAATGCGCTGGTACTCACTGCGTCAAAACCCGTACTTGAGCAAATGAAATCAGTGATCGGCGAGATTGACGTTGAACGACGCCAGGTGCATTTGGAAGCAGTTATTGTTGAAGTCAGCGATCAACTGATAGACTCGTTGGGAGTGCAGTGGAAAACCAACTTTGACGGCCGTGATGTTGAAGCAGCGACCAATTTCGGGCTTGAGCAGGTCGAACGTGTTGTAGACGCTAATGGCGACATTTTGAGTGAAAACTCTGTATTGGGTAGGGGTTTTACATTGGGCTACTACCGCAACGGCTCACTGCGAGGGCTGCTAAATGCGCTGTCTCAGACCGATCAGGCCAACTTGTTGTCAACGCCTTCAGTGGTTGCTCTGGACAACGAAGAAGCGGAAATACTCGTGGGAAGTAACGTGCCTGTAGTGTCAGGTCAGCAAACCTCTAAGGCGTCGTCAACCAGTGACCCTTTCACAACGATAGAACGTCGCGATATTGGTGTGAGTCTAAAGGTAACACCGCAAATTAATGAACAGGGCACCATAACCCTAGATATCCTTCAGCAAGTAGAAAGCATAAGCAATAGCACGGTAGCCAGCGACCTCATATTTGATAAGCGAAGTATTAAAACCAAAGTATTGGTAGATGATGATGAGGTGTTGGTACTGGGTGGTCTGACCCGTGAAGACAAACGCGAAGGCGTGGAACGAGTGCCGGTACTTGGTTACATTCCAATCCTAGGACGTCTTTTTCAGCGCAGCACAGATGAGAGTGTTCGCAGTAATCTTATGGTCTTTGTACATCCCAGAATACTGGATAAGCAAGCCGCCAGATCGCTTAGCCGCGAGCGCTTTAATGAGCTCAGAAAGCAGCAGACAGAACAGAAAAAAAGGTCGCTCGGCAAGAAGGCCTCACCACTGCTCGAGAATGTCAGCCTCGATCAGTAAGCTGTTCTGGTAAAGCAGTACCACGCCATTGTTAGTAATTTCATTGAGAGCCAAATCCTGACTGATTTGGTCTTTCTCGGCAACGCGCTGGCCGTTTATTATGATTGTACGTCTGCTCGCGTCGTCGGCATAAACGTGGAATGAAAAGTCCAGAGAACGCACAGCGTTTTGGGCATCAACAGGGGCTTGCCACAATAGCACTTTATCTAGACGTTCAATTTGTAGCGAAGGCTGTTCCGCTTGCGGCGTAGCATGAGGATTACTGATCTCCACTGAGGCTTCTGCATGCGGTTCCAACGAAGCAATTGCGCTTTCTTTATCAGATGTTGAGCGAGCATTGGACGACCAATACCAACCAGCCAGATTAACCAGTAGAGTGCCCGCGATGATGGCCGGCCAGTGAGCATTCAGACGCGATTTGACTGGCATCCTCGAGTGCGAGTGCGCTCCCAAACTGTGCACCACCGGAGCCAAATTTTCACGCCTTTCCTGATCTGCCTTGCGCACTGCATCCAATATATATGACATCTTTTACCTTCTGTCCGTTCAGCCCGCTTTTCGCATGCTGCCGATTTTTAACGCCTGTAAGAAGGCAGGCGGTAAGCCTGGACTGCCAATTTCAAAATCAAGCTTGGCCTGGTTAATGGCTCGCAACAAAACAGGATCAGCGGGTTTGTCCAGACCGTTCGTGTCGATACCGTTTGAAACAAGATAGCTGATCCGACCTAAAGCCTGATCACCCGGCTCGGAAGCAGGTGACTCAACTCGTTTATAGGCGCGCAGAGTATTTCTCAGCCATGTCACGTATTGATCTTTTTCACCCAGTGAGAGCGTGTTTCTATACCCTTCAGGTGGGCGCCACAGCCAGTCGTAATTTACAGGCCAGATATTGGCAAGTGTGGCTGGCGAACGTTGCTCAACATGCCCATTTGGATACTCAACGGTGAAGCGCTGACCAGGTTCAGCACGCAGTAGCACCCATCCGCTGACGTCAGCACTTTCGTTTGTTTCAATGAATGCCAGAGCCGGCGTACCGAGATTCATAATGCTCGCGGCACCGCCTCGTCCTTCCTGGCAAATCAAGTTTTGTTCCGCAAAAGCCAGACAATCGTTATCGGAAGGCTTACCATTGCGCACAAAGCCTGACGCCCGAGCGAGCTTGAGCAACAGAGAATTGCGTTCATTCATACCCAGTGACGCGTCTACGGCCGTAGGTTCAACGGATGCGGAACTCAGAGTCGTGGTTGCAGTAAGGTCGCTGGAATTAGCGCCTGACATCCGCAAGATCATTAACACAATGCCTGTTGAAACCAACAGTGATGCCGCCGCTATTCGAAACGGGAAGCGCCATCGTTTTGCCGGAGATGGCCCGACAACTTCTTCTATTGCCTTTTCACAGATCGTTTCGTCGACCAGGTTTCCACCAGTACTGTAGACGCCCAGCAAACAGCGGTCACAGATTACGTTTACTAAACGAGGTACTCCGTGACTGGCATTGAATATTTTCTTCAGCGCATCTTCATGGAAAAGTAATCCATGAAATCCAGCAACTTTCAGACGATGGAGAATGTAGTCTCGCGTTTCATTTTCGTTCAACGCGTTCAGGTGAAACCTTGCCGTTATCCTTTGTGCGAGCTGCCTCAACTCGTTTTGTGCCAGAAGTTTGTTCAATTCTGGCTGCCCCAACAAAATAAGTTGCAGCAACTTCTTTTCATCCGTTTCAAGGTTGGTTAACAAACGCAGTTGTTCCAACACGTCAGGTTTAAGATTCTGCGCCTCATCTATAATTAACACCGCACTTTTACCCTGCGAATGCAACGACAACAAGTGCTCATTAATCAAATCCACTAAGTAATTACTACCCTGGTCCTGCCAGAAATAGTAGATACCAAACTCATCGCATACTGACTTAAGCAGCTCAGTTTCCGATTGCTTGGGGTTAACAACATAGGCGAGTTCGCAATACTCAGGAATCTGATGCAGAAATGCGCGGCATATAGTGGTCTTTCCTGTACCCACTTCACCACTGAGCAATACAAATCCACCCTGCTCGCCAACTCCGTATATCAAGTGCGCTAATGCCTCCTTATGTTGCTCACTAAGATACAGATACCCTGGGTCCGGAGCGATGGAGAATGGCAGTGACTTGAAGCCGAAATACTCTTTGTACATTAGTATTTTTTAGTCGTTACAAACAAGATTGTTAAAGGAAACCTATTCTTGCAGCGTCAAACTGGCGCTCAAAAACCCGCCAGGCTGCTGGTCCAATTGGATTTCCCTCACCGTTATGTTGTGATTTGAGTGCAATCCAGAGATCCATTGAATTAGGTTCTCGAAGCTCACACCTTCCAACCAAACTCGCATGGACGTGTCATCTACTGGTTCAAAGCGTTTAAAACCTATACCCCAGAATTTTGCCAGTTCCGAGGCGGTACCTAATAGTGTCTGGCCTTCTTTTCGTAGTATTGATGCTGGTTTTGCTGCGGTAAACAATGAGGAATTCGCTTTCATCCAACTTAAAGTGGCCTCTTGTCTTAGCGCGGCAGCGCGAGATCCCTCCGCATAATTGTGCGCAGGCTTCAGCAACAACAGATAAGCCAACACGCATAGCGCAAACACCGCAAGTATCTTAAGTGCTATTTGGTCGCGATCTCTCAAGCCCCTATAACGCGCAAGCGTGTGCTGTACAGCAGGCAAGGTACGCAGAGAATTCAAACTCAGGGCAATGCGGTCAAACAAAATATTCGTAGCATCCATAATCAAGCTACCGCATTTGACCGTTGGCGATGGAGAAAAGGTGTGATCATATTCTTGCCACCATTACGCGACCACGCACACCATCACTTTGCTCAACAGCGGAAAGCAGGTCTACGTCCAGCGCCAATCGTTTTAACTTTCGTGTATACAACTCGAGGTCATCGAGTTTGTCTGCACTGATGTCAAGGACCATGCCCTCACCATACGCATCGTATCGTATCGATTGAATAGGCAGTACCTGATCTTCCATTGATGAAGTGACCGCCTCCATCAAATACAGAAACTCTGCGCTAAACCCACTGCCTTGCTGCCGGTTTAAATGGCTTTGAAACTGTCGCTGGGGATCGACCACCCGTTTCTCCCTGGGAAAAACTTCACGGTAGTGCTGCTCACTCGCGATCGCGAGCTGCTCGGCCCTGGCACTAAACCACCATCCGGTCGTTGACAGCATTACAATCTCGGCCACCAGAAAAATGGAGGCAACGGCGGCTAACCAACGCCAGGGGAACCTCGGTCTGTCATCTGCCCTTGCGCGGTAACCGCCTTGCAATAAATTGAGAATTCGTTCTCTATTTCGAACGATTGTCAGTGCTCTTAGCGCGACAGGTGTCTCGGAAAACAGCTGCTCATCTATTTTGTAGTCAAGCAACTCAGTTTGAAAGTGTTGCAAAAGGCGATTCGCTTCGGCATCGCCTTGCTGTGCCATCAGAGTAAGCAGTGGTCTGCCATTTGAATTGATATCGTCGATGTCCAGTGATTGCGCATCACTGTTAGCGGCTTGCTGGAAATGCAACTTCAGATAGGTTGAAAGAAGATCTGGCTCAACTGTCGTGCCCTGATACTCAGAAAATTGAATCAATACCCGATCACATTCGAACAGTATGCGCACACCCGACCCATAATCTGGCAAGCCCAAGTAATCCGGTACAATCATGTATGGCTCCAAATTACATGTGTACAATAGATCAAGGCAGTCTATCAACTCCGCGTGACTGACAATGGCCACCGAATTCTCGCCAGCTCCGCCATTCGGTTGCATAGCCACATGAACATCTTCAAGATTTTCAGCTAGATTTTCTTCAACAAGGTAAGGCACAACTGTTTTGAGATGAGCGATGTGCTGGTCTGCAACGTGCACCCGACTCATTCTGACCTTGTCTCCTGCGAGCAATACGATAGTACGGTACTCCTGAGCCACGGAGTGATGCTCAGCAAGTTCTGCGAGACAGTGCTGCCCTGAGCTAATCACATCGCCTCTATTGTCCAAAAGAAGCCAGTCACAATGGTCAGATTCTGGGTCCGAATCGGCGTGAAGCTGTATGCATAGGTAGTTCATAATTTATGACTGGTTTTGTTCCAGAAGCTCGCGCACAAATTGTTTCCCTTCTGATCGATCAAGAATACGAATATCGCCATTAATACTTCGATGCAGGCGTGTGCGCAAATAGTGGTGTGCGCTGCTAAATTGAGCATGCGCCTGTATTTCAAAATACTCGCTCTTTACATCAAGCGTAGTCGAAGAAGACGCATAGTTCGAAAGAGGTTGCTGTTGCAAAGAAAAGAACGCATCTATCGACCGTATTTCGATCAATCTACGGATTTGCTGCGTGCTTTCTTGCGCCAACAATGCTTTCAATACCGACTCATTCGCTGTATTCACATTGACCGCAAGACTCGGGCTGGGCAAAGCGACAATCAATGGATGCAATTCGCTTAACATTTGCTCATTAAGATCAAGCAGGCCTGCCAGTTCGCTAATGTCTTGTAACCTGTTCTGTTTTAAATGACCGATCAAAACGACCAGTTGTGACGTCGGCAGGTTTTGTTGAGCCCATATTTCACGCAGTGCCAGTTCAGCAGTGAGTGCAGCCTCTCCTTGTAGAGCATTGACATTTATTCGGGACTGTAAGTCAATAATAGTGATGTCGAGTTGGCCATCTTCCAGTTTGAAGTCATGAAATCTTTGTGCCCATTTGTCCTGGAAACTGTCGCTGACCGCTTGTGAGCGCTTTTGACTGTCAAAAACGTCTTCAACCAATATTTGACGGCCTAGCGTTTCTCCCGCACGTGAATACCAAAAAGCCTGTTTGTGCTGTTCAGTGTGAGCGGCCTCAATTAAAGCCGTTGATGTTTGCCTCATAAGCTGAGCTGATAAAACGGTCGCGATGGTGACCACCAGCATCACACTCAACAACGCCACACCTTTTTGCTTTTGTTGGCTTAAATGATGTCTAACTCTTTCAGCGTGGTTCATTTGCCTAAGACCTTATTACGACCAAAGTTGGTCCACTAGAAATCGAGGATCTAATATCCAGTTCCACAGCCCTTGGGATGGCATCTTCATCGGCTATAGCCTGCTGTTCGCCGTCTCTACCGACTTGGCCTGTTATTATGTCAGCCACAGGCCATTGGCTATGCCAGACACCACTATTGTCCATGAACCGAATCGTTGCTGTTTCAACATTTTTTAAAAGCAGCTGTTCTCTCTCAACACCTTGCTGCTGACCGTCCATTGGGCTCAACTGTCGAATCAGCTCAAATCCAGAGACCGGCTCTACAGATTGCGAATCGAGCTGCTGCGCATCACGCAAAAGATAACGAACGCGTAAAGCATTGGACCGAGTCGCTCCGCCGCTGGGTCCATAGGCGCCGCGACTGAATTCAAGCATGAATGTACTGTGCGTTAAAAAAGCGGCCAGATCTGGCTTGTCGGCTATTGATGATCGCAATGGTCTGTTTATGCTGGATCTGAGATCGCTGGTAATCACACTGATTGCCCTTTTATAAGCCCCGGTTTTTTCGGTAGCCATTTGACCAGCATCCGCTATCTCTGCTGTTATGTTAAGCAGGCGAAAACTTCCCAATGCCATAACACTGAAAATCGAAATAGCCACAAGAACTTCTAACAGCGTAAAGCCATTTGACCTGGAGCGTACAGTCGCACAACCGGTAAAAACAACAGCATTGCAGAAAGCTTTACACACTATCTTGAACCCAGATATGCTGTGATATTTGCCACTGCTGCCGTATTTTTTGAAATCGCATACTGCGGTTCAGAAGAATTTACTTCGTACACTGACGCCTTTATCGACCGCATATCCGGCCTACGGGTTTTCTCAATATACACTTCGAGGTTCCAGTAACGATTTGCAAAATTAATCATCTGCGTCTTGCGACCTGCTGGCGCAAGAGCGTCCATAAGCTGGTATTGCTCTATGGTATTTTCCAGCAACTGGTGAGCAATGCGCTTCGTTTCTATGGTTGTTTGAGTTCGTAAGCTGGAACTAGTCAGCCCTGCTATTGCTGAACTCAGCAGTGCGAAAATTGCCAATGCGATTAGAACCTCAAGCAACGTGAAACCTCCTGCGTCTTTTATTGACGCCGACAGACTCATCTTTTGCCTAGGCATGGAAACCACAAGCTAGTCCTTCATCCGATTGAGATTCAAACCGTCAGACTGAAATCTGTAGCGCATAGTCTTGTCATTCTTTGCAGAAATATCCATTGTGAATGTGTTCATTTCTCCATTGGCGTAGACAAGTACATCCGGCCTGAGAATTCCCAGATTGGCAGTACTGCGCGTACGTGAGCTCTTCTCTTGTGAGATGCTGGCTAGTGTATCTACCGACCAGCGATGCGAGTCATGAGTGCTGCCTATGTCATCCCATGCGACGCTCATCCAGGTGTTGCGACCGGATTGTGCTGCGCCATACCTCAAAAGCTGCCATTCATCACCCGACAACGAAATCCCATAGTGTTCGCTGTTTCGCGTGGCGGCTGCACGAGTTTGCACAAGTATCGACTGAAAGCCTTTGACGTCGGCCTCTAGCAACCTGGCGTGATTATTTGGAGCTGTGAGCATAAGCATGCCGGAAAAGACACCGAGAATGGTCAACACGAGCAAGATTTCAATCAGCGTGAAGCCGCTGTAGCGTGTGGGCAGAGACATATCTAATAAGTTAGCTGAATAAAGCGAAAATCCGATTACGACTCTTCCCAATTGCCAACATCAGCATTGTACCCATCACCACCCTGCTTGCCATCGGCTCCTAGCGAGTACACATCATAAGCCGCATCGGCGCCTGGGCTTAAATATTGATAATCATTTCCCCAAGGGTCTTTTGGCAATGATTTTCCGCTCACATAACCTTGGGTGTTCCAGTTTTTCGCAGCCGGTGTACCTGTCGGCTTCTGAACCAGTGCAGTCAAACCCTGATCGGTTGTGGGATAGGAGTGATTATCCAATCTGTACAGTTCCAGCGACTGGGACAACATGTTAACGTCGGCCGCAGCTGCCGTAATCCTGGCTTCATCAACCCGACCCAGAACATTGGGCGCAACCAGGCCAATCAGAACTCCCATAATGACAACAACGACCATTATTTCAATCAGCGTAAAGCCCTTTTCATTACGTAATTTTGTTTGAACTTGTTTGCGGTTAGATCCGCCAATTTTTTTCATTAGATATGTCCGTTAAATAAGCTGGTTCAAGGCGAAAATTGGCTGCAGGATTGCCAGTACGATGGTAAATATTGCGCCGCCAATAAATAACAAGATTAGGGGCTCCACCAATTTCATACTGCCGTCGATGGCGAAATTAAGACCGCGGTGCTCATGTTCGGCGGCCTTGCTCAACATACGTCCCAGATCCCCACTTGCCTCACCACTGGCTACCATATGCAACAACATTGGTGAGAACGTCCCGCATTCAGAGAGGGCTTTGTGTAGACTCTCTCCTTCCTCGACTGAGCGAATGGCCGCATTCAGTCGCTGTGTTAGATAGCGATTACCAACTGCCTCTCTGGCAATCTTTAAAGATTCCACCAATGGAATTCCGCTGGCGACCAGTATGCTCAATGTATTGCTGAACTGAGCAGTAGTGCTTGCTCTAGCCAATCCGCGTGTCAATCGAAAATTCAACAACGCGCGATCGCGCGATAATCGAGGACCTTCCATTGTAAAAACCCAGCGGACAAATAGCGCAAAAATAGCGCTGAAGACCAACAATACGCCACCATTGCTCTGCAGAAAGTCACTAACGGCTATCAATCTTTTTGTGAGTGCGGGTAATTCAGCATTCTGCTCGGAAAAAACACCTACTACTTGCGGCACCACGTAAGTCAGCAAACCAATCACCATCAGCATCGCGACGGAAAACAGCATGGTCGGATAAATCAGTGCCAACTTTACTTTTTGGCGAGTATCGCTTGCCGTTTCCAGATGATCCGACAGTTGCTCCATTACTGTATCAAGACAGCCCGAATGTTCTCCCGCAGCGATCATTTCACTGAATGTCGCTGGGAAAGAGTTGTTCTGCTGGCGTAATGCATCAGCCAGAGAATGCCCTTCCAGTACTTTGGAGCGTACATTTAACAATACCGATCGCGTCTTCTGCTTGTCTGCTTGAAGTGCAACGGTATTGAGGCACTCTTCAACCGGCATGCCGCTTTGTACAAGAGTTGCCAGCTGCCGCGTCAACAAAGCAAGGTCACCGTGGCTAATGTTTCCTCGCCAGTTATACAAAGGCTTAACAACCTGATCACTGATGGCCTGACCCTGAACGCCAACCGTTAGAGGAACCCAACCCTTGTTGCGAATTTTTTCGCGAACCTGTCGTGAGCTATCCGCTTCGAGAATACCATTGTGGGTTTGACCACTGGCATCTAATGCTGAGAAAGCAAATGCAGACATAGCTTATTGTTCCGACTGCGTAACGCGCAGAACTTCTTCTACTGTTGTGGTGTGATCACGCACGCATTGCAGGCCGCTTTCCTGAATGCTCATGCTCGATTTTCTAGCCGCGGTTTCCAACTCGGCTTCGCTTGCGCCGCCATGAATCAATTGGCGTATATTCGAGTCGATGGCCAACAGCTCGTAAATACCTTTTCGGCCTTTGTAGCCAGTGAAACTGCACTCCTCACAGCCAATCGCCTGCGCTACTTCAAGCTCCTTATCATATTCTTGCTGCAGTAGTTGACGCTCGAAATCATCTGCTGTTCGCTTGCTCTTGCAGGAGGGACAAAGGGTTCTTACCAATCGCTGGGCAAGTACCCCAACGAGACTGGATGACAAAAGAAATGGCTCGATTCCCATGTCCTGCATTCGGGTAATTGCGCCCGCTGCACTGTTGGTGTGCAGCGTAGACATGACCATGTGACCGGTCAAACTTGCCTGGACAGCTATTTCCGCTGTTTCCGCGTCACGTATTTCGCCAACCATTACAACGTCTGGGTCTTGTCTGAGCATTGCGCGCAGGCCACGTGCAAAAGTCATGTCCGCTTTTAGGTTTACCTGTGATTGGCCAATGCCTTCAAGATTGTATTCAATGGGGTCTTCAATGGTGAGTATATTGCGACTGTAGTCGTTCAATTCAATCAGCGAGGAATATAAGGTGGTGCTTTTACCTGAGCCCGTTGGGCCGGTTACCAGGAAGATTCCATGAGGCTGATTAATAATATCCCGCAGTTTTAACAGAGCCGCTTGATCAAGCCCGAGAGCATCAATCTGAAAATTGTTGGACGCTTTATCCAGCAAACGAAGTACCACCCGTTCTCCATAGCTGGACGGTAAGGTGGACGCTCGAACATCTACTTCTCTTCCACCCACTCTAAGACTGATGCGACCATCTTGGGGAATCCTCTTCTCTGCGATATCCATTTTGGCCATTACTTTCAAACGTGATACCAGCAAAGCCGCAAGTTCTCTTCGCGGCTGAACCGCGGTTCGCAAAACACCATCTATGCGGAAGCGTACGGCCAGTGATCGTTCGTATGTCTCAATGTGTACGTCTGATGCACCCTGCTTGACTGCTTCATTGAGCACCGCATTAATAAGACGAATAATGGGTGCGTCGTCTTCCCGGCTTAGCAAGTCTTCTGCCTCTGGAACGGAGTTGGCCAGACTGTCCAGATCAAGCTCGTCACCAAGACCCTGCACCATTTGCATTGCTTCGGCACTGTCCTGCTCGTAGCTGGCGTTCAGTGCGTCATCAAAAGCCTTGTCTTGCAACGCGAGTAAGTTATATCTGCCTGAGTGGGCCAGTATTCGCCTGGCTTCGAGAATGCTATCAAGGCATGTATCGTTTCTGTGAACGAGAATCAGACAGTTGTCTTCTTCGCGGCAAAACACACCAAAGTTGCGTGCAAACGCAAGAGGGATTTTGCGCTCGTAGTTCGTAGTGCGCCCTGCCCCGTCATTTGCGGATTCTGATTCCGCAAACAACGTTGGCGCAGAAGGTTCCAGGGCATCAAGCATAGATTGTCCAGCCACAGTGATTATTCAATTTCTTGTACTAAACTATAGTTGCGACCGAAACATTCGACCAGCTCGTGATCAATTTGAGCAGTAAGGTGATAGGCGCACGTTTTTTAACCACATCACATCACAGACTACAATCAAGTGTTTCAAATTAAATCAGTTATTGCGGAAAAACCGGCCGCCGTCATTAGCAGTGCCAGTGTGCTGTTGGGCGCAATTTTTCTGCTGCACACTGCAATACTATGGTGGCCGGCAAAGCCCGAGGTGCAAAACTCAATTAACCCAAATAAGCGAGCGCTTGAGTTTGACGTAGAGCGAATTGTATCGAGCACGGTGTTCTCCAGTACGCAACCATCAATATCAAATAACGATCGGTCGAAAAAGGCAACAGCCACTCTGGTGAGTCAATCAGATTTTTCGCTGCAAGCAGTTTTCGAATCCAGCGACGAAAGTCGCAGCACCGTCATCATTGCGAAGTCAGGTCATCCACCGCGCAGCTATGGCCTTGGCGATATACTGGCCGACGGCATAAGTATCTCTGGCATTGAAAGAGATCGGGTTCATCTCAGCAATAACGGGCAGTCGATGGTGCTGACGTTCAAGCGGCAATCACGTATGCCAGGTGGCGTGCTTCAACGAGCGGCCGACAAGATACTGGGAGATATGTCCGACGAAGGAAAACTGGGTCAAGTCAAGCAACGGCTTGAGCAGCTTCGCAGGCAGAGCCAGGAGCAATAATCCATGACACCCAGAGGACTACCTAACAGAGGTTTTATGCGAATTTCATATCGCAGTTCACAGTTTCAACATGGCCTAGCTTTAGCGCTGTTCCTGTTCCTGATGCCGCTAATCGGTTCAGCGAATGTTGCTGCGCAGGGGATTGTTGCATCGAACGATGGCGTAACCATGAATATGCGTGACGCCGATATACGAAGCGTTATTCAGTGGGTATCTGATATAACTGGAAAAAACATACTGGTACACAACGCCGTTACCGGCAATGTAACCATTATTTCGGCGGGACCGGTAAGTCCTGACGAAGCATACCAATTGTTCTTGTCAGCACTACAAGTCAATGGTTTCGCCGCACAGGAAAATGACGGAGTAATTAGTATTGTGCCCGAAAGTGTGGCTGCACAGGGCAACACACCCTTCAGCAGCGACAGCGGTTCATCAGTCGTTACCCGTGTACTTCCTATTAAGAATATTCCTGCTACTCAACTTACCGCTCTACTCCGTCCCTTACTTCCTGAGCACTCGCAAATTGCCGCCGATGCGTCATCCAATTCTCTGGTAGTGGTTGATCGAGTAGATAACATTGAGAAGATAGAAAACATCATTGCTCGTATGGACAAACCCAGCAACAGCGAATTTGATGTGGTTAAACTCAAGCACGCGAATGCGAATGATGTGTTGCAAAGTCTCTCTCAGCTAATGCCTTCCAGTGGTGATCCTGCCACACCGTTGAACGTCAAATTTTCTGTGGATGAACGCAGCAATAGCGTTCTGATGTATGGCGACTCAGCTCGCCGCAAAAACCTTCGCAAGTTAATCAGCCGTCTGGACCAACCCGTACAAGGGGACGGCAGCACACAAGTGGTTTACCTGAACTATGTTGATGCCGCGGAACTGGTGCCTATCTTGGAAAGCATGGCGGGCGTGCAGGCACAAGAACAGGGCTCAGAGCGCTTGAATGTGAGCGTGGAAGCTAGCGAAAGTACAAACGCTTTGGTGATCAGCGCTCCACCGGCCTTAATGTCAGATATGAAGCGCGTCGTGTCTCAAATTGATATTCGCAAGGCACAAGTTCTGATAGAAGCATTGGTGGTACAGGTCAACAACAGTGTTGCAAACGATATTGGCGTGAGTTGGATTACGACCGAATCAGTTTTAAATGATCCTGATGGTGGCGTGCTTAGTGCTGTGAATACGCTTGGCAACCTGCCATTGGCCGCGGTATCTGATGCCTTGTCTCCAGTACCTAATGTAGGTACTGACTTTAATCCCGCATCGGGTTTAACCTTCGGGTTTTTCCGAAACGGGTCATTGCGCGCCGCGATTCGTGCATTGTCGTCAAACAGCAATGCTAATATTTTGTCCACTCCAACAATAATCGCGCTGGATAACGAAGAGGCTGAATTGTTGGTTGGGCAAAGTGTTCCGTTCCTGACAGGTCAGTCAACAGGCAATGCGTCATCAACCGCCGACCCCTTCAACACCATAGAACGCCAAGACATTGGTACATCGCTTCGCGTAACACCGAGAATCAATCAAGGTGATTCAATAGCTCTGCAACTTGAGCAGACCACTGAGACGATTGACCAATCCGTTGATCCCGCTGTTGCTGATGTAGCGACCGATTTAATAACGCGGAAGACAGAGATGCGAACACGCGCATTGATAAAAGATGGTGAGGTATTGGTTATTGGCGGCTTGATTAGCGATGAAGAGCGCGAACGCCGCAGCAAAGTGCCGCTGTTGGGTGATATACCTGTTCTGGGCAAGCTGTTCAGCTCGAAGGGCGTTACCAAAACCAAGAACAATTTGATGGTATTCATCCACCCGGTAATTCTAAAGGACGCTGCACATCGGCGTGAGCTGACCAAACGTCGCTACAATTTTATGCGTGACCAACAGGAGAACTCCAATTTAGGAGGGAAATGGTTGAAAGACTACAAATTCAAACCGCTGCTACCGCAATTCGAAATGTACGCACCAGGGCCGGCGCAGGATCACGCCAGCGCAGATTGAGCCAGTTCTTGATTGAACTTAACACTGACGTTGCGTTCGCATGAGCAAAGCGTGCGCATTGCGATCGCCTGGCTCCGTCAAAACCAGCGAGCGCCCTGCAGGCGGTTCCACCAGCGCATAAGTATGCCATCCAAGGTATCAGTTGTGGCTATACCGAAGCGTTGCTGAAGACTTTTCTTTTCTTCGTAACGCACCTGATACAAATCAGCATCATCAACCTGGTCAAACAGATAATCATCGCTGGTTCTTAACTCATCAGCAAGTTGCAAATCAATCGCCCGCCTTCCATACCAGGTTTCGCCGGTCGCCACCTTGTCTATATCCAGTTGTGGTCGGTGCTCAGCAACCCATTCTTTAAACAACACATGGGTTTCCTCAAGGTCTTGTTTGAATTTCTCACGCCCTTTTTCGGTGTTCTCGCCAAACAGCGTTAACGTGCGCTTGTACTCGCCGGCAGTCAGAATTTCTACATCAACTTCATTCTTTTGCAGCAATCGATGAAAGTTCGGTACCTGCGCAACTACCCCTATAGAACCCAACACTGCAAACGGTGCAGCGACGATTTTGTCGGCCAGGCAGGCCATCATATAGCCACCGCTGGCAGCTACCTTGTCCACACACACAGTAAGAGGTATATCGCGTTGTTTGATCCGCTGAAGCTGTGAGGCAGCCAACCCATAGCCATGCACCACACCACCTGGACTTTCAAGCACCAAAACAAGTTCATCCTGGGGCGTGGCCAGTGAAAGCACACCGCTGATCTCTTCACGCAATCGGTCTACTGCGGTGGCTTGCAGATCTCCGTTGAAATTCAACACAAAGACTCGCTTCTTTTCTGGGACCAGAGCCGAAGAATCACCCACCAGGTCTGCCTGGGTATCGCTACTTTTCTTCTCTGTTTTTTTGAGCGTTTTCTTTTCTTGCTTGAGCTTCTTCTTTTCGTCCTTCGCTCGCTGTTTTTCTTCCGCTTTGAATTGCGGCTCAGACAGAATCGCATGACGCAGAGTGTCGCGCATATCCTTGTAACGACGATTTAGATCGCGAACCTCTATGTGTCCATCTTGTGAGGGCTTGCCCCGCTGAGCTGCGCTGGCTGCGGTTGCAATCACAAACATTATGGCGACTGCGATGGTAACTACTTTGGCCAGGAAAAGACCATATTCTGCGAATAACTCGAGCACAAGGCGCTCCGTAGGCGTGCTGGGGCGCGGGATTATAGCGTGAATTCAGGAATGACAAACAGTACCTGATTACAATTACATCCAGCTGTCGAAAGCGGCTACGGCTTCTTCGCTCACCGGGGTAGCAAGCAAGCTGCTGCCATTAAGTACCAGTTCGTAGCGGGCATTGTGAGCCATTGGCATGTACACTGCACTGCCATATTGAAGTCTTATCCAGGGCAGCGTATTGTGCAAGCCTTGCAGAAGCTTCCAGGTATCTACGCCAACGCCAGATGCGCCTAACTCATGCACGTACCGTGGATTGTTTCGCTCTTCCTCCAGCGTCATATAACGCCCAGATAAGCGACCCAATCTATAAAGTGGCTCAATATCCAGCGAAGCAAGCATGCCACGCCATGAGATTATTCGAGTGTCCAGCTGCCATTGGTCGCCATGCAATTCGAATGCATTCTCAGCTTCGCCAGGTATGCCAATGGTGGCAATGTATATGTGTGGCTTGAATTCGGTAAAGCGTATTTTAGCGATGGTTTGCTCGGCCAACAGAGGTTTGTAAGAACGTATATCACCCGCCATCGAAGCAAGCATTGCGGCCAAACACAGCAAGAACACACCAGCGCACCCTTTCAACCAGGCGATAAACCAGCTGCCCTTAAGCAGCACCTTTGCGCTAGCCAAGACCAGCAGCAAGACCGCAATCCAAAGAATAATTTGAGCTGTACTACTGGTTGTCATCCCTAACCCAGAAGAATGGATCGGCTATAAGTGTATTGTGCTTTTAATGCTGCCGCCGGATAACCGATTTCCGTCAGACTTTCGTCTGCAACGTCAAGTACGGTGTCGTCAGCGTCTTTGCGCAGCTCTAACTGAGCAAGGTAATACTCAAGACTGATCAAAGCGTCTGCCAGGGTTTCAAGTATGCTGTTGTCCTGTTCGCCGCCTTTATTGATTGCCGATTCTATAAACTGCGTGGATCGAAACAGAATGTCTGCCGCGCGCGCTAGCCCAAGTAGCTGCAAGCCACCTCTAACCGAATTCAACGTGGTTGCGATGTTACCCAGATGCGCCCGATCGAAGTCCGATTCCACAAACGATGTAATCGCCCGCTTTGCCAGGTTCAGGCCAGCTTGCGCTTCAGTTACGACAGCCAGCTCGGCGCTCTGTAGCGCACCAGCGTCCGCATTTGCCACTGGGTCTGGCAGGTCTGTTGACAAGCTATTGGCATTTTCCAGAAGGCCTTCCAGCATTACTAGGGCATCGGCCAAAGGCATTAGTCCTTCCCAGCTGACGGTTTCTGGTTGTTCTGCCCAACGTTTTACGTCTTGCCTTCTTGCAAGCAGTAGGCCAGTGAGCGTCTCACCACCAGTATCGCCCATACAGGCCAGAATATTCTCCAGCTGAATGTCAAGATTCTCCAGTTCCTCTTTGTGGTATTCCTCTGCACGCGATGCCAGATCAAGATACTCTCTGGCCGATGACAGCAAAGTGCCCAGTTTATCCAATCTGGCTTGCTCAACATGTACGTTGTGTCCATACACATAGGCTCGTTCTTCACGGAGCGTCGCCTCAGAATCTCGTTGCTCGAAAACCACGCTCTTTAGCGCTACTGCGGCCAACGGCTGGTCCTGCTCAGACAAGCTCAACAAGTACAGCAATTCATCTCGATCGCTTGGGATCACTCTCTGCCCTAGTTCTTCTTCGATGTTTGAGAGAAATTGTCTAAACGAGCGGTCTACGGAACTTAGCCATCGTGCTCTCGACGCATTCAACTCAAGTTTGCGAGTCGCCAGCGATGCAATAACAGCAGCGCTTAATAGCCATCGTTCAGAGGCAACCGCCGTGCGCAAGCAACCATACATTCGTTCGCAGGAGCGTTGCATCAAACCTAGATGCATCACTGGATCGCCCTCTTTCCGAATAATCGCAATCAAGCCGGTCTGATACATCTGCCGCAGGCGGCGTACAGTTAAACAGAGTTTCTCCTGATCAATCTTGTGCTCAGCGTCTAACTCAGGCAAAAAGACATCGCCATTGCTTTTAAATTGACTGAACCTGAATTCGGGGAGACGAGATAAGCCCGCCAGCGCTCGAACTTCAGTGATCGCGGGGGCCAACAAAACGGGCTTCCCATGGCCGGTTGCACGCACGAACTCCAAGTAACGAGGCATGGATGCAAGTATTGCATTAACCGATTGCAAAGCAGGTGCGGCAGGTGCTCGTTCGCTGCTCAATAATTGCTCAGCGTATCGATGTAGGTCTTCGCTTAGCGCGGCCAATCCGCGCAGCTCGATCATACGCAAGGCGCCGTTGGCCTGAAGCAAACTTTGTGCGGCCGATCTTAGCGGCGCTTTGTCGCCCGGATCTTGTACATAATTTTGCCAGGCACTGCCCGCAAGACGCAGGGTTTCGTCCAGTTCGTTACCGAGAATGCCCAACGAAGATAAATTGACTGCGGATAAATCTGCCATGAAGCTAACAATATTGGAAACGTATTTATAAAGTATAACCAACAACCGAGATTCTGCCGGCGGTCCATACACTGCATTTAATGGCAAAACTGATGATTAGATCACTCTACGTGATGTCAAAGCTGGACCGATGAATTACAATTACTTATGTCTCAATAAAACTGTGAACCACACGCCATTTTTTAGTGCTGTTCACTCACTTACAACATCAAAGGACAGAGATGATCAAAACCTATAATGAAGCCCTGGCAAGGAATTTTCTGGGCCAATCACCGCAGTGGTACAAGAATTCGATTATCTTTTTCCTGCTGTTCAACCCATTAGCCCTCTGGTGGTTCGGACCTTTTGTCACCGGCTGGATACTATTGCTTGAATTTATTTTTACACTTGCGTTAGCGCTCAAGTGTTATCCACTGCAGCCTGGTGGTCTACTCGCCATTGAAGCGGTATTGTTGGGTATGACCAGTCCTGAAGCGGTTTACCAAGAAACCATTGGCGCTTTTGAGGTGATTTTGCTACTGATATTCATGGTAGCGGGCATCTATTTCATGAAGGACTTACTGCTGTTTGTGTTCACCAAACTGCTGATCAAAGTTCGCTCCAAACTGTACTTGTCCATGTTATTTTCTATAGTGGCGGCCGTTCTATCTGCTTTTCTCGACGCTCTGACGGTCACCGCTGTACTGATCAGCGTCGGTGTTGGCTTCTACTCCGTTTACCACAGGGTGGCGTCTGGAAATCACAGTGAGCACCATCACGGTGACGATACCCACATTCACCATTATCAGCGCGAACACCTGGAGCAGTTTCGTTCTTTTCTGCGCAGCTTGCTGATGCATGGTGCGGTTGGTACGGCGCTGGGCGGTGTATGCACACTGGTTGGCGAACCGCAAAACCTGTTGATAGCTGAACGTGCCGGCTGGACGTTTCTAGAATTCTTTTTAACTATGGCACCAGTGACCATGCCAGTGCTTGTGGGCGGAGTGTGTACCTGCGCATTTCTTGAGCTAACAGGCTGGTTCGGTTACGGCGCTAAACTGCCCGAAGAGGTGCGCTGCATTCTCGAAGATTATGACAAAGAACAACGTCTGGACCGAAATACGCGAGATGATGTCGCACTGATCATGCAAGCGGTAGTAGCCCTGGTGTTAGTTCTCGCCCTGGCCTTTCATGTCGCCTCGGTAGGCTTAGTTGGATTGATGATTATCGTACTGCTGACAGCATTTAACGGTATCGTCGAGGAACACCAAATCGGGCACGCGTTCGAAGAAGCTTTGCCATTCACAGCGCTACTTGTTGTGTTCTTCGCGATTGTCGCGGTCATTCACGACCAGCATTTGTTCCAGCCTGTGATCGACTATGTCTTCAGTCTTGATATTAGCGTACAGCCGGCAATGTTCTTCGTCGCAAATGGCGTGCTATCCATGGTGAGTGACAATGTGTTCGTTGCCACTGTTTATATTAATGAAGTTAGAGCGTCACTGGATGCGGGCGAGATCAGCAGAGAGCATTTTGATATGCTCGCGGTTGCCATTAATACGGGTACTAACCTGCCTAGCGTTGCAACGCCTAATGGCCAGGCGGCATTCCTATTCCTGCTAACTTCTGCGCTTGCCCCGTTAATCAGGCTGTCTTATGGAAAGATGGTTTTTATGGCGCTGCCCTATACCTTTGTGCTCGGCAGCCTGGGACTAGTGTGCGTACTCAACTACCACAGTATTGCCGCAACAATGGGCTTATAGTCTCCAGACGGGCACAGGAAGACACTGCGTGACCGTCCTGCTTCGCTTTAGTTTGGCCAGACTAAGGTACCGCCACTGATTTCTTTGATCGCCGACAGTCTGGCCTTATGGGCGTTTAATTCTTCTGCGCTTGCCGCGATAACGCGTCCAGGCTGTCGCCCCGTAATCTGAATGTGTTCGTGGTCGATGCCATTGCCTTGCCGCGCATTTTCGCCTTCGGCCGTGAGAGCAAATCTTGTCTGCCCACCGGTCATTACCAGATAAACATCGGCCAAAATCTCGGCGTCCAGCAGCGCGCCATGTAAATCTCGTTGCGAATTATCTACGTCATAGCGTTTACACAATGCATCCAGATTATTTTTCTGCCCGGGGTGTTTCTGTCTGGCTAGTACCAGAGAATCCACGACCGAGCAGATGTCACTGATCCGAACCGGGTGACCCAGCAGCGCTAGCTCATTGTCCAGAAAACCCACGTCAAACGGCGCATTGTGTATGACCAGTTCTGCCCCCCTGACAAATTCAATGAATTCTTCCGCAATACCGGCGAACAAAGGCTTGTCCTGCAAGCTTTCTAGGGAAATGCCGTGCACTTCCTGGGCGCCCTCGTCTATCTCTCGCTCGGGATTAACATACTGATGGTAGTGTTTGCCAGTGAGACGCCGTTTTTCGATTTCCACCGCACCGATCTCAATTATTCTATGCCCTGCTCTGGGTTCCAACCCGGTGGTTTCTGTATCCAGTACTATTTGCCGCATGGTGCGCGCTCCAATTGATCTATACCGTGATTGGCTAGATCATCAGCTATCTCGTTTTCCCGGTGCCCGCTGTGACCCTTAACCCACAACCATTCAACACTATGTCTAGCACTTTGTTCGTCAAGTTCTTTCCACAGATCAACGTTTTTAACCGGTTTTTTGGCGGCCGTTTTCCAGCCGTTTTTCTTCCAGTTTGCCAGCCAGTTAAGAATGCCCTGGCGGACGTACTGAGAATCCGTTGTAAGACGCACATTGCAAGGCTTATTCAGGGCCTTCAGGCCTTCAATAGCCGCCTTCAGTTCCATGCGATTATTGGTGGTTTCCCATTCGCCGCCATGCAGACGTTTTTCATTTGTACCGGCACGCATCAATACCCCCCAGCCTCCAGGACCAGGGTTGCCACGACAGGCGCCATCGGTAAACAATTCAACCACTTTTAGCTCAGTCATTGCTGATTGTTTCTCTCGCCGCTCGTGTGCTTGGCGTCATGATGGGTACGCTCAGGCCAGGAGCTAAGCTCGACCATCGCCGGCGAACCGGCGTAAACGTGCTGCTGCGTTTCTTTGCGCAGACGATTGAGCTTGCTCCAAATGGGCGTGTTATGCGGTGCAATGGGCGTTCGAATTTAAGCATTTTCTCGGCCAATGCCGGTCGGTGTATGATCGGCAAATGCCAGCAATGTTCTACAGAGTCTACAGAAAAATCAAGCAATCTCAGCCAATCGGATAGTTTGGAACTACCAGGTGACGCCATGGTCCAGGTCTTTTTCTGCCATCGTCCAAACAACTTTTGTTGCAGACCCAGCATGCTCCATGGGTTGAAAAGCACGACCACAATCACGCCTTCGGGACGCACAACCCTAGCGGCTTCCCGAAGAATTGAATGCGGATCTTCCGCAAACTCAAGTACATGATGTACTAACAAACAATCGACACTATGCTGCTCTAGCGGCAATTGCGAGTAATCGCTCAGCGCCGCGTAAACACCGCCAGCGGTGGCCTTGGGTGACAGCGCAAAGCAGTGATTTATCTGGCTGGCCTGAAATAATTCCGTTTGTTGCAGTATGCCCAATTGCAGCAAGTGAACGCCAAATAATGGCCGTAACAGTCGATCTATAGTCCGTTGTTCAGCGCGCATAAAAAGCTGCCCAGCTGCCGAATACAGCCAGCGTGCCGCTGTTTGCTGTTCTTTGTGTAACGCTTTGTGAAACATGGGCGCTGATGGTACCTCAAACGCTCTCGTGCCGCATTGCACACTGACTTTATATGACATTTGAACAACTGGCGATTACCATCGCGCTCTGTTACTTTTGTAAGTCGCGAGCATCGCAATGCGAGCCGTTCAGGCTCAGGCTACCATCGAATCGTTCGATGTACAGGCGTGGAAACACTGTCTGTTTAAATCGCTTTTAGCCCAAAGCAGCGCTTGCATCTATACTACTTATGAGCGGTTGTTTCCAGTTTCAGTCATTGTAATTGCTGTTGGTTATATGAATAAAAACAATTATTTACAGATACTATCTATATCTATTATGGTACTTCTCGCATCCTGTAGCCTGCCACCAAGCTCTGAATTGGGCAAAGAATCCGCTATTCCCGAACCCGTTCTGGCTCTGGACACTGCTTCACAACCTCCTCATTGTGAACCAGAAGACGAGCTGGCCGATCGCTGGCTGCAGGATCCGGCGACAGCTGAGCAGTATTTGCCCGTCAATAGGCACGCAGATCTTTGGACGCGCATAGAACAAGGATTTGAAATTCCCAAACAGGACAACAAACGCATAGCGGCACAAAAGCGCTGGTTTCTGCGAAACACAGATTACATGGACCGCGTCAGTCGGCGCGCATCGCGCTATCTGCACTACGTAGTCACTGAGCTGGAAGCAGCGAATATGCCCATGGAACTTGCGTTATTGCCTATAGTGGAGAGCGCGTTTGACCCATTTGCTTACAGCCATGGGCGCGCGTCAGGAATGTGGCAGTTTATTGGTGCGACGGGTAAGCGCTATGGTATGAATCAAAATTGGTGGTATGACGGGCGCAGAGACATTGTTGCCTCCACCGCAGGTGCTATTGCCTACCTTAGGGACCTGCACGAGGAGTTCAATGCAGATTGGCTGCTGGCCCTGGCAGCTTACAATACAGGTGAAGGCAACGTCAGGAAGGCGATTCGACGAAACAAGCGCGCGGGCAAGCCGACTGACTTCTGGAATCTACGCTTGCCCAGAGAAACGCGAATGTATGTGCCGCGTCTTCTCGCCGTTGCCGAGTTGCTGCAGCAGAAAGAGTCCAACGGCCAGGTATTCAATCAGATTGCGGATGACGCCTATTTTTCCATCGTACAAATAGGGTCACAGCTTGATATTGCACAAGCGGCCGCACTGGGCGGGCTTGGTATGGAAGAGATTTACTTATTGAACCCGGGGCTTAACCGATGGGCAACACCTCCGGATGGCCCGCACCGCTTACTTGTTCCTGCAAAAAAGGCCAGTTTGTTCGTTAGCTCGTTAGCGACCTTGCCGGCCATAGAGAGGGTAAGCTGGCAACGCTACAGCATTCGTTCGGGTGACACGCTGTCCACAATTGCGCATAAGTTCAATACGTCGGTATCGGTTATAAAGGATGCAAATAAATTGCGCAGTAATCGAATCAGGGTGAATAGATCGCTAATGATTCCCACCGCAATGAAAAATGATTCGCAATATGCCCTCAGCGATTCACAACGCCGCGCAAGAAAAGCAGCACGCTCTGCCGGTTCAGGCAGCAAAATACAGTATACGGTTCGCTCAGGAGATAGCCTTTGGAGTATTGCGAAGCGCTACAAGGTATCAGTGAAACAACTGGCCAGCTGGAACAGCATGGTACCTCGTGATCCTTTGCGCCAAGGCCAGACCTTACAAATCTGGACGACTGAAACGCAAGCAAACGCCGGGCATATTATTCGGAAAGTCGGTTATAAAGTGCGCCGTGGTGATTCGCTCTCGCGGATCGCACAACGGTTCCGAGTGGCGACCGACGACATCAGCCGCTGGAACGGCATCCGTAAAAGCAGTATTTTGCGACCAGGCCAATCTCTCACTCTGTATGTGGACGTGCGCAACGCGATCTGAAGCCTTATACTTCCTAATACCCCGACACAGAGATTTTGACCGATTCAGCGCTCTTGGCTTTTTGCAGCAAGGCGCAGTGCTTAGTCTTTTGCAAGCACTGCAACGCGGCTGCGGGAAGCCATAGGAGCCTCCTGCGGGCTGCTCTGTCAGCGGCGTGCCTGGACCGCGTTGCGCCACTGCCGGCGAGACGCGCTCTTGCCAGCAACACTGGCAGAACCACTGCATCGCTCAAAATCTCTGTGTAGGGGTACTACCAGTTCAATTTTCAGGTTTTGATGCACTTGCCGTTTTTCCGTCATTCAACATACTTCAGCTGCCTGGCCTCGCTGCTCTTCTGCCTTATTACTTCATGCGCCAGCAATCAATACGCTGCGATCGCCATTGATGACGATCGCGAAGCAATCGCAAAAGTGGTTAGTGTGGACCAAAAACGCAGACCGTTGTCGCCGGACCCGCTAGCCGACCAGAAAATACAAGTATGGTTTCCTGCAATTGCCGGTCATTTGTTCGGTACCCCAAACGTGGAATCCAGTTGGAGCGCTGCACCAGATGACGATGGTGCGTTTGCATTTCCTTTGACGGATGTTGCCAGCGAGCTCAGCAAGATGTCTCAGGTTTTCGATGCCAGTGAGACCGCCCTGCTGCTGGAGCCAGAAGATACGCGTTTTGCCAGAATCAGCAGCTTCGCCGTTAGGGAGTTTGATGGTGAGTTGCTGGGGCGTGCAAGCTGGAATGATCCGGCAACTCGCTCTGAACTTATACTGGTCTATTTTGACAGGGAGTGCAGAATGCTCGGCTCAGTGTTTTATGGCAAAGATGAGTTACGCGTGGACTTGCAGATTCCAGCGGCGGGCCTGTATTGGTTGCGTAAGCACCGCACATTATTTGGCGCTACACGGCTATTGATCACTGAAGAGCCAGAATACCTGGTGCTTGCGATTGAGCCTGCCGCATAGCAAAACGCCTGACCGCGCGTCGGATTTCCTTACATATCCATTAAACCAGATTCAAATAAAACACCCTATCTAATTGAAATATAAGAATAATACTTGGTTGGCCTGATTCCTGCTTTAACTTCATTTACAGAGTTACGAATATTCGTACTACTCTCAGAGTAGGTCATGAGCAGTAGTCAGGAGGTCAACATGGTTCGCAGAGCTGGCGAAGAAAACAGAACAACAAATTTCTTTCGAACCGAACGCTATGTTCAGATTAATGAACATTGGTATTTCATGACGCGAGGTGGTTCGCAAGAAGGGCCGTATCGCAACCGATTGGAAGCGGAAGAATCTCTGCAGTTGTTTATTGCAGTTCGCAATAGTGTACTGGACAAAGAGCACTTGGATCTCGACAGACGACAGTCGAGTAAAACGCATAACCGGCCAAGCAAACGCAGCGACAGTGACAATGGCTTTCCGTTTGGACAAGTCGCCAAGGTTGAAACTGCACCTTTTAATGTTAGACGTATAGAGTTCACGCCTGTCGCACAAGACGTTCAGGAACTGGACGACGCTGATTCCAGCAGCGCTAACGACAGCTTTCACTTTTGTTGTCTGTAACGCCTCCTAAGAGCCTGCGCACACACATTGCGCGGACACAAGGAGATCAGTAGCTAGATTGTCTTATTCTGCGAATTCGGTCGTACACGACTTTTCGAATTCGATTCACAGCACCCAATGGACGATGCGCTTCCAAACCATGCCACGGATTAAAAGCCATGGCCTCGCAGCGCTCAAGCTGATCGTCGCTATCAAATACCTGTGGCTTGAAATGAAGCTCAGCTACAACATTAAAAGGTGATTTATCCTCTGGCCAACGCGAAACGACATCTTCTACTGAATAATCGCCCCGGGGAATTTCCTGCACCATAAACGACATGCACGCGGATGCACTCTCCAATGTGGACGTCATTGCGGCCCTCAAGTAATCATCTTGCTCTGTGGAAACACCATCATTCGCTGTCAGCGGCTGGCAAGGCTTAGCCGAATATTTGACAAGCTGTTTCAGCTTCCCTTCGCCTAATTGATACGGCACAACAGACCAATAGCGAGTAGCTAATGGATTATCAATTTTTTTACGCAGCATTTGATAGGCGTTATAAGAGCCTCGGACACCGAGAACAAATGGCAATTTAAGCCATCGCCACCACTGCCCAGACGCAGTGATCTCAAAAAACTCAGCATAGTCTTCCGCGTCATTAACGAAAAACACCGGGTGACTGATCAATAGAAAGTCCTGATGGTCGGCTTGAGAATCTATGTCGACCAATTTCGCGCCTACCACACCACTTAGCTTGATGGCCATCCCACGTGTATCGCCTTTGGCATCCGCTTGTTTAGCGTTAGGACTACCGTTGGAGAAACGAACAACCGTGTCGTACACAGCGCCTGGCTGGAAAACACCGGCTTGTAAGTGCTCGGGAATATCATCGAGAACCTTAAACTGCGCCACCGGGCAGCCATGTGCTTTTGGATGCGCATCGCGTTGGATAATGGATTCAGCATAACGATCGCGAATGTCCTTCTCAACAATATCACCAATTGCTAAAGCATGATGTTGCTCATCAGAGTGCAGATACTCACCAAGACTGGCATCCACGGAAGGGTAAGACAGTTCTGGTTCGGCGAGAACGTATTGCGTAACAAAAACGCTCAACGCCACGAATGCTACCCAGAATTTACTTCTATGATGCTCCATACCGTCATCTTGTTCCTTAAGCCCTATTGTCGAAACACATATCTTTGAAACACACTCTAATGAACTGCACTTTCTTGCCCGTCGCTATTATTTTCTAAGGCTTAATGAAGCCAGCCAATCGGGAGCAACAAAGCTATCTGCAAACTTGCGAATGTGATTCACAAGTACTTTACTTTTAGACAAGAGTTTCAGGATACGACTTACTCTGCAAATTTCAAGGAAGACGGCTCGTTATGAGCACAATACGAATCTACCTCAATATTCCAACGCAGGCACTGCTACAGTACTATAAAGGAAGTGCACAAAGCGTACTCACCACAGCTAGGGATGGGCGTCGCATACGTTTTCCTATTGCTTGCCTAAGGCCTTTTGTTCGCTGTGATGGTATAAGGGGTAGTTTCGAGTTGGAAATTGACGAAGACAATCGTCTTACAAACATTAAAGCGGTTGAATGCTCAGGCATCCGACATTAGTCGGTACAAATCACCGTCGCCTATCAAGAAAGGCACCACTCTATTTGTGCGAAGTCCTCTCAACAGCCACGGATCTGCCGCGGCAATGGTTTTCGCTTGCTCAAGATCAGATGCCTTCAACAGCATTGCATAATCACCAGCATGAAATTGGCCATCCTCTGTAAGAATCGGGCCACTGGCAATCAGCTGCCCATTGGCGTCAATCTCAGCAAGATAGCCTCGGAATTCTTCCCGATAGCAGTTTACTGCCGTCAGGTCACCCACGGGATGACTGAGAATCCAGTAAATGGGCTGACGCTTAAAACGGCTGGTTTTCGCCAATAATGCGTTGGCAGATACTTTAGTGGGCATAGCAAACCCGTCGGCACGAAGAGAGTTTTCTTTAAGTTCGCGAAGTCTGCGTTCCAGCCTCGAAAAGAGTTCAGCGTTTGTTCAGCCAATCTGCAATAAGCTGCGTCATACTGGTTTAGTTGAGCACCGCTTGATCACCTTGATCACTTCTCGCACAACCAGCTTGCTCTTGTCTGGCAGGCGTCGGTCTATGCCCCTTCCCTGCCATTTTTTTCTAACGGATATTTTTGCGTTTATGCGAATTGGTTCTATTCTTTTGTTGTAACCAGTTCACTTTCAAAGTGACAAGTAATTCACTTATTGTAACGAGCGAGATGAGCAATGAACCCGAATGATTCTAAACCTGCATTGATGGAAGTCGAAGAAGTAGAGGCCAAAGAAGGCTCTAAGGCAGAGAAAAATACAGCTAAAGCTGAGGCAGCAAAATCGAGACCTGAGGCAGAAATCACTGCGAAAGAGGCCAAGGAGGAAGCAAGTATTCCAACCGCCGGCGCAGATGATGATATGGCCAAAGTTCAGGAATTGCTGTTCGGCAATCAACTTCGTGCAGTAAATCAAAAAATTATGTTGGTCCACAAAGACTTTAAACAGTCTATGAGTGATCTTGATCGCAAGATGGAGAAACAGCTTGCGGATCAGGAATCAATGATTAAAAAAGAAATGGCCAATGTTGTCGACCAGTTGCGTGCGGAAACCAAAGCACGGGAAAACGCCGTGGAAAACTCCGGTATGGAGCTGCGTAAATCAAGCAACAATCTGCAAGACAGAATCAATGCGATGGAGAAAACACACTCCGCTGCCAAAACGTCCATGGATGAACAAATGGCCCAGTCAGTCCGTGATCTAGAGCGTCAACTACAGGAAGTACGAAGTGAACTGCAACGTCAGCTTGATGGCGCGAGAAATACGCTTGATGACAACAAAGTTGATCGCGCAGCGTTGTCTGAATTGCTTGGCGGTATTGCTCAACAAATCAGCTCAATCGACAAAATACCCACGGTCACGCAACGAAGTGACGCAGCGAATTCTTCAGAAGATTCGCCAAAATCGGGAGCGGCTTGATATAGCAGCTCCTGAAACGCTCGCTCAAAGGCCAATGCTCCGCAGGACATTGGCCTTTTTTATGTCAGTTCAATCAATGTTTGTTGCAAGACATAATACACTGCTATTCGCGTCGGCACCGCGAATGCCTGCTGATATGTTTGCAGTTGTGACAGATGCGTCTGCGCCAGCTTAGCAAGATCTTCATTATTCGCGAACTCATTCAAATGGACTTTGTAGTCGACAATCCACTTATTCCCGTCAACATCATCAAGCAATCTGTCAATTACGATGCTTCTCACATCGTCCCCGAGCGCAATTCTGAATTCAGCTTCCGTATTGCCACCCTCAAACAACCACTGATGTTGCTGATCTTCCCTGGCCGCTAGCAGGGCTTTTTCCACCCAATTAATTGCGATGGCATGTTTGTCACGCAGACCATTGGCACGTAACTGTGTGCTTAAAACTGTTTTTCGCTCGGCATCGCTCTTCTGCCAGAAAAGATGACCTCCCTCGTTAGCCCATTGCTGCAAGTTCCGGTGCACAACAACGCCGATGCAACGCTCTAAGGTGTATTCATCAGTCCTTGAAAATAGCCAATCAGCCGTATTTATAGCCCTAGAAAACTGATGTTCAATGCCTGTAACAGCGGCACTATCGATAGCGTGTAGATCGCGAAGCGACGTCAGTTCAGCCGGATGTCTTTTTCGTCTTGAGTAAGAAACGTTAACAGAATTTATCTCTTCAGCCGTTGTAAGCGAATAGTCATGCACAGTGTTGGCGGTTTCCGGTAAATGTGGCCACAGTAATGCCGCTAGAGAATTGCTGGCGTGGTGTTCCGGTCTATCAGGGTCGAATGCTCGGTACACATAGAGGCGTTTTCGAGCCCGGGAGCAAGCCACATAGAGTAGCCTCGCCGCTTCATTAGTGCTCTGCCTGCGGTTTTGCTTCCTGACATAATCATAGGCAGTTGGCACTGGCGATTTATGCCCATCAGGAAGCCCCAGTAACAAAGTGGATCGCGAGGGAGTAACAAATTGTTCTGTCCACGCCAGTAGCTCAGCCCCTTCGCTCTGAATACCCAGGTCTAGTGCGGGAATAATAACACTGTCAAATTCCAGGCCCTTGGCTTTATGCATTGTCATAAGCTCTATCGGTTTTGACTTGGTATTCGAGTGCGAAGGTGTTCGCGATTTTACTCTAAGTTGCGCGATGTGCTGCTCTATTGTTTCCCAAGTCAATTGCACTTCAGCGCTGCATAGAGACAGAAGCTCTGACATATAGTTCTGATACGCTAGATGTGATGGTTCGTCGGCATAAACCAGTTCCCCGCCCAAATGCAACCACAACCCAGCTAACTGAGTAGTCAATGATTTTCTGTGCCGTTGTTCAAAGACGGCATCATAGGCTGACAGAAACAATCGCAGCCGCTCACCAGCAGTGTCGCTCAGGACATCGTCTTCCTGCAAAGCCATCGCTATGCCTTGTCTGACGTTATAGCTGTTGTTCTGCGAAACAGTCAGCAAGTCTGCCAATGTAATATTCATGAGCGGTGAGCGAAGAAAAGCGTACCAGGCAATCTGGTCTGCTGGATTAAGGAGCATGCGAGTAAGACTGAGCAGATCAGCCACAATCGATTGATCGAGCAAACGTTCAAAGTCGGTAAACGCGACATCGATACCGTTGGCTCTCAGCGTCGGCAATAGATAGTGTGCGTGACTTCTGTTTCGAACCAGTATTGCAATGCTTTCATCAGGGTACAAATTGTAAAGATCCCCAATTTTTCTGGCGATGTGTTGAGCCTCAGCTTCGCGCTGCGAATCAGGATTCAATGCAAATTCATAGGCGAGAACTTCGCTGTTGCTGCCTGAAGAGCTGCTTGCGCAAGCCGCTGTCACATAGGCTGAGGCGTTCTGACGTAAATCATCAACCTCCGGAAACACCCTAGCAAAACAATGGTTTAGCCAATCGATTATGGGTGGGTCTGAGCGGAAATTTGACTGCAATTCCAAGTTTTCGCAAGTAACTCCGGCAAGACCATATTGGCGCGCATGCATAAACAGCGCAACGCGCGCATTACGGAAAGCATAGATCGACTGCATTGCATCACCCACCAAAAACAGGCTTCTGCCGGGCACATCTACGTCGGACCATTCCTGGCAGAGTCTATCCAGTAAGTCATACTGTAACTGTGAGGTGTCCTGAAATTCATCCACCAGGATGTGTTGAATACTGTATTCAAGCTTCATCGCAAGATCACTGTTGTCAGCCAGGGCCTCAAGTGCTTGCAAACTGGTCGCGACAAAGTCTACTTGTTGGCGTTTTTGAAATTCTATCTCGAGATATGCCATCGAGAGGTGTAAGACAGCCATCAGGCTGTGGAGTATGGCTTGATGGCGTTTAATTTCATCAGGATCAGGCAGAATATGCAGCTCCGAAACAACGGCTGTTGCGTCTTTGTGGTCCCTGATCGCAAGAACAAGATTCTTAAAATCATCAACAGTGTACTGAGGTTTACTTTTCTTGGGCGGGAAACCTTGCTTGATATTGACTGTTGCCCTGAAGCCGCCTTGCCGGGTTAACAAGAACCGGCCTACTGCTCGCCAGCTGGCAAGCTCTTCGATAGACGCGCCTGGAATCTCAGTGATTGCTTGCTGGTTGTCTGGTAACAAGCCGGGCGTACCAAGCTCGCGCAATTGGGCACTGGCAAAATTCATCAGCCCACACAGTTGACGCTCGTGTGGCAGCAATAAGGCGCGCGCATTGCTCAATGAAAATTCCACCTGCTCACAAAACCACTGGTGCAATACTTCTACTGCGCGATCTGCATCACCCCGCATACTGGCGAATACACCTCGCCATTGATCCCTCTTTGCAAGCAGCTGCATCAACAAGTTTGCAACATGTTGAACGCGAACATTCATGTGCAGCAATAATTTCTCTATCGCCGCAGAATGCTCTGTATCGGAACCCAGGTGGGCTAAAACTCGCTCAATCGCCTGCTGATAGAATTGCTCCGGGTGTTCTCCGGGACTTGCATTACCGCCAAATCGGCTCGAAATCGGCATTTGGCGAACCAGCGAGGCGCTGAAGGCATCAAAGGTGTATATCCTCATGCGGGCCGGGTTTTCAAGCAAGCCCCATTGACGGTGATGATCAGCTTGTAGCGCAGCTTGCGCGAGCTCAATTGTTTTCAGTCTGTGTTCTGCGAATTTCATCGAATCTTCTTGAAACGCTTTCGCTTGCTCCAGCGCGGCCATAATACGCTCTCGCATTTCGGCTACGGCTTTGCGAGTAAATGTAATGGCAAGAATCGATTCGGGTTGATCAACTACAGCCAGCAATGACAAATAACGTTGTGTCAGAAGTTCAGTCTTGCCGCTGCCTGCTGGCGCGGTCACCGTAAACGATCGCTGTGGATTGACGGCTTTTTCCCTTGCCAGCTGGTCAACGATCATGAGCCCGCGCCATCAATTGTGTATCGACAAATGCTCGCGTAATCGCATTGCCTGCAGGTTGCCAGCCCTTTCGCAGGATCAATTCTAGCGTCACCATGGGTAAAGGATTGCTCCAGGCGTTCCAGCTCTTGTTCCCATAGCTGAAGTTGCTCGGCCCAGAGTTTATCCTTGAGAGCTTCGTCCTGTTCGTGCTTAAGCAGACGCCGTTGTAATGGCATGCCCACATACTTTGCCTTACCGACTCCCATCCATGTGCTGAGTTGGTCATCTATTTTGCACACCGCGCCGCCACTGGCCTGTTGTCCGGACGCGGAGCGATAGCGCAGCACATACAACGCTAGTTGCGGCGAGAGCAGAGGCTGTTGCATTGTGTCTTTTTCGTTGATCATGCCGCTTTTGTATTCCAATAGCAGCAAACTGCCATCTTCCAGCAGATCAACTCTGTCCACGCGGAGTTGGGCGGGCCTACCTGCTATTTCGGTGGCGAAGGCGACCTCAAGATCGATTACCCTAAATGAGGAGCGCAGTAATTCGTTCCGTAACCAATCGAACACAATTTTGGTTAAGCGAACTTCTTCTATCCCTAGAAAGACCTGCGCCTGGCGTCCAGCAAGGCGGCGTCTTGCAGAATGTATGGCGGTGCCTACTGCCTCCCCAACGCGATCACGCAACTCGGATTCAGTCTCGCTGTTAAGCGTGTGCTGCGCAGCTCCGCTACGCCAGAAAGCCTCCATGGCATCGTGTAATATGATTCCACGCTCTCTACCATCAATACCTAAGCGCACAGACTCAAATTGTCGAACATGCAAACGATGGCGCGTAAAGGCTTTGAATGCACAGGCCGCCTGGTCCGTTAACAGACCAGTGGTACCTTGAATATCTTCCAGCTTAGACACCGGTAGAAAATCAGCCACGGTATTGCTTGATGCGGATTCGTCTATTGATTTCGGGCCGTCAATTTGTTCTTGAGGAGTTTCTTCATAAATGTCGACCTCATTGCATTCCAGATGTCTTAACATTGTGCTGGGAAGCCGTTCTGTCGTGCCGTCATCCAATGCATAGCTGCAACTGAGCGTGCCTGCCTGCTGTTGGTAGCGCTGAAAAAGTCGTTGCGAGAAATCGGCTTCCCTTAACGCATCACAATGCGGCATTCGCATATCTCGTTGCATTGCGTATGGAATATATGGCGAAGGGCCAGGATTGGCGGGCCATTGGCCAATCGAAAAATCACAGAGTCTTACGTGCGTGAATGGCAGACCGGCACCTTCCAGCAAGCCAAGCACCTGCACTCCTGTGTCACTGGTTTGGGCTTGAAACACCTCTGTTCTTAGCGCATGCTCAAGCAAGGCCAGCGACTCGGTTGCACTCACTTTGTTGGCAGAATCAAACCTAAGATGGGCCAATGCGTGGCATGCGCTAAGAGCCTTAGTAAACGACGACAATTGTTGATACTCAACCGAGTCAACACTTCTGTCGCCCGGCCAACCAGCCACGGCAAGCTGCTGCATTAAATTACTCACATGATCATCAAACGTGCTCGAGGCGAGATCACGTACTAATCGCCGACCGTCACTCAGTGTTTGCAACAGCAGTTCGATACAGGTATTCCCATCGGCGTTGCTACTGTTTCGTGAAGCGAACAAACGTTCGGCTTCGCGCGCAATAGCACCTATTGATAACTGGGGGTCGCCATACCCTCTCAGGCGATGCTCAAGCTGATAGAGCTCAGCCCGCGCTGTGCCGTAAGAATGGGCAAAAAAAGGCGAGTACAGCAATTGTGGCAGCGCTGCGCTGGCAATCGGACGCTGGAATACATTCAGCAGCGTTAACGCGGATTGCACAAGCGGAGTACTGGCCAAAGACACGCCCGCAGATATATTGAATGGGGGAACATGGCGTTTGCTGTAAGGATTCCTTGCCTCAACGGCAAATACACTTTCGAAACAGTATTCCAGTTGTGCGCGGCGATTTTCCAGCTGCGGCACAATTACGGCAACGCGAGCGTTCTTGTCGCTACTGCTCACTTCGTGCGCCCATTGGGCGGCTGCAGTTATCTCCATCTCAAACGTGGAGGCACGCAATACATCTAGGGGCTGTTCACCATCGCTTGTATTGACGTTGAGTTGAACACTTGAATGCGGAATGGCCCATTGCCTCAGTAAATACCCATGCGCTGGAAGCACCTCCTCAAAACCATACAACAGGACATTCTCGGACAATGGTGATTCAATATCAGCGAGTAAGCCAGGAATTTCCGCAGCGCACACCGCGCCAACCGCGCGAGAATCAGCAAGCACTCGCTCGCAGACTTTGAGAAAGAAGGCACAGTTGTCATTAATCTGAAACTTCGTGCGCTGGGTACTGGAACGGATGTCAACCCGCCAATTACATAAGATGTGCCAGGCTTGCATGAGCTGCTGAGCAGCGGATTCCGGCGCAATAAGTTCGCCGTCCACACTTGCCATCATCGCAGAGCGCCACAACTCCAATTCCTCGGCCAAGCTGAGAACCCAGTATTCATTGCAGGGCTTATGTCCAGCGGCGGTGGCATTGTCCCAAACCAACTGCAACCAGTTGGACATGGCCATAACCGGCCGGGCGGACCAGCTATTTTGACCTTCCTGGCGTTTAAGGTAGTCCGCCTGGAGCTGGATCTGCTGCGCGAGCCGCTGATTGGGCGTCAGTATAAGAGCATGTTCCAGCGAAAATAACTCAGCTAAATCGCCGATAAAGACCGTATCGCCAGCTTCGTTCACGTTTAATATCACTTAAGGGCACTTATGGTTTACTATTCGCCACCGCCATTTATGGGGTACAGGCGTAGTGTAATACAGCAGCGTACGCTGACCTATCGAGGAATCATGAACAGTCCAGAAATTGATGCATCTCTACATAACGTCAACATAGACTCACAGACGGTCTTGCCTACGCCTGCCGAGCTAAAACAGGCCCTGCCCATTTCACAGACCGCCGCGCTCACAGTAGAACAGGGGCGGAGCACTATTCGAAAAATACTGCAGCGCCTGGATCCCAGGCTGTTTGTCGTCATAGGCCCCTGCTCTATTCACGATGTTGATGCTGCTATGGAATATGCTCAAAGGCTCAAAGAGCTGGCAGATGATGTTGCAGATACCCTTTATCTGGTCATGCGTGTTTACTTTGAGAAGCCACGAACAACAACTGGCTGGAAAGGCTTGATCAATGATCCTCACATGAATGACTCGTTCCAGATCGAGGACGGCTTACGTATTGGACGTCGCCTGCTACTGGACATTAGTGAGCTTGGTCTGCCTACATCTACAGAAGCTCTTGACCCTATATCCCCGCAGTATCTGCAAGATCTGATTTGCTGGTCCGCGATTGGTGCGCGTACCACGGAATCACAAACTCATAGAGAAATGGCCAGTGGTCTCTCTTCAGCCGTTGGCTTCAAAAACGGTACAGATGGCGGTTTAACCGTGGCCATCAACGCCCTGCAATCCGTTGCAAAACCGCATCGCTTTCTTGGCATTAATGAGCACGGTCAGGTTGCTGTGACACATACAACGGGAAATGAGCAGGCGCACATAGTGCTGCGCGGAGGCAGTGATGGGCCAAATTACGACTCTGTGCATGTCAGCCTTGCTGAACAAGCTCTGGCGGGCGCAAAGGTCGCGCAAAACATAATGGTTGATTGCAGCCATGCCAATTCCAACAAAGATGCTGCTTTGCAGCCATTGGTTATGGACAACGTAGCGAATCAATTACTGGCCGGCAATGAATCGATCGTTGGCTTGATGGTGGAGAGCAATCTGGCGTTTGGTCGCCAGGACATACCCGCTGATCTCAAGGATCTGCACTATGGCGTATCGGTTACCGATGCCTGCATAGACTGGACTATGACGGAAACAGCCGTTCGTTCCATGCGAGATAAATTAGCTGCGGTTATTAGCCAACGGTCTAAGTAAAGTAGGCGTTACTTCTGTCTGAGTGATCCGTTACGTCACGTACTGAGCTCAGTCCGACCACTTGCTCAAGCAGTGTTTTTTCAACACCGTCTTTCAAGGTTGCATCGACCATGCCGCAGCCCTGACAACCGCCGCCAAACTGCAAAACCGCCACGCCATCTTCAACCACCTCAATCAGGCTTACCTCACCGCCATGCGCGGCTAAGGCAGGGTTTACTTCGTTATACAATACGTAGTTAATACGATCTTCAATCGGGCTGTCGTCATTGACTCGTGGCATTTTTGAATTAGGTGCTTTTATCGTAAGTTGACCGCCCATTTTGTCCTGGTCGTAATCAACCACAGCGTCTTCCAGAAAATTCTCGCTGCGCTTTTCAAAAAAAGCGTCAAACTTTGCGAAACCCACTTTAACGTCGTCCTCGCGAACGTCTTCCTCACGACAGTAGGCGATGCAAGTCTCCGCGCGCGGCGTGCCAGGGTCGTTGATAAATATTCGAATTCCCAGCACTTCGCCATCTTGCTTGTCCAGCAAGCCGGCCAGGTAATCTATCGCTGGGTCAGTAATCGTGATCATGCAAGTCTCTCCATCAACCGGATATTCTAGCGGATAGTACCAACGGTGTCCCGTTATGCTGCTATTCTTGTTAAAATACGGCATTGAATTATCACTGTGCGTCATTCTGACTCGCAGATTAACTGTAAAAAACCTTATGGAACATACCGATTCCGGCGAATTAATCCGGTCTTTACTCAAACAACGCATACTCATTCTGGACGGTGCACTGGGAACAATGATCCAGCGCTACGAACTAAGCGAGGAGGATTTTCGTGGCCAACGCTTCAAAGACCTGACGGTGCTTCAGAAAGGCAATAACGACCTATTGAGCCTTACCAAACCAGAGGTGATCAGCGAGATTCACACAGCATACCTGGACGCTGGCGCCGACATTATCAACACCAATACTTTCACTTCCAACCAGGTTTCACAGCAAGAGTATGGTTTGGAAGAGTTTACCTATGAACTCAACTTCGAATCTGCAAAGCTGGCAAGAGGTGCTGCCGATGCAGCAAGCTCGCCAGAGAAGCCGCGCTTCGTTTGTGGCGCCGTTGGCCCAACCAGCCGTACCGCAGGGTTTTCCCAAGATGTTAGCGATCCGGGCGCGAGGAATGTCACTTTTGACGAACTGAGGGATGACTATCAGCTGTCAATTAGAGGGCTGATTGATGGCGGCGTAGATTTGTTGCTGATAGAAACTATCACTGATACCTTAAACGCCAAGGCCGCCATTTTTGCCGCCGAGAATGCATTTTCGGAATCCGGCAAGCACCTGCCCATCATCATCTCCGGCACCATTACAGACGCCAGCGGGCGCACCCTCTCTGGCCAGACTCCCAAGGCATTCTGGCACTCGATAGCGCATGCAGAACCATTGGCGGTGGGTCTTAATTGCGCGCTTGGCGCCAAAGAGCTGCGCCCTCACCTGGCCGAAATCTCCGCCTCAGCCGACACTTTTGTCAGTGCACACCCAAACGCCGGACTGCCCAACGAATTTGGCGAGTACGACCAAACGCCTGAGGAAATGGCCGAGATTGTTACCGAATTTGCGAACAGCGGCCTGGTGAATATTCTTGGCGGTTGCTGCGGCACCACGCCAGCGCACATCCGATTAATTGCGGAGCAGCTTGAACAGATTCAGCCGCGCGAAGTGCCCGAATTTGAGCCTGCTTGCAGACTCAGCGGACTTGAGCCATTTGTTATTGATCAGAATTCCCTGTTCGTTAACGTTGGTGAGCGCACCAATGTCACTGGTTCGGCAAAATTTGCGCGTCTTATTCTTGAGGGCGACTACGCAACAGCGTTGGATGTTGCGGCAGAGCAAGTACGCAATGGCGCACAAGTCATCGATGTGAATATGGATGAAGGCATGCTGGATTCCGAGCAGGCCATGGTGACGTTTCTTAACTTGATTGCCTCAGAGCCCGAGATAAGCCGGGTACCATTGATGATTGACTCGTCAAAATGGAGCGTTATAGAGGCCGGGCTGAAGTGTGCCCAGGGCAAGTGCGTGGTCAACTCGATCAGCATGAAAGAAGGCGAAGAGGCATTTATAGAGCAAGCGCGTCTGTGCAAACGCTACGGTGCCGCTGTTATTGTCATGGCCTTCGATACCGATGGTCAGGCCGATACCCTGCAACGTAAAATCGAGATTTGTGAGCGCTCTTATCGCATCCTGGTCGACAAGCTTGACTTTAGTCCAGCCGACATTATTTTTGACCCTAACATATTTGCCATCGCTACGGGCATAGAAGAACACAACCCTTACGCTGTGAACTTTATTGAGGCCAGTGCCTGGATAAAGAAAAATCTGCCGCATGCCTTAATCTCTGGTGGCGTGAGCAATGTGTCGTTCTCTTTCCGCGGTAACAATCCGGTTAGAGAAGCCATTCACGCCGTGTTTCTTTTTCACGCGATTCGCGAAGGTTTGACCATGGGCATTGTGAATGCTGGTCAACTTGCCATTTATGAAGATATTCCTGCGAAACTTCGTGAACGAGTCGAAGACGTAGTGTTGAACCGCCGTGACGATGCGACTGAAAGACTACTCGAAATTGCCAATGATTATTCGGGAAGCGGCGCTCAACGAACCGTTGAAGATTTGAGCTGGCGAGAGTCTGACGCGGCGAAGCGTCTGGAGCATGCGCTTGTTAAGGGAGTTTCTCAATATATTGAAGAAGATACGGAGGAAATGCGCCAGCAAGTAGATAAACCCATAGAGGTGATTGAAGGTCCGCTGATGGATGGCATGAACGTGGTTGGCGACCTTTTCGGAGCGGGCAAGATGTTCTTGCCCCAGGTAGTAAAAAGCGCACGAGTAATGAAACAAGCGGTCGCTTATTTGCTGCCTTACATTGAAGAAGAAAAAGCGGCCAGTGGTATTGATTCCGCCAGTGACAGCAACGGCAAAATACTAATGGCCACCGTAAAAGGTGACGTTCATGACATCGGCAAAAACATTGTAGGCGTTGTGCTTCAATGCAATAACTATGAAGTGATTGATCTCGGTGTAATGGTGCCCTGCGAAAAAATACTCGAGGTTGCTGAAGAACAACAAGTCGACCTGATTGGCCTCAGCGGCTTGATCACTCCATCGCTTGACGAAATGGTGCACGTTGCCAGCGAAATGCAACGACTGGGAAAAACCCTGCCGTTGTTGATTGGTGGTGCCACAACATCAAAAGCGCATACAGCAGTCAAGATCGAACCTCAATACCAAAACAATATAGCCACCTACGTGCCTGATGCGTCACGAAGTGTGTCAGTGGTATCACAGCTGATGAACAGTGAGATGAAAGCCGGCTTTGTCGATGATCGCAGGGAAGAATACGCGGCACTTAGAGAGCGTAACGCTAATCGCAAGCAAAAGAGCAAACGACTGAGTTATTCCAATGCCCTGGCACGTCGTTTCAAGCCGGACTGGAGTAACTACAGCCCGCCTGCCCCCGACTTTATTGGCGTTCGTGTTATGGATGACATTGCGGTTGAGGACTTGTTGGACACCATAGACTGGACACCCTTTTTTATCACTTGGGAATTGGCGGGCAAATACCCAAAAATACTTAAAGACCCGGTAGTGGGCGAAGCAGCTTCTAACCTGTTTGCGGATGCTCAAGCTATGTTGAAAGACATTATCGACAACAAGCGTTTGCAGGTGAAGGCTGTATTCGGCTTCTGGCCGGCGCAGTCGAATAGCGACGATATTACGCTTTTCAATACTGAACAATGCGACTCCGAGGTAGCCACGCTGCATCACCTGCGCCAGCAAACTGATAAGGTAGATGGCAAACCAAATTACAGTCTCGCTGATTTCGTAGCACCCCAGGGTTCTGACAAGATAGATTATGTAGGCGCGTTTGTGGTTACTGCCGGACTGGGTTGTGATGCGATGGTGGCCGAGTTTGATGCGCAACTGGACGACTACAATTCCATTCTGATCAAAGCGCTTGCTGACCGCTTGGCCGAGGCGTGTGCAGAGTATTTGCACAAGCGAGTACGCACTGAATTCTGGTCGTATGCCACCGATGAGTCGCTCAGCAACGAAGAGCTGATCAAGGAGAAATATCAGGGCATCAGACCAGCACCGGGTTACCCGGCCTGCCCCGATCATTCGGAAAAGCGCACTCTGTTCGATTTACTTGATGCCGAAAAGAACATAGGCGTTGCGCTTACGGAGCATTTCGCCATGACGCCGGCTGCTTCAGTGTCAGGTTTTTATTACTCACACCCGGATGCTCGCTATTTTGCCATTGGCAAAGTGGATAGAGACCAGATCGAAGATCTTGCCGCACGAAAAGGAGTGGCCGTGGATCAGCTTGAGCGCTGGCTAAGACCTAATTTGAGTTATGATACTTGAACGCTATTTGAAAATTGAGAGCTGAGAGCTGATTTAAGCGAGTAGACCATGACCGATGATGCTAGCGGTGAGCAACAAAACGTTGAGAAACTGAGCTTTTTTCAGGTGGTGGGCAGTGTGCTGGCCGGCGCGCTAGGTGTACAAAGCAGCAAAAACAGACAACGTGATTTCGCCCAGAACAGCTTCATGCCGTTCATAGTGGGCGGCGTCGTATTTACGGTTATTTTTGTTGGCAGTATCGTCTTACTGGTCAACGTGTTCCTGGCCGACTACTGACCCGCTACCCAAAACGTTACGGTCACTACAAACAGAGTAATCAGGGCTACGGCAGCCATAGCATCGGCGGCGCTGTCGGACGAATCGGGTTCGCGCTGAGGTTCTTGAGAATCCATTTTATATTCCTAAGTTGGTAACGGCATAACCTGGAAAGTCCTAAGCAAGCCGAGCATTATCGTTGAGCAGATTATAGCAATGCAGCTCTGTATCGTTCCACTGGCATATTTCCGTTTGGCTTTAAGCTTATAACTAACCGTGCTTAGACATTGAATTAAACCACTGAATTAAATGGGCTTTTATACCTGCATACGGTATTATTTCGACGCGTTGGCGATGCTTAAATGGCGTCCACGCATACTCCGAAAGCCGCATACAAGAACGCCGCAGAATGTACGTCTACGACCATTACGATCACACCCTCGTTTCAGAACGCGTGGAACAATATCGTGATCAAACGAATCGGTATCTGGCTGGGGAAATCAGCGAGGCAGAGTTCTTACCGATTCGTTTACAGAATGGTTTATACATTCAGCGTCTCGCACCTATGCTACGCATTGCGATTCCATACGGCATGCTCTCTTCCAGGCAGTTACATGCTCTGGCTGATATCAGCTGCAAATACGATAAAGGCTACGGGCATTTCAGTACCCGGCAAAATATGCAGCTGAACTGGCCTAAGCTGGAAGAAGTCCCGGACATCCTCGCCGAGCTCGCCAAAGTAGAGATGCATGCGATACAAACCAGCGGCAACTGCATTCGCAATACCACCACGGATCAGTTTGCTGGCGTGGCGGCCGATGAATTCGAAGACCCAAGACCGTATTGTGAATTGATTCGCCAATGGTCCACACTTCATCCAGAATTCGCATTCTTGCCCCGTAAGTTCAAGATAGCTGTGTGCGCTTCTGAACAAGACAGGGCCGCAGTGCACGTGCATGATATTGGCTTGCGATTGAAACATAATGAAGCCGGTGAAACAGGTTTCGAAGTCCTGGTTGGTGGAGGGCTGGGACGTACACCAGTGATTGGCTCAACCATCTGTGAGTTTCTCCCGCGCAAACACTTACTGTCCTATCTCGATAGCGTATTGCGTGTATACAATCAGCTAGGTCGGCGGGATAACAAATACAAAGCGCGCATCAAAATTTTGGTCCGAGCGCTCGGCGTTGATACATTCAGAGAAAAAGTTGACCAGGAATTTGAGTTGCTCAAAGACGGCGAGATGACCGTGCCTGACAGTGAATTTGAGCGTATGAAGTCTTTCTTCACAGCACCTGACTATGAAACACTTAACGCTGAAGAATCCACGCAGTTATTAGAAAGGCAAGCCAGCGAAAACAAAGCGTTCAGAAACTGGCTGCGTCGAAACATTCAGCCTCACAAACAGCCAGGATACGCAGCCGTCACTCTGTCACTGAAACCTACCGGCATCGCACCGGGCGATGCCACGGACGAACAGATGCACGCGGTGGCAGAGCTTGCAGACAAATATTCATTTGCTGAGCTTCGAGTAAGCCACGAACAAAACCTGATTCTTGCCGATGTACGGCAAAGCGATTTGTTTAAATTGTGGGAAGATGCCAGAGCCATTGGATTAGCAACGCCTAACATCGGTTTGATGACTGACATGATATGTTGTCCTGGAGGCGATTTTTGCTCGCTGGCGAACGCCAAGTCCATCCCCATTGCCGAATCAATCCAGCGACGGTTTGATGACCTCGATTACTTGCATGACATAGGCGAACTGGACTTGAATATTTCGGGCTGCATGAATGCCTGCGGCCATCATCATGTGGGTCATATAGGCATACTTGGCGTGGACAAAAAAGGCAAAGAGTTTTACCAAGTGCAATTAGGCGGCAGCTCAGACACTGACGCATCGCTAGGTAACGTTCTTGGGCCATCATTCTCGCAAGAACAGTTACCAGACGTCATGGACACCATTATTAATACCTATGTGGAGCTGCGCAGCGATGAAGAGCTGTTCATTGATACCTATAGACGAGTAGGCTTGGCGCCCTTCAAGGAGCGTGTATATGCCTGACGCCAGTCAAGCCTTGCTGATAAAAGATGAGCAGCTGATGGAAACAGATGGCTGGATTTTTCTGGATAAAGAGGCCACAGAGTACCCAGGCGCCGGCTTAATAGTACTGCCTTTGTTACTGTGGGTTGAGAAGCGCGAGCAGTTATTGGTACGAGGCGATTGTGCGGTATGGCTTGATAGCGAACAAGAGCCAGAGCCTTTGCTAGCGGACTTAGAGCAATTGCCCATGATCGCCATAAACTTCCCGGTATTTTCTGACGGCAGAGCGTACAGCTATGCACGCCGGCTTCGTCAGCTAGGGTATAAAGGCGAAGTGCGCGCCATTGGAGATGTGTTACCCGATCAATTGCATTACATGTCACGATGCGGTTTTGACGCTTTTGAACTTCGGGGCGACACGAGTACCGAGGCAGCATTCTTGCAAAAATCGTCTATCAGCGTTGCGTATCAGGCCGCGCAAGACCAACCAAAGCCATTGTTCGCAAGACGCGAGCAATAAAAAAGATTGCCAGCTTGGAACAGGAAACACTTACCTACTCGTTCTTTCTAATCTTCACTGGCGCTGCCGTACTCGCAACACTGGCACTGGCCACACGGCAACCCATAATCATCGCCTATATTGTTTTGGGCGCCTTGCTTGGGCCTTATGGTCTACAACTGATTAACGACGTTAATCTAATTACCGAAGTGTCCAAGATTGGCATCGTATTCTTGTTGTTCTTACTCGGTTTGGACATGCAACCCCAAAGCCTTTTGCACATTTTGCGCAAAGCCACTGTGGTGGCCATTATCAGCTGCGCGATATTTGCGCTGGCCGGCTTTACCGTTGCCATAAGCTTTGGTTTCTCTGCAATGGAAAGCTCGATCATTGGTGCCGCGATGATGTTTTCCAGCACCATCATTGGAATCAAGCTGTTACCCACAACGGTGCTGCATCATAAGCCGGTGGGCGAAATGATGATTGGCTTGCTCTTGTTGCAAGACTTGCTGGCCATCACTGTACTTATTGTGTTGTTAAGTGGTGAATCTGGCGTACTGGATTATTACGCCCTTGGCAAAGCCGCATTGGCCACTCCCGTATTAGTGGCTGTAGCCTATGCGTTTGTTCGGTACGTACTGCTGCCCATTATCCAGCGCTTTGACCGCATACATGAATTTATATTTCTCATCGCACTTGGGTGGTGTCTAGGCATGGCCGAGCTGGCCAAATTGGTAGGCCTGTCGCATGAGATTGGCGCATTTGTTGGCGGTGTGTCTCTCGCCACCAGTCCCATAGCGCTGTACATCGCCGACCAGCTACGCCCGCTTAGGGATTTTTTTCTGATACTGTTTTTCTTTAGTCTGGGAGCCGGTTTCAATCTGGGAATGTTGGCCGAGGTAGCCATCCCAGCACTTGTGTTGGGCGCATTAATGCTTGGGCTCAAACCATTGGTGTTCCGAGTTCTATTGGGCCAGCTTAGCGAGAAAAAAGCCTTGTCCTGGGACGTGGGTTTACGACTGGGTCAGAACAGCGAGTTTTCGCTGTTGATCGCTCAAGTGGCCATCGCTGCTTCACTCATAGGCTCAGAGGCCTCTCACCTCATTCAGGCAACGGCTATTTATACCTTCGTTGTCTCATCGTATATCGTGATCTTCAGCGTACCGAATCCAATTGCCGTTTCTGATCGATTACGCCGAGACTAGATTGGCGCTGGATCAAACTGCAAGGCAAATGACACCGGCACGGCTTGACTGATGGCGGTAAGGCCAGCAAGTTCGCGCAATTTGTCCACGCCAGCTGTCATGTCAAAGCTGGCGGCGTTAACGATTGCCGGCGCAATTGATTGAACTACAAGACCACCTTGAGCCAAGCGCGTAATACTAACTTTGCTGCTCACAGTTTGGGTCTTGCCGTGAAGGTCCACAGATACCGCAATATCCGCTGTCATTTGTTGCCCTGCCCTTAGTGAAGCGGTTTGAAGATCTGACACCGGCAAAGAGATATTTGCCGTCGCAAATTCTGCAATCTTGAAAAGGTGCTCACGCATGCGCTCATTCCGAATAGGAATTCCGGTTTCTACCGACACCAGATTCACCTGTAATTGAGCACGCTCACCTTCTGTGACGAAACCCGATAGGCTGGAAAAGCGATGGGTTTCGGCGATCAAGCTGTTCTTCACACTGACAAACTGTAGGTAACTCTGCTCATTATTGAGCACATGCGAGCGCTGTTCACTGGATAGGCCGGTTATGTTACTGCTGCACGCCATTAACGCCAGCAGTGATGCAACGATAAGTATCAGGTTACGCATGATAATAGCTCGCAAGGATTAAGTGGTGGAAGGCTACAGTAAACGCCCAAAAAGAAAAACCCCGGCACAAGCCAGGGTTTTCGGGGACCGGCTACTTGGCAGAAGCTTACAGGGCTTCATCCAACTCAGGCAGCGCTTGAAACAAATCAGCAACCAGACCGTAATCTGCAACCTGGAAGATAGGTGCATCTTCATCTTTATTGATTGCAACGATGACTTTGCTGTCTTTCATGCCTGCAAGGTGTTGAATCGCACCGGAGATACCAACAGCAATGTAGAGATCAGGTGCAACAATCTTGCCCGTCTGTCCCACTTGCATGTCATTCGGTACGAAGCCAGCATCAACAGCGGCCCTTGAAGCCCCCATAGCAGCGCCCAGCTTGTCCGCTACCGCTTCAATCAATTTGAAGTTGTCGCCGTTTTGCATACCGCGACCACCGGAAACAACAATCTTTGCCGAAGTAAGCTCAGGTCTGTCAGAAACAGCCACTTCTTCACCGACGAACGTAGATACACCGGCATCATGCGCCGCATCAACACTTTCAACGGAAGCAGAACCGCCTTCAGCGGAAACGCCATCAAAGCCCGTGGTGCGAACAGTAACCACCTTTATCGCGTCTTCTGATTGCTCAGTAGCTATGATATTTCCTGCGTAGATTGGGCGCTCAAATGTATCAGCACTGATCACAGCTGTGATATCAGATATCTGGGCGACGTCCAGCAGCGCGGCCACTCTGGGCATGGTGTTTTTGCCATTAGTGGTTGCCGGAGCAAGTATGTGCGTGTAGTTCTTACCAAGGTCTGCAATCAGCAGGGCCATATTTTCAGCCAGTTGATGCTCATAAACCGCATTGTCAGCGCTAAGCACTTTGCTAACGCCAGACGCTTGAGCGGCTTCATTGGCAGCGGCGGAACAATCCTTACCGGCAACCAACACGTCTACGTCGCCACCAATTTCAGTAGCCGCCGCAATAGCATTCAACGTCGCTGCTTTGAGACTGGCATTATCGTGTTCTGCAATAACTAAAATACTCATCAGATAACCTTCGCCTCGTTCTTCAATTTATCCACCAGTTCCGCAACGCTTTCAACCTTGATGCCAGCCTGGCGCTCAGGTGGTGGCTCAACCTTCACTAACTTGACACTGGGTGTCACATTCACGCCAAGCTCGTCGGGTGTCTTCACGTCTAACGGCTTCTTCTTAGCTTTCATAATGTTAGGCAGAGAGGCATAACGTGGCTCATTAAGCCGCAGGTCGCTGGTAACCACTGCAGGTAGCGTCAAACTGATGGTTTGCAACCCGCCGTCAACTTCTCTGGTTACCTGGGCTTTGCCGTCTTCAATTTTCAATTCAGAAGCAAAAGTACCCTGGCCCATCTTGCCAAGTGCAGCCAGCATCTGACCGGTCTGATTGTTGTCACCATCGATGCTTTGCTTACCAAGAATAATGATCTGGGCTTCTTCCTGCTTGGCTATTTCGTTCAATAACTTTGCAACACCCAAAGGTTGAACATCTTCTTCTGTTTCGACAAGAATACCCCGGTCAACGCCGAGTGCCAGAGCCGTTCGAATTTGCTCTTGAGCCGTCTTGGGCCCCACCGAGACGGCAATAATCTCGCTCGCCGTGCCGGCCTCTTTGAGACGAACAGCTTCTTCAACAGCGATTTCACAGAATGGGTTGATGGACATTTTTACGTTGTTCAGATCTGGCCCGCTGCCATCCCCTTTTGGACGTACTTTTACGTTGTAATCAGCAACGCGTTTAACTGCTACTAATACTTTCATGTATATCTCGTTTTAGCCTGGAAGTGATTTCAAAGCCCATAGTTTGATGTGGCCAAAAAACCGCGCTGTATGGTGCAGCTAAAGGCAGTACAGGTCAAGAGTGCACACGCCTATATTTTACCCCTTCTCGACAAGCGGAATCCATAAAACCTTTGGTATCAGATAGATAGGCCGCCTATAAGCTTGTGCATGGAAATAATCGATCTGTATAATACCGCCGCCAGAAACCCCTGTGGAGAACACCTTGGAAAGAGAAGCGATGGAATTTGATGTGGTCGTCGTTGGCGCAGGTCCCGCGGGGCTGGCCACCGCCTGCAAACTGGCCACCATGGCGCAGGAAGCCGAACAAGAGATCACCATATGCGTGGTTGAGAAAGGCTCAGAAGTTGGCGCGCACATCCTTTCGGGTGCGGTTATGGACCCGAAGGCCATGAACGAGCTTTTTCCAGACTGGAAAGAACGTGGAGCACCTCTCACTACCGAGGTAAGCAAAGACCGAGTTCTGTTCAACCTCAACCAAAACACCTCCATTCCGGTACCTACGATTTTTGCACCAGGCATGGCCAACCACGGCAATTACGTAATCAGTCTAGGCAATGTCTGTCGCTGGCTGGCTGAGCAAGCTGAAGCGATGGCTGTCGAAGTCTACCCTGGCTTTGCAGCGGCAGAAGTCTTGTATCATGAAGACGGCAGTGTAAAAGGCATCGCTACGGGTGACATGGGCGTTAGCGAGTCTGGCGAACAAAAAGACAGCTATATGCTGGGCATGGAACTGCACGCCAAGTACACCGTGTTCGCTGAGGGCTGTCGTGGCCATTTGGGTAAGCAGATCATCAGCAAATTCAATCTCGATGAAGGCAAAGAACCACAACACTACGGCATAGGCTTCAAAGAGTTATGGGAGATAGATCCTGCAAAACACCGGCCTGGCCTGGTAATGCACACCATGGGCTGGCCTAGTACTAAGAAGACAGTCTCTGGCAGCTACCTTTACCACACGGAAGACAATCAAGTCGCTCTTGGATACGTAGTGCCCTTGAGTTATGAAAACCCGCACCTGTCACCCTTCGACGAATTCCAGCAATGGAAGCAGCAAGCCGAAGTAAAGGCATACCTGGAAGGTGGCAAGCGGCTCACTTACGGCGCCAGGGCTCTGATAAAAGGCGGACCTCAAGCACGCCCCAAGATGAGTTTCCCCGGCGGCCTGTTGATTGGCGATGACGCCGGCACATTAAACTTTGCGCGCATCAAAGGCACTCACACCGCCATGAAATCCGGCACGTTGGCCGCTGAAACGCTGTTTGAGGCGCTTAGTGGCGGTGCCGATGGTCGCACCGATCTGGATAACTACGGTGATCGCTTTCGTAAATCCTGGTTGCATGATGAACTGCAAAAATGGCGCAACTTCGGCCCCATGGTGCACAAGTTTGGCGCCATTATAGGCGGTGGTCTGTCGTTCATCGATCAAGGGTTGCTGCAGGGCAAATTGCCATTCACTATGAGCGATACAACGCCGGATCATGCAACACTGAAGCCAGCGGCTTCCATGGCAAAAATAGAGTACCCAAAACCAGACGGGGTATTGAGCTTCGATAAATTGTCTTCCGTGTTTCTGTCAAACACCAATCACGAAGAAGACCAACCGTGTCACCTCACACTTAAAGATGCATCAGTACCGATTGCACAGAATCTTCCAATGTACGACGAACCTGCGCAGCGCTATTGCCCAGCGGGTGTGTACGAAGTGGTTGAAAAGGAAGGTGAGCAGTTATTCCAGATCAATGGCCAAAACTGTGTGCATTGCAAAACATGCGATATCAAGGACCCAAGCCAGAATATAATTTGGGTGACGCCTGAAGGTGGTGGCGGGCCGAATTATCCTAATATGTAAGTAACGAACTGGCACTTAGGTGCTAAATCGAGCATCGGTTATAGAGACTGTTTGAGAAGTGAACAGGACTCTACAAACCCCCTAATGAGAATTCCGTACCGCCTGATTTCAATACTAGGCAAGGCTGGTCGGTTTCTACCTTTTTCTCACCCCACTCCACCCATTCATAATAAACACTACGACCAACCTTCGCCCAAAGCCCACGCCGCACATACACATAAGGAATATCAGCCCGCAGCTCTAGAGCATGCTCTTCGCCTAGCTGCAGCGAATCATCCATATTCGTGCGAACTGCTACGTGACAAATAGACTGATTGTCAGTAAACCGAGTTGACTCAACGATCATCAATGGTGCATCCACCACTGTAATCCTGAGTTTCTCTACAGGCGTCACCAGATAGAACTGCTCATCTTCCTCATAGCGAAGAATCGATGCAAACAGCTTACACAATTCCTTGCGCACAATTTTCGTCCCCTCATGCCACCAACTGCCGTCAGAGCGTATTTCAATATCTATTGCAGCTGATCGCTGCGGATGCCATTTCTCAATCGGCGGAAGATTTCGATATTCAATATCAGAAATCGTATCAAACAGCGATTGAAGCTCACTCATAATTAACCTACGCTGGTTGCTCGATTAATCGCACGTTAATAACGCCATCAATCCCTCGAATCTCATCCAATAGGGCTTCCTCAGGCTTGTCTGCGATATCAATCAAGGTATACGCCACATCGTCGCGACTCTTGTTTAACATGTCTATAACATTAATGTCGTGGTCCGAAATAATCGCAAGAATGCTCCCCAACATTTTAGGCACGTTTCTGTTGCTGATAGCCAAGCGATAACCTTCACTGGGCTCCAGCGCAAGCGCTGGGAAATTCACCGAATTCTTGATGTTGCCATACTCAAGGAAATCGCGTATCTGCATGGCCGCCATCACCGCACAGTTCTCTTCAGCCTCTAGCGTACTCGCACCGATATGCGGCATCAGAATAGCTTTAGGCTCGCGAATCAATTCAGGAGAAGGGAAATCGGTAATGTAGTGGCCCAGCCTGTCTTCTTCTAATGCCTGCGCCACGGCTTGCGTATCGACGACTTCAGAACGGGCAAAGTTCATCAACCGTGCTGTCGGCTTGAAGTGTTTCAAGAGCTCTGAATTGATCAAACCACGCGTGCTGTCCAGAACTGGCAAGTGCAGACTAATGAAATCGGCCTTCGCGACCAGTGAGGGCAGGTTTTCCATGCTTTCTACATTACTGGGCAAACGCCACGCAGCAGCCACCGAGATTGCAGGGTCATAGCCCATTACCTTCATACCTAACATTAAGCCCATTTCCGCAACCAGTGAACCTATAGCACCCAAGCCTACTACACCGAGCGTCTTGCCAACCAACTCTTCGCCTTTAAAACGTTTCTTTTCCTTTTCAAGAAGCATGTTCAGTTCACGGTCGTCCGTAATGTCATTTAAAGTACGGACGTATTCCATGCCGCCCGCAATATCACGCGAGCCAAGGAGCAAACCAGCCAACACCAACTCCTTGACCGCATTCGCATTGGCGCCAGGTGTATTGAAAACTACGATGCCGCGATCAGTACAAGGTCCTAGAGGAATGTTGTTAACGCCCGCACCCGCGCGCGCAATGGCTTTGACCTCTGGCGTGATCTCTTGTTCGCCAAGTTTGTGACTGCGCAGCACAATGGCATCTGGATTGCCAATCTCACTGGCAACTTCGTATTGCGAGCGCGGGAATTGCTCAAGGCCTTTCAGCGCAATGGCATTCAGGGTAAGAATTTTGTGCAAGGGAAACTCCGATGATTACTTCTTCAAAAGCCAGTCTGCGCACCTTGCGCAGAAGGCGCAGCAGTTTATCAGAAAGCGGCGCGTATTTCTCTTCCAGCGACGCAGCAAACCGACTAAATCAGCGGAAAGCCGGCGGTATTTCTTCGAACGACTCAAGTGGAACAGCAGTGAATCGCTTTACTTTCAACAGTTCTTGTGGTGCGGCAATTGCGGCAGCGTGATCGACACCCACGTCTAACAATTCGAAATACCACAGGGAGGTATCTTCCTCCAAGGCTGATACTGCTGTAAAAGTGATGGGTCTGGTACCAAGCTCAAACGAAAAATCACCTAAGGGAATCGCGAGCCCTTTGCCTTTGGCCTTGATGTAGCTTTCCTTCAATGACCAGTAATCAAAGAAGCGAAAGTGCTGTAACACCTCATCATTCGAAAGCAATGCGGCCACTTCGCGCTTTGAAAAAAAACGATCGGCGATATCAGCTGCCCTAATATTATCGCGGCGCTTTTCTACGTCGCAGCCTATCTCGCTATCGGAACAAATGGCCATTGCAGCATAGCCATCCGTGTGCGATAAACTAAACTGCAGATGTTCAAAGCCGCTGTTAACGACGTAAGGCTTGCCATGCTGATTCTTTTCGAAACACCACTGGGCAGGCTCTAGATCCGCGTATTGGCTCAATACATATCGAACCAAGGCGTGGCTCACACTAAACATAAGTGCGTGGCGCTCAAACTTAAACCGATCACGACGCTGTTGTTCGCTTGCGTCCAGCACCGCACCTATGCGCGTTAAATAGTCGAGTTTACTAGTAGGTAACAAGTCTGGTCGACATGACCAAAAATGCGCTTCCTGGGCAGGCAGGGAAAGCATTATTCAGGGGATGTTAACATCCGCTGCCGCACGCACTGCTTTGAAATAATCATCGAATGCGCGGTTACCCGACATTTGCGCAATACTCTGCCCTAATGCCCGTCGTTGACTGCCGGGAATGCGATTAGCGCTGCCCGCCTGAACATTACTCACTTCAACAACGGCATTATCTCCATTCGCAAGCTCAGCAATTACCAATGCACGACCATTGCTGAACTCGTCAGCGGAAAACGCCTCATTCACTATCGACCGATCCAGTGACAGCGAGTTTCTTTCTGCCTGTAATTCTACCTGCCAGTCAACTTCAAGCGATTTCGCGATCTCCTCTACTGAGCCACCCTGTTTCAGCAGATCCAGAATAGCCTGGGCCTTCTCGTTAGTTGCGGTACGCAATCGCTCAGCACGTAAATTAGCGCGAATGGAGTCGCTTACTTCAATCAACGGTCTCGGAGTCGCCGTTCGGAATTCCTTCAGCCGAATAATAACCACAGACTCTTCACCGAGTTCAATGCCTTCGCTATTCTGGCCCGCTGACAAGAATTCGTCACTGAATGCCAGGTTTCGAACGGCTGGCTGAGACGCTATTCCACTCCCCGTATTACGGTCAAAGAACTCAGTCGTTTGCAAAGGAATTTCAAATTCCTCCGCAGCAAGGTTCAAATCGTCGGCACCAAACGTTGCATCTTCCAATTCTTCAACCCGGGCAATGTAGTCAGGAGTTGCAGTTGCTGCTTGCAAATCTCTTTCTATGCGCTCGCGACTTGACTCAAAGCTTGGAAATTCAGTACTGGTTTCTTCAATCAGTTTTATCAGATGCAGACCTGATTCCGATTCCACAACCGGGCTAACGTCACCAGCCGTCATTGTCGCCAATGCGTCGTCAAACTCGGGAAATAGTCCGATCGTCACCAGGCCAAGCATGCCGCCAGTATCAGCACTACCACCGTCGTCCGAGTACTGTCCGGCGAGATCCGCAAAATCTTCGCCTGCCGCCAATTTGGCCTGTACCTCAGCAATTTTCGCCGCCGCATCATCTCGATTTTCGGGCTCGTCTACATTGATAAGAATATGCGCGATCGAGCGCTCTAATTCCGGTTCATATGCTGCTTTCTCACGCTCGTAGACCTCTTTTACATCGGCATCACTTACCTGTGTGTGAAAGTCGCTGATGCTCAACTGCAAGTACTCCAACTGTACTTGATCTGGCCTCATGTAACTCTGTTGGTTAGCTTCATAAAAGGTTTTTATGGCTGCATCGTCTACCGCCTTTAAGTCTGTTTCAGTCACCGCCGGCACACGAATAAAACGAATATCCCGCCGTTGGTCAGTTACTTTAGCGGTTATACCCACATCAGCGCTGGTTGCAAAATCAGATTGCGCAAGACCGCTTACCAGATGATTGGCCGTGATCTGGGTGCGGAGTTGATCGCGATGGCCGGATGGCAATAAGCCATTAGAACGAAGCAGCCCTTCATAGCGCAGTTTGGAAAACTGTCCATTTTCCTGGAACTCGGGGGAATCTACAATTTGCTGGTCAAGCAAGGCATCAGAAGCCACTATACCGAGGTCTTCGGCCTTGCTTTTAAATAATTCACGTTGGACCAGAGATTCCAGTACTTGAGGCTTTAACATCGCATCGTTGATCATATTCGGATCGTATGACTCGCCGAGCTGCGCTTGAAGTCTGCGTTTCTGGGTATCTATGCCGTACAAAAGTTCTCTTTCCGTGATCTCGGTGCCGTTGACCTCGGCTATATTCTTGTCGCCGCCGCCCTGGAAAAAAGAATCAATTCCGAAGAAAACAAAGGGCACAATCATCAGGGCAACAATACCCTTGGCAATTGTACTCTGTGAGTTATCGCGAATGCGTTGCAGCATGAGCGCCCGCCCCTTGTCCTTCGGTTAGTTGTTGTGGTGCTATGAACGATTTAGTTCAATGCGTCTTTCAGTGCTTTACCGGCTTTAAAAGAAGGTACTCTAGCCGCTGGAATCTGCATGGCTTCACCAGTCTGTGGATTACGACCAGTCCTGGCTGCTCGGTCTTTGGCCTGGAAAGTTCCAAAACCTACTAATGCAACCGAGTCACCTTGCTGCAAAGCTCCGGTAATAGCGTCCAGTGTGGCTTCTAATGTGCGAGCCGCACTCGCCTTAGAAAGATCCGCAGATTCGGCAATTGCATCAATTAGTTCAGTTTTGTTCACGAAGTACCCCTTATGATTCAATAAATTAACAGTTCGACCCAAAAATCGACGCGCGAGAGTATACAAGCGGTTGAACTCGGGTCAAGTACAGCGAGTGATCAGTGTGCTTTTGGCCTGACTTTTCCACGCCTTTCACCTTCAACTGAGGTTTTCTTTTCAGTTGCAGGATAAAAATCTTCATCCGAGAGGGGTTCAGGCATGTGCTCCAGCGCCAGTTCAAGCACCTGATCAATCCACTTTACCGGCTTAATTTCAAGATCTTGCTTGATATTGTCTGGTATCTCCTTTAAATCACGCTCATTCTCGTCGGGAATAACAACGCAACGAATTCCACCGCGGTGAGCTGCGAGAAGCTTTTCTTTTAAGCCACCAATCTTCAAGACCTGCCCACGCAGCGTTATTTCACCTGTCATCGCAATGTCGGAGCGAACTGGAATATTGGTCAATGCCGACACCAATGCCGTACACATTCCTATCCCAGCGCTGGGTCCATCTTTTGGCGTTGCTCCTTCAGGTACGTGCACATGAATGTCAAACTTCTCGTGGAAATCAGATTTTATGCCTAACACCTGGGCCCTGCTTCGAACCACAGTAGTGGCCGCCTGAATCGACTCCAGCATCACATCACCGAGCGAGCCGGTTTTCACCTGCACGCCCTTGCCCGCCACACAAGCCGCTTCAATGGTGAGCAGCTCACCACCAACCTGGGTCCAGGCAAGTCCGGTCACCTGGCCTACCTTGTTAAGCTTTTCCGCTACACCATAACTGAACTTGTGCACACCGCAGTAATCTTCCAGACTCTCCTTGTCGACATTGATCGGCGTTTTACTCTCGTCAATCGTCAATTCTTTGACAACTTTGCGACATACTTTGGCTATCTCTCGCTCCAATCCACGAACACCTGCTTCTCTGGTGTAATAACGGATCAGGTCGATCACAGCAGATTCTTCAATATTGATTTCGCCGTCTTTCAAGCCATTCTGTCGCACTTGCTTGGGCTCAAGATAGCGATGCGCGATATTCAGCTTTTCGTCTTCGGTATAACCCGGCAATCGAATTACTTCCATTCGATCAAGTAACGGCGCTGGGATGTTCATCGAGTTAGACGTGCAGATAAACATCACATCCGACAAATCATAATCTACCTCAAGGTAGTGATCGTTAAAACTGTGGTTTTGCTCAGGATCCAGTACTTCTAGCAGCGCAGAAGCCGGATCGCCTCTATGGTCCATGCCCATTTTGTCGATTTCATCCAACAAAAACAGAGGGTTTCTTACTCCGGCTTTGGACATTTTCTGAAGAACTTTACCAGGCAGTGAGCCAATGTAAGTGCGACGATGACCGCGTATTTCGGCCTCGTCTCGCACGCCACCAAGAGCCATACGAACAAATTTTCTATTGGTCGCTCTTGCGATCGACTCGCCCAGCGACGTTTTACCAACACCGGGAGGTCCAACCAGACACAATACCGGGCCTTTTAATTTCTTTACGCGTTTTTGCACGGCCAGATATTCAAGAATTCTATCTTTGACCTCTTCAAGGCCGTAGTGGTCTTCATCAAGAATTTTTTCTGCCCGCTTTAAGTCTAACTGAACACGACTGCGCTTCTTCCAAGGAATGTTGACCATCCAGTCGATGTAGCTTCTGACCACAGATGCTTCAGCCGACATGGGCGACATCATTTTTAGTTTGGCCAATTCGGCATCAGTTTTTTCTCGCGCCTCTTTAGGCATTCCGGAATCTTCGACGCGCTGCTGTAATGCATCAACTTCGTTAGGCACTTCGTCCATGTCGCCAATTTCTTTTTGAATGGCTTTCATTTGCTCATTCAAGTAATACTCGCGTTGGCTTTTCTCCATCTGCTTCTTGACTCGCCCACGTACTCGTTTTTCGACGTGAATCAAATCCAGTTCAGCTTCCATCAAGCCCAACAGTTGTTCTATACGCAGCTCGATATTGGCTACTTCCAACAACTCCTGTTTTTGGTCGACGGTAAGTGCCATATGAGACGCCACTGTGTCTGATAACCGCCCGGGATCATCTATCCCGGTGAGCGATGATAGAACTTCCTTGGGCACCTTCTTGGTCAATTTTACGTATTGCTCGAAATCTTTCTGTAAGGTTGCTACATAGGCCTCTGCTTCGGCCTTCTCAACCTTGCCTTCATCCAGCTCAATTGCTCGCGCCTGGAAGTAAACACCGTCGCTGTCGACGCTATCGATAGCACAGCGACTAATACCCTCAACCAGAACCTTTACTGTGCCATCAGGCAGCTTTAACAACTGCAATATATTGGCGACCGTACCAATTTCATAAAGATCTTCAACGATGGGGTCATCCAGCCCGGCATCACGTTGCGCGACCAGTAGAATATGTTTGTCATTGGCCATTGCCGCTTCCAGCGCTTCAATCGATTTTTCGCGGCCAACAAACAGCGGAATCACCATGTGAGGGTAAACCACAACATCTCGAAGCGGCAGCAAGGGAAGATCAATAATTGTTTCTGAATCAGGCATATACAACGATAAAAGACGAACGGTAGAAGTCGTCAATATACAGGATGCCAAGCCGCAATGCTTGTGAAAAAGGCGCTAAAAAATCCGGCTTAAGCGGGTTTTTGCTACTGCAGCGGCGCGGGCGTTTAGATCGCCCTGGTCAGGCTATTCTTTTGGGCCACCTTTGCCATTCTGTGCTGTTTTGGGCGCCGGCTGGGTATCACCTTCCTCAGCCTTGCTGGGTTCAGTCTGGTACACCAATAAGGGTTCTGAGTCGCCTGTGATCACTGAGCCGTCGATCACAACTTTACTCACATTGTCTTGTGAGGGAATGTTGTACATCGTATCCAGCAAAACGGATTCGAGAATCGAACGCAAACCCCGAGCACCGGTTTTACGCTGCATCGCCTTCTCAGCGATAGCGCGTAAGCCGTCTTCACGGAAATCAACTTCGACGTTTTCCATCTCGAACAATTTGCCGTACTGCTTTGTAAGAGAGTTACGCGGTTCAGTGAGAATTCGCACCAACGCCTCAGCGTCCAGCTCTTCGAGCGTAGCAATCACTGGCAAGCGGCCGACAAACTCAGGAATCAGGCCATAGCGTACTAGATCTTCTGGCTCTAGGTCTTTAAGCACAGTACCGAAACTCTTGGCGTCCTTACTTTTTACTTCGGCGTTAAATCCGATACCACTCTTCTCCGAGCGATCACGAATCACTTTATCCAGCCCAGCGAAAGCGCCTCCACAAATAAAGAGTATGTTGGATGTGTCCACTTGCAGAAATTCCTGCTGCGGATGCTTGCGACCACCTTGCGGAGGTACTGATGCGACAGTGCCTTCAATTAGTTTCAACAAAGCCTGCTGCACGCCCTCACCCGATACGTCACGCGTGATGGAAGGGTTGTCTGACTTACGAGATATCTTGTCAATCTCATCAATGTAAACAATACCCATCTGGGCCTTATCTACATCGTAGTCACACTTCTGCAGCAACTTCTGAATAATATTCTCAACATCTTCCCCCACGTAGCCAGCTTCAGTCAGCGTCGTGGCATCGGCAATAGTGAACGGTACATCGAGCAATCTAGCCAGAGTTTCGGCCAGCAGCGTCTTACCGCTGCCAGTCGGCCCTACCAGCAAGATATTACTCTTGCCTAATTCAACCTCGTCTTTCTTGGCATCGCCATGCTTAAGTCGCTTGTAGTGGTTATATACCGCTACCGCGAGCACTTTCTTGGCGCGGGCCTGGCCAATTACGTATTCATCCAGAATCACATTGATTTCACTGGGCGTAGGCAACTTGTCCTGCTGGGCATCGCTGCTGCCCTCCTGGACTTCTTCACGAATGATGTCGTTGCAAAGATCAACGCACTCGTCACAGATAAATACCGATGGTCCAGCGATCAGCTTACGCACCTCATGCTGGCTTTTGCCGCAGAATGAGCAGTAAAGCAGTTTGCCTGAGTCGTCGTTGTTGCCTGTGTTGTCTTCTGCCATTTAATCAATTACCTATTGGTTTCTTAGGTTCTCAGCTGAACCTTGTTGCCATTTTTGGGCAAAATACTTTCCAAGTGCTAAAGATGCGACCTTTTGGAGCTCTTTTCAAGCCCCTAATCGACAAAGCGATCGGTTTTTTGCGCCACCGGTCTACTTATCAACCCTCGCCGATGGACTCACGCTTTTCCAACACAGAATCGACCAATCCGTACTCAGCAGATTCGGCCGCGTTCATGAAATTGTCTCGTTCCGTATCACGCTCAATGGTTTCAATATCCTGCCCGGTATGATTGGCCATCAGCTCATTCAAACGGCGCCTCAGCACCAGGATTTCCTTGGCGTGAATGTCAATATCGGTCGCCTGCCCCTGAACACCGCTGCTCGGCTGGTGAATCATTACGCGGGAATTTGGCAGGCAGTAGCGCTTACCTTTGGTACCACCGCTGAGTAAAAACGCGCCCATACTTGCCGCCAGGCCCATACAAGTGGTGCTGACATCACTGCGAATGAATTGCATCGTGTCGTAGATTGCCAAACCGGCAGACACCGAGCCGCCTGGCGAATTAATGTACATATTGATGTCTTTTTCTGGATTCTCAGATTCCAGGAACAATAGCTGAGCGACTATCAAATTAGCCATGTTGTCTTCTACCGGGCCAACGACAAAGATAAGTCGCTCTTTGAGCAACCTGGAGTAGATATCGTAAGACCGTTCGCCACGCGCCGATTGCTCGACGACCATTGGCACTAGGCCCAAATTATTAACTTGGTGATCGGAAATGTGTCTAGTCATCGACGGCTCGCTGGCAATTATGGAAAGAATAGTGCGTCGCTTTGAGCAAATCAGAGCTCTCATTACGCCCCATAAGTGTAGTACTTTCCAGCTTTGCCTGGCTCCGTTGGTCCGCCGAAAGCGGTCAAATTGCCAATCAATTAACCTTCTGGCTGTACGGCTTCCTTGTAAGTCATTGGCTTTTCAATAACCGTCATGTCAGCCAGCAGCTGGTCTACAACTTGTTGCTCTAGTGTGGCGCCTTCTACTGAGGCCAGCTGCTGCTCATTCTGGTAATACCAGTCAACAACTTCTTCCGGGTTTTCGTAGGACGATGCCATGTCTTCCAAAGCAGACCGCACCTTGTCTGGGTCAGGCTTGAGATCTTGCTGGCGAATAATTTCACCCATAATCAAACCCAGCTTGACACGACGTTCGGCCTGCTCACTGAACAGCTCATCGGGCAGCATGGACGCGTCGAACTGGCTAGCATCTCCGCCAAATTGCTGCACTGACTGCTGGCGCAGCGCATCGATCTCATTCTTAATCAATACTTGCGGTATCTGGATATCATGAACTTCAATCAATGCATCCATCACCTGATTTTTGATCTTTGCCTGAACGCCATTCTTCAGCTCTCGCTCCATGTTGTCACGAAGCTCTTTGCGAAACCCTTCTTCGCCACCTTCTTTCACACCGAGCTTTTCAAAGAACTCTTCATTAAGCTGTGCAAGCTCCATCCGACTTACTTTGTTAACCTTGACTTTGAACTCTACCGCAGCTCCTTTCAGGTCTTCACTGTGGTAATCATCCGGGAACGTGAGACTCAGCGTCCGTTCATCACCTGCTTTTGAGCCTAACAAGCCACTCTCAAAACCTTCGATCATCCGTCCGGAGCCCAGAATCAAATCGCTGCCTTCGGCGCTGCCACCATCAAACGCTTCCCCATCTCGAGTACCTGCATAGTCAATATTGACTCGGTCACCATCAACGGCAACCTCATCAACATCAGGCCAGGTACCTTGCTGCTTGCGCAATGTATCGACCATATCGTCGACATCCGCATCCGTTACTTCTGCGTCTATGCTTTCAACTTCTTTCCCCTTGAGCTCGGTGACTTCAAACTCCGGAAACACCTCGAAGGTGGCAATGTACTGAAAGTCGCGACCTTCCTGCAGGTTCTTTGGTTCAATGCTGGGCGCGCCAGCCGGGCGCAAATTTTCTTGTTCCACTGCTTCGTAAAAAGTCTGACTCATCACTTCACCAGCTACTTCCTGACGAACACCGTCACCATAGCGCTGCTTAACTACACGCATTGGCACTTTGCCCGGACGGAAGCCATCAATACGCACATTTGGCAGCGCCTTCTGCAAACGCGCTGTCACCTCTTTTTCTATGCGTTCTGCTGGAACACCCACGGTCAGGCGTCGCTCCAGGCCTCCGGTTGTCTCAATGGATACCTGCATGCCAAATCCTCTCTAAATCGTCTTGCTGTCCAATGCGTGCCAGACAGCTACGGCACGGCTCTACCGTTTAAATACGTAGGAATGCACTGACAGACAGATGCCAGACAATGCAATGAATAATGTGGTGCGAAAGGAGAGACTCGAACTCTCACGTCTTGCGACACTGGAACCTAAATCCAGCGCGTCTACCAATTCCGCCACTTTCGCAAAGTAACTTAAGCAGGACCGCCACAGCGGCCAGGCCAATAAAACCCCAGCCCTATATGTCAACGAGAGACAGGATTTTAATGGGCGCGAATTGTGCCATAGTTGATCACTGGCAGCAACGTTGATGAAGGTGCAAATTCAGCTTGGCATGGCCACCAGGACTACGGCCTCTCCTGCATCATTATTATGTAACTTCGCGGGTATCAGCGCCGCTGGCAACAGCAACGCCTGTTCGCTCTGCAGCGCCGTTTCCGCGACGCTGACGTTGCCAATCAGACTCAGCAGAAGCAGATACCGCGGTTGGTCGTCACCAACTGGCGCAGCACTCTCGGCTGGCAGCGTGTAACGCCACACTGAAAAGTCATCAAAATCGACTATTTTTTGCCGCATCCCCTGCCCACACGGTTCGGCATCGAAACGAGCCGGCTCGTAATCTTGCATGTCTGTCACAAGTAAGGCGTCATCTGTGTCCCAATGAGACTGGGTTAACACGCGCTGCGCAAATGACACGATTTTTCTCTCATATACTGGGGTTTGGAATTCGACCGCACGCACGCCGTGCTGCAAGCTGTGCGGTAAATTTCTGGGAATAACAACGACATCGCCGACCGCAATGGGGTGCAGCTGTGTAAACGCATCCATCGCCATCCGAAGTTGCTTTTCTAGACACTGAAGATCCTCCGGTACCCTCTGCAGCGAAGTCTTAACGCTTGCGAGATCGCATGGATCATCCGCAAGAAAACCGTTGGCCAACAACCATTCATCAATCTGAACACGCACTTGCCGATAATTGGCAACGGCCACGGCGTAGGCTTTTTTAAAGACTTCATCAGACTCAAACTCTGCGCGTTGTTCCGAATTAAAGCCGATACGAATGGCACCAACGCCACCCGGCCACGCCGACTCATTGATGGCTGAAATCACATACACTTCGCGTTTGATCTCATGCAATTCAAAATACAAGTCGCCAAGCACCGGCTCGCTGTGCGGCGCCAATATCTTTAGCAGGATTGGAGCTTCCTTCTGTCCCAGCCCGCTGATAGTTTCCGGGATTGCTGCTAACCACCAATTTAGCGGGCAGCCAGTAGTCAGAGTTTTGACAGCACAGACACCTCTTGCCTCAATTCCCGTGTACCAGATTTCCTGCCCCCACGGCTTGGGGATGCCTAAAGTAAGCAATTTAACGGGCAGGCGCGAATCAATCACCGGCAGGTGCAGTGATCGGCCCAGCTCCTGTAAAGAAATTGTGCCTGACAATAGCTTAGCTTCTACAGTGGCAAGTTCGGCTTCTTGACCTGCAAGCAATACGCTTAGGCAATCTGCATCGCGCCGATAAACAGCAAACAGTGCCGGATTTGCTTCAGCGGGGTTTAATACTGGTATATTCAAGCGAAGGCGACGTACCTCATACTCCATGCCATCACCGGCAAGCAATTTTCGCAGGAGCTTTCCTGGCGCCGAATGCATCAATGCTCAGTCTCTGTGAGGCAAGCCGGGTCGAAAGCGTAGCCGCCATGCAACCAGTCAATCAACTCCAATGCGGCCGGATGACTGTCGTTTTCATAGCGCTCTTTAAGATACGATTTGTCATGCTCGGTCATATTCTGCAAACCTTTCATACTTAAAAGCGCACGGTCTTCAGTCAGCCGCTGAGCAAGCGATTCGCCAAGTAATGAGCTCCAAAGAGCGAACTGCGCTTCTGCTTCAAGATACCTGGATTCGCTTTTATAAACCTCAGCCAAGGTTGCCAGTGACAATTTCGACAGCGCGCACTGGTTCATTGGGTTGCTGTAATGCACGGTCAGATGTTCGGCCGCCGCACTATCACGGTCTGAGAAGGCTTGAATGTGCAGATAGTTGCTGGCCCGCTCTCCATCATTTACCGGGTAGTTATCCCAGAGTGCCAGTGGTCGTTTTAACACGTGACTGATTGGTTCTAGGTCGCTGGCCATCACTGACTTGGAACACACCTCATTACCCGTCCAGAATACGTCAATCTCTCGATCCAAACTTGCACCCAAAGTTTCCCAATATCCAGTTGGCCTTGATCCGAAAACACGTTCCAGAATGGGATCATGAGAGTAGAAACTCGGGCATACCAGTAAGCGATCTACATCGACGCGTTCAGCGATGAACTCAACTATCAGGCACTGGCGCTCAGCAAGATCTGCATGCGAGCAATGCATATCGTCAAACAAAATCGCAAGTACACTCGGCTTCAAAGCGTTTAGTTGATCCAGTTTCCTAGCCAGCGCCGAACGCTGCGAATGACCGAACTCATGCACAGCACCCAGGGGCGATAAACCCACTCCCCATTTTATTTTGGCATTGGCGGACGCCGAGCCAATAGCGCTGAGTGCATTACAATCTGACTCAGAAAACGGCTGTTGCCATTTTGCGCGCAACAAAGCATCGCTTTTAGGGGCGTAGACGTATTCGTGGAAACCCTGGTCTCCCAGCCATTGAATCATTTCCAGCCTTGCCTTCTGTGTCCACTCCCGCCCATAAAAGCCTTCGATCAGACCGAGTTGTGGTGATTTCATGGTAATGCGCTGCTGGAAAATCGACTGCATGGTACACAAGGGCTGTTTCTCCCAGCAAGGCAAATGCGAACCGTTGCACAGTTTTACTTCCACAGAGCAGCGAATTGGTAAATATTGGTTATTTATTGGACAATGATTATTTTTTAACCATACTTATTTTATGCCAATGACTTGTCTGGCAACAAGCAGCGGCAAAGGAAGCCAAGGCTTCCTGAGGACAAACCCTCGTAGTTTCATCCCATTGGTCTTGACCCGAAATCCCCCCAGGTTTCGGGTTCTTTTTTGTGTACAGGATGTACGGTATGCCCTTAGAACCAGGAAGCCGGTAGCAGTTTCTGCAATAGCGACAACGACCTAAGCTTAATCGAATCTGCACACAAAAAATGACATCTGACAAAAACCGCCTGCGTCGCTGCAAATGTCGTAACCCACCAACACAGACGCATCACACTAAAAGCAAACCGGGAAAGAGCTAGACACCCAAGGAAGAACACCCTGGGCGCAAACCTACATAGTATGCGTAGGCCGATCTGAGTCCAAGGACCCTGCCAGATACGTTTCGATCTTCTTACTCGCCGTGTCGTCCATATTGCTAAACTGCACGCCTATACCCGCTGCTCGGTTACCCTGCGCACCTTTGGGCGTCAGCCAAACGACTTTCCCAGCCACTGGAATTTTCTCCACTTCTTCCATAAGGTTCAGCAGCATGAAAACCTCATCACCCAGTGAATAGGTTTTTCCGGTTGGAATAAACAGGCCACCGTTTTCCAGAAATGGCATGTACGCTGCGTACAAAACAGCTTTGTCTTTTATGGTCAGCGACAATATTCCGTTACTGGCTCCGGGTCTGGCACTCATCGTAGATCTCGAATAAAAGGTCTGTTTATTTTCTACGCCGCACGGCGTATTGCAGGCGCCCTAAATACAGATGCCGATCTGCAAAGAATAGCTCAAAGAATTCAGTCTTGCTCCGTGCAAAGTGCCAGTCGAAGAAATAGATCTTCAAGGGCGAGCTGATCGTTAAGATGGCTGCCCGCATGCAGCGTCTTGAGCGTATTTTGTACAAACTGAGCATGCTCAAGCAGTCTCTTAGTGCTTAAAGGCTGATTCGGCTGCGGTGACCATGCCTCTTGTTGACGAGAATAGCCAAGCTGATTCGCCACAATGGAGCACACGATACGCAAATACACTTCATATAATGGCTTTAAATCGTAGGCAAGCAATGGCTTGGTCAATTGTACAACCCCGGCCTTCCCTGCAACAGCGCAGTGCATTGCAGCGGAAATCGCGCGATGCATATCCAGTAACTGTTCGCCGCTCTCCAGCGCCAATAGTGGCTGACCATTGCAGACATTCAAATACCGTTCAATCAGCTGTACATCGTGAATCTCACCCTGCAACCAATTTTGAGCCTGCTGTCTATCAGGTGCCGATACACGCACGACGTGACAGCGAGATCGAATTGTTGCAGGTAATCGACCAGGGTTGGAGCTGCTCAATACGAACTGGGTGCTGGACGTGGGCTCTTCTAAACACTTCAACAGCGCGTTGGCGGCATTGCGATTCATAAGATCAGCTGGCCACACCACGACTATTTTCGTAGATGCTATTTGGGCTGTTTTATAAGCGAATTCAAGCAGGCTTCTTACCTGATCAATACTGATCACCCGCTTGCCCTCTTCTGGTGTCAGCTGCCAGAAGTCAGGATGATTTCCTGCCGCCCACAACTTGCAGGAATGGCAGTTACCACAAGCTGACCCCTGCTCAGTACACAATATTGATTGAGCTAACGCTAATGCTAAGCGGTTTTTGCCTATGCCGGGCGAACCAGAAAGCAACAAGGCATGAGGTAGTTGATTGTTGTCGCGCAGTTGGCGCAAGTGCGCATAATCTTTGTGCAGCCAAGGCGGCGCCGCTTTTGATGTTTGATCGCCAGCTGCAACGCTCATGTGAGGTTCTCATCAAGACCAAAAGAACTCTGTAGCGCCATCGCGAGGTTTTGTTGCACCTCCAGCAAGGGCAAGCCAGCGTCAATTACAAGGAATCGATCGGGAAACTGTTCGGCCCGCTCTAGATAGCTTGCTCTCACCAATTCAAAAAAGCGCGATGACTCAACTTCAAATCGATCCAGCTCTGCGCGCGCTCGTGCACGCTGCATTCCAATCGCCGGGTCAATGTCTAGTAAAACTGTCAGATCTGGTTGCAAACCTTGTTGGACCAAATCTTCCAATAACTTTATGTTCTCAACATTGAGGCCACGACCGCCTCCCTGGTAAGCGTAGGTGGCATCGGTGAAGCGATCGCACAAAACCCACTGTCCTGCTGCCAGCGCAGGCTTGATTACTTCTGCAAGGTGTTGCGCACGGGCGGCAAAAACTAAAAGCAGTTCAGCGGCTGCATCCATGGGTTCTTGTGATTTGGCCAGCAAAAGTTTTCGAATGGCTTCGGACAGCGGCGTACCTCCGGGTTCCCGAGTGGTTATCAGTTCGATAGAGCGCTGTTCAAAAAATTTCTGAACGAATTCTATATTGGTTGTTTTACCAACACCTTCACCGCCTTCAACAGTAATAAATTTGCCTGGAATAATCATACGGCTAGACCTTGTTGCCCATCGCACGGAGTTCTTTCATGGCGATGAACGATAGTCCTTTCTGCGTTTGAGCTGATACTCTCGCACGGCTTTCTCGTGCTCTTCAAGCGTTTTGGAGAAATAGTGGCTGCCATCGCCCTTGGCAACAAAGAACAAGGATTCACCATCAGCAGGATGTAAAGCGGCGTGAATTGCTGCACGTCCAGGCAAGGCAATAGGCGACGGAGGCAATCCGGCCCTCGTATAGGTGTTATAGGGCGTATCTTCACGTAAATGTCGATAACGAATATTGCCATCGAAATCTGGACCTAAACCATAAATCACTGTCGGGTCAGTTTGTAAGCGCATTCGCTTAATCAGTCGCCGCACAAATACACCGGCAATTTCCGCTCGTTCGCTGGCACGTCCTGTTTCTTTCTCAACAATTGAAGCCATAATTAAAGCCTCATAAGCTGTTTCATATGGCAGGTCGTCCGCTCTTTGTGCCCACTCACTCGCCAACACTTCCCGCATGCGCGCGTAGCCCGATTTTAAAAGGCTGATGTCGGTAGTTCCTTCCGCGAACAGCATTGTATCGGGGTAAAACCACCCTTCTAGCGCCATTTCCGGTGGCAGACCCAAAGTGAGCTGCAGTTCCTTTTCAGACCAATCTGCTCGCGTTTGCTCAATCGAGGAATGGTCTCTGACAATCTTTAACATGTCTGCATAGCGAGAGCCCTCTATCACTCTGAGCTGGCGAAGTTCAACATCACCATCAACGAGCTTATCCAATAACTGGACCGGAGACAGATCGGGCTCCAACTGATAATGCCCAGCCTGAATTTTGGTCGCCAAGCCTTTGTAACGTGCATAAGCCAACCACAGCCTTGGATAGCGTAACCACTGCTCATTCGATAATTCAGCGGCAAGCTTTCCTAGGGTTTCTCCACTGTGAATTGTTACTTCGAGTCTTTGCTGCGCGTTTTCATGGAGTGGACTCTCATGCAACCATTGCCAGGACAAATAAGCTGCAGCAGAGAACGCCAACACCGCAAGCACGGCAAATGCAATAAGCATTCTAAGCCATTTCATTGCCGACGAACCGCAGAATACTCGCGCTGGAGCACAGCGGAGTGAATATCTTGGGTGACTGGCCCGGGCAGCCAGGAAAACTCGTCGCACTGACTCACGGGGAGCGCCCCAATTAAACTATTAGATATAAACACTTCATCAGCAGAGTGTAAGTCGTCTCGTGACACACGCTGCTCCTTCACAACTAGTCCCATCTCAGATGCTATGTACTCCATGATAACACCGCGCATAACACCCCTGACACCGCTGCGATCCAGCGTCGGGGTGGTAAGAACAGTGTTGTGCACAAGGAACAAATTACTCATTGTCCCCTCCACAATCGACTCCTCAGCATCAAACATTAGCCCCTCATAAATAGTGTCGTCTTGCCACTCGGATCGCGCGAGCACCTGCTCCAAGCGATTAAGGTGTTTTACACCTGCCAAGGTTTCATTTGATGAAAGTCGCGTTGAGCAAAAACGAAGAGTAACGCCAGCAATTCGCTTTGATTCATCAATATCATTATAGGGTGCAGCGCCAATCACCACCGTTGGCGGCATTGCCTGAATGCTGGCATAGCCTCTGGCTGGCCCGCCGCGTGTGACAATTACTTTTAGCCGTGCAATTGGCGGAAGGTTTGTTTCGTATAAGTATTTATTGAGATGGCGTTCAATCAAATCCGAAGAAGCCGATATTTGAAGTGTCTTTAGACCAACACGCAATCTATGCATATGTTGAGCGCGATTAATTGCTACTTGATTATTGACCCGAAAAGTTTCAAACAAGCCATCGCCGTAATGCAATCCACGATCTTCAACAGATACATGCTGCTGATACTCACCATTGATCATCCAAGGCAAAGAGCCCACTGCGTTTACGCCCGGACCTGCGGATAATTCAAGGTGCTTTTCGGAATACCAGGCTGCCGTTGGTACCACCGAACCCAAACGAGTTAGATACAGCAACATCGATACTCTTTTCCCTGGCGGTTAAAGGCACAAAGTCCAGGTCACACTGCTCATCTGGCTCGTCAAGGTTAATTGTGGGCGGCAATATTGAATCGCGGAGCGCAAGAACAGAAAAAATAGCTTCTACCGAACCTGCAGCACCCAGCAAGTGTCCGATCATTGATTTGGTAGAACTGACCGCTACACTTTTCGCTGCATCACCTAATACTGATTTGACTGCGAGACATTCGGCAACGTCGCCAGCAGGCGTTGAGGTGCCATGTGCATTTATATAACCCACATCAATCGGGTTAACACCTGCGTTATTGATTGCATTGCGCATTGACGCGGCGGCACCGGATCCGTCTTCGGGTGGTGAGGTCATGTGATAGGCATCTCCGCTCATACCAAAACCTATCAACTCCGCGTAAATGTTAGCGCCGCGTTTTTTTGCATGCTCGTATTCTTCTAGCAGCATCACGCCGGCGCCATCACCCAATACAAATCCATCCCGGCCTTTGTCCCAAGGACGGCTGGCCTGCTCAGGCGAATCATTGCGCGTTGAAAGTGCACGAGCTGCAGCAAAACCGCCAAGCCCAACCGGGGTGGTGGCCATTTCAGCGCCGCCTACCAGCATTGCGTCAACTTCCCCCCACTGAATAAGTCTGGCGCCTAATCCTATATTGTGAGTACCGGTTGTACAGGCGGTTACTATCGCCAGATTAGGGCCAGTGAAACCGTAGCGAATCGATAGGTTGCCCGCAATCATATTGGTGATTGAACCAGGAACAAAAAATGGCGATATCTTTCGGGGCCCAGTGCTTTGAATAATTCCGTGCGTTTTTTCTATTGACGCGACGCCGCCAATGCCACTTCCAATTGCTGAGCCGACTCTATGCGCGTTCGATTCAGAAATTTCCAGACCAGAATCATCCATCGCCTGGATGCCAGCAACCATGCCGTATTGAATGAAAGGGTCCATTTTTCGCGCTTCTTTTGGCGCCAGGTAACCTTCGCTATCAAAATTTTTAACCGAGGCAGTAAAATGTGTTGTAAACGCGGACGCATCGAAAAAATCGATAGGAGCCACCCCGCTCCGACCCTCAATAATGCCCTGCCATGAATCGGCCACGGTATTCGCTAGCGGCGACACCATGCCCATGCCAGTTACAACTACGCGCTTTCCTTCCACTTGTCGTTTCCCCTTAAACACAAGAGCCGCTGTCCCGAAAGGACAGCGGCTCTATCAAGTCAACGTGCGATTATGTATGCGAACTGATGTAGTCCACCGCGAGTTGAACCGTGGTGATTGTTTCCGCTTCTTCGTCCGGAATTTCTGTTTCGAATTCCTCTTCAAGCGCCATTACCAGCTCCACAGTATCCAGTGAATCGGCTCCCAGATCTTCAACGAAAGATGCCGAGTTTTGGATTTCTTCTTCTTTTACGCCCAGCTGTTCGCTAACTATCTTTTTGACGCGTTGTTCAATGCTGCTCATGTTTTCAAAGGCTCCTGTGCCTGCTGCGTGGTGTTAAACAAATTAACGATTTCTCAGTCTGGCCAACCTGTGTGACATTGCTGGTGGCAATTCATTCAGACCGACGGCTTTACTGATGAGCGCATTTTACAACAAAAACAGAGTCTTGAAAGTAATGTCAGAATGATAAATACACAATATCGTTAAATTGAATAAATTCAATAGCTTAAGTTGCGCTTAAGCCATATACATTCCACCATTGACGTGCAAGGTTTCACCGCTTATGTATGCCCCACCGGCGCTGGCGAGGAATGCAACAACTGCAGCTACTTCCTCAGCAGAGCCCAACCTCCCTAGCGGAATTTGCGTCAGCAAGGCTTCGCGCTGAGCTTCAGGGAGCTCACGCGTCATATCCGTATCTATAAATCCCGGTGCCACTGTGTTGACGGTAATGTTACGAGAGCCTACTTCGCGTGCAAGCGACCTCGCAAAACCGGCGACCGCTGCTTTACTCGCCGCATAGTTGCTTTGGCCGGCGTTACCCATGGAACCCACCACTGAAGAAATATTGATTATTCGACCGTTTCTGGCTTTAGTCATACCTTTGAGAAATGCCTTGCTTAACTTGAAAACAGCGCTCAGATTGGTAGCGATAACCTGATCCCATTCATCTTGCTTCATGCGCAGCAACAGATTGTCACGGGTAATTCCCGCATTGTTTACCAGCACGGTAGGCGAACCAAGTTCAGCGACCGCACTCAGTAAAGCCGCCAATGAATCTGCGTCGGAAACGTCCAATTGCAAGCCCTGGCCTTGCAGCCCCTGCTGACTAAGATAGTTGCTGATGTTCTCCGCACCTGCGTCAGAGGTTGCTGTACCGATTACAAAATGGTCCTGAGCAAGTGCTTGCGCAATAGCTTTACCGATTCCGCGGCTGGCGCCAGTCACTACGGCAAGGGGTTTTTCGCTCATAATAAAGTCTCTTTTTTTCTATGCTGGTGTTACTGCGCTTCAGGCAGCCAGGGCCTGAAGCAGTTTGTCAAAGTCTTCCACGGTCTGCAAATTCGAACTTGTTAGGCTTTTGTCAATCCGTCGGGTGAGTCCGGAAAGCACTTTTCCAGGACCACATTCAACCAAATGTTCCGCGCTATTCGCCGTCAATGCGGATACGCACGACACCCACGGCACTGGGCTGCTGATCTGCTCAACCAACAATTGGCGGATCTTTTCAGGGTCTTGTTCTGCTTTGGCATGCACGTTATGAATCACTGGGATTGCAGGCGCGCAAACACTAATTCCTTGCAAAACTCTGTCAAGCTGTTCCCCAGCTGGTTTCATCAATGAGGTATGGAATGGTGCGCTGACAGGTAGTGGTAACGCGCGCTTGGCGCCTGCTTCCTTGCAAAGATCTGCCGCTCGTTGCACGGCCGCGGCGTGCCCTGCAATAACCACCTGGCCGGGTGAATTGTAGTTTACCGCGGCAACCACTTCATTAGCCGCTGCCTGCTCGCAGGCTTCGTTAATGTGCTCATCCGCCAAACCGATGATCGCCGCCATGGCGCCTACGCCTACGGGTACCGCTGTCTGCATGAACTGACCACGCTGGCGAACCAGATCCACTGCCTCGGCGAATGGCAAGGCACCTGCGCAAACCAACGCTGAAAATTCCCCCAAACTGTGGCCAGCCATCTGTGCCGGGCGATGCTCACTGCGTTGCGACCACACTCGCCAAAGCGCAACACTCGCTGTCAGAACAAGGGGCTGAGTGTTTTCAGTCAGGTTCTGCGTTTCGCCAGGCCCTTCCTTGGCCAACGCCCAAAGATCGAAACCAAGTGCATCGGACGCTTCAACAAAAGTTTCCTCAACCATAGGCTCCCTAGCGGCGAGTTCGCCCAGCATGCCCACAGACTGCGAGCCTTGGCCCGGAAAAACAAACGCCAACGTTTCTAATGCCATACCTCTTGAGCTCCTTAATCTTCTGCTTCTATGCTGTTTGTTCGAAAAGTGTGCTTGTGCTTGGCCAGCCAATTGTGCTGAATCAAGTCGCATGCACTAAGCAGGCTGTTCACAGTGCCTTTGACATCGGAACCGCCATGGCTCTTGATAATAACGCCATTCAGCCCAAGAAAAAACGCGCCATTGTGTTGTGCCGGAGCAAATTGTGAGTAGCGTGCGCGTAGCTGTTCCTTAAGTATTGGATCACCAACGTCTGCAATCGCATTCTTCATTTCACCTATCACTGTTCTGGCGGCTGACTCGGCTGCTTTTAGTGCGACATTCCCGACAAATCCATCACATACAACAACATCAGCCGTTGCATCAAACAATGAGTCTGGCTCAAGAAAGCCTATGTATTCAAATTGCTCGGCGTTACTTAGCAGGCGGGCAGCCTCACGCAAGGTACGCGTGCCTTTGCTCGGTTCCGTACCATTGCTCAACAATGCAACCGTTGGCCGCGGCAGATTGTGCTGCAGCTTTGCCAGCAGTGAGGCAAGCTGTCCAAATTCGAATAAATTCCTGGGCGTACATTCGGCATTGGCGCCCAAATCCAATAGATAGGTGTTACCCCGTTTGCTTTGAAAGACCTTGCATATCGCCGGCCTATGAATCCCATTAATTGTGCCTAGTAAACGCAAGCCTGCAACCATCATTGCAGCGGTGCTGCCGGCGCTGACAACTGCATCCGCGGAGTCCTCTGCCACAGCTTGTACCGACTTAAATAAAGAACTATTTCTGCCGCGCAAAAGAACTTGCTTTCCGTCACAAGTGTCCGGATTCAAGGGTTGAGCTGCTTTGATCTGGACTCGCGAGTGCAAATCACTTGGTACAGTTGATTCCAGCGTTTCCTGGTGGCCAAAGAGCACCGCGTTAATACCGCTGTGCGAGCGCAGCACTTCAGTTACGGCAGGAACGATGACACTGGGACCAAAATCCCCGCCCATAGCGTCAATCGCTAGGCGCATGACCCGGAGTAAAAGTGCAGAATGGTGCCCGGGTGAAAATTCAGAAAGAGCTTATTCGTCGTCTCCGATATTTAGGACTTTCTTACCGCGGTAGAAACCGTCGGCGGTAACATGATGTCGACGATGGCGTTCACCTGTTGTTTGGTCAACGCTAAGTGCCGCTGTGTTCAAGCTGTCGTGCGAGCGTCGTTGGCCGCGCCGTGAACGTGTTACTTTACTCTTCTGTACAGCCATGCTCGTACTCCGTCAATACTTACTCAGCATTTCTGCCAAGTCTTCAAAGGGTTTTTGCCGAAGTTCCTGTTCGGGTTCTTCAGCGCTCATATACCGTTGCGCAGCGCAGTTCTGCTCATGCAGACTTACGATTGGCAACGCCAACAACAATTCATCTTCGACCAAGGCATGCAGGTCCACCGTGTCATCCACGACAATCACAGGTTCCAATTCTTCTGGCAACTGCCTTGCAGGATCTTCACCTGCCACCAATGCCAATGCAAAGTTCTGCTTCAACGCGAGTGTCATAGGGTCCAGACATCTCTGGCAATACACATCGACCGCTGCACTCACACTGCCTTTAATCAGTCTGCGCCCTTCGTCATCCCTGAGGAACTGCAACACAACGTCTGCATTACCTGCATCGCCTGCCAGCAAGTCGACCAAACGACTAAGTCTGTTTATCGCTAAACAACCTTCCAGCTTGGCTTCCGCGGCAATCAAACGAGCAACAGATACTTCGCCAGGCAGGTCTCTTTGTGACTGCATTTACAAGCCCGTGGGCGTCATGGGCGCGCCATCATAGGGAGTCGTTCGGAAACTGTCAAACAGAATGCAAAAAATCCTCAAATCTCAAGGGATTAGCGCAAAACTGGCACTTGCAATTCCAGCTGTTGGCTCACAATGCCTTCACCAATAGCCACACCAAGGCGGCCGAGTGCCTGCTCGATAGGGTCGGGCTTCAGCGTGTAGTCGATTATGTTATCTTGCTCAAACAGCTCTCTGGCAACATAGCCAGCGCTTCCCAAGCCGTCTATTAGGCCTAGCTCTAGCGCCTGCTCGCCTGACCATATCAGGCCTGAGAACAAATCTGGATGATCGCCCAGACGATCTCCGCGTCCTTCCTTAACCACACCCACAAATTGCTTATGGGTCACTTTCAACACGCTCTGCCAGAACGCCTTCTCTTCTTCATTTTCAGGCAGGAATGGATCCAGAAACCCTTTGTGGTCGCCTGCCGTGTATTGCCTGCGCTCAACACCCAGCTTTTCCATGGTCTCGACAAAGCCGAACCCTGAGCCAACAACGCCAATCGAGCCCACCAGGCTGGCCTTATCGGCGTATATCTCATCGGCCGCGGCGGCTATGTAGTAAGCACCCGACGCACCCAGCTCTGCGATGGCTGCGTACACTTTCTTCTCTGGGTGTAAGGCTCGCAAGCGCTTTATTTCGTCATAAATCTGACCACTTTGCACTGGGCTTCCTCCAGGGCTATTGATCGCCAGAATAACGCCTTCGCATGCGTCATTTTCGAAAGCTTGTCGCAAACTGCCAGCGACCGCGTTTGCATTAGCCATTTCGTCAGCGGCTATAACACCTTTGATTTCTATCACACCGATGTGAGTATCACTGACTTCTCCGCCCACTCCCTTATACAGAAACAAACCCAGCAAAACGGCCAGGTAAGCGAAGGTCAGTAGTTTAAAGAAAATGCCCCAGCGGCGAGCTTTTCGCTGTTCGCTCAGAGAGCTTTGCACCACATTTTCCAATACATTCAGCGCGCCTCGTTCTGACACAGTATCGTTTGATTCCATATTCATTCTTTTTCAGCTCTTGTTTGTACCCTGTTTCAGTCTACAACAGATAAGGTGATGCGAATCGCCGTTCAGCGCGCGACCGCATGATCAACAAACCATTGCGACAGTTCCGCGTAAGAATTGGCGATAAATTGCGCACCGGCTGCCTGCAACCTTGGAATAGAATGCACTCCAAAGCTTACTCCCACAGCGTTCATTCCGGCGCTCACAGCCATTGCCACATCATATTCGGTATCACCAATCATTATTGCGTCTGTTGGAGCGGTGCCCGTTTCCTCCAGCAGCTCAAGCAGCATCTGTGGATGCGGCTTGGAACGCGTTTCATCTGCGCAGCGGCTGGAATCAAACAATTCGCCGCGACCTGTGGCGGCAAACACTCGATCCAGTCCGCGGCGACTCTTACCGGTTGCCACAGCGGTCTGGTGACCTAAACGGCGCAACTCGCTGACAAACTCCATGCTGCCAGGAAAAAACTCGCATGGAACAGCGTCGCGCTGCACAAAGTGCCTGGCGTAGTATTGTTGTAGCTGCGACTTTTGTTCGCTCGATGCCTCAGGATACAGTTCGGCGGTCGCTTCATGCATTCCAAGACCGATAATGTGGCGAATTTCCGCAGCACCTCGAATGGCTAGGCCGGCGTCATTCATGGCCGCTTGCATAGCTACCACAATTTTGTCTGCAGAATCAATAAGCGTCCCATCCCAATCAAATACTATTAACATAATTAATTACTTATAAAGCTTATCAAGAAATAACTTCAAATTAGATTCTAACTCAGCAGTGACCGTCAGCGGCTCACCAGCCAGTGTCAAATTCAGCTCGCTGGCGTGCAGAAACAGGCGCTGCAAGCCATGTTCACGTGCGACCTTATTGGCTGCGTCAGGTGCATACTTCACATCACCGGCAATAGCGTGTCCTTTACTCGCCGCATGCACACGAATCTGGTGTGTTCTGCCCGTCACCGGGCTGGCCTCTACCAGGCTGGTGTCGTCAAACCACTCTAGCACTTTGAATAAAGTAGACGATGCTTTGCCGTCCTTGCTGACCCTAACCATGCGCTCACCAGAACTCAGCTCATTCTTACGCAATGGAGCATCCACACGCGTCAGCGCTTTGGGCCAACGACCGAACACCAGCGCCACATACTTCTTTGTCAGCGTTTTAGCCCGCAATTGCTGATGTAGCTCAACCAGGGTTTTGCGATTCTTGGCTATCATCAAGCAACCCGAGGTATCACGATCCAACCTATGCACCAACTCCATGCGCCTGCATTCGGGTCGCAACACCCTTAAGGCTTCTATCAAACCCAGGTTGATGCCACTTCCGCCGTGTACTGCCAATCCCGCAGGCTTGTTGATCGCCAGCAAATCGTCTGTCTCAAACAGAATCGCCTCGCTAAGAGTATCGGCCAAAGAATCGCTGACAAACAGAGGCCGCTTTTCGCCAGAGTCACTAGGCAGGCGCACCGGGGGGATTCGTATGCTATCGCCTGCCATCAATCGGTAGGTTTGCTTGGCTCGCCGCTTATTAACACGCACCTCACCGGAACGCAGCATGCGATATACCCTGGATTTGGGCACAGATTTGAGCTCAGTAAACAGGAAGTTATCCAGGCGCTGACCGGCATGCGAATCATCAATACTTACGTATCGAACTTGTTTGTTTTCCAATCAGCCGCTCACTGTGACATAGCTAGAATCATTCGCGCACCGAAACGTGGCATGCGTAAAGGCCCTCGTAGGCACTACAATTACCAGCGACGAGCCAGCCTCCCGTGATTGAGGCACCTGTCGTTAAATGCTATAGTGCAACTTAGACCCAAGAAATAGAACGCTATTATCTCTCGAAGGGTTGAAAGAAGCGAGCATGACTCGCAAGGCGCCGCGAGAACATCGGCACATCATATTGAGCCTTGCGACAACCCTGCCGCTATTTATAACCGCCGACTAGCCACTGCACGCCCTATTGATTTTTTTTAGGGTGCAAGAAGAGTGAAAGCCACTCATGCAACCGGCGTGGGCAGTAGTGATGAGACTCACGACAAACGATTAAACGTATATTGGCCCGCGAGCATGCAACAGATGAACCTGCCGAGAAAATGGCTGGCAGGTGCTGCTCCGGGCCCATCAGCGAGCTGACTGGTTTAGATTAAGTTTCGACTGCAGGCTGCTGATATTAATGAACTATTTCTGAGAAAAATCTCGAAATAGCGTATTTGAACGGCAAGCGATCACGCTTGGTTTGGTGTTGCTTGGTACTGTGTGTGCCAGTTAGACGACATTAATTCACGATCTTTGCACACAGTCTCATTCTGCTTTCCATCGGGTCGGCCAAGACACCATGGAAGTACACCTATGAAACGCATGTTAATCAACGCAACCCAACCTGAAGAGTTGCGAGTTGCAATGGTCGATGGACAGAAGCTGTTCGATCTAGATATTGAAAACAGAACCCGAGTTCAAAAGAAGTCCAATATATACAAAGGCAAAATCACCCGTGTGGAGCCCAGCCTGGAAGCAGCATTCGTCGATTTTGGCGCTGAGCGGCACGGCTTTCTACCACTCAAAGAAATCTCCAAACAGTATTTTTACCGCAAGCCTTCCGATGTTGAAGGTCGATTTACGATCAAAGACGTAGTCAAAGAGGGTACTGAAGTTATTGTACAGGTTGATAAAGAAGAGCGTGGTAATAAAGGTGCGGCGTTAACCACCTTCATCAGTCTCGCTGGTCGTTATATGGTGTTGATGCCGAATAATCCAAGAGCTGGCGGAATCTCCCGACGTGTTGAGGGTGATGAGCGCTCAGAACTTAAGTCTGTTCTCGATTCGCTGGATACCCCAAAAGGCATGGGCGTTATTGTGCGCACAGCCGGCGTTGGACGTAATAGCGAAGAGCTCAAGTGGGACCAGGATTACCTATGCGCTGTATGGGAGGCAATATCAGAAGTTGCTGAGCAACGCCCTGCCCCGTTTCTGATTTATCCCGAAGGCAATGTCATTATTCGAGCCATCAGAGATTATCTACGCCCCGACATAGGTGAAATTATTATTGATGCGCAAGATGCGTTTGAAGAGGCTACTGAGTTTGTAGGCCAGATCATGCCGCACAATGAGTCCAAGTTGAAGCTGTATCAGGACAGTGTACCTTTATTTAATCGCTATCAAATTGAGAGCCAAATCCAGTCGGCTTATGAACGGGAAGTCACGCTACCTTCAGGTGGCTCCATTGTTATCGATCCGACCGAGGCTATGGTCGCCATCGATATCAACTCGGCAAGGGCGACCAAAGGCAAGAATATAGAAGACACCGCCACCCGAACCAACTTGGAAGCCGCCGATGAGATCGGTCGGCAACTGAGATTGCGAGATATTGGTGGCCTGGTGGTCATTGATTTCATCGACATGAATGAAAACCGCAACCAGCGTGCTGTTGAGAATCGCATGCGTGAAGCCCTTGAAATGGATCGAGCCCGCGTTCAGGTTGGAAAAATCTCCAGGTTTGGCCTACTGGAAATGTCACGGCAGCGGCTTCGTCCTTCACTTGGGGAGACCAGCTCTATTGTTTGTCCGCGATGTAAAGGTCAGGGCCACATTCTTGACACTAAATCAACGGCGCTTACCGCGCTCAGAGTCATCGAAGAAGAAGCACTTAAAGAACGCAGCGCCGAGATACGAGCGATCGTGCCCGTAGAAGTGGCAACCTACCTGCTGAATGAAAAGCGTCAAGCCATTCTAGATATTGAGAAGCGCAATGGCTTACACGTTTTAGTGGTGCCTAATCTCAACATGGAAACCCCACATTTCGATGTACAAAGATATCGAGATGATCAACAGCAATCTCACGATATTCCAAGCTATGACCTAGAAAACGACACATCGATATTGGATGAGCCGGAAACCGATTCGCAGTCGGTGTTGGCTGTTCCGGAAGAGCCGGCGTTAAAACGCGTGAGCGTTGCTCCCCAAGAACCGATCCCGCAGCGCAGCGAACCTGCGCCCGTCGTCGCACAAGCTGTGCCGCTTACCGCCACGCAGCCACAGTCCGAGGGAATGATCTCTCGAATTTGGAACGCAATGTTTGGTAGCGCCCCGGTTGTTGCTGAGCCGCCAGCAAGCGCTGTGGTTTCAAACACGCAGAAAGCCAAGAAGCCCGACTCGTCAAACAAACGACGCAATAATAAGCGTGGCGGCAACCGCAAGCCCAAGCAACAAACACGGCAGCGCCAGGAAACATTGGACGCCGTTGTGCCGGAAGAGAAATCCACTGACTCTGCACAGGCCGATGGCAACCGACGTGGCGGGCAACGACGGCGCAGCGGAAACGGCCAGCGTCAGGAGAAAGCCGCGAATCATCGCGACAATGCACAAGGTGCTGAGCAAGCAAATGATACCGACCGACCAAAGCGCCGGCCCAGCAATAGCAAGCCTAAAGCCGCTAGCCCGAAAAAGCGTGAGAATCGGCGAGAGCGGCCGATTGATGCATTGCTTGCAGGCAGTGAAATAGTGACATCGGAAGCGCCAACACCTGTTCCCACAGCTGTTGTTGCAGACACCTTGCAAGACGCTCCTGAGTCGGCAACTGAAATCAATGAGGTAACCGCCCAAGTACCTAGCAGCAATGACATCGACGCGCTCTCCGTTCACGAGACGGCGATCGAAGCCGGCGAACAGACCGAGAATGGTAAATCTGGGCAATCAGAAGAATCGTTAGCACAGGCCGAAATCGAGTCTGAGACCGAGGCAAACGTTGAAGCGCAATTTGCGATCCAGCCCGAAACGGCTGAGGCTGAAACAGAAGCCTCTTCGGCGACTTCATCCACTTCGGTGCCGGAAGCGGAAACGGCGGACTTTGATCAACCAGAAGTTCAACGCAGCAATGGCGCGGCGGACACCACTAGCCCATCCGCCGCGCTTGATTTTGCAACACTGGGTCGAGCTGGAAATGACCCGCGTGACAACCCGCAGTCTCGCGCCGAATTTCAAATTCGTAGCCGCACGATCGAGCTCATCGACCTGCAAGCACCTGCACTTCAAGCCGAGCAGCTGAGCGAGGAGGAAGTCACAGCGATGCGCGCATCGAACGACCCAAGGCAACAGCGCAGAGCAGAAGTCAGTAGCGAGCTCTAACTGGTAATCTGCCACCGACATTTAGTTGTAGGGGGTTCTTGTCAGGCGCAACAATACGGATATAATTGCGCCTGCTCTGCGGAGGGGTGGCAGAGTGGTTGAATGCACTGGTCTTGAAAACCAGCGAAGGCGAAAGTCTTCCGAGAGTTCGAATCTCTCCTCCTCCGCCAACTATTCCTTATCTCCCGGCATTTTCTGAGTGGTGCAGTAAAGCCGACAAACGGCTATACGAAAAGTTCGCTGTATAAACACCGTTTTTCGAGATAGAAAGCATTGAAATTAGCTGTACCATCATTATTATTAGAGTAGTTTAAAAGGATTCCTTGAGGAGAATCAGGCATGAATAGAGAGAATGACGTTCTGAGCACTGCAGGTTACGACGTAGCCAGTGCTGAAGTGAATAAGGTGTTAAGAAACACCTACGCCTTGCTGGCAATGACCCTGGTGTTTTCAGGCATTACCGCCATGATCTCAATGGCTCTGGAAATGCCGCGCATGACCTATTTAGTATGTCTGGGTGGTGCGATGGTTTTGATGCTGTTTGTCATGCCAAAAGTCGCTAATTCAGCGAGCGGCATTGGTGTTGTATTTGCAATAACCGGCTTGCTAGGCTTTGGCATAGGTCCAATGCTTGCAATGTATCTTGCTCTGCAAAACGGCGGCCAGCTTGTAGCAACGGCCTTGGGCGGCACTGGTGTTATCTTCATGGCGTTGTCGGCCTATGCGCTTACTACCAAGAAGGATTTCAGCTTCATGGGCGGTATGTTGATGGTTGGCATGCTGGTTGTGATCGGCTTTATTGTGCTCAACCTGTTCATGCAGATGCCAGCCATGAGCTTAATGATCTCGTCAGTAATCATTTTACTGATGTCTGGGTTCATTTTGTATGACACCAGCCGGATAGTTAACGGTGGCGAGCGCAATTACGTGATGGCTACCATCGGTCTGTACATGACAATTTTCAACATTTTTATCAGCTTGTTGAATTTGCTGGGCTTTGCCAGTGATGACTAATGCACGCACGCATTAACAACAAAACGGCGCCTTATGGCGCCGTTTTTTTATGATCCCAGTTATACTCTGCGACATCTACTCACACGTATTTGGAGCCTTCTAATGGATTGGATGCAGATTGGTCTCGCCATTATTTTCATTGCGATGATGATTGTAATTTGGCCCAATGTTAAGCACACAATGAAGAACAGTCCCGATGCTGAAAAAGGCGATTGGTCCGCCGTTGCGCTGCCCATCATTGGTGTTGTGCTGTTTGTGCTGCTGCTAATGAATATGGTCTAACGAAGCATGAACTTCTCGTTGTTTGTCGACAAAGCGCCTGACAAGAACATTGAACAGAGCACCGCACTGCTAACCGCAAGAGCGATTATCGCATCGAAGCACAATTTGTATCGAGTTTTCTTTTACAGTGAGGGCGTCCTGCATCACAGCGAGCCAACTAAAGTAGCGGCGTATCCTTGGCAAGCTCTGGCTAGTAATAGCTCCATTGATCTTTGCTTTTGCTCAGCGTCAGTAAAGAAACACCAGGTATCGATGGCAGACCACGCTAACGTAAGCCTTGGTGGCTTGGTGCAACTGCTGGATGCTCAAGTAAACTCTGATCGAATTGTTAGCCTGAGCTAATTGGCTGTTCATGGTGTTAACTGATTCAAGAACCTGCACGCTGGTAACCGTCTGCCTGGACAATGCTCAGGCCATGCAGCAAGCGTTACCTTTGATATTAAGCTTTGCGGCAGTTGGTAGCCCGCCAAACATTTATTTTGAAGCTTCACGTTCGAGTTCGGTACCTCTCCTTCAGAGTCTTAACGAGCATCTTGAGCAGTTGCTAGAGTTTGGCGTAACCACCATTTTTGCCGATGAAGGCGCTGCGCTGTTCCTAAAACAGCACTGGCGTTCTTCGAGCAGTGTGACATGCGATGCAGCAAAAGTACGCGCATTGCACATTCAAGCTCACGCGATATATGCTTTCTAGAGTATCGAATGCAAACGTCGCTTTTACACATAGTTCAAACCGAGCTCAGCCAGAATCGATGCGAGCAACTTATTGACGCACTTGGCGAACATGACGCGGTGGTTGTTGTGCAGAAACAGGCCAAGCTAATCACAGCGCTGAAATCAGCTTCTTATGGAGCGTTATACGCATTGTATGACGTTCGTTCGGACGAAGTTTCAGTGTTGCATCCGATCGAATATTGCATGTTTGTGGAGCTGATTACCCAATTCTCGCAAAGCAGAAGCTGGTGACCGGCAGCTACAGGAAATCATTTAGATCGATTTTCGTGATCGCCGTCTAATTTATGATCAATTGATCATTATTTACCCGATCAAAAACTATACTAATCAGAAGGACGAACGTTAAGTGGTTCACTCGAGAACCCAGCTATTGCGATACAGGGATTAGTTCCGCCAGACTCGACAATGAATGTCGGGCGTATTACGACAGGAACAGATATGACACAGGCCATTATTTCAGACCGCCCCGCTATTAGACCGACCAGACCGGATAAAGAGCGAGTATTCAAACAGGAAGCGCACTGGTTTTTCAAAACTCGTGATGGCGCCCCGAAAGGACCGTTTATCGATAAACAACACGCCTACTGGGCGCTGGCAAAGCACATTCGCCAGCAATGCTCGTTCAGATAAAGTACTAACGTCGTGCGCTATTGGTACCCGTTGGGATTCTGGCTCTGCCACTTCCACGCGTCTCTAACCATGTCTTCGACATTACGAGTCGCTTGCCAGCTCAACTCCTTATTTGCCAGACTTGAGTCTGCATAGCACGTGGCAATATCGCCGGGTCTTCGCGCTACTATCTCATACGCGACGGGCTTACCCGTTTCTTTCTCAAATGCTTTGACCATATCCAGCACCGAATAACCGTTGCCAGTACCGAGGTTGTAGGTAACAACACCAGGCTGACCCTGCAAGCGTTCCAAAGCCCTAAGATGGCCGTTCGCTAAGTCTTCAACATGAATGTAATCGCGTACACCTGTGCCATCAGGTGTTGGATAATCATCTCCAAATACCGCCAATTTTTCCAATTTGCCAACCGCCACCTGACTGATAAACGGCATTAGGTTATTGGGGATATCAGAGGGGTCTTCACCGATTGTGCCACTCGCATGCGCGCCAACTGGATTGAAGTAGCGCAGTAATGCGATATTCCATGAATCGTCGGAGACATTCAGGTCCCGTAGAATCTCTTCCACCATCAACTTGGACCGGCCATATGGGTTAGTTGCGGAAAGCGGAAAATCTTCCTTTATCGGTACCGTTGCGGGGTCTCCGTATACTGTCGCGGAGGAACTGAACACCAGATTGCGAACATTATTCGCCGCCATCGCATCACACAGCGTCAATGTACCCTGTATATTGTTCTGGTAATACATCAGAGACTTTTGTACTGATTCACCAACGGCCTTAAGGCCAGCAAAGTGAATCACCGAATCAAAATCATATTGCGCAAACACTTCGGCCAAACCATCGGCGTCGCGAATGTCCACTTTATGAAGTGGCAATTTTTTCGAGGTGATCGCTTCGACTCTGCGCACTGCTTCCTCGCTACTGTTTGACAGGTTATCAACCACGACTGCCTGATGCCCTGCTTCCAATAACTGCACGCAAGTATGGCTGCCTATGTATCCCGCGCCACCCGTGACCAGTACTTTCATTTCGATTCTCCTGTTAACCCTCTTATAATAGTCCAATGGCTGTGGATCGCTGATTCCTGGCGAAAAATTACCTGAACCGTAGCCGTGACCATGAGCGAATCCCAGATTAATAGCGACGTTCCCTCTGCTGATGAATACAAGCAGCAGCTCGCCGACAAACTCGCTTTGGTAAGAAACCATTTGTCGCCCTTCACCAGTATTGCACCCGACGTATTTGAATCACCTGTTCAGGGCTACCGCATGCGCGCTGAATTTCGAGTTTGGCACGAAGGCGATAGCAGTTACTACGTGATGTTTCCAAAGGGCAAGCCAAAGGAGCCGTATCGCATAGATTCGTTTACAGCAGGCTCAGCGGTGATACAAAGATTGATGCCGCTTGTGATTGAGAAGGTCAGAAAAACGCCCACTTTGCGTGAACGCTTGTTCCAAATTGATTTCCTGACTACTACACGTGGTGATTGTTTATTATCGATGCTTTACCACCGCAGGCTGGATGATAAATGGTCTGAGGTGGCCAGCGAATTTCAAAAGGCTCTGGGGGTTAGTCTAATTGGTCGTAGTCGTAAGCAAAAGATGGTGTTGGCCAAAGATCATGTCATTGAGGAATTTGTGATTGCGGGGCGGAATCTACAATACCGGCAATTGGAAAACAGTTTTACGCAACCCAATGCAATTATTAATCAAGCCATGTTGAATTGGGTCCACCGGCATTGCAGTGAGGGCTCTGGTGACTTGCTGGAATTGTATTGTGGCAATGGGAATTTCAGCATCGCTCTTTCAAACGTATTCGACAAAGTTCTGGCAACAGAATTGAATAAGACTGGCCTACTGGCCGCGCAACATAATGTTGAATCAAACGGTCTAAGCAATATAGCGCTAGGGCGTTTGTCCGCAGCCGAAGTTGCGCAGGCTTTATCAAACGTTCGCAGCTTTCGTCGACTAAGTCACGTCCAGTTGGAACATTATGATTTCAGTACCGTATTGGTCGACCCGCCGCGTAGTGGACTGGATTCGCAAACACTGGCTTTTATCCAACAGTTTGCGAATATTATTTATGTCTCTTGCAATCCCGTGTCTCTAGCGGAAAATCTTCAACAGTTAACTTGCACGCATCACGTTAGTGAATTTGCTGTGTTTGATCAATTCCCTTTTACCGAACACATTGAATCTGCGGTTGTATTGCGCGCTCAATAAACTTGAATGCCAAGTTCGCCAAGGCGCTGCGGCAGCACATAATCCAGTTGACTAATATCGTTTTCATCAAGTTCTAACAATGTAAGTTGATGCTCATTACACCACTGCTGCTTGGCCAGCCGTTCCGACAAAATACCGGGTGGGTCGGACGCATACCAAATATCAATATACAGACCGTACTTGGGCAAATAGAAATCACATTTGTACAGGTCATGACCGCCTAGGTCACGGCGATAGGCGTGGTTAAGATCCAGCAGGTACAGCCACTGACAGAGTTCGGCTTCGGCTGCAGTAGCCAGAATATGACCATCTAATGAGGTAATACATACCGAACCAGAAAGCTCGGTGGTGTTCTCGGACTCAAACAGGTCGGGTTCATGGTCTTGCCGGCGATGCTGCAAAATATTGATTGCGTTGAAGTGTGATACCAATTCTGGCTCACTAAGCAGAGAGCGTGGCCAACTCGCATAGAATTTGCCTTGCTCTGTTTGCAATTGCGACGCCCCTAAAGCTGTGCCCGCATCAGTGAGCAGCCAGCCCGTTGAAGTGTGCCGAATCCAGCCCAGTTCGCGTAGCACCCGGTTCGTTAACCGCGCTGACCTGCCAAAATGATCGCCAATGCCGCTGGCGGTCATCTGGGTCGCATCGGCCGCTGCCAGTAACAAAGGATGTTCCAGCAGCTTTTCCGGCCAGACAATGTAGCGGCCAAACGACTCTGATTCCCGGTACTCGCCACCTTGCTCAGTGCCCTTCTTCAACAATTCCCAACCAGCGTCAACACGATGAATCCATTCATAATCTTTCAACAAAAGAAACAATCGGCGCGACGACATTTGTAGCGCTTTGGCCAATGCGGTGGTTGATACTGAACGTTGTTCCATCAGCGGCTCCAATACTGGGCGCTATGGTAACCTACTGCGGCGCATTCTCGTTAAAGCAAAACGGTTTGGGCCCAGTGTTTTCCACAGAATCTGTGCATAAATCTGGGCATAACAATAGAGCAACAGAACTAATGGCTAGTAATTCGTGTATCCTTTTTTTATCAGCGTCGTCTTAGCCTGGAGCATATTTCTTATTTTTCAATGATTTAGCTATGTATTCTCAAAATTGACAAACTTATCCACGCTAAGCCATTCATAACGCTCTGGTTATGCTTGCCTGTGTATATCTCGCTTCAAGCCTGTACGAAAGGATTGCTGTTTTTTTCAGCACCAATCTGGGTCGCAGGGCCATGGCCCGTAATCACAGTAGCATCATCATCGAGTGAATAGATACGTTCTTTGATCGACTGTTCGATCTGCTTGAAGTCGCCACCAGGCAAGTCGGTGCGGCCAATAGAACTTTTGAATAAGGTATCACCAGCAACCAAAAGCTTGTCGTTCTGGAACCAAAAGCTCATGGAGCCCTCGGTGTGGCCTGGCGTGTGTATGGCAACGCCATCGCAGCAACACAGCGCTTCATCATCTTCCAGCCAGAAATCGGGATCCGGAAGAGGTTCATAGGGTATATTGAACATTTTGCACTGTTCTTCAACCATGTCCCACCACATCTTGTCGCCCTTATGAAGATAAATACCCGCTCCAGTAGCTTCCTTCAACGCCCCAGATGCGAGTATGTGGTCAAGGTGCGCGTGGGTGTGGATTATGCTGACCAAACGGAGATTATTGTCGCTCAAAACCTTCAAGATTCTGTCAGCATCACCACCAGGGTCTATTACCATGGCGCGCTTGGAGATTGTGTCGCCTATGATGGCGCAATTGCACTGCAATGGACCTACCGGGAAGGTATCCATAAACATCGCTGAAACTTTCTGACCTGACGCGTCGGTCATTGCGCTACTCCTTCCAAAACTTGCTGATATCGCTTTTCCAATGCCGCATACAGCTCCTGCTCATAGGCAGCACTGCCACTGTTCAGCGCACTGCTAATTTCAACCAAATGCTCATTATCTTCACGGCCCGACCAGAGCTTCAAATAGCTACCTTCTTTGTAGCCATGATCCTGGCGGAAAAAATTCAACACGTTTTTTCCCACGTACATTTGATACAAATCATCGGCGTTCATATCTGCACTTTGCAACAAAGACCAAAAATGCGGTACTGAAAACCGCCGGCTGCTTAATGCAGATTGCGCCAGGGCTTCTGTAGCCACCAGAATGGAAACGTTGGAATCCTCATGGTCGTGCAGCGCTTGTTCCATCTCGATGGCGATGCCGGAGAAGTCTCGGCGATCAATAAGCATACTCAAGCCGAAATGCCAGATATCAACGATTTCGAGACGAACCTGGTCCAAATCAGGTGTTTGTTTCTTCCACCATTTGTAACCATGGTGTTCCATTAACTCAGCGCACTCAATCCATAACGCTCGATAGTAGGCAAATCCCTGTTTAAACCACTCAGGGTGCACTTTGGAATTCATTCGGTGTTGAAGTGCCAACATGGCCTCAAACTGCTGTTGCCGAGAGCTCATGACTGTCTCCAAGGTTTACTAGCGCAAGCAAGATAGCGACAAAGTAATGCACAATCAAGTTTTAAGTACTTCACCAACGATCGAAAAAACCACGGTGCAGAGTCTTGCACGTATGTGCTTGTGAGACATTTCCGACGCCAGCTCGGGGTATTTGGAAGCGGCCAAATCACAACTAACTGTTATACTTAGCTAATACTAGACCTAACGATAAAAAGGAGGAGTAAATGGATGGCAAATCGTGGTTCTTGATTCTGATCGTATTTCCAGTTCTCTTAGCCGTTGTGACCTATATTATAAACCTGTATTTTTAGCGTTTCACGCCCACGCACCCCAGGCCACCGTAAAATCATGCTCTGCACAGTTTAAAGGAATTAAAATGGGGTGGCGTATGGGGTTCGAACCCACGACCGCCGGAATCACAATCCGGAGCTCTACCAACTGAGCTAACGCCACCATTGTCAGATAAGTAGGCGCCGTCCTGGCGCAACTTCTGTGTGCTTTTCAAGACCGGCCGCGGCGTCCTGCCTCGGCGTTCGCGTCGCTGCGAATGTCTGTTGACATTCGGTCCAGTCTCACCCAACTGAGCTAACGCCACCATTGATCTACCAGGCCAAATTCCTGATTTGATACTCTGGGCTAGAACCCGCCGAATTGGCGCGCCCGGCAGGACTCGAACCTGCAACCCTCGGCTTAGAAGGCCGATGCTCTATCCAGTTGAGCTACGGGCGCGTGGCTTCCGTCGCAGACCGGAAATGGTCGGGGTAGAGAGATTCGAACTCCCGACATCCTGCTCCCAAAGCAGGCGCGCTACCAGACTGCGCTATACCCCGATTAATCCCTTCCAAGCACTCTCAGACGAGAGCACGGCATCATACTCATGCGACCCTGCCTCGTCAATGGTGCTTGATCGGGTCTTTGCCGCGCATTATTTACGACGCCAGCGTGTGCCTTCCCGGCTGTCTTCCAATACTATGCCCTGCTCTGCCAAATCCTCGCGTATCTGGTCTGCACCTGCATAGTCTTTGGCTATTTTCAGCGCGTCGCGCTCTGCAACCAGCGCCTCTACTTGGTTATCTGATAAACCGTCATCGCCCGCCCGCGTGTCTCCTGCGCGCAGGGCTTGCATAGGCTCGCGCTGCGCTATACCAAGCAAACTACCAAGCGCTCGTATTGCGGCAGCCAAGTCGCTTGCCAACGCATTAGCGCCTTCTTTTTTGGCGATGTTCAATTGCCGGACCAAATCAAAAATCACAGCCATTGCTTCTGGAGTATTAAAATCATCATCCATCGCCTCGGTAAAGCGAGTTCGGGCGGCCGCGCAATGGTCTGAATCGGCATCCCCTTTTTGCCAATCTGCATCCAGCAATGCCAGGTAAATACGCTCCAGCGCTGCACCTGCATTTCTTAGATTCTCTTCCGAGTAATTGATGGGTGTTCTGTATTGCGTGGCCACTAAAAAGTAACGGACTGTCTCGGCTTCGTATTTCTGCAAAATCTCTCTTATGGTGAAAAAATTATCAAGTGACTTCGACATTTTCTCCTGATCAACCCGAACAGCATTGTTGTGCAACCAATATTTGGCGTAATGCTGATGACTGGCAGCTTCCGACTGAGCAATTTCGTTTTCGTGGTGTGGAAAAACCAGATCTTGACCGCCGCCATGAATATCAAAGCTTGCTCCAAGATTATCTGTAGACATTGCCGAGCATTCAATATGCCATCCCGGTCTACCTTTTCCCCAGGGCGCATCAAAATGGGCGTCAGCTGGCTCCGCGGGATTTGCAGCTTTCCACAAGGCAAAATCACGCGGGTCTTTTTTCAACTCACCAACTTCAACTCGTGCGCCATCCAGAAGCTCATCCGGCTTCTTGCCGGAGAGCTTTCCGTAACCGGCAAAGCTAGCAACGGAAAAGTAGACGTCACCATTATCTGCGGCGTAAGCACTGCCATTATCTATCAAGGTGGCAATAAGGGCTTTCATTGAGTCAATGTATTGCGTGGCGCGAGGCTCAATGTCTGGCGGCAAAATCCCAAGCGCCTTCTCGTCTTCGTGCATGTAGCCTATGAAACGCTCGGTTAGATCACGAAATGGCTCATCAAGCTCAATCGCTCGTTGTAATATCTTGTCCTCAATATCAGTGATGTTTTTGACGTAGGTAAGCTCATAACCGGAATGTCGTAACCAGCGAGCAATCACGTCGAAAGCAACCAGCATGCGCGCATGGCCCAAATGGCAATAGTCGTAAACCGTAATGCCACATACGTACATCCGCACTCGATTGCCATCGAGAGGAATAAACTCTTCTTTTTCCTTACTCAGCGTATTAAAAACTTTCATTTCTTTACCTGGGACCAACTGTCGCGCAGACTCACCACTCGATTGAACACCAACTTATCAGGCTTTGAATCGTAGCGATCCACGCAAAAATACCCTTCACGCTCGAACTGAAAGCGCTGTTCAGCAACAGCGCTTTGCAAACTTGCCTCTGCTCTAGCCTGCGCACAGCTCTGCAAGCTATTCGGATTTATGTACTCGGTATAATCTTTTTCCGAATTACTTTCCGGGTTTTCTACCGTGAACAATCGATCGTACAAACGCACTTCAGCGGCAACACTGTGCTGTGCAGACACCCAGTGAATCACGCCTTTCGCCTTATAACCTACTGGGTTCTTGCCCAGTGTTGCCACATCAACTGCGCAATGAAGCTCAGCAAGCTCACCATTCTCTTCAAAAACAGCTCGCTCGAACCGCACAACATAGGCGCCGCGCAGCCTGACAGCGGCACCGGGTGCCAAGCGCTTCCACTTCGGAGGCGCATCTTCTACGAAGTCTGCTCTGTCTATAAACAGTTCTCGGCTAAAAGGCACATCACGGCGACCTAGAGTCTCATCTTTGGGGTGATTGGGTAGGCTGAGCGTTTCCTGTTGATCCGAGGGATAATTGCTCAACACCATCTTCACCGGGTTCAGTACACACATTGCTCTGGGAGCGCGTTTGTCCAGATCATCTCTTATCTCATGTTCCAACATGCCAACATCAACGGTCGAGAAGGCACGGGCAACGCCGACTGCATCGCAGAATCGCCGAATTGACTCAGGCGTGTACCCCCTTCGTCTCATGGCTGCTAGTGTCGGCAGACGCGGGTCATCCCAGCCATCGACCAGTTGCTCATCAACAAGTCGCTTGAGCTTGCGTTTGCTGGTCACCGTGTAATTCAGGTTGAGCCGCGCAAACTCATATTGTTTTGGTTCCGCCGGTGTAGCCAGTTGCGCAATAAACCAATCGTACAGGGGTCGATGGTCTTCAAATTCCAGGGTGCACAGTGAGTGGGTTACTCCTTCAAGCGCATCAGACAAACAGTGCGTAAAATCGTACATTGGGTAAATACACCAGGTATCACCCGTTTGATGATGCTGTGCATACCGAATTCGGTAAATAATTGGGTCACGCATATTGATATTGGGTGACGCCATGTCGATTTTCGCTCGCAATACGTGTGCCCCTTCGGCAAACTCACCTGCGCGCATTCTCTTAAACAAGTCCAGGTTTACATCGACGCTACGATCACGGTGTGGGCTGTTCTTACCAGGCTCAGTCAGCGTGCCGCGGTACTCGCGTGATTGTTCAGCGCTGAGGCTGCACACATAAGCCAGGTCCTTTTTTATCAGTTGGACGGCAAAATCATATAGTTGCTCGAAGTAGTCAGAGGCATAGCGCTCCTCGCCAGACCATTGAAAACCAAGCCAGCGAATATCTTCCTTGATCGAGGCCACATAATCTGCATCTTCCTTCTCAGGGTTGGTATCATCAAAACGCAAATTGCACCGGGCAGTAGTGTGCTCTCCATACTCTTCTGCAAGACCGAAGTTAAGACATATGGATTTAGCATGACCTATATGCAAAAAACCATTCGGTTCGGGTGGAAATCGAGTCAGCAATTCAGTGACTTTGCCAGACTTTAGATCTTCATCAATTATCGTTTTGATGAAGTGGCTTTTCGGAGTATCCATAGACGTAGTTCGCGCGGCATGAAACGCAATATTGCGTGACGGGCGGCTGGTTTCAAAAAGGCAAACCACGTATTATACCGGCTTCATACCCCCACGTAAGGCCATTGTTTCTGCATGTTTATACTAAAAACCAATTACGGCGATATTGAAATAGAACTCGATCACGAGAACGCGCCCGTCAGTGCCAAGAATTTCGCCGACTACGCCAATAGCGGATTTTACGATGGCACCATATTTCACCGAGTTATTGACGGTTTCATGGTTCAGGGTGGCGGCTTCGATGAAAACATGCAGCAGAAAAATGGCAATGAGCCCATTGAAAACGAAGCAAATAATGGCTTGAAAAATGAAACCGGCACCCTGGCGATGGCCAGAACCATGGACCCTCATTCGGCGTCTTCGCAGTTTTTCATCAATGTTGCTGACAACGGTTTCCTTAACCATACCGCTGAAACCTCACAAGGTTGGGGGTACGCCGTGTTCGGTCGTGTCACCAACGGCATGGATGTGGTCAACAAGATCAAAACCGTCAAAACTGGCAGCAGCGCGGGACATCAGGACGTACCGATTGACGCAGTGGTTGTGGAAACCATCGTTACCGCTGAATAGTTCCCGCCGGGCATGGACAGCAGTGCAGCTCCAATTCAGTGGTCTGCGCGAACGTGACTGTTAAACGCACGCTGTTTATTTCTGATTTACATCTGCACGACAGCAGGCCACAGGTAATTGCTGCCTTTGAAGCGTTTCTTGACGAGCAGCATGGTCGTTGTGAACAGCTGTTTATTCTTGGCGATTTATTTGAAGCCTGGCTTGGTGATGATGACCGCTCAGAGCTGAGTGCCCGTGTGGAGCAAGCACTCAGCAAGCTGGCCATGACTGGCTGCAGCGTTGCAATAATGCATGGCAATCGAGACTTTCTTATTGGTCCAGATTTTTGCGCACGGTGCACGGCACAACTTATCTCCGATCCGCTCAATATAGAGCTGTATGGCAGGAAGGTACTGCTGATGCACGGTGACACCCTTTGTACAGATGACACTGAGTACCTGGCATTTCGCGCACGAATAAGACAAACGGCGTCGGTGCAAGGACTGCTGTCAAAACCGCTGGCTGAACGGCGTCAAATTGCCGCGCAATTGCGCGCTGACAGCAGGGAGGCCATGAGCAATAAAGCCGAAGATATTATGGATGTGACCTATGCTGAGGTCGAAGCGCAGCTAGCCGCCCACGAAGCAGACATTCTGTTTCACGGCCACACTCACCGGCCAAACAAGCACGTACATACTGTCAACGGCGCGCCGCGCGAGCGCTATGTATTAGGCGATTGGGAAGACAATCTATGGTATTTGGAAGTAACGCCGGAATCGACTGAGTTAATCTGCAGATCTATCTCACAGTAAAGGCAAACCACTGTGAAAGCGAAATTCCGAATCGGGGTTGCTGATAAGCTCAGCTTCTTTTTCGCTAAGCTCTTGCAGCTTGTCTGAGCAATAAGAAGCCGATAGTGGTTCTGCGCGCAGCGACTCTGCCAATTTCAAATAGTCCTGAAAGTGGCGTTTTTCGGACGCGAGCAATGAGCGATAAAACTTCGCCAACTCATCATCCAGTCCGGGTGCTAGCAAGCCAAAACGCTCATAAGATCGGGCTTCAATCAATGCGCCAACCAGTAGCGAATCAACCAACCTGTAAGGTTCCTGCTGGCTGACCAGTTTATGCAATTGACCGGCGTATTGCGCCGAGCTGATCTGCAGATAATCGATGCCTCTGCCCTGCATGATGGACAGCACTTGTTCAAAATGCCGTAACTCTTCACGGGCGAGCCGCGACATCTTGTGCAACAAATCTGCGTGCTCAACGTACCTGTACATCATGCTCAACGCAGTTGATGCCGCTTTCTTCTCACAATTGGCGTGGTCAATGAGCAGTATTGCTAAATTGTCAACTGCCGCTTGTAGCCACGCATCGGGTGTGGCTACCAACAATAATTGGTCGGCACTATCAGGTAAATTCATCGAACAAAAGTTCCAGCTTCCATGGAAGCGTTAAGGAAAATATCGTTCGAAATGAGCACTGGATAACTGCCAAAAATCTCTGTCAATCGCTTCACGAATCTCAATAACCGTCCAGTTTTCATAACCTGGTTGCGCGCGTAAACCAAAATCTACAAATGGCCTGACCTGTTCGCCGCCGGCTCTCAGCAATTCGAAAGCCTGAGAATATGGGCCTCTATGCTTGCCAACTCGTATTTTAAGCTGATGGATTTTGTCAGCCAGTTGCGATTCATCTGTAACACTTATGTATTCCTTACTAACTCGCTGCAGAAACTCCTGAAGACGCGCGTCAATCAGCCGTTTCTGATCTTCGCTAAACGAATTCCAATGAATCACTTCGTGATTAAAACGCTTACAACCTCGGCAGACACTGTCACCAAGTGCGGTTGAGCAAACGCCAATACAAGGCGTAGTGATGCGTTCAAAAGGTGATAATGGAATAGCTGCGCTCATGCAGCAATTATGCGCTAACTCGCTGTCGCTGCAAAGCGGTCGCCGCTCTGTGCCGCAACTTTGCGTTTTTGCATCGCACTTAACCTAATAAACTGGCGCACTTCATTGCGCAGCTTACGCTGAAGATCCGAAGGGGCTTGCTGGGCTGGCTTTGTGTTATACCTGATTGAATTATATAAATGCGCAATACGCTTGGCGGAATCGGCAAGCTCAGGGTGCTGCGATCCAATACGTGCGGCCAAAGTATCGGCACCCTCTCCCTGACCACGGCTTACTCCGAGTCGCTCAACCGCCCTCACGTGTTGCAGATAACACTTATCGATCACGTGCAACTTGTGCTTCACTTTTTGGCGCAAAAGACTGAGAGCAACAAGCAATAACACCGCACCCCCACTGAGCAAAACAAACAGAGCGATTCGCCAGCCATTGACCTGACCAAGCCATTCTTCCAGAACTTGCATCTGCAATTCTGTGTCGTAGTTGAGTACCCATTTAGTCCACGAATAATTGACACTATCCCAACGCAATCTCGCCCAACGCAGCATCGGCAGCTCACGTAAATTGAAGAAAGGCAGCGCAGAATTCTCAACAATCTCTTCGGCAAGCAGTTCGTTAATACTGGATTCAACCCGTTCGGGAGCGACAGCCGCGGTGGGATCCACGCGTTGCCATCCACGATCTTGGAACCACACTTCGGTCCACGCGTGCGCATCAAACTCATGCACGAGAAGATAGTTTTCAAACGGGTTCAACTCACCGCCTTGATAACCAACCACCACTCGCGCCGGCACTCCAGCGGCGCGCATCAGGAAAACAAAACTGGACGCATAGTGTTCGCAGAAACCGCTGCGCGTAGAAAACAGAAATTCGTCCACCGAGTGTGTACCCAGTTTTGGCGGGCGAATCGTATAAACGAATTGCTCGCGATTGAACATACCTAGAACCGATTGCACATACGCTTCTGCTGACCTCGATTCAGCGCGCATTTTGCGCGCTAGCTCTACAGTCTTGGGGTTGAAGTCTTTTGGTAACTGCAATTCAATGCTACGTCGATAATCATCAAGCTCTGGCTCCAAAACGTATTCTTTCCAGCTGTTTACCTGGTACTGAAAACGTTGGTCTAAAGGGTAAATGGTTCGCAGTGTTGCGTTTCCCGCCTGCAGAACAGACTTGGTGTTTGATCTGGCCAAAGGCATAGCATACAGCCATGGCTGGCGGCTTGCTTCCATGGTCACTGTGTAATTACTGGCGTCACTGAGTTTCGTTGTATCCATAGACACAGAGCGCACGTATTGATTCCAGCTCATTTCAGCGGACTTATTAGAATCTGCAGACCACCGTCGCCCATCGAAATTGGAGAACACCAAACCCCGCCAATACAACTGGTCGGCCGGGGGAATATTGCCATCAAAGCTCACCCTGAACGCCAAATCGGAAGACCCCGCCAAATTGGATATGTCGCCAGGTGACATGCTGTCAGACGGGCCGGTTTTAGCGCGACTCTCAGCACCCGGCACAGACCACAAAGGATCAATACGGGGAAATACGATAAACATAATGACAGTGAGTGGAATCGCCTGTGCGATTAGTTTGGCCGCCGCGCTAAACGCATGAGTCAGCGCTGGACGTTCTTCCGTTTCGTGCAGCGCAACTAATGAGCCGGTCACCAGTGCTGCGGTCACCAGAATGTACAAGGCATCAACTATTCCCTGCTCAAATAAGAAATGCGTGGCGGCAACGAAATACGCGAGATAGATGACAACCAAAACGTCTCTTCGTGATTTCATCTCTATTAGCTTTAGAGCGAAAGTGGTTATCAGCAGCGCTATAATCGGTTCAAGTGAAAACAGATTCCCGTACTCGCGAACAATCGCGACAATACTGATAATCACCAATAAGGTTTTTAAAACACCGCTCGGATAAAACCCTCGGCCGGTGTATAACAACATCCGCCACATTGCACAGACAATTGCGACCGCAGACACCCAAAGAGGCAGGCGAAAAAGATGGGGGGCTAGAACTGCCAACTGAGCAACCAGCAACGCCGCCAGGCAATTTCTAGGAATTTGATAGACTAGAGCCATTACCGCTTCTGCCCATACAGTGCAAGAGCTTGGAGAGTCTGCAGCTTATGCAATGTACCAATGGCCGGTGGAAATGACAGGCCGGGCAAGCGCATTCCGTATTCCATCGCTTGCTGTTCAGCGAAAAGTACCAGGTAGCACATTCGCGACAATCGCGTTTCCGTATCCTCTCCGTCAAATTGCTCCCAATCAATCCATATCTGGTGATCAGCCTGCGACTGATAGTGCTTGGTCATGATAGGTAGCCCTTTGGCCACGTTACGCCACGCCACTTGTTTCAGCGAATCGCCGGGCACGTAATCTTTGAAACCGGCGAAATCATCACTACCATGCTGTTGGGTGTAGCTGCCCTCGTCGTTAGCTTCTGCCACTGATTGCAACTCTGCGCGGCTGATCTCGGGTCTTGGATAGACAAGGCACTTTGCGTCAAAGTCCAACCAGGTCCAAGCGCGAATTAATCCTAGCGGGTAATAGGTTTCCACAAGCAGCCGCCCCAATTTCAGCACCCCGCGATTGGGTGCTGGTACGAAGATGGATATTCGCTTCTGCGTGCCTTTGACTAAATCTGCGGTTACCGGGTCTGCGTCTGCCCAGGCGAAACGAATGCCCTCGTAACGACGCAGCCCGCTACGTGACAACACCAATTCAAAATCTGCGAAGTCGCCGGCGAAGGTGGGCCTGGCGGCCGTACTGCGTAATGTTAGACCGGAAAGATTACTATACGTATGCAAAATCGTGATGAGGAAAACGCCCAGCAACAAGAACGCAAAGCTGAACAGCATGTTATTTTCGTAATTGATACCACCTAGTAACAGACCAAGAACCAACAACAAGAATACCAGGCCTGCTCTGGACGGGAAGATGAAGATGCGACGCTGGTTCAGCGTGATCTCTCCGGAACGTGGAATTCGACGATCCAGCCATGCGGCGAAACGTTGTTGGATGGCGAGTTGCAGCACCATTAGGCTCCCTAGTTCAGGCAATCACCGCCACTTGGTTCAGCAGTTGATGAACAAGTGCTGCGCTATCACCCTGAAAATGCGCGGCGGCTCTGAACCTATGACCGCATACGGCAGGAATTACGGCCTGCACATCTTCCGGCACAACGTGGCTTCGACCTTCCATCAAAGCCCATGTTTTGGCCGCGCGCAGCAGCGCTAGTGCTCCGCGTGGCGACAGGCCATAGGCGAATTCTTCGGCGTTGCGCGAGTATTCAACCAATCGTTGTACGTAGTCCAGCAACGCATCTGAGGTTTTAATTTTCGCGGCCGCTTCCGAAATTACCTCCAGGTCTGACGCATTGAGTCGTTGCTCCAGGGTGGCCAACTGAGCTTTGCTATCAACGCCCATATACAATTTTCTTTCGGCACTGGGGTCTGGATAGCCCAGCTCAATACGCATTAGAAAACGATCTAACTGCGACTCAGGCAATGGATAGGTGCCAGATTGAGTCACTGGATTTTGTGTCGCAATCACAAAGAAAGGTGGGTTCAAAACTCTGGTTTCACCCTCCACCGTGACCTGCCCTTCCGCCATCGCTTCAAGTAAAGCACTCTGTGTTTTAGGTGTTGTGCGATTTATTTCATCTGCCAACAGAACTTCGGTAAACACGGGGCCCGGGTGAAATTTAAACTGTGAGGTGTTTTTGTCATATATCGAAAAACCCAATATATCGGCAGGGAGTAAATCGCTGGTGAACTGAACACGGTTGTGCTCTAACCTCAGCACTTTTGCCAGTGCCTGCGACAAGGTTGTTTTACCCATGCCGGGCAGGTCTTCGATCAATAAATGACCTTTACAAAACAAGCAGCATAGAGCGAGACGAATTTGGCGTTCCTTGCCAAGCAATACCTTGCCTACTTCATCAACAACCAGATTTATGTCCGATTCGGTACTCATTCAGCCGCCAGCCTATTCTCGTATGGTGATTCAATAAAGTGTAGCAGCTGGCGACTGATGTTAAGCAGCAGTGATCCAGTGGGTATTATTAGAGTACTGCATCGAAAGCGCTCTGCAAATCAGCTGTGATGTCATCCATGCTCTCTAGACCCACCGATATGCGGATCAAACCCTCGCCGATGCCGGCCGCTGCCCTTTCTTGATCACTGAGTCGGCTATGGGTGGTCGACGCCGGATGCACTACGGTAGATTTAACATCACCAAGGTTAGCAGTGTGCGACAGTAATTTTAATTGATCGATAAACGCCCAAGCTACTTCCCTGGCTTCCTTTTCGCCTGTATGTAGATCGAAGGACACGACACCACCAAAACCCGACTGCTGGCGTTTGGCCAATTCGCAACCAGGATGACTGGCAAGACCAGAGTAATACACCTTTGCCACACCTTCATGCGCTGCCAGCCACTCTGCGAGTTGCTGACCGGACTGGCAGTGCGCCTGCATGCGTAACTGCAAAGTTTCAAGTCCTTTCAGAAACACCCACGCATTGAAAGGTGCCATCGTAGGTCCTGCCGCTCTAACAAAACCAAGAACTTCCGCCATATCTTCATTGTTGCCAAGAACTACGCCACCCAAACATCGACCCTGGCCATCGAGATATTTTGTCGCAGCATAAGTCACAATATCAGCACCCAGTTCTAGAGGCCGCTGTAGCACTGGCGTACAAAAGCTGTTGTCTACCACTAATTTCGCGTTTTGCTCTCTAGACAAACCCGCAAGAAATGATAGATCGCCAATATCGTTCAGTGGGTTTGATGGTGTTTCGACTAACAACAGACGTGTATTGCTGCGCAATTGCGATTGCCATTTACTTTCGTCTGTCAGGGGAACATAGGAGACTTCCACTCCCATTTTCACGAAGTATTTATTTAGCAGAACAATCGTTGAACCGAACACGGCATTCGAACAGAGCACATGATCACCGGCCTTCAACAAGGCCATGCAGGTAGCGAGAATGGCAGCCATTCCAGACGATGTAGCAACGGCTGACTCGGCGCCTTCCAGCGCCGCTATACGTTGCTCAAAGGTTCTAACCGTTGGGTTGGTGTACCTGGAATATACGTTCCCTTCACTGTCACCACTGAATCGAGCTGCCGCTTGTGCCGCGGAAGAAAAAATGTAACTGGAAGTGTTGAACAGCGCTTCGCTGTGTTCGCCTTCTGCAGTCCGCTCATGCCCTGCCCGAATCGCTAGCGTTTCCCGGCCAGTCCATTGACCTGGGTCATCCGAGTTGTCGCTCACTAGGAAACCTCATTGTGAAGACCAATGACATGGTTTTCACCTGCACCGATTTGCTCGCGCTTTTTTTCTTTTACCGCATCAGCGCGTTCTGACTCCAATCTTCGCAAATACGCATGGTCTACGTCGCCGGTCAGATATTCTCCGGTAAACACGGAGCAATCAAATTCTGAAATAGCTGGGTTACCTTCTTTGGAACACTGGATTAGATCTTCCAAATCCTGATAAATCAGCCAATCGGCGCCTATTTGTTCACACACTTCATCATCAGTACGACCATAGGCAATAAGTTCATGAACCGAGGGCATATCGATGCCATAAACGTTAGGATGTACAACAGCTGGCGCCGCTGAGGCGAAGTACACCTTATTTGCACCCGCGTCTCTGGCCATTTGAATAATCTGTTTACAGGTTGTTCCACGCACAATTGAATCATCAACCAACAACACGTTCTTGCCGCGAAATTCCAGCTCGATGGTATTTAACTTTTGCCGGACAGACTTTCGTCGCTCCTGCTGACCGGGCATGATAAATGTGCGGCCGATATAGCGGTTTTTCATCAAGCCTTCGCGAAACTTGACACCGAGATCATAAGCCAGCACCTGGGCTGCCACCCGGCTGGTGTCAGGGATCGGAATTACAACATCAATATCATGGTCGGGCCGCAAGGCCAGAATTTTTGCCGCCAGTTTCTCTCCCTGGCGTAAACGCGCTTTATAAACGGAGATGCCATCAATGATCGAATCGGGTCGCGCTAAATAAACATGCTCAAATATACATGGGGTCAATGACGTATTATCAGCGCATTGCTGCCTGCTCAATTTTCCATCCGCGCTGACGTAAACCGCTTCACCAGGTGCTACATCATCAATAAGCTCAAAACCCAATACGTTCAGAGCAACGCTTTCTGATGCAAACAGATATTCCGTGCCATTCTCACTGTCACGCTTACCGTACACCAACGGCCTTATCCCATTGGGATCGCGGAAACCAACTATCCCATGGTCAGCCACCATTGCCACTACTGCATAAGCACCCCGACAACGATCGTGAACACCGCGGACAGCGCGAAAGACATCATCAGCCGTAGGTTGTACACGGTACTCGGACTGTAGTTCTTTGGCGAACACATTCAGCAATACTTCGGAATCAGAGTCTGTGTTCAAGTGACGTAAATCAGCGTTTACCAGCTGCTCACGCAAAACACTGGCATTAGTAAGGTTGCCGTTATGGGCGAGACTAATACCGTAAGGCGAGTTGACATAAAACGGTTGGGCAAGCTCAGAACTTGAACTGCCCGCAGTGGGATACCGGCAGTGTCCAATACCCATATGGCCACGCAGATTATGCATGTGCCGCGCGCGAAACACGTCTCGAACAAGTCCGTTGGCTTTACGCTGATGAAGCCTGCCTTCATCGCTGGTTACAATGCCTGCGGCGTCCTGCCCCCTGTGCTGCAAAATGGTGAGCGCGTCGTACAGCGCCTGATTGACTTCTCCGGTGCCAACGAGCCCCACTATTCCACACATATCAAACCACTAACTTTGTCAGGCGCTAAACAGCGCTAAATTTACTCCCCGCTGGCCAAGCCAATTACATAGCCGGCCATTTCTCTGCCAAGATCTTCCAGGCCAAGCACGGGAGGAATCAATACCGAGTTCTGCCACCATTCATCATCCTGAACCGGAAGCATTGACGGCACAAAAACCAGAATTACCAACACTATGATAACACCACGAGCGAAGCCAAAGCTCGCACCAAGTACGCGATCAAAGCCTTTTAGGCCCACGGCAGAAACTAATTGCCCCAACAGTCGCGACACCATCGAACCCAAAACCATTGTCAGGACGAACAAGCCTCCAAACGCCAACATTTGGCGAAGCGAGGGTGTTGCAATTGTATCAACCATTCTCGCCGCAACGGCGTCGCTAAAAAAGAACGCGACCGCCAGAGCGAGAAACCACACAGCCAGCGACATCGCTTCTCTGATGAAACCACGTGTTACGCCTAAAAGACTGGAAAGGCCAATAATTCCGACTATTGTCCAATCGGCCCAGTTCATGAATTGCCGGGATCGTACGGAACAACCATAGACTTAACGGAATAAGATCTGTCTATTTTTAGTTTGATACTGTCCGCCTTGCGCTTATCAAACTTGGGGCCCACGTATACGCGGGTCATCTCGCCACTCTCAGTGATGCTGCTCTTACTGAAAGCGCGGTAGCCGTCGTTTATGAGCTTTGCCACCAGCTTTTTAGCGTTGTCGCTATCGCCCAGTGACGCTACACGAACAACCCAGGCGGCTCGAAGTTCTGGTGTTTTGCGTTGCTCAGTGTTTGTTTGCGGCTCACTGATGGTTTCTTTGCTAGGCTCCAAACCAATACCATCGGTAGATGGCTGGCTCTGTGCAACTTGTTTTGGCCAGCCAATTTGGTCTTCAGCAGGCCTCTTGTGTTCGGCGGGCTGCCATTCTTGAACTACAGGAGGTGAGGGTATTTGGGATTCTTTGCTTAGGCGAATATCCTCTGCGTCATCAAACAGGAACGGCCAGGCCAAGGCCAGCAGCGCAATGAGTACCAGCGCACCCACTAGGCGAACTTTGACTGCTTCATCCATTCTCTTGGTCTGCCGAGCTCGTTATGTGTTGCATTGCAGCTGCCACTGTGAAAAAAGAACCGAAGACAACAACTTGAGCTGGTGAGCCGTCGGTGGACAATTGTTGCACCTTTAACAGCGCTGAATCTACGCCTATGCCGACGTCATCAACACATTGGGCGCCAGCTTGACCGATTTTCCGCAAGTAATCTGCAATTTCTTGCGGTGATTGCGCACGATCGTTGCCTGGCAATTTTGCCAGAAACCAATGATCAATAACATCGTGAATAATATCGACCATCTCGGCCCATTCTTTGTCCGCCATAACCGCAAACACTGCAACTGTTCGATTTGCGTGAGCAAAACGGGCGCCTGGCCGGAAGGACGTTCGCAGGTGTGTTACAGCAGATGGGTTATGAGCCACATCGAGTAACACTGAATACCCCGCCAGGCTTAGTAGCTGCTGCCGACCAGCAAGTGACAGCCGCGACAAAACACCAGTAACACTCGCTGAATCCAGAGCAAATCCGAGCAGCTCTGCAACTTGCACAGCCGCGGCCAGGCTAGCCGGATGTAAGCCAATGTCAGGCAGCAAATGAGAGATACCAGCGGCGGTGGTTAGATCAAACCCCTGGCTGACTGAAGATGGCGACACCGTAAAGTGATCACCAATGAAATAACTGTTCGCACACTTAACAGAGGCAATATCCACAATGCTTGCTGGCGGGTCAACATCGGCACAGACAAACACACAGTTGTTTCTTAGAATACCAGCCTTTTCCGCTCCAATAAGCTCACGCGTGTCGCCCAGCCAATCCTGGTGGTCCAGGTCAATACGAGTAATCAATGCCACGTCTGCGCACACTGTATTTACGGCATCCAGACGGCCACCAAGTCCAATCTCTAAAATCGCGACATCCAGTTGTGCCGCCGAGAACAATACCAATGCGACAAGTGTGGAAAACTCGAAATAGGTAAGCGCTGTGTCAGCCCTGGCACGCTCCACATTGTGCAGGGCAGCGCAGATCTCTGCGTCCGCTGCTTCAACGCCATTGATTCGAAACCGCTCGTTGTAGTGGTGAAAATGCGGTGAGGTATACACACCTACGCGATTGTCGGCTTCCAATAACAGCTGCTCCAGCGCCGCAACACTGGAACCCTTGCCGTTGGTGCCCGCTACAACGACAATTTTATCGGCTATGGGTTTTGCGTGGTCGGAGGTATTCTGTGTCGCCTGTAGGCCATCACCCGAGTCGATCGGCGCGAGATGCAATCTCTTGGCGACGGTCGCCACGCGCTCCAGACCAAGCTCAATATTCTGCGGGTGTGTTTGATCCAGCCAGACCAACCAGTCTGAAATCGAATACTCTGGGCCTGGTTTATTGGTCAGCGTTGACTCTCATTATCAGGTGTAGAATCGATAGGCTCATCATTTTCTGCAGTATCCGGGGCATCATTAGCCTCAATAATATCCGAGACATCATGAGTATCATCTTCGTCAGGGTTTGAAGCGTCTTCCACGTTCGAGGAGCGCTCTTCAACTGCTAACGCCTCAAGGTCCAACAAATTGGCCAGCAATCGCGAGATCGTATTTCGCATCTCGCTGCGCGGCACGATCATGTCAATGGCGCCTTTCTCCAACAAAAATTCACTTCGTTGAAAACCCTCAGGTAATTTTTGCCGAATTGTCTGCTCAATAATATTTGGGCCAGCAAAACCTGCGCGGGCGTTGGGCTCGGCGATATTGATATCACCAAGCAGCGCCAGGCTAGCAGACACACCGCCATACACTGGGTCTGTCATTACTGACACATAAGGCACGCCTTGCCTCGCCATGCGTTCAAGCACTGCACTGACTTTGGCCATTTGCATTAAGGAGATAAGCGCTTCTTGCATGCGTGCACCACCAGTCGCGGAAAAACACACCAATGGCATTTGCAACCTGAGTGCCTCGTTGGCTGCGCGGGTAAACTTCTCACCAACCGCATAACCCATGGAACCGCCATGAAAACCGAACTCAAATACCGCGGCAACAATGGGTACGCCTTTCAAACGGCCTTTCACCACCACAAGTGCATCCTTTTCACCGGTCGATTTTTGCGCGGCTGACAATCTGTCTTTGTAACGCTTCAGATCCTTAAACTTCAATCTATCAACTGGCTCTACCTCAGCGGCTAATTCCTCGCGAGGTTCATCGTCGAGAAAAATATCAATGCGACGGCGCGCCCCAATCCGCATGTGGTGATCACACTTGGGACAAACATCCAGGTTCCTGTCCAACTCGGGACCGTATAACATTGCCTCACATTTAACGCATTTTCGCCACACCCCTTCAGGTACATTGGCACGACGCCGTGCGCCGCCTTTACGAACACCTGTCGGTAGAATTTTTTCCATCCAACTCATTGCGGCACCTTAGTAAACACGTTTGGTCAAACTTTGTAATTGAATTTACTTAACGTCATCGATCGCTGCTCTAAGCTCTGCAACCAAGTTTTCTGCTTTCATCATGCCAGCGTCACCTTGAGCTAACAACTCCACAATGGCACTACCCACCACCACACCGTCCGCGGTACTGGCCAGCGATCGCGCTGACTCAGCGTCTTTAATGCCAAATCCTACACAGACTGGCACTTTCGCGAAAGCTTTAAGTTTGGCGATTTTTTTATGAACGTCATCCAAATCCAGGCTCGCCGCACCTGTCACACCTTTGAGTGACACGTAGTAAAGGAATCCTGTGGCCATACTAGCGATGGTTTCCGCTCGCTCAATGTCAGTAGTCGGAGACACAAGATAAATTGCGTCGAGTCCGTGATCAGCAAGCAAACCATTGAAATCCTTTGCTTCTTCAGGTGGCAAGTCCACCGTCAACACGCCGTCCAAACCCACTTCAACAGCGCGTCGGCAAAAATCCTGATAACCCATCGCTTCCACTGGATTGGCATAACCCATCAATATCACTGCCGTATGCTGGTTAGCCGCCCGAAATTCGGCAACCATATCCAGAGCGTCTTTGAGACTTGTTTTGTGCGCCAAAGCACGTTCATGCGCACGCTGAATGGTCGGCCCTTCCGCCATAGGATCAGAGAACGGCACGCCCAGCTCAATAATATCGGTGCCCTGCTCCGCCAAAGAGTGCATAAACGGTACAGTAACACTGCGGTCTGGATCGCCGGCCACCACATAGGCAACCAATGCCTTGCGGTTTTCGGAGGCCAGATCCGTAAGGCGTTGCGCAATTCTACTCAAGACTGTCTCCTGCTGCAGCTAGACGGTGATGCCGTCGATATCGGCTACCGTCAAAATATCCTTGTCTCCTCGACCGGACAAATTGACGATGATAATTTGATCCGCGGTCATTGTTGGCGCTATTTTCTTAACCTCTGCAAGTGCATGGCTGGATTCCAGCGCCGGCATTATGCCCTCCACGAGTGTCAATTCTCTGAATGCTTCCAGCGCTTCAATATCATTCACTGCCCTGTATTCAACACGACCTGTGTCTTTTAGCCAGGAATGCTCAGGACCAACACCTGGGTAATCAAGGCCAGCCGATACGGAATGTGTTTCGATGATTTGCCCGTTTTCGTCCTCCATGAGATAGGTTCTATTACCGTGCAGTACACCAGGACGTCCGCAACTAAGCGGCGCTGCATGACGTCCGGTTTCCAGACCATCACCGCCCGCTTCCACACCTATCATTGCTACATCGTCGTCATCCAGAAAAGGATGAAACAAGCCAATCGCATTCGAACCACCGCCTACGCAGGCCACCAGGGTATCCGGCAACTGACCGGTTTGAGTCAAACATTGCTCGCGAGCTTCTCGACCAATAACGCATTGAAAATCGCGCACCAATGTCGGGTAAGGGTGCGGACCTGCGACAGTACCAATGATGTAAAACGTATCATCAACGTTGGTTACCCAATCACGCATAGCCTCGTTCATAGAATCTTTTAGCGTTTGTGAACCCGAGGTAACTGGCACTACCTCCGCACCCAGTAATTTCATGCGGTACACATTAAGTGCTTGTCGCTGCACATCCTGCGCGCCCATGAAAACCACGCACTCGAGGCCCATGCGAGCCGCGACAGTTGCACTGGCGACACCGTGTTGACCGGCACCTGTTTCCGCAATGATTCTCGATTTACCGCTGTACTTGGCCAATAGTGCCTGACCAATTGTATTGTTAACTTTGTGCGCGCCAGTGTGATTCAAATCTTCCCTTTTTAGGAAGATTCGTGCACCACCCAGCTCATGGCTCCAGCGTTGCGCAAAATACAGCGGCGATGGTCTGCCCACATAATGCGCCAGATCAGCGTCAAATTCTCGCTGGAACTCAGGATCGTCCTTAAGCCTTTGATAGCTGCTACTGAGTTCATCAAGGGCATGAATCAGGGTTTCTGATACAAATCGCCCGCCATACGCACCGAAATGCCCATTGTTATCTGGTACAGAACTGAAATTGGTCATAGTGTTACTCTTTGCTACTAATTTGTATTACCTTCGGCCAAGGGCAAACTGTTATCCGCGATTTTGCAGTGCTCTATAAAGCGCGCCACTAGCTCCGGGCACTTTTTGCCAGGCGCAGATTCAACACCACTACTGACATCAACCGCCCATGGCCGTAACCGTCTGATGGCTTCACCCACATTCTCTGGAGTCAATCCGCCTGCCAGCGTTGCGCCTTTTACATTGCGATCAAAACGCGACCAATCAAAAGTATGACCGGTACCACCGACCGTGACCGGATCAAAGCTGTCGTACAAAAAACCAGAGGCGCGAGTGTGCTCATTGATACGAAGCTGGCGTTGTTGCGGATCCAATTGGCCGGCACGAATTGCTGCGATGTATGGCAGGCCGAACTGTTGCGCGAAACTACCAGACTCATTCCCATGAAACTGCAGACACGTTATATCAAGCGCATTGACTACGTGCCTGACTTCCGCTCGCTCGGGATCAACAAATAGGGCAACCGTTGTCACAAAAGAAGGTAAAACAGCAATTATTTCCGCAGCTTGTTGAATCTCTACGAATCGAGAACTCTTTGGGTAAAACACTAAGCCAATCGCGTCTGCACCCGCATGGGCGGCGACTAAAGCGGTCTCACAATCTGTGATTCCACAGACTTTGATACGGGTACGCTGCTGCATCTGGTTCCGAGGGTAATAATCGCCGCAAACTGGAGTGATACTTCTTTATCTGCAAGCAATGTGTGCTGGCTGGCGGCCATTATATCAGACCATTCCGCTCAGCCCGAACATCGACTAAGCGCACTTCAAATACTAGGCGCTGCGTGTTCTGTTGGCAGATGGAAGCGATCTGGGTACGTCACACCGATCAGATACAATCCATGAGGCTCTGCGGTAACACCGCCTTGGGTGCGATCAGCGCAGGCCAGAACGCTACCTGTCCAGCCAGCTGGACGTTCACCGCAGCCTACTGCCATTAACACGCCGGCTATATTGCGAACCATGTGCTGCAAAAATGCGTTCGCGCGCACATCAATAAGCACCATATGACCTCGCCTTCGAACGCCAATGGAGAGCACCCGCCGGCACGCTGACTTTGCCTGACAACCAGCCGCACGAAAACCACTGAAATCATGTTCACCAAGCAATGCCTGCGATTCCTGATGCATCAACACAGCGTCCAGCGGCAATCTACACCAGCTATGTAAGCCGGAGAAAATACCTGGCTTTATGGCGCGATTGTCTATGCAGTACAGGTAGCGCCGGGATTGTGCGCTGAAACGGGCGTGAAAGTCCGCAGGCATTGGCGTAACCGAACGTAGCCTGACATGCGCAGGCAAGTTTGCGTTAACGCCCAACAGCCACTGTCGTGGCTCGCGATCCGCTGAACTATCGAAATGAATAACCTGATGCGTAGCATGCACGCCAGCATCGGTTCTACCGGCACAAATTACGCTGGTTGGCTGATTGGCTACGTGAGAAATGGCCTGCTCAACGGCATTCTGAACACCAGGAGTTTGCCGGTCTATTTGACGTTGCCAACCGAAGAATTGCGAGCCATTGTATTCGACAATGGCCGCTACTCGGTTAACACCATCAGGCGCATTTTCTGTTTTAAGATCGGTGCGAACAGCTACGCCACTCGCGCCTTGGACTTGCTTATCAGGCGATTCTGTCAATCAACTCTTTGGCTTGCTGCTTGTCCAGCGCCGTACCCTCATCCAAAACTTCACCGAGTATATCACGCGCGCCTTCGTTATCACCCATGTCAATGTAGGCTCGGGCAAGGTCCAATTTGGTCGCCGTTTCGTCAGATTCCAGCATAGCTATGTCAGCAGCGCGCTGTGCATCGTCATCGCTATCCAGCGAGCTTTGCTCTAACTCAAGTTCCAAAGCGCTTAAATCAGCATTTTCTATCTCAGCATCAACTTCGTCGCCTATTGACACATCGAAGCTGCTCAGCTCAGACTCCAGATCCATATCGTTGTCTGAGTCCAGATCAAGTTGTATATCGCCAAGCGCGTCCAGCTCATTGATTACGGCGGCGTCGGCCATGCTATCGTCTATATCAGCCAGGCCTGCTTCAATTCCTGTTACGGGCTGATCCTCTAGTTCAGCAAAGTCGGCCAGTAATTCGTTTTCAGGGCTGCTTTCTTGACTCGCCACTTCGGAATCGCTGGCGAAATTGGTATCCTGCAACTCGTTTCCAGCGGCCAGGGCATCACGCACATCGCCAGCATCGAGGTCTTCCACTGGCTCATCGTCAAGCTCCAGCTCTAGATCGAATTCATTGTCAAAACTCAGTCCATCGTCATCAAGCACTTCATCATCTGATTCAGCTAACAGCGCCGTGCCAGCCGCTGCAACAGCAGCCGATGCTGCATCAACATTAAGGTCTTCCTGTTCGCCTTCATCACCCAAAATAGACTGTACAAAAGCGTCATCAATCGGTGCAGGCTCATCAGCAAATTCTTCGCTGAAGTCCATTGACGTTTCTTCCGGTAAGCTCTGCTTGAATTCTTCCATCACATCCGGCGCTGGTTCATCGTCTAAGGCAGGTGTAGATGAGTACACATCACTTGCATCTTCTTCCAGTGCATCGAATTCACCACTGCCCATAGATTCAAGTTTCGCCAACTGCTCAGCGGCGGCGTCACGATCACCCGCTGCGGAATGCACTTCAACCAGCTTCGCCACGAGGTCAGTTCTGTCCGGCTCTTGCTCGATTGCTCTATTCAGCAAATCAACGGCCTGTGGATAACGGCCGTATGCTACGTAGATATCAGCTTCTGCAATCGGGTCGCCCATTTCAGCCTCAATACCAGCGCTGTCTTGCAGTGTGTCTTGCTCATCTGCAGCAAAAGTGTCTTCACCAATGGTTGGCTCTGCTGGCTCAACAGCTCTCTCAGCGACACCTGACGAGGCGCTTACTTTGGGTGCTATATCATGGGGCTCAAACTCATATTCGTCTTCTGCATTTCTCTTGCGCCACCAAAAGAACAAGCCGATTAGCGCGAGTATACCGGCAGCGATGCCGGCCCACAGCGGGCTAAGCAATTTATCAAAAAACCCTGCTTGCTCTAATGGTTTGGCAGTGGGTGTTTTGGCCGCAGGTTCAGGCTGCTCCGCAAGCATTTCATCCACTGGCGCGGTATCGCCTGAGAAATCATCATTAGCGGCAAGAGCTTGGGCGTCAGCGTCGTCAGCGATCGCTGTTTCAGGTATGACGGCAGCATCGGGTGCGGCATCAAATTCCTGTTCAAGAATATCGGTAACACCCTGCGCTTGCAGCTGCGCGAGTTGGGAATTACGCACTTCCAGTTTGTTCTTTAATTCTTCCATTTCGGAAAGCAAACTCTGAACTCTTGAGCTCAATTCATCATTTTCAGCGGTCGTGCTGCTCAATTCCGCCATCACGTCGGTTAGGCGTGCGTTCAGCGCATTTACCTGATCGTCCGCACTGCCATCAGGGTCTCCATTAACGCCGGCGCCGCCAGCAGTACTCAATGTTAAGGTACCGCGGGTATCAGAACTAGCAGCAGGTACCGGCTGCGCAGCACCGGCGCGCGCGTCCAGCTGGCGAATATCATCGTCGCCCGAACGCCATTCCTGCATTTGTCTGGCTACTTCCAGTTGCGCTTGCGAGTTTGCAACATCACGCACACGTTGTTCGTCAGGAATACGCAATACCTGACCCACTTTAAGCCGGTTGATATTGCCATTTATAAACGCGTCGGGGTTGTCTTCCTGCAACGCGATCATCGTCTGGTTAACAGAAACCCGGTCCGAAGGTCTCACCTTTTGAGCAATTTGCCACAAGGTATCGGAGCGCTCGGTGGTGTAGCTATCAATGTTATTGCGCTGTGACTGCGGTTCACTCGTGCGCTGCACGGTTTGCCGGGGTGGTGTAGCGGCTACGGTCGGCGCAGATCGTCTCTGGGCTGGTTCACTGGGTATTCCAGATTCTACTTGCGGCTCATCAATCGCGTAAGAATCAGTGGTTGCCGAAGGTGCGGATTGCGGTGCCTGCAAAGCCACGGAATCTGCGCTGCTTGTGGAAGTAAACGCTGGTAAATCAAGCAGCAAAGTGTATTCACGAATCAAACGACCGCTTGGCCATTTGGCCTCAAGCAAAAAATTCAAATAGGGTTCACGCACAGGGTCTTCAGTAGTGACCTTGACCACACCTCCGCCACGACCATCCAGCACCACTTCATAGCGCATGCCGGTAAGAAAGAATTCCCGGTCTACGTTCGCACGATCGAAATCTTGCATGGATGCCAGCTTGATGAGTACCTGAGTCGTGTTCAGGTCGCCAACTTTGAGCAGCTTGATTTCCGCTCGTAGCGGCTCGTTAACCGCTGAGAAGAGTTTCATATCGCCCAGTCCAAGAGCGAATACACCGCTACTAAACAGTGCCCCAGTCAGTCCGATTGTGCGGACGGCAGAACGTAACATGCGTCTGTCCTTTCGTTGGCCTTGCGGCTGTGTGTTCGAATATGTATCTAACATACTGTAGACAATACGTTAGATGTATGCCGTTCCCAACTCACATCTACAGATTATTCGAGCACTGATCAATCAGTGAACAAAACCTCGGAAGTGCTTGTTTTTTGTGCGCTTTTAAACGCTTTTTCTATTTACAGTACTTAGAAACGACATCGTTTCAAGTATTGATTACAAAAAACGTTTTAGCAAGATTTCAGCTATCTGAATGCTGTTAAGTGCTGCACCTTTTCGGACGTTATCTGAGACAACCCACATGTTTAATCCGTGATCACAGGAAATGTCTTTACGGACCCTGCCAACGAATACCGGGTCAGTACCGGCAGCATCACTTACGGCGGTTGGATAAGCGCCGTCTATTTGACCATCAAGCAATTTCACACCCGGTGCTTTTTTGAGCAATTTCCGCGCGTTCTCCGCTGTGATCTTTTCGATTGTCTCGATGTGTACGGCTTCCGAATGACCAAAAAAAACAGGAATGCGCACACAAGTCGGGTTCACCTGCACACTGTCATCGGCGAATATTTTTTTCGTTTCCCAAACCATTTTCATTTCTTCCCGTGTGTAATCGTTGTCCATAAACACATCGATATGCGGTATCGCATTGAACGCTATCTGCTTGGGGTACACAGAATGCTTTGCTTCCCTGCCGTTCAACAATTCAACAGTTTGTGAAGCTAGCTCTTCTATCGCTTCTTTGCCTGTACCACTAACGGCCTGATAGGTTGCAACATTAACCCGCCGAATGCCGACCGCATCCTTGATTGGCTTTAGCGCAACCAACATTTGTATTGTTGAGCAATTCGGATTAGCGATAATGCCGCGTTGTGTGTAGCCGGCTATGGCTTCCGGATTAACCTCTGTTACTACTAATGGAATATCGTCGTCGTTACGAAAGTGCGAAGTGTTATCAATCACCACACACCCTGCCGCCGCTGCTTTGGGAGCGTACTCTGCGGACAAACTGCCACCCGCCGAGAACAAGCCAATCTGGACTTTCGAAAAATCGAAGTGCGCCAGATTATATACGGTATGTGACTTGCCCTTGAACATCAGTTTCTTACCGGCAGAACGCTCACTGGCTAACAAATAGATTTTATCAACAGGAAATTCTCGCTGCTCTAGAATTTCCAGCATCGCCTCACCTACGGCACCGGTAGCGCCAACGATTGCAACGCTTGCCCTTTTTTCTTCATCCGACATTTCTATTACCTTTACTGATTATTCAAAGCACGCACTACGGCGTCTGCCATTGCGGCAGTACCTACAATGCTCGCGCCGGCCACTGCAATATCGCCAGTACGCAATCCCTCGTCCAACACCGTACTTACCGCCGCTTCAACTGCATCTGCAGCATTTGACTCAGCAAAGGAGTAACGGAGCAACATCGCCAGGGACAAAATAGTTGCAAGAGGATTAACTTTATCTTGACCCGCTATATCCGGTGCGCTGCCATGCACTGGCTCGTACAAGCCCTTGTTATTTGTATCAAGTGACGCGGAAGGCAGCATACCTATTGAGCCTGTCAGCATGGCCGCTGCGTCAGACAGTATGTCGCCAAACATATTGCCGGTCACGATCACATCAAATTGTTTTGGCTGGCGAATCAGTTGCATCGCTGCGTTATCAACGTACATGTGACTGAGTTCGACATCACTGTACTCTTGATGTAATTCGTTCATTACGTCACGCCAAAGAACCGTGACTTCTAACACATTCGATTTGTCTACAGAACACAAACGCCCTGCTCTCTTTCGCGCCGCTTCAAACGCAACACGGCCGATTCTTTCTATCTCTGACTCACTGTATCGATACGTGTTAAAACCTTCACGTTCACCTTTGTCATTGGTGTGAATGCCACGCGGTTCGCCGAAGTAAATGCCACCGGTAAGCTCACGGACTATGAGTAGGTCCAGTCCTGCGACCAGCTCGGGCTTAAGAGAGGACGCTGACGCCAGTTGCGGAGACAAAATGGCCGGCCGCAAATTGCCGAATAAATCCAGATCAGAGCGAATAGCCAGCAGACCACGTTCCGGTCGAATAGCAGGTTCAACCGAATCCCACTTTGGACCGCCAACAGCGCTTAGCAAAATAGCATCGGCGTCACGCGCCAGTTTGGCCGTTTCATCAGGATACGGTTTGCTATATTCATCTATCGCCGCGCCACCCAGCAATCCCTGTTCAATTGCAATTCTCAATGAAAAGCGAGCAATTACCGCGTCCAGAACTTTCAAGGTCGCCGCCATAGTTTCCTGACCAGAATAATCACCGGGCAGCACTAGTAGTTTTTTTGTCATGTTTATTACCGGTATAGCCAGGGAGATTGCTCCCGCTGTTTTCGTTCAAAGTTGCGTATGGCCTCTGCACTTTGCAGACTCAAGCCGATTTCATCCAGGCCATTTAGCAGACAACTTTTACGAAAATCGTCAATATCGAATGTGTATTCAAAACCTGCGACCGCAGAGACAGTTTGTGCATCTACATCAATGCTTAGCTCAGCATCTTCATTGTTCTGTACAAATTCGAACAAGGCATCCACTTCGGCGGTTTGCAAAACGATGGGCAAAAAGCCGTTCTTAAAACTGTTGTTGTAAAAGATGTCGGCAAAGCTAGGCGCAATGACCGCGCGAAAACCATAATCCAATAACGCCCATGGCGCGTGCTCTCGACTAGAGCCACAACCAAAGTTATGTCGTGCCAATAAAATGCTTGCCTGTTGGTAGCGTGGTTGGTTCAGAACAAAGTCAGTATTCAATGGTCGCTTAGTGCAATCTTGCCCTATGTATCCCTCATCCAGATAGCGCACGGAATCAAATAAGTTAACCCCAAAGCCGCTGCGCTTAATTGATTTCAAAAACTGTTTTGGAATAATCAGGTCTGTATCCACATTTGCGCGATCGAGAGGTGCGACTATACCCGTGTGTTGAGTGAACTTTTCCATTACTCAGTGCTCCTGTATCAGATCTTGAACATTGACGAAATGCCCGTGTATCGCTGCTGCTGCCGCCATTTCCGGGCTGACCAAATGAGTGCGTCCGCCAAAGCCCTGGCGACCCTCAAAATTTCGGTTTGACGTTGATGCACAGTGTTCACCTTCTCCCAGCTTATCGGCGTTCATTGCCAAACACATCGAACAGCCTGGTTCGCGCCAATCAAAGCCCGCTTGCATAAACACTTGATCGAGGCCTTCTTGCTCGGCTTGCGCTTTTACGAGCCCGGAACCCGCCACCACCATGGCTTGCTTCACCGTTGGCGCAACCTTCTTGCCACGAATAACACCGGCTGCTGCTCGAATATCTTCGATACGGGAGTTTGTGCAGGAACCGATAAAAATTCGGTCCAGCTGTATATCGGTGATTGCCTGACCGGCACTCAAACCCATGTATTCCAGCGCGCGAGCTATGGCCTCCCGGCGAGTCTCATCCTGCTCTTTGGCAGGATCAGGCACTGAGGCATCAACAGGCAGAACCATCTCAGGGGAATTACCCCAACTCACCTGAGGTTTGATGGCACTACCATCTATTTCTACGACAACGTCAAAGTGTGCACCTTCGTCGCTGACCAATTCACGCCAAGCGTTTGCAGCTTGTTGCCAATGCTCTTCGCTAGGCGCCATCGGTCTACCTTTGAAATACTCAATGGTTTTTTCATCAGCAGCAATCAATCCCGATCTAGCACCGGCTTCAATCGCCATATTGCAGACCGTCATACGCCCTTCCATGGACAGGCTGGTAATGCTGGTTCCGGCAAACTCAATCGCGCAGCCGGTGCCGCCGGCCGTGCCGATCTCTCCAATCACAGCTAGTACAAGGTCCTTGGCTGTCACCCCTGGCGCCAGCTCACCATCGACTCTGACAAGCATATTCTTCATCTTTTTCTGAACCAGACATTGCGTTGCCAGCGCATGCTCAACCTCAGACGTGCCTATGCCATGTGCCAGGGCTGCAAAAGCGCCATGAGTGGACGTATGCGAATCTCCACACACAACCGTCATACCAGGCAAGGTAGCTCCCTGCTCAGGCCCTACCACATGCACAATGCCTTGCCTCGGATCATCCATGGCGTAACCCGGAATATTGAAGGCCCGAACATTATCATCCAGCGTTTCAACCTGCAGCCGTGAAGTTGGGTCCACAATGCCTTCAATACCTTGTGCACGTTCCGCGCTGTCGGTAGACACATTGTGATCCGGCATAGAAAGGTTGGCATCCAGCCGCCAGGGTTGCCTACCGGCAAGGCGCAAGCCTTCAAAAGCCTGCGGTGATGTGACTTCATGAATAAGATGCCGATCGATATAAATCAGCGCCGTTCCGTCCTCACGCTGCTCAACCACGTGCGAATCCCACAATTTGTCGTATAAAGTCTTAGCCATGTCACCCACCTGTTGTCATAAACTGCAGAGAGTCTACTGCGCCTTGATCAATAAAACAAATTCATATATTTTATAATTTAGATAACTTATTTTGATTAAACTAAACATCTGAAATGGTAGCAGTGGGTGTCATATTGTACCTCGGTGGCCGTGTCCTCACTGTCTGTGCCGTCTGCTAGTACCTTAGTAGGCTTTATCCCGTACTTGCTTAGCTGCCACTCCATTGCGCCACGCAACCTTAGCAAATACTTGACAGCCGTGCTCTGTGCTTGGTGTGACGAGTGCTGCAATATAGGGTACAAGTTAGCAAGCCCGAGTGCAGTAGACGACCATTATACAACACCAGGACCGTGCATCAGCCAAGCGGCGCAATGTCACTTGTGAGTGCTTCCTAGCATTTGCAATTGATGCACAATGTATGTGGCACTGCTAAGAACCTCCTACAATGCGTGCCAAGTATTGAAGCGCTGCGCGCCATGGTATACTATGGTAAAGTATAGAGCTACCCAAGATAGGCACCAGAACATTGCATCCAG
>JBCCIP010000012.1:0-122680 GCA_039111475.1 Pseudomonadota bacterium | reverse complement strand
GTTTCAGGATTTGATTTGCTTTAACCTTTTCTTTTGCGGTTACTGACTGTTCAAATTGGTTTTCTTCTAAGAACCTTGGAATGTCTATGTTTTTAGCGTTTAGATAAGTCTCCCAATCCTCAAGTACGCCCAGCAAAGCGTTCGAACCTAATTCGCTAGTGCGCGCCACACATACAAAAGGTCCCGCAAGGGGCCTTTTTTATGTGTGGTGAGTCCTCGGGTTATGAAGAGAACTCCTTCGACAAATTGCGCCAGCAATTTGGACGTAGGAGCGAAGCGACTGCGCCCCGTAGGGGTGAGAGCGGCCCCTAGGTCGATCGAATCAATCTCTCAGGGCGCGCCACACATACAAAAGGTCCCGCAAGGGGCCTTTTTTATGTGTGGTGAGTCCTCGGGTTATGAAGAGAACTCCTTGGACTATTGAGAACAGCTGTATTCGGTACTCGAGGCGGGAATTTCGAGTGCGTTTGAATGATCTGTTACGAAATTGAAGTGCGCCAATTCAAGCCGGATCGACAGGGCTAGAAAGCTGATTTCCTGCTAGACGTTTACCCTGCGGATCTGCAAAAGAGGAATAGAACCGTCAATCCGCAAAGTGAAAATAAAAGGTCTCCGCCGAGGTGCTCGCAATCATGCTGGAAGGCTGAGACGACTGCGTTATACTTCAAAAGATCGAAGCGATCACCGCACAACACGGTACCCAGCCCCAAAAGCGCAAGGATCTTCATTGGATCAAGACCTACTGGCTGCATTTGAGCAGTATCGAGGTGAGTTACAGGCGTTTCTGCGCACGCGCCTGGACAGCCCTGAACTTGCGGACGACTTGCTACAGGATCTCTACCTCAAGCTAGACAGTTACACGGTCAGCAAAAAGATTCAGGCACCGCGCGCTTTCCTGTATCGCGCAGCGAATAATCTGCTGGCCGATCATTTCCGGACGCAAGCTCGTCGAGACGCCAAGCATCAGGCGGCGGCCGACCCAGCGGACGAAGCCACCGATGAGCGCACGCCCGAGCAGATCGCGCTGCAACGTGAGCGACTTCGACTGCTGCAGCGCGCCGTTACTGCACTACCTGACAAATGCCAGCAAGTATTTCGGATGCGACGCTTCGAAGAGCTTGAGAAAGAGGTCATCGCCGCGCGTTTGGGCATATCCGTCAATATGGTAGAAAAGCATCTGCGCAAAGCGCTCAGTGAGTGCCAGAGCGCGTTGGCCGCCCGGCTAGGGGAGGGAGATTGAGTGCTAAGCACAATGACTTGCAAACTTTTTGCTAGGCGGCTACTCAATTCCGCCCGCGCGACGTCATACCTAATAGAGGTAGGACTGCATACCGATAACCAGCATTGGGTAAACCGATGAATCACGAAGACAGTGCCAGCCTGGATACGATTCCGGAACACGTCCAGGCCGAAGCGAACGCCTGGTTTTTGCGACTCGAGCAGGACGACATGAATCCCTCGGAAGAGGACGCCTTCGTTGAATGGCTGAATGCCAGCGCCACTCATCAAACCGCCTTGGCTGAGGTGGAGCAACTTTGGATGGAGCTGGGTGAGCTGAATGCCACACGCCATGTGAATGAGGCCATGGCTGAGGAAGCCACCGCAACCGCCGATACAGTGCCATTAGAACCTGCTAAATCAACCAGAGGCTCAAAATCCGGCCGCTGGCAGCAGGGCCTGGCATTGGCCGCCAGTGTGTTGTTCGCCTTGGTATTCGGCGGTGATATGCTGCTGTGGTGGCAATCGGACTATCGCACTGGCGTCGGTGAAACCCTCGCGCTGAGCCTGGAGGATGGCAGCCGAATTGTACTCAATACCAATTCCGCGCTCGCGGTACAGTTTGACGGGCAGACCCGCAGTCTGTCACTCCTCAAGGGCGAGGCGCACTTTCAGGTGGCCAGAGATCCAGCTCGCCCGTTTATTGTATCCGCTAACGAGGTACACACCCGGGCATTGGGCACAGCGTTTAATGTTCGACTGTTGGACTCTGGTGCCGAGGTAGTTGTGACTGAGCATCGGGTTGCTGTCTCCTTCTCAGATTCCGCGGCAGCGCTAGTCGAAGTGGACGCCGGGCAGAAACTTGCAGCGACATCTGCAGCGCTGGGTTCCGCCGTACCGGTGGATACTCGGCGCGTGCAGGCCTGGCAGCAACAGCGGCTGATCATTCAGGATCGGCCTCTGCTTGAAGTCATTGATGAATTGAATCGGTACTACAGTGGACGCATGCTGATTGTCGACGATGAGTTGGCCGATTTGCGTGTGTCGGGCGTATTCAGTACCTCCGACCCAAGAGCGACTCTGGATAAAATGGCCGATACCCTCCAGTTTGATGTCACTCAGTACAGCCCATTCCTGCTCACCCTGAGCACACCCTAGCGGGGCTCATGTTATTGGCTTCTACTAATCCAGAGAATTGCCAGCGAGGGTGGCGTGCCGTCTTTACTCTTTGGCGGCCATGGGCATTACTGTTACTGCTGCACAGTGGATTCGTGTCTGGCCAAGTTCAGGAAATGTTCCAGTTCGCGATTCCCGCCCTACCGCTGAAGGAAGCGATTCTGGAATTCTCAATTAGCCGCAATCTCGACGTAGTGTTTGTCACCGAGCTTGCGGAAGGGCTTAGTGCCAATCCGGTGCAGGGTCAGCACTCGCTCACAAATGCGCTGGAGACTCTATTCCATGGGACAGGATTGCGCGCGCGTGTCACCACCGATCGTTCAATTTCCATCGAGCGAGTGCCGGCCAAACCCGCGAGGCCACGTCCTTCCTTACGGCGTCAGCCGGAAAAATCAGAACCGCTGTCGCTCAGCCATCCGCCAAACGTTACCGAGGAGGTTGTGGTTGTTGCAAAGCTCGTTTCACCTTACCGGCTGGGAGTGAGCTCTTCGAGCACAAAAACCCAACGCCGTTTCTTACAGACACCGCAATTGGTTAATGGAGTCTCGGCCCAAGTGATCAGTGATGCCGCATTTCGCGACTATACCGACATCAGTCAACTCGCGAGTTCGGTTGATTTTCTGGAAGCCAGCTCTGGTGTAACCAATGAGTTACGCTTGCGGGGCTTTGCGTATCCATCGCTCAAATTAAATGGCTATGCGTCGCACGCCTATAATCGGCCTCCCGACCTGGCATTTATTGATCGTATCGAAGTAGCTAAAGGACCCAGCTCGGTGCTATACGGTCGCATGGAACCAGGCGGCATCGTCAACATGATGCTAAAGCGACCGCAGCACGAACCTGCGCATCTGCTGCGCGTAAGGGCCAGCGACCGCGATTACGGCAAATTGGTATTGGATAGTAATGTATTGCTGCGCCATGACATGCTTTTTCGTGTCATTCTGCTGGAGCAACAGGAAGGCGAGCGAGAGCGCTTTGACCAGAATGACAATCGCGGACTGTCTGTCATGATGGAGAAAGGCCTGCGTGACGGCGCGTCTATGAACCTCAGCTACCAGTTTGAACGCCAGCAGACCGCCAGCAGCTTTGGCTCTCCCTCCAGTCGCATTGCCGAACAGATCCAGGTTGCATCGCTTGACGGTCGATTTCTATTGCTTGATGCCATTCAAAATGATCTGCGTACGACAATTGACCTAGATTCGCACTCACTGCAATGGTCGATAGAAAATTGGGAAGTCGATGGTTGGAACGTCAATCTTCAGTTTCAATATGATCGCTATAGATCGGGCAGCGTAATCGCTTATCCCTTCGTTAACGAGGACGCGACTATGGATGTCAGTCAGGCTCTCAGCGACGTAGAGGCGCTGGCGGAGACCGACGACGACGCGCTTGATCAGGCAATCGATGAGTTGGAGCAGGCTAGCCTGGCGCTCGACATCCGCGATGAAGACATCGAGCGCGTGAACGTCGCGATCAACAATGATGCCCGCTTCTACAGTGGTGAAGCTACCGCCGTAAAGCAGTTCGATTGGTTTGGCTACGAGGTGGAGCAGCTGTACGGCGTAAACCTCGGCCACAGTCAGCCACAACGGCTGGTTTTGCAAAACCATGACACGCGCGGCACTATCAATCGCGATGAGAGTTTTCTCGCCATCAATGACGACGACACGCCGATCGACGTGACTGAACAAAATCTGGCGCTGTTTGCGCAATGGATCGTGACGCTCAGCGATCGGACCGCGCTGTTTACGGGTGGGCGATACGATTACATCGATCTTGAATCAGCGTCAGCCTTTGTTCCCATCGATCGCACGCTCAGAGAATTTACTTGGCGGGCAGGACTGGTGTTTGAAACAAGTGGCAGCAGCAGCGTATACGCCAATTACAGCGAGGCTTTTACGCCTCAATTTACACAGGCCGAAACGTTGATTGCCGGTAATGACGACGAAGACGGTACGCGCGAATTCTTGTTGATACCAGAACCCGCTCGCAGCCAACAGTGGGAGTTAGGGGCCAAACAGGAGTGGTGGGATGCGCAATTGCAATCGTCTTGTGCCCTCTATCAATTGGTCAAGAAAGGGATTGTGGCGCGCACCAGGGAGCAGCGCAATCGCGGGATTGAATGCGACATAGCAGGTCAGATAGGAAAGCACTGGCAGCTCTTGTTGAGCTACAATCGCATTGATGCTGAGATTACGCGTGGCAGCAACGAGATTGTTGGCAACACGCCGCGTGTCATGCCGGACCAGGCGTTTAAATTTTGGCTAAGCTACTCGCAGCCGTGGCGCCAGCACTCCGAGCTGGGCGTAAACGTTGGAGCAAAGCGAATCAGTGAGCGTTTTGCTGACGACGACAATGACGTTGTGCTAGAGGCCTATACCGTTGTCGATATTGGAGCCTACTGGCGCTACCGAGACCGCTTTGACGCTCGGTTGAACATAAAGAATCTTCTCGATGAAGATTTCGACGAGGGTGCTTTCGACAATGCCCCTTTTTGGGTTAATAAAGGTCGCCGACGGACTGTTGAATTGACACTCGACTTTCATTTCTAGGCGTTCAATTCCACACCGCTCTTTTTGAACGCCATCACATTCAAAAAAATAGTGGCTGCTTGGGCTCCTCATTTTTCATCGCCCAGCGTCTCCTTCTACGACACCTGATTATCGAATCAGGAATAGTTTTAGTTCTAGTTGGAGTTGACGTACATGCGATTTTTACAGACACAAGAAACCCTGAAATTGGCGCCGCGCTATATGACAATACTGTGTGTGTTAGCCGGACTAACGGCCTGCAGTGGCGCTGGCGACAGCAATGAAGCCGTATCAGCACCGCCACCCGCGACGACACCGCCTGCCACGACGGAACCACCTGCCGCGACAGAGCCGCCCGCCGTCACGAATGACCAACCAGTGGTCACGGGTACATCGGACCCGACAGACAACGGCAATGGGTCGGATCATTCGGGTTCCAGCACGCCGCATTCGCATCACTGCGCGATGACGCCGGAGTTTGTTGCGTTGAATTTAATGACCCACACAGCGACCCAATCTGGCGCCTGGTCCGACGCCGCAACGTGGGGGGGCAATGTGCCAGATGATGGTGCTGTTGCGCAAATACCCGAAGGCATTGAAGTGACAGTCGCGCGCGCGCTTAGTAGCCGATTGGCAACCGTTCGAATCGATGGCGCACTGAAGTTTGCACTTGAACAAAACACCCAAATGAACGTTGATACACTGTTCAGCTCCTGTTCCGGGGTGTTGGAGATCGGTACACAGGGCAGCCCGGTCCGTGCTGATGTGACGGCGAGGATCGTATTTGTCGACAATGGTCTTGTATCTGACGCAAAATTATTGCGCCGTGGCGCCATTTTAATGGGTAAAACATCGATCCATGGCGCACCGAAAACCCATCGCGCGGTAATCAGCCCGCAGGCCAGACAGGGCGACACTGTGCTCAATCTGGACATACTACCGATGGGATGGCAACTCGATGATCAGCTGATCGTGACCGGTACGACCCCTAACAATCCCGAGAGCGATGAGATACGGCGCATTAGCCAAATCGATGGGCAACGCATTTCGCTGAGTACAGCCCTCAGTCTTGACCATCGAGCGCCGAAGGCGGATCTCAATGTGTATGTTGCAAACGCGACGCGAAACATTGAGTTCGTTTCAGAAAATCCCGCCGTGAATCACCGGGGACACATTATGTTCATGAGCCTGGATGTGTCGGTGCAGAACGCACGTTTTACAGAGTTAGGCCGTACCGACAAAACCCGGCCGCTGGATGATGTTGAATTTCTCTTCCAGGATGGTAGCGATGGCGATGACGCCCCAGAGATCGCCGACCTGATGCCCCTGGGGGGTTCAAACGTCCGTGGCCGTTATGCCATTCACTTCCACCGCGCCGGCACCGACCCGCAATCCAGCGCGGCACTGGTCAAGGGCTCAGTTGTCTTTAATGGACCGGGTTGGGGATTTGTCAATCACTCTTCCCACGTAGATTTTATCGACAACGTGTCCTATGGATTGCAGGGCGCAGGGTTCTATACCGAAGCCGGTAATGAAATTGGCCGCATGCAGGGGAATTTAGCGATTCGCAGCGTCAACTCATCCTTTACGCTCGACGATCAGGGCGCCATTGATCCAGACCTTCGCGCCACGCGCATGGATTATGGGAACGACGGCGATGGCTTCTGGCTCACGGGCAATCGCGTTAGCCTTGTCAACAATGTGTCGGCCGGTGCGTCCGCACACGGGATCATTTACTGGACCGACGGCATTATGGAACCTGACGTGAACCCAGCTATCCGCACCTCAATCCCCGTTGCCCACTTGCCTAATGGAAACCTGATTCCTGACCGCGAATCCGTCCCTGTCTGGTGGGCACCGCTCGCGGAAAGTGGAGGCAATGAGAGCTATGGTGCAACCATTGGTTTTCGCAGCCGCTATGTTCACGCCAAGAACTACCTGGGGCGCGAAGAACAAAGTGATTTTCACCGCAGCCCGCCACAAGCCTATATCGATACACTCAATCCCACAATACGGGACCTGACTGTTTGGGGAAGTCGCGACGGCGTGCTGTTGAATTACAACGAACGCATGAACTTATTGGGCGCGAGAATTCAGGGTTTTGGTAGAGACCAGAGCGAGTTCAGCTTTAATCCCGGTACCGCGAAGAGTGGTGTTGGATTGGACATCAGTAACGATTCTACGCATGGTCCGGGCCGCGTTGAGAACGTGATGATAGAAGGCTTTGGCGTCGGTTTGGCAACGCCTGTAAACGGCGAATGGGATTTTCGTGCAGCGGCATTGAGTGGGAACGGGATTGATATACTTATATTAGAGCCTGAAAACAATCAGACGCGGATACGCTTGCAGGACGTTCAGTACACCAGTTTTCAGAATTATGAGCAGGGGGACACCTCAGACTTACCGAATCACGTTACCGTGATCGAATGATCGGTTTTCGAGATACTAAGCAATGTTGGGTTTAGCGCAGGCTTCTTTGAGATAGCGATTAATGGCAAGAGTTGAATGCAGGATTCATCGAGCCATCTCTCTCGCAAAATAGTTTGCGCATCTTTCCAAATTCATGGAATGCGAAATGGCCGTATCGGTGAGGTCATGAGTAAGCTCTGATCTAAACCTCATATGAATATCACTTCATGGAAGAAAAATTCATTTTATTGTGTCAGGTTTGTACCAATTGAACTGTGGAGTGTTCGCAGCGTATTCTGAGAACTCCTTCGACTTGTGCTTCCAGTTATAGAGTGACATCATGGCGTTCGATCGAGTAAGGAAGAGCTTGTGACAAATACAGCGGATGTCATTGAAGAAGAGCGACTGGCGGCTTTGCGAAGCCTTAAAGTGTTGGACACGGATTCCAATCCGGCAATAGACGCAGTGGTTATTGCAGCAGCAAAACTATTGGACGTGCCAATCGCACTGGTCTCACTCGTTGATAAAAATCGACAATGGTTCAAGGCAAACTATGGCCTCGAAGAGGTGACTGAAACGGAACGGTCGGTTGCTTTTTGTGATCATGCTATTCGAGATCATGGCGTATTTTGCGTAGAGAATGCGCAGAATGATCCAGATTTCCGCGACAATCCTCTGGTGACGGGTTCGCCTGATGTGCGTTTTTATGCAGGCGCACCGTTGCGGCTTCCCAGCGGGCACCAGGTGGGAACTCTCTGTGTTATTGACCAGAAACCCAGGCGTATGGATAAAGAGCAACTCAATGCTCTGGGGCGCCTGGCCGACGTAGTCGTAGACTTGTTGATAAGAGAGCGTTCGAATACCTCAGAGATCAATGAAGACACTAGCAAACGTATCGAAATCGTTGATCAAGCACTTGATACCTTGGTTGAATTTGGTATTGCGGAATTCTCAGTGCGTAAAGTAGCTCTGGCGCTTGATATTACACCTGGTCATTTGCAGCACTATTTCAAAACCCGCAGCGATCTTTTTCATGCCATGTTGGACCGGCAGGAATCACGTTTTCGACACTATTATCAACAGCATATATCAAGAATTAGAAACCCCGTAGACAGGCTGGTTTTGTGCGCTGAGTACATATTGAGTGAAGAAGGTGAGAACAAAAATTTGCCGTTGCTTCGCGAATTTTGGGCAATTTCAAACAAAGACAGCGTAGTTGCCGAATCTTTGGCAGGCTATTACAAAGATGCTCGCTTGTTTGCGTCCAGGGCGTTGTTAGAGGCCAATCCCGACCTGCACCGTGATCAGGCCAGGCTGCGTGCCAGCGCAGGAGTCGCCTTACTAACCGGAGCATTTATTTATCAAAAACCCTGGGGCACTCAATCTGAAGTTGATGGTTTGAAGGAATACATCACCGAACACATCGCTGGCCTGCCGACTTAGCCGGGTAGACTGTAGTTAAAACCAACAAAGGGCTCTACTTCGCTGGGGTTTAGAGATTCATATAAGGCTCTTGCGGCGCTATTGTCGGTTTCTGTGCCCAACCACAATTCTTTGCATTCATTTTCGCTGGCCAGGCCCAATAAGTAGCGCATAATCGTGGCACCTACGCCAAGACGGCGAAAGTTAGCGGCCACGTCCAGCTCATCAACATATAACCAACGACTATTCGCATAGGCCTTTTCAAGAATGGCGGCGGCGGCCATGCCCGCAAATTCCCCATTAACGCTGGCGCGCAGGAAGATATGACCAGATTGCTGCAGATACCTTTCCAAACCTTGTGCAGTGTATTCTCCATCGCCGATCTCGTTTTCCGCAGTCCAACTGGCCGAATTGATCTGATCTGACAAAGTTGCCAGATCACTGTCGATAGAAATGACGTCAATATTGATTGCCGTTGTCATTCTGGCAGCCTCACTTTTCTCTCTTCAATTAACGCAGGGCACGAGTAATTATGCGGTCCAGGTGGTTAGCGAAATCTTGCTTGTTCGTTTGATTGATCGGCGGTGGTCCGCCACTATTGATTCCGCTCGCCCGCAAGGTCTCATTGAAATCACGCATATTAAGTCGCTGGCGGATGTTTTCTTCGGTGTGCAAGCTGCCACGCGGGCTCAAAGCTAGGCCGCCCTTATCCATCACCTCGGCGGCCAACGGTATGTCACTGGTAATCACCAGGTCGCCCGCCTCCAACAAACGTACAATTTCATTATCGGCCGCGTCAAAACCGGATGCCACCTGCATGCTGCGGATAAACTTTGACGGTGGCGTGCGAACATGGTGATTGGCAACCAGTATGGTTTCTATTCCGCGTTTGTCTGCCGCTCGAAACAAAATCTCTTTTATCACCACCGGGCAGGCGTCGCCGTCGATCCAGACTTTCACCACCGGTTCTCCCGTTGCAGGCTGTCGAATTTTACTTTGCGTAGTTTTGGCATAGGCACGCCTGCAGATTTCGCATCCAACCATCTAAGAGTCATAAAACCGAAATTATGCTTGCTGGTATCCAGCCAATTGGGATGGCCAGGGTCATCATGTGCCACCACAAATTCAACCGAGCCGTCACCGTTAAACTCTACTTCCTTCATGGTGCGTGAAATCGGGCGGTGTAAATAATCAGGTAGCTCATGCCAGCGTGACTCAAGGGCAAGGTTCCAGTAGCGTGTTTGTGGCGGCGTCACTTCTATTATCAACGCTTCATCGTCGTCCAGTTGATAGCTTCCCAACATGTATAAGTTGTCAGTGCCGGCAATATCATCACCGAAATTTTCTGACGTCGCCCTTATAAATCTGTTAGTTTTCTCCATCAGCTCGGGCAAGATGTACCTGTGCAAGGTGGATAACTTCAACATGGTAAAACTCGCGCCTTCTATCAACCCGGCAATTTCTTCATCAGCCGGTGGCAGGTAGCTGAGTTGTTTGCCAAGCACGCGAATGTTTAACTGAGGCAGCACTTCTATTGAACGGTCGGCTATGTACTGGCGAACCAGAATGCCTGAGGTGTCGGGCGGAATTTGAATCCAGTCGCCGGCTTGGTCCGGTTTTTCTTTGGCAAGGATTAAGGTGAAGTTACCGTCTGCGTCTTTGCTAAGCATTTTGTCGCTGATGTAGTCAACGTTACGTCGTGGGTTTTTGCCTTGCCCCGCATTGATTGTGAAGCCCAGGTAGCTAATGCTGCCAACATTGCCGGTAATGATGTAATCGTACTGCCCGTCTATCCAGGCGTGCTCATACTCAGCGTCTGGGTTGTCGCCGCCCAGTTTGCGTTTAAGTGTGTCCATGCGCTGGAAATGGGGCAGCTTTGGATTGCCATCGCCGGCCAGTTCACTGGCTTGCGCAGCCAGGCGCAACACCCAGCGCATGCCTTCTATCGCTTCCTGCTCAGTACGTGCGTCTTGTAGTACCAGTCGGCGGGTGCTGGCAATCATTGCCTCAAAGTCCAGCAGCGCCTGATGCGATTTCAGAGAGCTGTAGTCTGCGGTTGCTCCGTTGCCCAAACTGCCTAAAGTTGCAAACAAAGCCGCCCCTCGCGGCAACTGCTGACCAATGAATACACCAGTAACGAGTAGTATTAGTGAAAGCGCCAGTTTTTTTAACATTTACGGATTCTCCCATTTTGAGCGTTATTATGCGCCTGGCTGGGTGTTGTTGGATTACATGCTTGTAGCGTGCAGATTAGTGCTGGGTACGTGTTGCAGAAGGGCTCAGCAAATACTGCAGCGAATAAATGGGCAACACGGCGCTGAGTTGCGAATCAGGTTGCATAGCTGCATCGGGTTGTACGTAGCGTTCGTGCGTATAACGAAACAGCGACAGCGCTGCTTGACTCATCTCCTGCTGCGGTTCTGCGGGCTCAAGTTCTCCGTGAGAGCCACGTTGCCATGCTGCAAGCCGTTCATTGCGGCGTAACACAGTTAGCGAATGACCATCGTACAAACCCATCAGATAATCGTGCTCAACCGGGGCAACCCCGCTGACATTTTCAGCAAGCAGGTTTCTACCAATAAAGCTCTCAGTATTCGGTAGGCCAAGTGTACGGACTATTGTCATTGGTACATCCATAAGAGAACCAACGCCTCGTCGTTCCGAAGGTGAATGCCCAGGCACAAGCATGATGGCCGGCAGCCGATAACTGTCGATAGGTATCAGGCTGTCTCCTTCCGGATTTGGCCCGTGATCAGGCGTAATTACAATCAAGGTATCCTTAAACCAGGGCTTCTGTTCGGCCATGTCCAGGAATTGACCTAATGCCCAGTCGGCATAGGCCACCGCATATTCTTGTTTTCGTTCATCGGCCGGGTATTGAATGCGACCTTTAGGGAAATCATAAGGGCGGTGATTGCTGACCGTCAGAGTTGAAACAAATACACGCTCATGAGTTTGTGTTTTCTCATCCATTTCAGCCAGTACGCGCTCAAACAGGATTTCATCGGCCACACCCCAGGAAGTTTCAAACCACTTATTGCTGAAGTCATCGCGCGTGTACACCGTGTTAAAGCCGATATTTGACCAGTAAGGCTTGAAGTTAGAAAACCCCGGCCACCCACCATAGACAAAGCTCGTTTCAAAACCGGCATTTTGTAGTTCGCGCGGCAAGGAACTGAGTTTTTCATAACCATCACGCTGGTTAAGCGCAATACCCGGCAGCGGTGGCAAACCGTGCAAGATCGCCTCAACGCCACGTGTGGTGCGCGTGCCCGTGGCCATCACGTGATTGAGGTATATACCTTTTTTTCGCCATCGATCAAAATGCGGCATGTATTGCGCGCGGCGTTGCAGGTTCCACCAGTTCGGTCCGGCCAGAGATTCTTCGATTATAAGCAAAACATGCTTTGCCGATGACGAGATCCCGGACGGCGTATTGGCGGCCGGGCCAGGCCTTGTTACGCTAGCGCGGTCCGCTGGTGATGGTTTCGCATACACGCCTTCCCATTGTGTTTCGTCGATCAGACTGGCATAAAGAACTTTCTGCATGCCATTGCTACCCAGGTCATTCAGATGTCTGGAAGGCCATGGCATCATTGGTTGCAGTTGCCATTGAACAAGACCGCCAACCAAACACACAGCAGCAGTCGCCCATACGCCGGTGGTTGATTCAATAGATTGCTGCAAACCCTTTAATCCCGGTAAGAATTGCCGATGAATAAGGTAAACAACGAACAACAACGGCAAAATCAGCAGACTCAAGGCAAACTGATCCTCAAGAAATACCAGAACTTCTACAGGATAGGCGAGGTAGTGAAAAACCAGTCGGTCGGCTCGGCCGTCAAAATCTATCCAGAAAAATACATCAACGATAACGAATAGTATCCACAGCAAAATACTGATTGCCAAAAACAGTCGCGCAACTATCGGTTTGATCAGTGCAGTAATAATCAGCAGCCCAAATAGCGCAAGAAACAACATAGAGTCGTTTATCAGCCCGATGACCATGGCTTGACTGACCTCTGCTGTATCAGCGAATACACCGCTGGGCTTCTCATACCACCACATCCATATTCGCAGCACAAAATTTGCGAATAGGAACCATGCCAACCAACGAAGCGGCGCCAGCAGGCTTTTCATTCTTCCGCGGCGCTCACGTGAGGAGCAAAACTTTCAAGCAAAAGTGGTAGCAAGAAAATGCTGAAAGTTAGAATGAACCCTACCGCGATAGTCAGAAAAACGCCTATGGATGCCGTGCCCACATGCGGCGACAGAGAAAGAGATGCGAAAGTGCCAATAGTGGTAAGCGTGCTCAGCAGAACCGCGCGTGGTGTGCTGGAGTGCACAAGCTGGTCAACGTTGCCTTCATTCCTGAAGCGGTCTACTACATGAATTCCATTGTCTACGCCGAGGCCAAAGATCAGAGGTAGAACCAGTATGTTGGCCATATTAAAAGGTATATCGATCAGCACGGCGATTGCAACCGTAAAAACTGCTGTGAGCATCAGCGGCAACAATACCATCAAAGTGTACCTGATGTTGCGAAGCGCCAGCAAAAGAATAAATGAAACGGCGACAAAGGCGAAAAATAATGCGTGTTTGAACGATTCAACCACAACCCGGCCAACGCCTTGCTCAACCACTGGTCTGCCCGTCGCCTGAGGTGCAATGCGTCTAACGCTATCCACGTAGTCACCCAATGAACGCACATCAACAATGTCGTCTGACGGTAAAATCGAATGCTGAAAACGACCGTCCAAACCCTGTATCCTGGCTCTTACGGTTACAGGTAATTGTTCGTAAGTGGGAGGCTCAGCGATCAATGCGTTTTGTAACCATCGTAGTTGCTCTGGCATATCACCAAGCACACTTTGCTGCCATTTCAGAATGTCTGGGGAAGAGAGCGCCTGTTCCAGAGTTTCAGCGAGCCGCAGCAATTCATAAGTGTTAGATATATCTGAATTGCTCTCTCGAATCGCTATTATTACTTCCTGTACGATTTCGCTTAATTCCACCTGAGTGGGCGTAGCGAGCAAGGTAGAGGGTTCGACCGCACTCCACAATATATCGCGCAGTTCCTCCAGTATGAATTCGCGGTCCTCATCATAGTCGGGTACTATCTTGTGTGCGGAGCGAACACTGTCTACTTCGGGTAAGGCGTCCAGGCTCCGCTCCAGTGCTGGGTCTAGAGTTAGCTCTTTGCTTAACAGGGCCATAGTGTAGTCCGTTATTTCGCCCGCGTCTGCGAGCTCAGACATTGCGCGCATTGACTCTGCATTTTTGTCTCTCATTGCAAGTACGCTGTAATCAAAATACATTCGGCTGTCGAGAATCAACGCAGCTAACGTCAGTGCGCCAAGCGAAACGAACACCTGCCGTTTATGTGGCCGTAGTACAGTAAGAAAGCGCTCCGACACCACCAAATCAACACTGCGCTTGGGTGAGGGAGCTCCGAATACGCTGAAAAATGCGGGCAAAAAGCTGAAGGTAAGTACACCGGCCACCAACATCCCGGCCGCAGAGATAATGCCAAGCTCTGCGAGCCCTAAATAGTCGGTTGGCCAGAACGCCATAAAGCCTGCCGCGGTGGTTACGGTGCACAGGCTGATGGCGCCACCAACACTACGAGTGGAGTGCTGTATAGCCGCCGCTGGTTTTTCGTGGCCATACAAAGCCTCGTTAAAGCGCAGGCAAAAATGCAGGGCGAAGTCGACACCAAGACCCAGAAACATCACCAGGAATATGAGTGAAATTGTATTAAAACTTCCAACAAGCAACAAAGCCAGGGCGGCTGTCCAAACCACACCGGTTAGTAGCATTGAGGCACAGGCCAGCACAATATGAACCGAGCGCACACCAAAGCCGAGAATTACCAACAATGCGATTGCGCTGACAATGCCGGCAATTTTGACGCCGTGCATGGCCGCTCCAATTTCTTCATGCGAGAGCGCTACTTCACCGGTTAGCTGCACGCGAGTATTGGCTGGCAGAGTCAATGCCGTAATTTCACCGCGTACGTTTTCGAGTAGCGCGGAGTTTGGCAGCTTTTCGGAAAAACTCTGTGGACCCTTCAGAAAAATCATCGCATAGTGCAAGCCATCATGGTCGCTGCTGAGGAACTCATCACCCCAGAGGTAGCTGGCATTTGACGTCAATGCCTGGTCAGAGGCGTTTGCGACAGCAGAAAGAATCCGCTGAAAACCCTCGGGTGGTTCATTGTTAATCCCGTCAATGACTAGCTCCAATACGCCGCGCAAGCTTGGATCTTCAGCAAAGCGGGTTAGCATCGGTTGGGCTTCAATCAACTTAGCGCTTACTTGTTCCAGTTCATCGACAGGCAAATAAAGCAAAGCGCGATCTCGCATAAACGAATCTGCGCTCGGTGAGAACACATCCGAATATTTCTCTGGGTGTTGTAAGAATGATTCATTTAGCTGAGTGGCGACATAATCTACCTCTGCCCTTGAGTGAGACGAAACAACCACAATCACTGTTTCTATCAGTGCAGGAAACTGAGCCTTGTAATCATTCCACTGCGTTTTCCAGTCACCTTCCTGGCGAATAAGGTCGCCCAATTTGGAATACATGCGAAATTCAGTCGCCACGTAAGCGCCGGCGAGGACAGTAGTTAATAACAGGCCAAATAGAACAAGTTGGCCATGGTTCCAACATACGCCAACCCAATTGCTAAGCAGCTGTTTAAGCTTGCTGTCGTTCATTCGATTCGGTCACGTCTGGGTACTTCGGCTTCAGGTTCGTCCCAATCGTCCAGGTCATCAAACATTGAATCATCTACTGGTACGTCACCATTAAGTATGTCAAAGCGGCGTTTCTGGTTGAACGCTTCGCGAGTAAATATGTATTTGTCCAAAGCGGCGTCATCACGCGCGTCGGTGATTAACAATGCGTCTGACCGGCGCGACAAAGTATCCAGCGATCCCACCCACACGTCATAGCCATTACCCAGCAACAATCTTGGTGAAATTATTAGATGAAAAAGATCACCGGGTAAATCGCGAACCGTGGTTGGCCCTATGACCGGAAAGTAGACGTAACGAGATCGCGTGTAACCCCAATGCGCCAGTGTTTGGCCAAAGTCTTCTTGGTGGTAATCAATGTTCATGTGTGACGCAACGTCAAACAAACCACCTACGCCCAGGGTAGAATTGATTAGAAACCGGCTAACATTCTTTGTACCGGCCTTAACGTTTCCTTGCAGATACGAGTTTAGGGCGCTGTCTACCGTGCGCAGGTTCAAAAAAAAATGGCCTATGCTTTTTTCTGCCCAATCTGGTAGCAACGTTTGATAGGTACGCGCTGCAGGCTTACCGATGAATCGATCGAAACCTTCCATTACATTGAAGCTGGTTCGATTGCTTGACTCAGTACGATCGTAAACACCTAGATCGGGTCCTTGCAGAGTACTGCAAGAGCTGAGGCAGATGGCAACTAGAAATGAAGCTAACAGGTTGTGTGAATGGTCAGCGTTCATTCCGAAGTCCGGCGATATTAGCGCGGACGCTGTCCAACAGTCCCTGAAAACCATCGGCTTTGACAACCGCCGTATAGTCGGCGCGGCGCACCGCAAGGTCTGAAACGCCGTCGGCTACCACATTGAAAACTCGCTGATCTTTGAAGTAATAGTCAAGCGCTACCGGCTTGCCGCTTTTACGAATAAGTCGGGTTCTAACCAGCCAGCGTCCGGGCCGCGGTTCTGTTACAGCTGTAATCTCAAACTGTTGCTCATTGTAGCTGTTAAAACGATCGGCATAAGTTGCGGTGATAAGCTCACGCATTAGCTGGGAGAATTCCTGCCTGGCATCTGTTTCCAGTTTTCGCCACGGTGTACCCAGGCTCATGCGCGAGACTGTTTCCATATCAAACGTGGTGTCAATCGCCGTTTCTAAACTGATGTAGCGATCCTGAAACTCGGCATCGCTTTTCATCACATCGGTAAGCACAATATGAAATTGTTCTATCGTGTTGCGTATAGCTGCTTCATCGGCCAACAGCATGGGCGAGGACCAAAAGATGAGCAATAGCGACAGGAAGCTACCTAACTTGAATATCATTTATTGTCACGCATATCGAGCAGAATGCCGGTCTTTATTAGAAACATGTGCGCCGGAATAGTTCCGCTGCGACATTACTGAGCCGTAGTGGTGTGATGCGGAATGATACTGCCTGTATGCAGAGGAATCCAGAGAGCAAAGGTTGTCTTAGTTGCGAAAAACGGGGTGCTTTACCACTGTTTACACTGCTGTTTCACGCCAATTAGTGGTTTACCTCGCGTTCTACCAAATCGTGAAATTGCTTCACAGCAATCTCGTTGGCGCCAAGTAGCAAATCCTGATTGGCTCCTGATCGAATGCCTTTTTGGGCACCTTCACAGACGAAAATGTCCTCAGCCTGAAATACACCTTGATCAATCAATTCAAAAGACTTGTCAAAATGAGCGCGGGCCTTATCTGTGCTGGGCATCTCGCTCAACAGCATGCTGTGTGAGAACAAGGTTTTATCAGCAGAGATTGGCACTATCTTAAGCAGGCTGGTGTAGTCAGGGTGCATAATCACAATTGCATTGGGAAACAATGTGTAAGAGAAGGTGCACAGTAAACGTGGGTTCCACTCGCTACGCGATTGCTGCTCAGCCTCGAAAATTTCGTTTCGCGCAACCGAAGAGCGAATGTGAATGCCGCATTGTTCAGACAAAGATATGCAGTCAGGGAAAAAAGCGCCAACTGTATTTTTGTGCAAGCGGATAACGTGGTAGCCATCTAGAAAAGCATCATGTATCAGTTTCCAATTGCACTGCAGCTCTCGCGTATTGCTTGCGTACACCACGGCATCGGCCAGGCCGAACGTAACCAGATCTTTACCGATTTGGCTGAGATATTCATCAAGATCGATTTGCCCCCTGGGTGCGAGCTTAAACCACACCAGGCCATCGCGTTCTTCAGTAGGCAATTCAACCAGGCCCAAATCGGCCTTATCGATATCGCAAAAGTCGGTTTCGCGCGGTATGTTACGCAGTTTGCCGTCAGTTCCATAAACCCATTGATGGTAAGGGCATACCAACGATCTAAGTTTGTGAAAGCCAGTAGCGTCAACCAGGCGCATATTGCGGTGGCGGCACACATTCATAAACGTGCGAACTACGCCTTGATCGTCGCGCACCGTTAGCAGTGGCAAGCCAAATTCGTCATGCACCAGGGTACAGCCTGGGTCTGCTAGTTCGCTGCTATGGCAAAGTACCAATGGGCGACGCGAGAAGATAGTTTCCCATTCCCTATCAAAATGTTCCTGGCTGGAATACAGATCTACCGGTATGCGGTGCAGGCAGGGCGCTGGCCCGGCATTTCGGCCGGTTGCCAGGTCAATCAGGCGCTGCAGTTGATCAAGAATAGGGTCAGCGTTTGTCATTTGCACATTGTAACAACATGGTTGCTATTGAGTAGCCGTCACGAATAATCGGTGACTACGGGGCGTCGTTGGTACAGCGCCAGTGTTGCTAAGGCGGTAGCTAATACGCCGAAGGTCACATTGCTGAAATCCCCGCTGTAAAGCATGCCGCCAATCAGCGCAGCCAGAAATGCAAAGAAGGTCTGGATTGTGCCTAATATGGACGAGGCGAACCCAGCAACACCCGGCAGCGGGTTTAGTGCAATGGTGGAAATATTCGGAAACAGCAGGCCTATGCCAAAAAAGTATAAAACGGAAGCCAGCCAAAAAGTACTGAGAAGTTCGCTTTTCAGGTACCAGCTGAGCGTGAATGCCAGAGCTGAAGCGCAAAACAGAATCACGGAGACTTGCACCAGTTTTAAGCTACCCAAGCTGGCCACCAGTCTATGACTGAATACATTGCCTGCCACAAAAAACAATATGCCCCCGCTTAGTAGCGGGCCTGCGTACTTCAAAGAAACACCGAAGTACTGAATGACGATAGTGCCGAACGAGCATAAGATAGACATCATGCCAAAAAATCCAAATGCCATCATCCCGGTTGCCCACACCGACTGTTTACTGGCGAAATACAGTCGTGCACATTCTTTCAAAGGCAGCATGCGCCCCATGGGTTCATTGCTGGCGTTTGATTTCTCTGCGCGTATTCGAGGGTGAGTTTCTTCCAGCCAGAGATAACAGAGAACAACAGTGATCAGCCCCTGGATAACGTAGAACGCGAACAACCAGCTCCAGTGAATATAGCTGGCCACCCAGGCGCCCAGCAGTGGCGCCACAACAGTGGTTGTGCTCAATGCAACTCCGAGAATCGCCAACAGTCGAGCCAGCGCCACACCGCCGCGCAAGTCTCTCGCAATACCTCGCGACAGCACGGCACCGGTTGACGCGCCAACTCCCTGCAAGAAGCGAGCGGCCAGTAATTGATTGAAGTCATCCAACAGCAAGCATAGAAAGCTGGCAAGGCAAAATAGAATTGTGCCAGCGTACAAGGTAGGAAGTCGCCCGAATCGATCACCAAAATAGCCGCTGGGAATTTGACCCACGGAGTAGCCGCCAATAAACAGGGTAATCATCAACTGCGCATGCCCTATGCTTACCCCAGCGTCACTGGCAATGGCAGGAATAATAGGAATGATGGCATCCGAGGCGGCCGCACCCATCATAATCAGTAGCGCCAAAACAACGATGGTTTTGTTTGATATGGATGACTGCGTGGAATTCAAGGGAGAGCAGAGCTATCGTGCGAAGGAGCGCAATGATAGCATTAGCCTACTCAAACCAAACTGGAAATGCGTGCTACCGCCATGAAAACCCTCAATCTATTGCGTCATGCAAAATCCAGCTGGGCAAGCGGTGGTCTTGAAGACATAGACAGACCCTTGAATGCGCGTGGCGAAAAAGCCAGTGTGCAAATGGCCGCTGCGATAGAGCAGGCTGGCTGCAGCTTTGAGTACGTTGTTGTTAGTCCTGCGCGGCGGGCACAACAAACTATTCAAGGTGTTGCGAACGTGATTAACTTCGGTGACTGGTTTACCGAAGAGTCAATGTACACTTTTGATTGGCGAGCGTTGCAGGAATGTGTTTCTCAATTGGCAGATAGCTATGAGGAAGCGTTGATAGTTGGGCACAATCCGGCAATTACTGAATTTTGCAACCAGCGCAGCAATGCACGGATTGACAACGTGCCAACTTGCGGGTACGCGCGAATCAGTTTCGAAATGGATGCCTGGGCAGACATAGTTGAAGCAAACGGTGAGCTGCTGGACTTCATCGTACCCAGAGATCTACCTGGAATGAATTAGGGATCCCCTAGCTATTCGCCGAACGTGGTGTGAATCCCGCATTCATTCTTTTGATCGAGACCTTTCGTTATATCGAAATGATGTGTATTCCTGGGTAGCGAATGCCAGTTGAGGTATTCCTCCACGTCTTCTTTGTCCCAGTCTATTATCGGGTGAAGCTTCACTATCTCGCGGGCGTTGTATTCGATAATCGATTTGTTCGCGCGAGCGGTCGTTTTGAAGCCAGTCAAGCCGCTAAGCCACATTTCTGGGCGTAATTCATCAATGGCGCGTTCCAACGGTTCGTGTTTAATTTTTCTAACGACTTCATCAAACACTGCTTGAGAAAAATTCTCGTCCGTTTCGCTCCACCAATCAGGATATTGCTCGAGAATTTCTTCTTGGCTAAACTCAGCGGTAAATGTTCTCACATCAAAATTCTCAGTCTTCAGATAGTCGATCATATCGTAGGTCGGTTTGCTGTAATGTCGCGTGTCCACGAATATCAGAGGAATGTCCTTGCCGCTGGCCCGCCTGACCAAATGGGGCATCAGCGCAGAAAACTCGCCGCCGCTGGTCGTCATAATCACGGGACCAGTCGCTACTTTCACAACGCGATCGATCCGAGTAAGCGCGGACTTATTCGCCATGATTTCGTTGAGATTGTAACCGCGAGTGCGGCTGAGAAATTCCATACCTTAGCCAATTTGGTCTGAAGGCAGGCAGAATAGGCCGGCTCTCTTATAGAGTAAACACGATTACTAGACTGTGTCGAAATAAGCTTATGCGTCGCTGCCGTGCACACCAAGATAATGCGAGCTAAAAGCGGGCTCTCCTTGAAGTGGCTCGTTCAACTCATACAGGCGCTCGTAGCGTGTATCACTGATCAACCAGCGACCATTTTGCTTAACGTAGCGGTCCCAATAAATTGCGGTACCACTCGTGAGGGAATTGTACTTCATTACCCACATATTGTCTGTTAGGTACCAAATGCCAGTAGCCTCAGTGTCACTCAACACCTGTATTTCGGGCTGGTGGCCATTATGGTGACCCACTGAACGCTTGTTGAAGCTCTGCCCGATAGAGGCAACGTATTCCTCGCTGCCGGTTAGCTGCCATTCATAGGTGCCACCAATAAAGTGCACTTTGACTTCCGGATGAAACAAGGTGCCGAGTTCATCGAGGTTGGCAGTGTCTATGCAGCGAAAATAGGCGTGCTTGAGTTGCTTGATGGCCTCAATATCCATTAGGTGCTGAATATTCTTTCGCAGCTCATCCAGCCCGCCATCTGAGGCTTGTAAAGGCAAGCCATCCACTATTCCGAGATTGGCTTTGTTTAATATCTGACGGTCGGTGCTTTCAGACATGTGCTTGCTCCGGGTAGTGTGAACATCGTTCGAGAAGTGTACCGCACGTCCACTGTGAAGTAGACAGGTGTTGCAAGCACCTGTCGTCAATGTCATATTTGGTTTAAACGGTACTACCTTAGTGCCGCAACAAGGGAGCAAAACCGTGTCTAACCCCTATCTTATTGAAAATTGCATGCACACCAAACCGGCCACCGTGAAAGCCGATGCCACTGTGTATGAAGCCATACAGTTGATCCAGCAGCACCGTATTACCGGGTTGACCGTTATCGATGAACAGCGCTGTGTAGTGGGAGTAATCTCTGAACTGGATTGTTTGAGAGCTGTACTTGGCGATGTGTACAACGAGGGCACAGCGGCCGGTGGTTTGGTGGCAGACTATATGACGGCTGAAGTAGAGTCCTGTAGCCCTGATGACGATATTGTTGCCGTCGCCCAGTCGATGCTGGCTGCCAGGCACCGTCGCCGCCCAGTAATAAAAAATGGCAGGCTGGTTGGCCAACTGAGTTGCCGCAATATTCTATGGGCGATCCTTGAATACTCTGGCCGACAAAGCTAGCAGCCCATAGAGAGCCGGCATTGCCTGTGGTACATTTGCTACAGGCTCTAAGCCTTTGATTAAAAAAATAACAGGAGGCCGATATGCGGCAACTAACTATTGCTGTGTTGCTCTTGACACTCTGTGCATGTGGCGAAGACATGCGCGAGCAGGCCGTAAATCCTGAAGCCAAGCAGACACCGCAGTCAATAGCTTATGCAAAATCCAGCGTAGACTGGCCATTACATGGTAACGACTGGGGAGAGCAGCGGCATTCACCGCTTGATCAGATCACGCGTGACAATGTCAAAGATCTTGGTTTGCACTGGTCGTTCGATATGTTTACCCGACGCGGTGTTCAGGCGACACCACTGGTTATAGAAGGCACCATGTTTGTCAGTGGAAGCTGGTCTATTGTTTACGCGCTGAATGCCACTGACGGAACACTTAAGTGGTCATATGACCCAAAAGTTGATAAAGCCTTTTTAGCAAAAGGTTGTTGCGATGCAGTAAACCGCGGTGTTGCCTATGCCAATGGAAAAGTAATAGTTGGCGCCTATGATGGCCGCCTGGTGGCTTTGAATAGCAATGACGGCAGTGTTGCCTGGGATGTGCAAACGACAGATCGTGAGCAGTCTTACACCATCACCGGTGCACCGCGTATTGCGGGTGACAAAGTGATTATTGGCAATGGTGGCGCGGAGCTGGGCGTACGCGGTTATGTCACGGCCTATGATATTGAAACGGGTAAACAGGTCTGGCGATTCTATACAGTACCGGGCAATCCTGCCGATGGTTTTGAAAACGACGCCATGAAAGAAGCCGCTAGTACCTGGAATGGGGAATGGTGGAAATGGGGTGGCGGAGGTACTGTTTGGGACGCCATTGTGTACGAGCCCGAACTCAATCTGGTCTATATAGGTGTTGGCAATGGATCGCCCTGGAATCAGCGTATTCGCAGCCCTGAAGGTGGGGACAACCTGTTTCTGGCCTCAATAGTTGCACTCAGCGCCGATAGTGGCGAATACGTATGGCATTATCAAACCACACCGGGCGAAACCTGGGATTTTACCGCTACCCAACACATTATGCTGGCCGACCTGGAGATTGATGGCCAGCCGCGCAAGGTGTTAATGCAAGCGCCTAAAAACGGATTTTTCTATGTGCTTGACCGTATTACCGGCGAACTGGTCTCGGCGGAAAAATTCACAGAGGTCAGCTGGGCAAGCCACGTTGATATGGAAACCGGCAGGCCAGTGGAAACCGAAGGTGCGCGCGTATTTGATGGTAAAAAGCAGGTAGTCCCTTCCATGGGCGGTGGGCACAATTGGCCACCTATGTCGTATAACCCGGAAACCGGTCTAGTCTACATTCCCACTATGCGGTTTCCATCCGCGTATTTGGATGCCACCGACGACATCGATACCAAACCCGGTCAAGGTTTGTGGAACCTTGGGTTCAACAACATGGGCATGGCTCCGCCGCCGATTCCTTCAGAGCAAGTGGATGCAGTGTTGGACCAGCAGTTCAATAGTCAGCTGCTTGCGTGGGACCCGGTAAAGCAACAACAGGTGTGGGTGCAACCGCCAGAACGGCCTAATCTGGGTGGAACATTGAGTACGGCCGGCATGCTGGTTTTCCAGTCAGGTAAGCATGGCAACCTCACGGCTCATGATGCAGAAAATGGCGCTGAATTATGGTCGCACTACACGCAAACCGGAGCGATGGCGGCGCCGATTAGTTACGCGGTTGATGGCGTGCAATACATAGCAATTGCGGTTGGCTTTGGTGGCGGTTATGCCGCACAAGGTGGGGCAATCGCCCATCATTGGAAAACACCGAATCGTTCGCGCGTGTTGGTGTATAAATTAGGCGGTACCCATGATTTGCCCGAGCCGCAAGCGATCGTTGAGCGCGAGCTAGCTAAACCGGCCGCTGTTAGCGCGGATGCTGCCACTGTGTCTCATGGTCAGGTCATCTATCAGCGTCATTGTTCCTACTGCCACGGTGATGGCTTGCGCACTGGTGGCATAACCCCCGATCTGCGCTACTCGGGTGAAGGTATTCATGCGATTTGGAAAGACATCGTTCTTGACGGTGTGCTCAGTCAGGTTGGCATGGTTGGCTTTAAAGAATACATCTCTGCCGATGATGCAGAAGCCGTACGCCAATATGTTCTCGCAGAAGCTGCGCGTCTTTACAAAGAAAATCAATAGGTGAGTACCATGCGACTTTTCTCTGCATTTTTCGCACTAATAGCATTGGTGAGCGGCGTTGCATCTTTAGCGCCGCACGCTATAGCCGAGCCGCAAGCAAGCAATTTTTCGCCGTACGCAACGGGCAAAGGTGACAAACAAGTGCTGTGGGGTGATACGCACCTGCATACGACTTTGTCGCTGGATGCAAGAGCATTCGGTGTTACGCTTGATCAGGCCACCGCATACCGTTTTGCTCGCGGTGATGAAGTATCATCAAGCCATGGCCTTAAAGTAAAGCTGTCCAGACCATTGGACTTTCTGGTGGTCTCAGATCATTCTGACGCCATGGGTACGATGTCAGAAATAATCGCTGGCAACAAGGACTTCATGGTGGATAAAAAAGTGGTGGATTGGAACCAACGGCTGAATAATGACAACGGTGACGACCAGCTGGCCACCCGCATGGAAGTGATGACCGCGCTAACCGACGGCTCAGCGCCCAGCATTTTGTTTAATAAAGATTTCTTCAAGAAAGTCTGGAATGATTACCTGACAACGGCGGATGCATACAATCAACCAGGTCACTTCACCACTGTGATTGGTTACGAATGGACTTCATCCAAAGACGGTGACAACTTGCATCGCAATGTTCTCTATCGGGAAGGCGCAGAGAAAGCCAATGGCGCGCTTCCATACACAACAGTGGAAAGCAGTTATCCGGAAGATTTATGGAATTGGATGGCGGCCTATGAACGCAGCACGGGTGGCCAGGTGCTGGCATTAGCGCATAACGGCAATATCAGCAACGGCTTAATGTTCCCAGAAATCAATCCAAGAACAGGCAAGGCGCTGAGCAAAGACTATGTTGAAGCGCGTGCACGCTGGGAGCCTTTGTATGAAGTAACGCAAATAAAAGGCGACGGGGAGACACACCCTTTTCTGTCCAGGAACGACGAGTTTGCAGACTACGAAACGTGGGACAGAGCGAACTTTGCCGGTACCTGGAAAACCAAGGCAATGCTGCCGTATGAATACGCCAGAGAAGCTCTGAAGATGGGATTGCAGCGTCAGCAAGCGCTGGGAACCAATCCATATCAGTTTGGAATGATAGGGTCTACGGACAGTCACACAGCTTTAGCCACGGGCGAAGAGGATAATTTTTTCGGTAAGATGAGTTACATGGAACCCAACCGACAGCGCGCCAATGGACATGTGGCGAAAGTGGGCGACTTCATTACCTTTGGCTGGCAAATGGCGGCTTCAGGGTACGCCGCCGTGTGGGCTGAAGAAAACACACGTGAAGCCATATTTGACGCAATGATGCGTCGCGAAACCTACGCGACTACTGGCCCACGCATGACGGTGCGTTTTGACGCGCAACTGCAGGATCAGAACGTGCCTATGGGTGGTGAGCTGAAAGCAGCAGGCAACGGTGTGCCAAGCTTTACTATCAGCGCACTTAAAGATCCGATTGGCGCCAACCTGGACAGAATCCAGGTGGTAAAAGGCTGGCTGGACGCTAACGGTGACGCTCAGGAAAAAGTAATTGATGTTGCGTGGTCAGGTGATCGAAAAATAAATCGTAAGGGAAAACTTGCCGCCGTTGGCAGCACAGTTGATTTGGCCAGCGCCAGTTACAACAACACCATTGGTGCAACTCAATTACAACGTGAATGGCAAGACCCCGAGTTTGATCCCAAGCGGGCCGCTTTCTACTACGTACGGGTATTGGAAATTCCAACACCGCGCTGGACAGCGTATGACGCTGTGCGCTTTAGCGTAGAGATGAATGATGAGGTGCCAATGACCACGCAAGAGCGGGCGTATACCTCACCGATTTGGTACCACCCCGCTAAGTGAGAGTTGACTCAATTAAGTCTGTATTAATGTCTTCAATGGCGTTAACGCCCATTAAGGCCATACCGGTTGCCATTTCAGTTTGAAATAAACCCAGTAAATTCTCTAACGCCGGTTGGCCACCGGCGGCCATCGCATAGACCCATGGCCGGCCAATCAAAACGCCATTTGCGCCAAGCGCAAGCGCTTTCAATACGTCGATACCGTTGCGTATGCCGCTGTCTACAAACACTTCTATATTACTACCCACCGCGTCGCTGATGGGTTTCAGTTTGCTGATGCTAGAGGCAATGCCATCCAGCTGCCTACCGCCATGGTTTGATACGATAACGCCGTCGGCCCCTGCATCCATCGCGGCCTTGGCATCCTCTACTTCCATAATACCCTTAATGAGCAACTTGCCGTGCCATTGCTCACGAAGCCAGGCAATGTCTTTCCAGATAACGCTTGGGTCGAATTGCGCATCAATAAATGCTTTGTAAGAAGCGAGCTTACTCGTATCTTCTATCTCTTCACTGAAGTTACCAAAGGTCAGCGGTTTACCGCGTACGGCAACATCCGCTACCCACAGCGGGCTGCTAACAATCTGAGCTATTTGTGACAGTTTCCCCTTAGTCCCACCGCCCAACATGCCGTTTTTGAGATCGCGCAGTCGTGCCCCCGTTACTGGTAGGTCCACGGTGAACACCAATGTGTTGCAGTGCGCCTGCTTCGCTCTTTGCATCAGCTTCAACACTAAATCGCGATTGCGCAACATATAGAGTTGAAACCAGAAAGGAGCGTTGACTGATTTTTGTATCTCCTCGATCGGGCAAATGCTCAGAGTGGACGCCGCAAACGGCACTTCCTTATTGCTGGCGGCTCGGGCCGCTATTGTTTCGCCGCGGCGAGCCATCATGCCTGCCATGCCAATTGGTGCCAGTGCCAAGGGCATACTGCAATGTTGCCCCATTAACTGTGTTCGAGTACTGATGGAATCAACGTCACGCATCACGCGTTGGCGTAGCCGCCAATGATTGAAATCGGCTGTATTTTTGCCTTTGGTGAATTCAGCGTTCGCTGCGCCGTCGATGTAATCAAACAAAAACCGCGGCAGCCTGCGCTTCGCCCGACGCCGATAGTCACCTGTGCTCACTGGTGTCACGTAGAAGATGCTCATTATCTATGTTCCAGGTTGGGCTTGTTATGGCGTAGTTTCGTTCATAATACAGCGACGGGCGAGTTATTTCGATTGAGCGTAAAAGCAGCGTTATTTCCAATTAGCAACGATTGAGGCACAAGTGCGATGTATTGAGTACCATGCTCACTGAGTCAGTATTCGAGAGTCAGTATGTTGGAATTTGGATTATCAATCAGTTTTTGCGCACCATCTGAGTATCAGGCCCTTGCCAAAGCGGCCGATGATGCAGGCTTTACTTACGCGACACTGTCCGATCATTTAATTTACCCTAAGACATTGTCCAAACCTTACCCTTATACCGATGACGGAGCACCACGCTTTAGTGAGACAGACGACTTTCCTGACCCTTGGATAGCGGTCGCGTCCATGGCAGCGGTAACCAAAAAACTGAAGTTCTACACGAATGTGTATGTGTTACCTGCTCGCAACCCTGTGCATGTGGCGAAAATTCTGGCAACGGCTGCCGTGATGAGTGACTATCGGTTGGCGCTTGGAATAGGTATGGGTTGGATGCCAGAAGAGTTTGCCGCGGGTGATCAGCCATTTGCACGGCGTGGAAAGCGCGCGGATGAAATGATAGAAGTGATGCGAAAACTTTGGACCGGGGAAATGGTGGAACATAAGGGCGAATTCTATGATTTGCCAGGCGTCCGTATGCACCCATACCCTAAACAACATATCCCCATTTACGTCGGTGGCTTCTCGGAGCCAGCGATGCGGCGTGCTGCTCGCAATGATGGTTGGATTGCTGATCTGCATACGAAGCAAGAACTTATTGATCTCATGAACAAGGCCAAAAAATACAGGGTGGAAGCGGGTGGCAGTTTAGACGATTTTAAAATGCTGAGTTTTGGGCCTATGGATGCGTTTGGTGTTGACGATTATAAAATGCTGGCTGATGAGGGCTTGAATACGCTAACGACTATGCCGTGGATGTTTAGTGCTGGGCCTGAGGCTACTATTGAGCAGAAGGTGGATAGTATTAAGCGGTTTGGTGAGGAGACTATTTCTCGGTTTTCCTTTTAGCATTGGGGTTAGCGGGCATTCTATTCCTTAGTTCGTTTGGATCACACTTCGTAGTTCGGCAGAGCTTGCTATCCCCCTCGCCAGACCCGCCGTGAACCCATCCATGGGGGCTTGTTGAAAAGGTCCCTCTTTTCAACAGTCTGGCGAGGGGGATAGCAAGCTCTGCCTTAGTTATTGCTACCCGACTAACTTTTTTACTTGTTAATCTTGCAAGAATTTACAAAGTTGGAAATAGCACTGAGGCATTATCTGCTCTCTCCTCTTTCTAGACCTTCAAAAAGAGGGACCTTTTTGAAGAGCCCCCATGGATGGGTTTAAAGCTGGCCCCGCGAGCGCAGCGAGTGCTTTGGGTCCGGCGTGTCTAGAAAGTGGCTAGAGTAGATAATGCCGTTCCTGAATAAAAAGGTGAGATCTGCGGGGGTAAGGCCAAAATACATTTTGCGTAGCCGTTAACCCCTTATTTGGCTATGCTGCGTTAAAGCTAGGTATAACCTCAGCAAGGAGATATCCATGGTTTTCAATACAGTAAAGAAACGTTCAGTGGTTGCCAGTATCGCGGGTGCTGTTATGGTGGGCGCAACGCAGAGCGCATTATCAGCGGATGAAATTACCAGCTCACTCGACGACCAGCAGTCTGTTGCGGTAACGATTTATAACGAGAACCTCGCATTGGTGAAAGACAAGCGTTCAATTGTCTTACCCAAAGGGGATAACGCGCTTGCGTTTCGCGGCGTCAGTGCGCGTATGCGCCCGGAAACAGCCATGTTAAGAAATACCACGGTCGACCGTAGCTTGCGTGTTATCGAGCAGAATTTTGATTTTGATTTGCTAACGCCACAAAAGTTGTTGGAAAAATACACCGGTCGCACTGTGCAGATAGCGCGAATGAATCCCGCTACTGGTAAAGAAACCATTGAAGAAGCGACCGTTCTGAGCACTCAGAATGGGGTGGTTGTACGCATTGGCGATCGCATTGAAACCAATCCAGGAGGGCGAATTATTTTCGCGGATGTTCCTAGTAATCTCAGGGATCAGCCAACGCTCTCTATTCAGCTCAATAACAAAACTGCGGGCAAGCAAAACGTTGAGCTCAGCTATTTGACTGGCGGCTTATCCTGGCAGGCAGATTACGTTGCTGAATTGAACAAAGACGACAACCGCCTGGATTTATTGGGCTGGGTAACGTTGAACAATACCAGTGGGGCCTCTTACAAAAACGCAAAAATGCAATTGGTTGCTGGCGACGTTAATCAGGTAAGGCCGCAGCTGCAGCATACACGCATGCGTAAGGAAATGATGGCTATGGCGGAAAGTAGCATGGACCAGGGTATGAGCGAAGAGAGCCTCTTCGAGTATCACCTATATACCTTGAACCGACCAACTACAATCGATGACAAGCAGAAGAAGCAGGTTTCATTATTAAGTGCAGAGAACATCCCTGTAAAGAAAGAACTGGTGTTGCAGGGCAATAATTACTACTACCAGTCAAGTTATGGCGAAATTGGCCAAAAGATGAAGCTTGGCGTTTATGTGCATTTCAATAATGAGGAAAAAGATGGACTGGGTATGCCATTGCCAAAGGGTGTGGTTCGGGTCTATAAGCGCGATTCGAATGGCAACGCGCAGTTTGTCGGTGAAGACAGAATTGACCATACACCCAAGAAAGAGAATGTTCGGCTTAAGCTAGGCGAGTCTTTCGATGTAACCGCGGATAAAAAGCAAACCAACTTTAAGGTAGTCGAGCGAATAATGTCACGCAACGTCTATGACTCGAGCTTCGAAATCAAACTCAAGAACGCCAAAGACGAAGCGGTGACTGTAGTGGTCAGAGAGCCGATTCCGGGCGACTGGGAGATGCTAAAGCAAAGTACTAAGCACACCAAGCGTGCTGCGGGTACAGCTGAGTGGCGAATCAAAGTGCCTGCGGAAAGTAGCACCACACTGAGCTATACGGTTCGCACCAAGTTCTGAACGCGAATTAAGCTGGCGCAGAATGCGTTTTGCAGTAAGGTATGGGTATGAGAACACCCATCTATAAATCCAGACCTTACGGCCCGCATTCTGCTCGCTTTGTAGCGGAACGAATCAATGACTTCATTGTGATGTCAGAGGGCAATTCCAACAGCTACCTTATTGAGACCACCGAGGGCAACGTGCTGGTGAATACCGGTATGGGTTATGAGGCACCGGTGCATTTCAGTAATTATGAGCAACACAGTTCGGCATCCGGCTTGATCAAATATGTGATTACCACCCAGGGCCATGTTGACCATGTGGGTGGTGTGCAGTTTTTTCGTGATCGTAATCCTGGTCTGCAATACATCGCCCAGGCTAACAATGAGGAGCATCAAACCTACGACAGTCGCTTGCAGGCGTTTCGAGGGTCGCGCTCCGCGTTCCGATTCAAAGACGCGTTTATTCGTGATTTCTCTTACTATGCCGAGCAAGGTTATACCGATATCAATCCTCAAGATCGGCCAACCGCTGATATTTGTTTTGTTGATCGTTATGAGTTTTCTCTGGGTGGGGTTGAGTTTGTACTGATTGCAGCGAAAGGTGCTGAAACAAATGATTCCCTGGTGGTTTGGTTGCCGCAGTACAAGATCTGCCTGACAGGTAACTTATTTGGCTGCCCGTTTGGCCATTTCCCTAATCTGGTGACAATTCGTGGTGATCGGTATCGCGATGCCTTGGTGTGCGCCGCTGCTGCGCAAACGGTATTAGACTTAGGTGCCGAGACCATTCTGTACGGTCATCATGCCCCGGTGATTGGTGAGGAAGTGATCCAATCCGAACTAGCCGTCTTTCGCGACGCTGTTCTGTACGTGCACGATGAAACCGTTAAGGGCATGAATGAAGGCAAGGACGTGCATACCTTAATGCAGGAAATACAGCTGCCCGCGGAACTGGAATTAGGGCAAGGATATGGCAAAGTTTCCTGGAGTATTCGCGCAATTTGGGAACACTATGCTGGCTGGTTTCATCACCAATCTACAACTGAATTGTATTCAGTGCCACAGTCCAGCGTACACAAAGATTTACTTGAACTTGCCGGCGTTGAGGCATTGCTTGAACGAGCGCAACAAAAGCGCAACGAGGACAAACTGGAAGAGAGTTTGCATTTGCTGGACATAATCTTCACTGAGAATCCTCAACACGAGGCAGCCGCTCAGCTGGCTGTAGAGATACACACCTTGTTGCTCCCGGATGCAGACAACTTTTGGTTGGAAGGCTGGTTGGAAAATCAGATCAAGTTATTGGAAGGTGGCAAAACTGACGCCCTGGCCTTCAAATGATAGAGGGTTGGTATGAGTGATGATGTTCATATTACGGATCTCGCCAAGCCAGTTCTCAGCGAGGTTCAACAGGCGGCAGTTGATTATGGAAAAACACTGAGTGTTGAGCTAACACGCGAATCTATTCTCAAGGAAGCAGAGCAGAAAACCGGTCTTGCCGATTGGGGAGAAAAGGATTTCCTGGTTCGCCTGGATCTTTTGTGCGATGAGTGGAATGGCGACAGTGGTTTAAACGGCATTGGTCGGCTTTCTTTGCGAAATAAGTTATTGCAGCACGCTTGCAGCCGCTTATTAATTCAGAACGAATTTAATCAACACTCAGAAATTCACGACATTCAGATTGAAAAGCCGATTATCGTTGCGGGTCTGCCCAGGTCTGGGACAACGCATTTGTTGAATTTAATGGCCGCTGATTCTCGGCTACGATCATTGCCCTTATGGGAAAGTTATGAGCCGGTGCCCATGCCTGGCGAAGGACTGCTGGGCAATGGCACAGATCCACGCTTTCAGCGCTGTGCGGATGCCTGGCAAACCAGTCAGATGATGGTGCCATTACTGGCGGCAATGCACCCCATGAACCCTGAGCATATTCATGAAGAGCTTGAACTCATGGGTCCGAACTTTGGTTCGTACAACTACGAGTGGCTTAGTTTTTCACCGCGCTGGCGCGACCACTATTATGCGGAGGATCAGACCTACCAATACGAGTACATGCGTGATGTCTTAAAATTACTGACTTGGCAACAGCGTGATACCGATAAACCCAGCCGTTGGGTATTGAAGTGCCCACAACATCTTGAGCAATTACCTGTTCTGCATAAAGTATTTCCTGATGCGACTATTGCAGTCACCCACCGCGACCCTGTGGCTGTGATTCAATCAGCTATTACCATGCTTGCCTATGGCCAACGTCTAAATCGTGACAGAGTAATGATGGCTGAGTTGTTAGCGTATTGGACTGATCGAATCAAACACTTGTTAGTCGCTTGTACGCGAGATAGGCCGACGTTGCCAGACGCACAGACCATTGATGTTCCGTTTAAGCAACTCATTAAAGATGATCTTGGTATGGTTGAAAAAATCTACGCTAAAGCCGAATTAGAGATGTCCACGCAGTCACGCCAGCAATTGAGTGATTTCGTTGACGCCCATCAGAGTTCTTATGGCCGGGTTATCTACGATCTCAGAGGTCAATTTGGTATCGAGCCTGACGAACTGCGACAGCAATTCGATTTTTACTTTCAAGCTTTTCCCATGCTTAATGCCTGAGCGTTTTCTAAAATATTCCTACGCCGCTGCTGCCCTAAAAAGAAAAGCCCGCATAAAGCGGGCTCCCTCCAGGCGCTATCGCCTTAACGACCCACTACGCTACTACGAGTCGCATCGCTGGGTTGTACAAACAACTCAACCCGTCGATTCAGTTGCCGACCTGCGGCATTATCGTTTGCAGCACGTGGCTCAAATTCGCCGCGTCCGCGATAGCTCAGCATACTGCCTGGCACGCCACTGCTGACCAGAAAGTTCTTAACGCTGTAGGCGCGTTTTTCGCTAAGCTGCAAATTGTAGTTCTCTGAACCTGTAGAATCAGTGTGGCCAACAATCTCAGCGGTCGAGCCATACTTATTCATGACTCCTGCTACTTTTTCGAGAGAAGAGTAAGAATGTGTTTTCACCTCAGCGCTGTCCACGTCAAAAGTAACTTGGTTTTCGAAGGTCAGCTTGAGTAAATCATCACGGACGCGCTCAATTTCAATCTCTGAACGACGTTGCTCTTCTTCCAGAGCTGCACGAAATTCGTCTTCCTGCTTGTCCATGTGATGGCCAATGCCCGCACCGGCTGCCGCACCAATTAAGGCACCAGCGATTACACCGCGGTCACGGTTACCATCGTTGTCAGTCTGGCCGCCAATCACTGCACCGGCTACGGCACCAATAGCAGCGCCAATGGCCGTGTTGTTTCGGTCTTGGCCTGGTTGTGTAGCGCAACCAGCCAGGGTCAGTGCTGATAATAATGCGACGCTCGCTTTTAATTTCATATTTCGCTCCCAGTGCGGGGGTTAATTGAGTTCAGGTGCCCATCGAAGATCAATGGCCCCATGTGTTCAAGCCTTCGATGATAAATCGATAACCGAATATTAGGCTATTCCAGCTGAATTGAAGCTGAATGTTTGAGGGTAGCCGTAGGCTGGAAACTGGCCAGCGCGCATACGTGCACTGGTTAACAGTTTATGCGTCTGTTACATATTTTGTAGTGTTCTAGTCGGCGACAGCGGCTTTACTAACCTGCGCCCGCAACCCATTGCCATCGGTGATTCTTGTGGTGATTGTGGTGCGCGCTCCTGCGGCCAATGTTCCGTTCACAGACAGAGTTTGTGTGCGACTCACCTGATTGCCAACACCATCAAAATAAGCGGTAATCACCTGCACATTTTTCACGGGAACGGGTGCTTGGTTGTGTACCTGAACAACGATGCGGCCTTCATCATTAAGCGCCAGGCGAGTCTTCACATACTTTTCCGGATTCTGCGGTAATTCGAGGCGAGTCATTGATGACAAGGCTTGCTTGCCTACCGGTGAGTTTGATCGCGCCGCGGAAGAGAAGTATTTTAGCGCAGTGCTTTTATCGCCCGAAGCCAATGCCAGGTCACCCAAGGCCTTCTGCGCATTTGGCGTAGGTACAATGGAATTGCTTTTCTCAAAGGCCAGTTTAGCGCCTCGCTTGTCACCCAGTTCCTGCTTGGCATAACCTTTGTTCAAGTAAAATGCGAAATACTCTGGATAAAGGTTGATCGCTTTGTCATAGTTTGTGACAGCGGTTTTAAACTTTTTGTCGTTCAGCGCAATGTCGCCTTTGAGGCCATAAAATTTTGGTTCTTTGGGTTGAAGCCCGATGGCTTTATTTGCCAGGCTATTTGCCGTTTTATAGTCTTTGTCTTTTGCTGCGGCTTTCAGCGCCTCATCATGAGCCGCATAGGCGTCCTGATCCCGAGTTAAGCTAGCAATAGCACGTTTGTATTTCTCACGGCCATACTCAAGATCACTGCCACCGAGCTCGGCAGCCGTTTCGCGGTTGCGCGCCACACGCTCTGCGGATGGCGGGTGAGAAGCAAACAGTCCTTCCAGCCAGTTAGTCTGCCGTCCTTCGGACAAGCGCACAAAAGTCTGTTGTAAATCGACTGCTGCTTGTGGGTTGTATCCCGCTTCAACCATGTACCGCATACCGTACAAATCAGACTGCAACTCAGCGCTTCTGCCGTATTTGGTACTAACCAGCTGTGCGCTGACCATGGCACCGCCGGCTATTAAGTTTCCATAACGGCTGCCAGACGCTGCGATTTGTGTGGCAAGTAACCCGCCTTGCATCAACATACCGCGTTCCTGCGCCTTCGCGCCATGACGCGCGGCGGCATGCACAAGCTCATGACCCAATACAGCCGCTAACTCTGCTTCGCTGTTTAACTCAGTCAGTAGGCCGCGATTGATCGCCATTTTACCGCCAGGCATGGCCCAGGCATTTGGCACGGAACTATTAATTACTTCGATCTCGTAAGGCAGCTTTCTGTTCTGATCAGCATTCACCTTCACTGATGCTTCCGCCACCCGTTCCATCACACCAGTTACATAGAGTGAGATGTCTCTATCAACCACATAATCGCCGCCTTGTACCTGACGCGCTGGTAAATAATTTTGCTTACCAATCTCAATTTCCTGAGCGGTGGAAATCCACTGTATTTCGCGGTCGCCAGTCACAGGATTCACGCCGCATGCTACGAGCAGGCCGGTGATAAGGAATAGTTCGATTGAGCGTTTTAGAATAAGCACGTGTGTCTCCATGCATTTCTTCGGGTTGGGGCAAATTATAAACGTAAAAGGTGGGAAACTCGTATGACTTGGTGGGTTTAGCGTTTGTTTACGATGTGTTTTGGGGAATGTATGTGCCCTTTGAGATGGTATGTTTTAGCGTTGAATCCGGCCTTGGGTTGAGTATCGACTAGCGAGACCCGCCGTAAACCCATCCTTGGGGGCTCGTGTTCGAGGTCCCTCTCTCACACGGTCTTGCTAGTCGATACTCAACCCAAGGCCTCAGTGCTACTTTGAACACAACTAGGGAAAAGCGGATACGGCGGTATTGAGTTCGTTTTAAGGCTTGATATTGGCACAGAGGTGATAGATCGAGTGCAAGTTCTCGGGACCATTTGAGACATGGATGTCGAAAATGAGCCTACAGGGATGTATTCACGGCGGGTCCCGAGAACTTGCACTCGGTCTAGCGACGGACTTGACGATTAATTAGATGCAGAGAACTTAGGTCCGCTAGATAACTAGGTAGTAGTAACTAAGCAACGCAATGCTGCTGCCCATCAGCGCGCCCATCGCCGTATCAGTGGGAAAGTGCACCCCAAGGCTGATTCGAGACAATGCCACCAGGCCCGCCCATGCATAGGCAATCATGAACAGTGGCCCAAACACCAGTACCAGGCAGCTCACGAACAGAAAGGCGCCCGATGTGTGGCCGGAAGGGAAGCTGAACTCGTCCGAGGCGATTATGAAGCTGGTGAAATTTGGCAGCGCGGCAGGCGGGCGTTTGCGCCGGAAGCCATTTTTCATTACAAAATAGCAGCTGCGCTCCAGCAACAAAGCCCACGCAAGCGCTGTCGCAAATACAGCGCCTTGCACAGGCTCAACCAGATAATAAACGAATGCAAACAGTAAATACGGCCAGCCATCAGCCGTCAGTGATACCTTGCGCGCAACCCGCATGATTTGAGCGCGGTTGGCACGGCGTTGCCAACGCTGGAACACATCCACGTCCCAGTCGTGGATTGTCTTAAATAATGTAGTGTTTGCTAAACCCATGCTACAACTATGGCCCTGCTTTATGACATCCGCATGTCAAAGCGGTTAAAATTTGTGTGCACTAAAAAGAGTGATCCTGAGTGCTATTAGTTCCCTCTAAATTTCAGTGTAGCTCAAATTTCGAGCAGCACACTTATTGTTCAATCGTTGGCTCTTGAGCTGACAAAAGGGCCGACGAACGGCCGGTTAAGACGGCATGGCGCAACGCAGGGAATACATTAATCAGAAGCGCAAGTTAAAGCGCCATATCGACGCTATTGCGGCTTTGGATCAGGATGTTGCGCTAGCGGTTAAAGAAGTGGGCTATCCTGAGCCGCGACTGCGAGATACGGGCTTTGAGACATTTTTATCGATTATCGTCAGCCAGCAGGTTTCCACGGAAGCAGCCGCCAGCATTTGGCAAAGAGTAAGCAATGCCCTGCCGAAAATGACACCGAAAAACGTAGCGGGCTGTAAACCCGAATTGTTGCGTGGAGCGGGTTTGTCGGGTCGCAAAGTGGAATACGCGCAAGGTCTGGCCCAGGCCATTTTGAACAAAGAATTCGATCCGGACCAACTGCCTGAAATGAGTGACGCAGAGGTTGTTGAGCACATTGTTGGATTGAGAGGCTTTGGACCGTGGAGTGCAGAGATCTATTTGATGTTCTCCCTGCAGCGCCAGGATGTGTTTGCGGCGGACGATCTGGCCTTGCAAATTGCCTTACAGCGGCTGAAAGGTTTGAATGAAAAGCCAAGTGGCAAGCAAGCCAGGCGGCTGGTGGCCCATTGGGCGCCGCGTAGAACAGCAGGCAGTTTGTTTCTTTGGCATTACTATCGCGGTGCCCCCGCGTAGTACCGTCATAAGAATTAGTAAAAAGAGTTTGGTAAGAAGTGTTTAATGGCTGATATTATTTCGTTCGACAAAAAGCGTAGAGTCGCGCAGGCCAAAAAAGCCAAAGACAATACCCTGTGTGCTAATGGTCATCACAAGTGGCGAATCATTGATAAACAAGTATTCGATTCAAAAAAAGGCAGATTGGTTACCCGCTACGAATGCAACCGTTGCGGCAAACTCAAAGTGAAGGCACTGTAAGCAGGGCATTGCTGCTTCAGTCGATACACTAGCCTGCGAACTTCAAGGAACTGAAATGATGGCGCCGAGAGATTATCTCGCACGTTCTTCGCATTCGTTTGGCAACTTTGCTGTGTGGGTGCATGATCATCGATGGTTGGTACTGATTATCTCTTTGTTGTTTGCGGCAGTATCGGCCTGGATGGCTACTGGCGTTGGCAGTGATTCGTCGCTGGATGCTTTTTTTGATCCTGACGATCCTACCTATCAACATTACTACGATTATCGAGAAGACTTTGGTTCCGACGAAATTGCATTTCTATTGTATTCGGTGCCCGATATTGAGCACGGCGTTTTCGATATTGAAGTTATGCGCACGATTGCGCAACTGAGTCGGGCATTAGAGGCGGAAGTGCCTTTCGTAAATGATGTTCTGAGCCTAAGTTCTGCCGAATTCATGCAATCTGATGGAGACGATATTCAGGTTCACGAAATTTTGCATGACTTCCCGGAAAACCAGCAAGACATGCTAGCGCTTAGAGACTTGATTCTCAGCAAAGATATTTACTTAAACAATATAGTCTCGCGGGATGGCAAGCACGCGGCGATTGTGATTGAAATGACCCGGGCTACCACCGACCCGTTGGACATGGTGCGATATGACCCTGAAGGTGGAGACGGACTGCAAAATTTGTATCCACAGGTTAGCGGCCATGCAATTCAAGATTTGCTTGATCGGCCAGAGTACCAGGGCATTGAGTTTTACAACATAGGCGACGTAGAACTTAACACGGTCTATAACGAGATCGCGTTTTCGGAACCTGTTTCACAAATGGGTATCAGTGTGATCATTATCATGGTGCTTGGACTGGTATTGATCCGTGGTGGGGTGCTGTCCTTGCTTGGTCCGTTGTTAGTCGTTTTAGTGGCTATGACCATGACGGTGGCCTTTATGGCATTGATTGGTTGGGACATTGATATGTTGTTTGCAATGGTGCCCAATTTGCTCATTGCTATTGGCGTAGCGCAGGCTGTACATTTGTTATCAGAATTTCACTTGGCGCGCTCGCACGGGCTTTGCCGTCGTGATGCGCTCCGAGAAACTATGGAGCTGGTCGGTAACCCTTGTTTGCTTGCAGCACTGTCAACAGCGGTGGGGTTTATGGCCATGGCAGTATCTGATTTGAAAGGTATTGCGAATTTGTCTTTGTATGGCGCTTTTGGCGTACTGTGTACGTTTTTTCTAACGGTCACTTTATTGTTGAGCTTACTCTCGTTTGGCGGTGACAAGCCGCGGCAGTGGACGCTGCAACAACAGTGGTTGAATCGAGTTCTTGAATGGGTTGTCCATATTGATCTTAAGCGTCCTGGATTAATAGTATTGGTTTCCGCAGTGCTAATAGTGGCTGGCCTGATTGGCGTGAGTAAATTGCGAATTGATTTCAACTTCATTACTGACTTCAAACCGCACATGCAAATCCGCCAGCATACTGAGTATGCTGAAGACACTATGGGTGGCATGCTCAGTCTGGTATTTGTATTTGAAGCTGAACAAGACGGCATGAAGTCACCCGAGTATTTAGCGGCAGTTGAGCGCTTTCAAGCGTTTGCCGACCAGCAGTCGCTGGTGCATAAGTCGCTATCGATTGTCGATATTCTTAAAGATCTTAATCAAACATTTCATGGTGATGACCCCGAATACTATCGACTACCCGATAATCGCGATTTGATCGCCCAATACTTGTTGATGTACGAGTTATCCGGTGGCGACCAACTTGAAAAATACATGACGAGTGATTTTTCACGCACGGTAGTTGATTTGCGTGTGGCCATGGTAGGTTCTCACAGGGTACGTGAGTTATTCGATGTTCTTAATGATTATGTGGATACGGAGTTCAACGCGCATGATGCTGGCTTAGACGTTGAGCCAAGTGGCGTAGGCTTGCTGTGGGTGAAATTGGCGGACTATATATTCACTAGCTTCACCAAAGGCTATCTGCTGGTTTTTGCAATGATCTTCATGCTGATGTGTATTATCTTTCGCTCACTGAAAGTAGGTGCACTTGCGATGATTCCAAATCTGGCACCGATTCTCCTAACGATGGGTTATATGGGCTACGCGGGCATTAATCTGGATTACATTCGTATGATGATTGCGACCATTGCAATAGGTATCGCGGTTGATGACACTGTGCACCTGGTAAGCCGAATGCGACAGGAATTTTTTCGTTGCGGGAACTACCAGCACGCCTTGAGACAAGCCATTAGTGGCGTGGGGCATGCTTTGGTGATTACAACGATCATTCTGGTGGCTTCTTTCGCGACCAATTTTTGGTCCGATATGGCGACAATGGCTAGCTTTGGTAGTCTACTGATCAGTGCCATATGCATGGCTTTGCTGGCAGACTTGTTCTTGTTGCCAGTGTTGCTGATTCACTTTAAGGCGTTTGGGCCTGAGTTTGAACTATTAGTGGAAACTGACATGGTTAACGAGGCAGCATCGCTGGCGTAATTGATGGACAGAGCAACCCGCGGCTGGGTATTGGTTATTTTGATGGTGGTGGTCATTTTGTCTTTGCGTGCCACCAGCAAGCAAGTGCTGCCGGCGCACTCTTATTTTGACCGCGAACGCCCATTGGTTATTGCACACCGCGGAGGCGCGGGATTGCGACCGGAAAATACCCTCATGGCGTTTCGACACGCGGCCCGACTCGGGGTTGACGTGCTTGAAATGGATGTGCGCCAAACGATCGATGGCCGCCTGGTGTTAATGCATGACGAAACAGTAGACCGCACTACTGATGGCAGTGGCGCGGTCGCTGATATGAGTTACCTACAGTTGGCGAATTTGGATGCGGCCTATCACTGGGTGCCGCATCAGCAAAGCATTGAAGGGAGTATCCCACCTTATCGCGGGGAGGGTATTTATCCGCCAACACTTGAGGAAGTGCTGCAGGAATTTCCTGATTATCGTTTGAACATAGAGCTAAAGGAGAAAGGTGAAGCATTGGCCGAGGCAAGTTGCGACTTGTTAAAAAGGGCGAACGCGCAACAGCGTGTATTGATTGCCTCAGAGCATGCCGCAACCATCCGGGCATTTCGATCAGCTTGCCCTAAAATACCGACTGCCACCAGTTACTCCGAAACGGTGGGCTTTATCGTGAATCAAACGGTGGGTTTGCTGGGCTTTTATCACCCTAGAGCGCATGCTCTGGAGATACCGACAAGCAGTCAGGGAATACCGCTGCTTACCCGGGCGCGAGTGGAGGACGCAGCAGCTCAAGGCATGCATGTGCTGCCATGGACGATTAATGAGCAGCAAGAGATGCGGCGTATACTGGAGATGGGTGTTACCGGCATCATTACTGACTATCCCGACAGAATGCTACAGCTTTTCTCAGAATGAGCGGTATTCAGTCGTGGTTTGGGATTTATAGCAAGATCGCTAGTAGTAAACCCGCTGCCCATCGCTTATCTTTAGAGAATGCTGGTACTTTACCCTGACATTAAGCCCTATCATCGACAACATCTTAAGGTGTCACCACCCCACGAGATTTATGTAGAGGAATCCGGCAACCCGCGTGGCATACCGGTTCTGTTTGTGCACGGTGGGCCAGGAGGCGGTTGCACCCCTCAACACAGACGTTTCTTTGACCCTCAAAAATATCGAATAGTCCTGTTTGATCAGCGAGGTGCCGGAAAGTCTGCACCGCACGCCGAGTTGATGAATAACGATACTCAATCACTGCTCGACGATATTGAGGTAATTCGTCGCGCTCTGAAGATCAAGAGTTGGGTGTTGTTTGGTGGTAGCTGGGGTTCAACTCTGTCTTTGCTGTATGCAGAGAAACACCCCGATCACGTGTTGGGTATGATATTGCGTGGCATATTTCTTTGCCGCAAAAACGAGATCGATTGGCTGTACCGCCATGGCGCCAGTCTGGTATTTCCGGATTACTGGGAAGATTTTATTGCCCCTATTCCCGAGGAAGAACGCGAAGATTTACTGGCGGCTTATTACAAGAGGCTGGTTAGCAATAATGAGTTGGCACGTATGGCAGCCGCCAAGGCGTGGTGTTTGTGGGAAGCGCGGTGCTCAACCCTGCGGCCAAGCGCCAGTTCGGTCGAGTTCTTTTCGCAACCTCACATTGCGCTGGCCATGGCGCGTATCGAGGCACATTTCTTTGCGCATCATGGTTTTCTGGAGCCTAATCAAATACTACGTGAGGCCGGTCGCCTGAATGGAATACCTGGCACTATTGTGCATGGTCGCTACGATATGGTCTGCCCTTTGGATAATGCATTTGAACTGAGCAAAGTCTGGCATGACGCCTCGCTCAATATTGTTCGCGATGCCGGACATTCTGCTACCGAGCCTGGCACAGTTGACGCCTTGATTCGGGCAACGCGTGATATGTCTATGCGTTACGCTGATGAATATTCAGTGTAATCCAGCGGCCTGACGTTGAGCCTAGTACCCCTCGCTGGGAACGGCCTGCTTAACGCTGTATTAGGCAATAGAATCTTGAAGGGGTACTAGTGTATGAAGGCCTTGATCCAGCGCGTGCAGGAAGCGCGAGTTGACATAGCTAAGCAAGGTGAGTTGATAACCTCTGGCCAGATTGGCGCAGGCCTTCTGGTTTTGCTGGGCGTGCAAGCTGAAGATACTCCCGAAACCACGCAGAGACTAATGCAGAAATGCCTGGACTATCGAATATTCGCAGATAACGAAGGCAAGATGAATCTCAGTCTTATTGCCAGTGGTGGCGATTTATTGTTGGTATCGCAATTTACCCTTTGCGCCGATACGGGTCGTGGCCTGCGCCCAAGTTTTAGTAAAGCAGCCTCGCCAGCACTTGCGGAAGATTTATACATTCAAGCGGCAGCGTATGTACGCAAAAAGCTCGGTTCAGTCGCCACCGGAGAATTTGGCGCAAATATGCAGGTGCATTTAATTAACGACGGTCCGGTAACCTTCCTACTGGAAAGCTGATGTCTGATTCCGATAACGAAGACGATCTGTTTAGACAGCAAATGCAGGATGTTAAACCCATCAGCAGCGATCGTGCGCCCAGAGAAAGTGGCCGCAAGAACCTGGACCCTGCACTCAGTCGCGCACGAAGCGTTGCTACTGAAGAGCTGCAACACGATGACAATCCATTGGCAGATAATTTTATTCCTGAAGTAAGCCAGGAAGCAATTCTGGAATTTGCCCGCCCGGGTGTGCAGCACGGCGTGTTAAAAAAAATGCGGCTTGGGAAGTATGCGATTGATGCACGACTTGACCTGCATAAGCACACAGTGGAGCAAGCACGCACAGCGGTTTTTCAGTTCTGCACAGACTGTTTGCAATTCGATGTTCGTACCGCGCTTATTGTGCACGGAAAAGGTAAGCAGGCAACCATCAAGAGCTGCGTAAACCATTGGCTCAAGGATTTACCTGATGTGCTGGCGTTTCACACTGCGCAAAAGCAACACGGTGGCTCAGGTGCCGTTTATGTGTTGTTTAGAAAAAGTGATGCGCAGAAACTAGCGACCAAATCCAAACACACAAAGTTTTAGCCGGTAATTGCAGCCGCCAGCTGCATTAAGCCGCGATACCTGATTGCTTCAACAAGGCATCTACCTCGGGTTTGCGCCCCATAAAGTTCTTGAACAATTCCATGGCTGGCGCCGATCCGCCTTTCTCAAGTATTTCATGCAAGTAGCGTTTTCGTGTCGCATCGTGATAGATACCAAGCTCTTCGAACATTGAGAATGCATCGGCTGACAACACTTCGGCCCATTTGTAACTGTAATAGCCTGCAGCATAGCCGCCAGCAAAAATATGGCTGAATCCGTGTTGAAAGCGATTGCCAGCCGGTGGCGTAAGCACCGCAACATCGCTGCGAACCTGGTCAAGCAATTCCTGAATCGCATTAGCCGATTTCATACCAGTTTGCTGGTGCATGCGAAAATCAAACAAGGCGAATTCAATTTGCCGCAGCATTTGCATACCAGCCTGAAAGTTCTTAGCGGCCAAGAGCTTGTCAAGCAATTCCTTCGGCAAGCTTGCACCGCTTTCGTGATGTGCAGATAACTGCTCAATCACTTCCGCTTGCCAGCACCAGTTTTCCAGAAACTGCGAAGGCAACTCAACCGCGTCCCATGCCACACCATTGATACCCGATACTTCAGCGTATTCTATCTGGCTTAACATGTGGTGCAGTCCGTGACCGAATTCGTGAAACAAGGTAGTCACTTCGTTAAACGTTAATAGACTGGGCTGGTCACCGGCTGGTGGCATGAAATTGCAGGTCAAAAAGGCAACTGGGTTTTGTAGCCCGCCATTGCTCAATCGACGGCGCACGCGACAATCCGCCATCCAGGCTCCGCCACGTTTATGTTCTCTCGCGTATAAGTCAAGATAGAATCGCGCAATCGTTGCGCCTTTTCTGGAAATTTGAAAAGCCCTTACATCAGAGTGCCAGGTCGACATGCTCTCATCGGGTGAGATTTCAATGTCGAATAAACGGCTGGCCACTGAGAACAACCCCTGGGTCACTTTTTCTGCCGGAAAATACGGGCGCAATTCTTCCTGATCAATATCGTACTGTTGCTTTCTGAGTTTCTCAGCGAAATAGCTAACATCCCAGGCTTCTAACTGAGCATGTTGATGTTGAGTGCGTGCGTACTCTTGCAGAGCATCAAGCTCCGAATGAGCGACCGCTCTGGTTCTCGTAGCGAGCTGCTCAAGAAAATCAATTACCTGGTTAGGAGTGTCGGCCATTTTTTTTGCTAGCGAATACTCGGCGTAATTTTCGAACTCTAATAAGCTGGCCAACTCGTGACGCAGCGTAGTGATCTCAACCATCAAATCGCTGTTATCAAATTCTCCGGCATTAGGCCCTTTGTCGGATGCGCGTGTGGTATACGCTGTGTACATATCTTTGCGCAGTTCTGCATTATCTGCGTAGCTGACCACGGCTATATAACAGGGCGCATCCAGTGTTAACAGATATCCGTCCAATTGCTTTGCCTCTGCTGCTGCTTTGGCCGCTGTAATTGCCGCGTCTGGCATTCCCTCAAGTTCAGTAAGGTCTGTAATGTGTCGACTCCAGGCTTGCGTTGCATCCAATACGTTATTTGAAAACTTATTGCTCGCTTCCGATAAACGTTGCTTAAGCTCGCCGTAGCGTTGCCGTGCGCTTTCATCCAGATCTATCCCGGACAATTTAAAATCGCGCAAGTTGTTGCGAACGACTTGCTGCTGTGCGGGTTCCAGCTCATTGAATTCATCCGCGTCGTGTAATGTCTGGTAAGCCTTGAATAGTTGTTCGTTCTGGCCCAGCTGCGTGCTGTATTTCGACAGTAGAGGCAGGCAGGTCTCATAGGCTTTGCGTATTTCGTCGGTTTGAACAACACCATTGAGGTGACTCACCGGCGACCAGGCTTGTTCCAGCCTGTCGTTAATGTCTTCCAGTGGTTCATACAGGCTTTGCCAGCTCACCTGTGATTGCTTGCCCAGCAATTCATCGATCGCTTTGAGGTTCTCATCAATAATTGTCTGCATGGCCGGTTCAATGTGGGCTGCGTTTATATCCTGAAATGGTGGGAGCTCATTAGGCTCAAGCAGAGGGTTGCTCATGATTTCTGGTCCTGTTCGGTACGCCGTAGTGGCAGAGTTTTGGTATCAATGTCAGATGTTGGCGCGGGCAAAGTGGCTTGGATGGTCTTTAGTACTTTTTCCGCTGTTGCCCGCCACGCTGTCAGTTTGCCGCCGTAAATGCTGCATACAGCTGGACCATTTGCAGTGAAGTCTGGCTGCCAATACAAAATAGTTTCGCGAGAACGCTTGAATGCGCTTGTTTTCGCTTCAGGCAGCACGCGTGCACCAGCCATTCTACTTATTATTTTGGCATTCGCGCCATCATTGAAATTCGGGAAATAGTGACGGAAAACGCCCAGCAAATATCTTACTGAGGAATCCAGAGCCTTTATGTCGTCTGGATTGCCGCTAAAGCGCGCCTCAGTAGTACCAATCAATGTGTTTTCGTACCAGGGCATTACAAATACGGCGCGACCATCACGTGGAGACTCAACGTAATAGAAGCGTTCACTCATCTGCCCTTCAAGCACTACGTGGGTGCCTTGTATCAAATCTATGCCCAGTATTCTGGGTGCTGGTTCAATACACTCATTGATACGATTAACCCATGGCCCACCAGCGTTAACTATCGCGGCACATTGGAAATTTATCCGCGCACCTTCCTTTTCAACCAGCACACTGAAGTGGTCGTTATGCCAGTGTGCGCTCAATAGACGGGTTTTCTCCATGAGAGTTGCACCCAGCTCCACAGCGGAATTCATCACCGCACGGGTCAACTCAACGTCATCGGTCTGCGCGTCCTGATATTGAAACACGGCGCGCAAATCTTTGGTTTCAATGCCATCAAGCTCATGCCACTCGGACTTGGGCACTACACGAAATCGACTCGATGGGCGTAAACGATCGCATAAAGCGTAAAGGCTCAGGCCGGCAAAAATTAACCATGGCGCACGACGAGTATGCCGATAGACAGGAATATGGAACTTCTTTAGCGCCACCAGATCGGGCGCATTGCGTAGCATCATCGCTCGTTCGCGCAGGGCTTCATATACCAGAGAAAATTCGTAACTCTCAAGATAGCGCAATCCACCGTGAATCAATTTGCTGGAAGCGCGGGATGTGCCTGCGGCCAGGGACGATTTTTCCAGTAATAGAACCGAATGGCCTTTTGCTGACGCTGCCTGTGCCACGGCAACACCGTTGATTCCGCCGCCAACAACAATCAAATCATAGTATTCAGACGGACCATTGCCGGCTTCAGACATTGCCTTCCTTAGCTTGCGCCTCCTTCTCGTTGCGATCTTTCTCTATCCAGCGGCTCATCACTACGCCTACCTCGAACAGAAGCCACATTGGAAAGGCGAGTAGCGCTTGTGAAATTACATCGGGCGGTGTGAGCAACATTCCCAGAATGAAACAGCCAACAATGATGAAACGGCGTTTGCTGGCTAAATTATCCGGTGTAGTAATTCCGGCCCATACCAACAATACGGTAGCGATTGGAATTTCAAATGCGATGCCAAATGCGAAAAAAAGTTTAAGAATAAAATTCAGATAGCTGTTGATGTCGGTCATCACCGTCATCTCGGTGGGCCCAATGCTGGTAAAGAATCCGAACACCAGCGGAAACACAACAAAATACGCAAACGCAATACCGCCATAAAATAACATCACGCTAGAACATAGTAGTGGGATAGCGAAGCGCTTTTCGTGGCGATACATACCCGGAGCTACAAACGACCAGATTTGAAACAACAGATAAGGCACGGCGACAAACACTGCCAGCACCAGAGTGAGTTTGAACGGCGTAAGAAATGGTGAAGCAACGTCAGTTGCTATCATTGTCGCGCCTTCGGGCAGAAACTTGCGTAAAGGTTCTGAAACGAAGGCGTAAATTTCATTAGCAAATGAATACAAAGCGACGAACACAATCAAAATCGCCAACAGGCAGCGCAGTAAGCGATCACGTAACTCGGTGAGGTGCTCTACCAAAGGGAGGGCTTTGTCGTCTTCAGTCATCTCGGGATTGGCTATTGGACGTCAAGTCAGCCTCAATTGAGGCCTTGCTGTCTTCGATGCTATGGCGGGCATCATCAGCAATGCTATTAATTTCGTGGCGCGTTTTCTCTAGTTCGCGCATGACCGACTCATTGTGCAACTGGCGACGAATATCTTCGGCCCCAATTTCACGTTCTATGTCGCGCCTAACATCGCTGAAACTCGAGCGCAGCCGGCCGAGCCACAACATGACGGTTCTCACGGTGCCCGGCAGTTGCTCGGGACCGATCACCAGCAAACCAACGACGGCTATTGCCAGTAATTCGGCGAACCCGATATCAAACATAAGAAGGTGGTCGGTGGTTGATCAGTAATCTACTTACTGTCTTCCACTTTCTCCGCCTTGGCGTCAATAACATCATTATTGGCCTGCTCTTCCAAAGCGTCTTCTTCCTTGTCATTGATGGAATTTCGAAAGCCCTTGATTGCTTCGCCAAGATCGCTGCCCATGTTACGCAAGCGCTTGGTGCCAAAAAGCATCACGACAATCGCCAGAATGATAAGCAACTGCCAGATGCTGATGCCACTAATACCCATGATTCTATTCCTCTAAAAACCTTGCTATCTCTGCTCGCGACGACGCTTCTTTTCCTCAAGTCCAGAGGTGCCAAACCGCGTTTCAAGTTCATCAAGCACCTGGTTGATGTCTGCGCCTAATGAGGCCAGCATCACTAAAGTATGGAACAACAAGTCGGCAGACTCGTGTATCAACTTCTCATTATTGTTAAATTGCTCTGCGTGCTTGGCCGCCAGTATGACTTCAACCGCTTCCTCGCCTACTTTCTCCAAAATCTTGTCCAGACCGGCATTGCCCAGCTTGGCCACGTACGAATTTTGCGCATCGGAAGACTGCAGTCGTTCTTCGATGATGTCGGATAATTCCTGAAGTACGTCATCCATTTGTGAGTGTAATACCTATTTACGCGTTGAGTAGATGTCGTTGGGGTCTTTGAGTACGGGGTCGACGGTTTGCCATTGTCCGTTCTCAAGGCGGCGATAGAAGCATGATTTCCGCCCAGTATGGCAGGCGATGCCACCGACCTGTTCAACCAACAATATAATGACATCATTGTCGCAGTCCAGCCTTATTTCGTGTACCTGCTGCAGGTGCCCAGACTCTTCGCCCTTATGCCACAAACGGGCGCGAGATCGAGACCAGTAAACGGCTGTTTGACTATCAATAGTGCGCTGCAGTGCCTCTCGGTTCATCCACGCCATCATCAAAACATCTCGGCTCTCATGGTCTTGGGCAATGGCAGGCACCAGGCCGTCACTATTCCAGGCAATGTCGTCAAGAATGTCAGTAGTCATAAATCAATACGCTCATTGCTGCTTAACCCAGGAGTAGCCAAGTAATTCCCAGCCCGCCAACAATAGCAGCAGAAGTGCGAAAATCGTAGCCCTCAAACATGCCGGTTTGCGGACCAAGGAACACCAGCGCACCGGCTACCAGAAGTATGCCGGCTACCAGCTTTTGCCGACGTTCTCGGCGCTTACCTTGCTGCTCGAGCAACTGCAGCTGACGCTGTTGTTGCTGCGCAGATTCGCGAAGTGCGGCCGATGATTTCAGATTATCGATTAACAACTCCGGAAGTTGAGGCAGGTGTTGCAAAAAGGTGGGAGCCTGCTTTTGCATGCGCTGAAACATCTGGGCCGGCGCGTAACGTTTGGCCATCCAGTCTTCCAGGAATGGTTGAGCCGTTTCCCAAAGATCCAATTGCGGGTAGAGTTGGCGACCCAGACCTTCCACGGCCAATAGAGTTTTCTCCAGCAATACCAAATTAGGCTGTACGCTCATTTCAAAGCGACGCGCCACGGTAAACAAATACAATAATATTTGACCAAAGGAAATCTCTGCCAACGGCTTTTCAAAAATCGGTTCGCACACGCTTCGAATAGCTGACTCAAAATCGCCGGCGCGCACATGCTCGGGTACCCATCCGCTTTCAACGTGCATTTCGGCCACTGTGCGGTAGTCGCGCTGGAAAATAGCCAGCAGATTGCGAGCGAGATAGTAAAGGTCATCGTCGTCCAGACTGCCAATAATTGCACAATCAATACCAATGTACTGTGGCTTGTCAGGGTTGCTGACGTTCACGAATATATTGCCCGGATGCATATCAGCGTGAAAGAAGCTGTCGCGGAACACTTGTGAGAAGAATATCTCTACGCCACGTTCAGCGAGCTCCTTCATGTTCACGTTAGCTGCGTGCAACTCATCAATATTGCAGATTGGTGTGCCATAAATGCGCTCCATTACAAATACATTGCTGCGCACAAAATCCCAATACACCTCTGGTACGTACAATAAATCTGAATCAAGAAAGTTACGTCGCAATTGGCTGGTGTTAGCCGCCTCGAGTTGCATATTCAACTCGTCATAAATAACGTCGTGGTAATCACTAACCACTTCGATAGGCTTCAAACGCTCACCATCCGGTGCGTAGCGCTTAATCATGCGCGCCATTGAAAACATAAGGGCAGTGTCTTGTTCTATAAGACGTTCGATACCCGGGCGCACAATTTTTACAACCACATCCAGTGGCTTTTCCAGGCCTGGCAAAGTCAGTTCTGCGGAATGGACTTGCGCAATGGAGGCTGAGGCCAGGGGCGTTTCATCAAATCTTGAGAACAAATCGTTGACGGATTTACCGAAAGCTTGCTCGACAACCCTAATGGCATCAATACTCGCAAATGGCTCCACCTGATCCTGCAGTTGGTTTAATGAAGCAGCGATGTCATCGGGCAACAGGTCTGGTCGAGTTGACAGCATTTGCCCAAGCTTGATAAACACCGGGCCCAAGTCTTGCAGCGCTAAGCGTATTCGCTCACCTCTGGCCGCCTTATTCCTCGGCAGCGCACTTAATGGCACCAGAAGCGCACGCAGGGCCCACGGCAGTCGACGTTTATCAATCAGTGCGTCTAAGCGATAGCGCGCCGCCACTCTTAGTATGCGGGCCGCTCGTTTAGTGTTCTGTATAAAGGCCATAGTGTCTGTCTATTCCCGACTATGCCGGATTCTGTTTGCTCAGGCGTTGCTGAGTACGTGCGATGCGTGCTTGCAAGCGATCAACCCGCAAACTCAGGTCGCCCACGTCGTGGTAGAAGCTCTCCAATTCTTCGCGTGCTGGCAGAACACCTGCTTCCTGATGCAGGAATTGCTCGAGTTGAACCTGCAGGCTTTCCTGAGCTTGTTGCCCAAACGCGAGGCCGCCACGAATAAGACGCCCAAGCTGGTGGCCGCCAACGTCGCCGAATACCCGTGCGATTGGTTGTTCCCAATCAATATCAAGCTGCTCAAGTATGGTCTGCAAGGCAACGAAGTCCTGGCTGTTGCCGCGAACACTGAGATCGCCATTAATCAAGGCCGCTGCTTTGTCATCCGCCTGCATAAGCTGCACGAACTGGGACAGTTTGCCACTGAGCGAACTGTTCACTTCGGCGTCATCATGCCAAGATTTGAGTTGCACACCGGTTTCACCTGGCAAACAATACACCTTGATGTCAGGACTTTGGCAATGGATTAGTAATACTTTACCTTCCAGCTCAGAGAGCCGCTTCAGAGTGGCTGGGTCAAGCCCCAGCGCTTTGTTGACCACAAACTCCAGCCCGGCCAACGCGGCGGTTTGCAACGCCGGGTCGGCCACTAGGGTTTTACTCCGGTGTGCAATGCGACGACACCACCCGTCATGTCGTGGTATTCAACGTTTTCAAAACCAGCGTCGTAGACCATGTCTTTCAAGGTTTCCTGATCTGGGTGTTTGCGAATGGACTCGGCCAGGTATCGATAGCTGTCGCTGTCATTGGTGATCAGTTTGCCAAGCGCTGGCAATATGCTAAATGAGTATGCGTCGTAGGCTTTGCTCATTAATTCGTTCTTGGGCTTGGAAAACTCAAGTATTAGCAATTTGCCGCCCGGTTTTAGTACACGCAACATGGATCGCAGCGCTGCGTCTTTGTTGGTGACGTTTCTCAGACCAAATGAAATCGTGACACAGTCAAAGCTGTTGGATTCAAACGGAAGATTTTCGGCGTTAGCTTGTACGTAATCGAGGTTGCCGCACACACCTGCATCGGTGAGGCGGTCTCGGCCCATGGTGAGCATTGATTCGTTAATATCGGCCAATATCACATGGCCTTCTTTGCCTACAAGCGCGTGAAATTTTTCGGCAAGGTCGCCTGTGCCGCCGGCAATATCAAGTACTTTGTGTCCCTGACGTACGGCACTGACTTCGATGGTAAAGCGTTTCCAGATTCGGTGGACTCCAGCCGACATCAAGTCGTTCATGAGGTCATACTGGCTGGCGACGGAGTGAAACACGTCGGCGACCATGCCTTGTTTTTTGTCGGTGTCTACTTGTTGGTAGCCGAAGTGGGTTTTGTCTTGATTGCTCATCTGGGTATTGTACCGCTTGTTGGCGTGCGGGCGTGATTCTGCTTTTCGGGTTCTTAATCCGTTCGCTTGCTCGGAGTCGCTATTGTCGCCTATTCGGTTGCTGCGGGAAATTCAATCTCCGGGATCTTAATCCGCTGCAGCATCGATTGTCCCTTTGCTGCGCAACTGGGCCCGCACAAATGGGTTTAAAGCTGGCCCCGCGAGCGAAGCGAGTGCTTTGGGCCCGGCGGGTCCTGACTGGACAGTGAGGCAGCCAACGCCGGTCTCGAACGCAGTTTGATATCAGGATTTAAAGATTATCGGATCCGAATTCGGTTCTCGACTAGCTTCTTCAGCCTTCAGCCTGGATAAATAATCCTGCCATTTGGATTTCTGATTTGTACACAGATCGTACAGGTAGTCCCAGGAGTAAATGCCAGTATCGTGGCCGTCGTTGAAGGTGATTTGAATGGCATAGTTGCCGGTGGCTTCTATGGCGTCAATGTTGACGTACTTTTTGCCGGTTTGCAGAACTTCCTGACCTTTGCCGTGGCCGCGAACTTCTGCTGAGGGGGAATACACTCGCAGGTATTCGCAGCTTAGGCGATAGGACTCGTCATCACTGTAGGTCAGCTCCAGCTCAGCGGAATGCTTGTGTAGGTGGATGTTGCTGGGAATGGGTGAGTTAGGCATGTTGCGTTGTTACAAAATAAACCGGCTCAGGTCTTCATCCTGGGCGAGTTCGCCTACCTGTTGCTCAACATAGGCGCTGTCGATCTTCAGCGTGCTGTCGCCTTTGTCCGCGGCGTCAAAAGAGGCATTTTCCAGTAAGCGTTCCAACACCGTATGCAGCCGGCGGGCACCTATGTTTTCGGTGCGTTCATTTACCTCCCAGGCAATTTCGGCAATTTTTTGAATGCCGTCATCGGTGAATTCCACAATGACGTTTTCCGTGGCCAGCAGCGCGCGGTATTGCTCGGTGAGTGAGGCTTTGGGTTCAGTCAGAATGCGGCGGAAGTCATCGGGGCTTAGGGCGCTGAGTTCCACTCGGATTGGCAGTCTGCCTTGCAATTCCGGGATCAGGTCACTGGGCTTGGCTAGGTGAAACGCGCCTGAAGCGATAAATAAAATATGGTCGGTTTTTACCGTGCCGTATTTGGTGGTGACCGTGCAACCCTCTATCAGGGGCAAGAGGTCACGTTGCACGCCTTCGCGCGATACATCTGCTCCGGCGCCTTCACTGCGCTTGGCGACTTTGTCGAGTTCGTCAATGAATACAATGCCGTTTTGCTCGGCTTCTTCAACGGCGCGCAGTTTTAGCTCGTCTTCATTGATCAATTTGGCGGCTTCTTCATCCCGCAAACTGGAGAGTGCTGCTTTAACAGTGAGTTTTCGGGTGCTCTTTTTTCCGCCGCCGATGCTGGAAAACATGGATTGCAATTGGTCAGTCATTTCTTCCATGCCAGGCGGCGCCATGATTTGTGCGACCATGGGTGTGGCGCTGAGGTCGATCTCAATTTCCTTATCGTCCAGTTCGCCTTCGCGCAGTTTCTTTCTGAAAATCTGGCGGGTACTGGTTTCTTTTTCTGCTGTGTCGGCGTCGCGCGCTGGTGGAAGCAATGCATCCAGAACGCGCTCTTCGGCGGCGTCCATGGCGCGATGATCTACTTTTGCGTACTCTTCTTCGCGCAATTTTTTAATCGAGCCATCCACCAGGTCACGCACAATGGATTCAACGTCTCGGCCTACGTAGCCAACTTCGGTGAATTTGGTGGCTTCTACTTTGATAAACGGAGCGTTGGCAAGCTTTGCTAAGCGTCTAGCGATCTCGGTTTTACCAACACCGGTAGGACCAATCATCAAAATATTCTTTGGCGTGATTTCTTCACGCAAAGTCTCGTCCAGTTGCATACGCCGCCAGCGGTTGCGAAGGGCTATTGCAACAGCGCGCTTGGCATCAGACTGTCCAACAATGTGACGATCTAGTTCGTGAACAATTTCACGTGGCGTCATATTGCTCATTTGGCTGCCAGTTCTTCTATTGTGTGGTTGTGGTTGGTATAAATGCAAATATCACCGGCAATGCCCAGGGCTTTCTCGGTAATCTCACGTGCGCTGAGGTCGGTGTTGTCCAGCAATGCGCGCGCAGCCGATTGCGCGAAGGGTCCACCCGAACCTATCGCGATCAAGCTGTCCTCAGGTTCTATTACGTCGCCATTGCCGGTTATGATCAACGAGGTGTCTTTGTCAGCGACCGCCAGCAGGGCTTCCAGGCGCCTAAGGGAGCGTTCTGTGCGCCAGGCTTTCGCCAGTTCTACGGCGGCGCGCATTAGCTTGCCCTGATATTTTTCCAGCTGTGCTTCGAACAGCTCGAACAAGGTAAACGCATCGGCGGTTCCACCGGCAAATCCGGCCAATACCTGATTGTTGTGCAGGCGGCGCACTTTGCGGGCATTGCCTTTCATAATGGTGTTGCCCTGGCTTACCTGGCCATCACCACCAATAACCACATGACCGTTGCGTCTTACCGATACAATCGTGGTGCCGCGATATTGCTCCATGGACATCTCCGAAGCGCAAAAAGTTGAACGTCGATTTAGTCTGTGGGGGCGAGTCTAGCGTTTTTCAAGTAGCAGCGTCTCGATTCCCTCGCTGTGGAGGGTGGCTCTTGCACGTTCCATTGCGCCGTGAGATTCAAAAGGGCCCACGAACACCCTATGTGCTGTTGTACCCGATGGTAGAGTTTGCGCCTCAACTCTAGGCGTTAAGCCCAGTAGGGTAATTGTGGCCCTATGGCTTTCCGCGTCATTGGTCAGCGCAAAAGAGCCAGCCTGCAGTAGGTAGGATACTGGTGTCTGTTTCAGTTCTTCGCGGGTTTTATAGGCTCCTTTGCTGCTTTGGTTTACCGTCGCCTGGCGTTCTGGAAGCATATCGTAAAATTCGAATCGAGCGGGTTTGCTTTCCGAAACAGCGGTTTTTGCCGCCGGCGTCTTCGTTGCCTGCGGGGCTGCCGCCACCGCGGCGGTTTTTTGCGTTTCCTGGGTCGGCGAACTGTGTGGTAACCAATCGGTCAAGTGCAGCAAATAGGCCATGAATAAGCCGCATGCAACCCCGGTGCCAAACCAGACAGGTCGTGAGCTCAGCTCCTGTTTTTTGGAACTGCGTTTGCGCTTCTTTTTGCGCTTGGCAAAGTCGTAGGCCATGGAATTTATAACAGAAGGGGACAGTCATCGCTATTATGCTGAGCGCCATTCCGGTTGCCAATCAAGTAACAGACAGAATGGTCTAATTTGTATCTATTGGGTCAACGTCGATGGCCAGGCGCATGCCTCTGGGCGGTGTATTTTTATCAAGAGCTGTGCGCAGCGATGATAAATAGCGGTGCAGGGTGCCGGGTTGTTGGCTGTACAAGATCATTTGCGCGCGAAATCGGTTCGATTTTCGCGGCATTGGTGCCGGCACGGGTCCTACGGTCATTACGTCGCCAAGGCCTTGTGTAGCAAGCGACTGCTCGACGTTATGCCGCAATGTGCGCATGCATTCCAAAAGCTCCTCCAACGCCCGGTGCTCACCAAGCAAGGCCGCTGATTTGCTGAATGGCGGCAGTGCCAGCGCTGAACGCTCCTCTAATAGCCGATTGGCAAATTCCGCGTAGCTGTCAGTGGTAATCTGAATTAGCAGTGGATGGTTGGGCAGCTGACTTTGAACGTACACTTCACCCGGACGATCGCCCCGCCCCGCCCGACCGGCCACTTGCGTAATCGTTTGCGCCATACGTTCTGGCCCACGGTAGTCTGAGCTGTATAACGCTGTGTCGGCATCCAAAATGGCCACCATTGAGAGCTTTGGAAAATGATGGCCTTTTGCCAGCATCTGAGTACCCAGCAATACACAAGGCTCTCCAGATTGAGCCATGGCCAGCTTGCTGTGCAGTGAGCCTTTTCGTTGCGTAGAATCGCGATCCACTCTGATCACTGGCACGTCCGGGAAATGATGCTCCAGCGTTTGCTCGAGTTTCTGGGTGCCGCTGCCAAGGGTCTGCAAAGGTTGATGCTGGCAACTTGGGCATTGCTTTGGCCAGAGTTCACGCTGTTCGCAATGGTGGCAAATCAGCTGATTGCCCATCAGGTGCGCCGTCATCCGCACTTCGCAGGCGGCGCATTTTGCAATCCAGCCGCACTGCGAACACAGCAAAGAGGGTGCAAAGCCGCGCCGGTTAATGAAGATCAACACCTGAGCGCCTTCCTTCAGGTGGCGACGTGCGGCATCAATTACCGTGAAAGCAAGCCCGTCTGCGGCGAACGGTTCGTTGCAGTCGCTCAAGTTGATCTGCGGGGGCAGTGCGCCACCGGCGCGCTCGGTGAGGGCTAACAGGTTGTATTTGCCTTGCGTGGCATTTGCAAGGCTTTCAAGTGACGGTGTGGCGGAACCCAACAGCACGGGAATATCATTCAGTTGGGCGCGTTTTATTGCCAGGTCGCGCGCCGAATAACGTAAACCATCTTGTTGCTTGTATGAACTGTCGTGTTCTTCGTCAACGATGATTAGTCCCAGTGCAGGTAGTGGCGCCAATAACGCTGAGCGAGTACCAATCACAATGTGGGCGTCGCCGTTTCTAGCTGTCAGCCATGCATTCAGTCGTTGTACGTCGGTCATTCCGCTGTTGAGCGCTAGAATATGGCCGCCAAAACGACGCTGGAAGCGATCCAGCATTTGAGGGGTCAAGCCTATTTCAGGCACCAACACCAACGCTTGCTTACCGGCTTGCAGGCAACGTTTAATCAGTTGCAAATAAACTTCGGTTTTACCACTGCCAGTAATTCCGTGCAGCAGAAAGCAGCGGTAACTGTCCATATGTGCCGCAACGGCATCGATCGCCAACGCTTGCTCAGGATTGGCTTGTAAGTGCACTTCCGCCGATTTATTCGCGTCAGACTTGCGGTGCTTCGATGGGCTGGCGGGCTCTATCAAACCTTTGTCGCTGAGCGTTTTGGTAATGCTTGCTGAAAACCCGGAATCGGCCAGCTCAGCCTGGGTCAGCACGCCTTGCTCAAGCAGCGCTCTAAGCAATTGGCTTTGCTTAGGCGCGCGTTTTAATACACGGTCATTGTTGTCGCTAATCAAGCCCTGACCATGGCGGCTTAATTGCCAGGTGCGTTCTGTGCTCGCAATAGTGGTGTCCGCGTTACGACCTTTGCGAAGCAGGCTGGGTAGAAAACCGAACACCGTGTCACCCACAGGGTGATGATAATAGTCGGCGACCCATTGAAAAAACTGGAAGTAGCTTTCATCCAGCAACGGCCGCTGATCAATAAATTGTTCGGCTGTGCGCAGTTTATCGGGCGCAATTTCGCTGCTCTGAGCAATTTCGAGCAAGATAGCGACAATGCGCCGGCGGCCGAATGGCACCCATAGGCGCATACCCGGCCTTGCCTGGCTCAATACACTGGTTGACGCCTGCGGGGGCAGGTAGTCAAACAGGCGGTTCAGTGGGCTCTGTATCGCGCAGCGGTAAACGCAGGGGTATTGGTGCATCGAACGGTTGTAATCGGTATTAATCCGCCATTCTATCCTTTTCCAGGCAAGAACACTGCCAGCTGACGGCTTGTCAAACGCGGATTGTCTGGTATTATCTCGCGCCCGTTCACTCACAATACCTCCGGTACGGTGCGCTGAAAAACAGCGTGGCGGTGCCACAATGACAGGTAAAACCAATGAAAGCAGACATTCATCCAAATTACGGCGACATGAAGGTCACCTGCAGCTGCGGTAATGTTATCGAAACTCGATCTACCCTGGCGAAAGACATCCATGTGGAAGTGTGTTCCAATTGCCACCCGTTCTACACTGGCAAGCAGAAAGTACTGGATACTGGCGGTCGGGTTGATCGATTCAACAAGCGTTTCGGTAATCGCAAACTGGCGAAGTAAGCCCCGCAAGGCGCGACCTGAAGCGTGCATCTGCTTCATTGTTAACCTCGTAGGTGACAATCAGCATCGACCTTCGGCTAACGCCTCGCACCTGCACGCTTCAGGTGACGCAGAGGTATCGCCTACTTATAGAGAGGCTCCCTAATGCCAGACGATCTCAAAAGCCGGGCGCTCGCTTATCACGAGCATCCAACGCCCGGCAAAATGAGCACCGAGCTCACCACTTCAGCTAACACCCAAACTGATCTTGCGCTGGCATACAGCCCGGGTGTGGCCGAGCCAGTACGCGAAATACAACGTGACCCCCAGAACGCCTATCGTTATACGGCTAAGGGAAATTTAGTTGCGGTGATATCCAATGGTACTGCCATATTAGGTCTGGGTAATTTGGGTGCGCTGGCGAGTAAGCCAGTCATGGAAGGCAAAAGCCTGCTGTTCAAGCGCTTCGCGCAGATAAATTCGGTGGATATTGAAGTTGATGTCACCGAGATCGATACGTTTGTGACCGTGGTCCGTTCAATTGCCGATACCTTTGGTGGTATCAATCTGGAGGACATCAAAGCGCCTGAGTGCTTTGAAATAGAACGGCGTTTAATTCAAGACTGCAATGTACCCGTGTTTCACGATGACCAGCATGGCACCGCTATTGTAACGGCGGCCGGCGTACTGAATGGTTTGGACATAGCAGGCAAGCGGCTCAAAGACGTGCGAATACTTTGCCTGGGTGCGGGTTCCGCTGCAATTGCCGGTATGCGTCTGCTGAAGAATGTAGGCGCAAGTCCTGAAAACATCATTATGCTGGACCGCAACGGCGTAATCCATGATGAGCGCACTGATCTGAACCAGTACAAGCAGGAATTTGCCATTCCTACGGAACTGCGGACCTTATCCGATGCTTGTATAGATGCCGATGTATTCATTGGCTTGAGTGGAGCGAATCTGCTGTCGGCAGAGAATCTTGCCAGCATGGCCCCAGACCCGCTCGTATTTGCCTGTTCGAATCCAGACCCAGAAATCTCGCCCGACGTAGCGCACGCCACGCGAAGCGACGTGATTATGGCCACTGGGCGCTCCGATTACGCCAACCAGGTAAATAATGTGCTTGGTTTCCCCTATATTTTCCGCGGCGCCTTGGATGTTCGTGCATCACAGATCAACGAAGCGATGAAAGTCGCAGCGGTGCATGCCATCAAAGGCCTGGCACGCGAACCTGTTACCGACGAGGTGCTGGAAGCGGTAGGCATAGATACGCTAGAGTTTGGCCGTGAATATATCATCCCGAAACCAATGGATAGTCGCTTGCTGAGCAAGGTGTCAGCCGCGGTTGCCAAGGCGGCTGTGGATAGTGGTGTGGCGCAGCAGGCGTATCCGGCGCACTATCCTTTATAGCTCGCTAGAACAACTCCTCAAGTGAGTCACTTTCAGAGGCCCCAAAGGGAACCAATTCGCCTTCGGTGCCTTCAACACTGTCGCTGTCTAATTCATAGCCAACAGGATCTGGCGCGCGCTCCAGTGGTGCGTTTTCGATTCGAAACATCTCGAATATAGCATTGTCTTGCAGCGGCGAAGCCAGTAGGCCAGATTCAGGGTCGATTCTCACGCTAGTGAGGCCATTGGGTCGACGGCGCAATACCTCAGGCTTGCCCTCCAGCGCGGTTCGCATGTAGTCAATCCATATAGGGAGCGCCGCTGAGCCACCGTATTCGCGCTTGCCAAGGAACTGGTTTTGATCGAACCCCAGCCAAACGGTGGTGATTAGCTCTGGGTTGTAGCCTGAAAACCACGCATCCACCGGTCCATTAGTTGTGCCGGTTTTTCCGGCAATATCACCTCTGTTCAATGCACGCGCTTTGATACCGGTGCCGCGCCGAATAACATCCTTCAGAAAGTTATCCACTATGTAGGCAATACGCTCTTCTATGACTTGGGGGGCAGCGACGGGATCTGGTATTTGATCACCAAGGTCGTTGCGTAGTAATTGTTCCAGGGGTGTTGCGACGGCTGTCTGTGGTTCCTCGATTGCCTTTGTAATTCCAGTTTCCGGTTCCGCGTTGATCATCTCTTCTTGGGCCATCGTTTCGTCGACTACCTGTTCATCAAGGGCTAGGCATTCCTGGCAATTGGCTATTTTTGGATTAGCCCTGAATAGCACTTTGCCGTCGCCGTTTTCAATACGCTGAATAATATGCGGTTCAACCAGATACCCGCCATTGGCGAACACCGCGTAACCCCTGGCAATTTCAAGCGGAGTAACTGCATGACTGCCCAGAGACAAGGACAAATCTTTCGGCAATCGCTCTGCATCAAAACCGAATGCCTGTACGTAGTTAATGGCTGATTGCGGCGTGATCGTACGCAGCAATCTAACCGACACCAAATTGCGCGACAGATAAAGCGCTTTGCGCAGACGTGTTGGCCCGTAGAATTTGCCGCTGGCATTTTCAGGGCGCCAGGTATTCTCAAGCTCTGCATCGCGCATCACAACGGGTGCGTCGTTAAATAGGCTGGCTGCTGTGAAACCCTTGTCCAGCGCGGCCGCATAAATGAATGGTTTGAAATTCGAACCGGGCTGACGTTCACCTTGAGTCGCACGGTTGAATTTACTGCTGTAAAAGTCAAAACCGCCGACAACGGCCTGTATTGCTCCGTCATTTGGATTCACCGATATCAGGGAAGACTGCACACTGGGCAACTGGGCAAAATGCCATGTGTAAATTGGCGTCTCTTCTTCAGTGGCTTCCAAGACTTGCTCGCCTACGCTTTCCAAGTCGTTGCCTTGTTCGATGGTTGTTGTGTTGGCAATTACGGTGTCCGCCGCAGTGTCGTTGCTTTCCTGAGGGCGCGGCAGCTCTGTCAGAATTTGCCCCTCTTCATCGGTCGCATACACTCTTATCAAGTCGCCAACTTGCGCCACCGACCTGGCAGACTCAACTTCCACATCAAGCGTGTTTTCGTTTATGAAACGCCTTGCTTGCTGCAAGCCGTTTTCAAACTCAATACGGGCAGTCATGTTCTCTGCTAATAGTATGTCAAGATGTTGATCCTGTACGTCAAGCACAACGGCAGGAAGCAAACCATTAATGCTCCGTTTGTCTTGCAAAGCCGCCAGCCAGTTCGCCGTATTCAGTTCTGGGTTATCGGCATCGAAACTGTGTCCTTCTGGGCCACGATAACCATGGCGCTGGTCGTAATCGAGAATTCCTGAACGTACAGCATTATTGGCGGCCGACTGCAGCTTGCTCTTAATGCTGGTGTACACGTTCAGTCCGCTGTCGTAGGCCTCTCTGCCAAACATATCCAGGAGCTCTAAACGAGCCAGCTCAGCGGCGTAGGGCGCATCAACTTCCGCTTTGGATCCATGCAGCTCTGCACTAATAGGAGATTCAACAGCCAATCTGTACGCCTGGTCGCTGATGTAATTCAAATCAAGCATGCGACGCAGAATCCAGTTTCTGCGTGTGATAGCGCGTTCTGGGTTCACAATAGGATTAAAACTGGATGGCGCTTTCGGTAAGCCAGCAATCATCGCCATCTGCGCAAGATTCAGTTCGGCAATACTTTTGCCGTAATAAACCTGCGCTGCGGCTTCTACGCCATAAGCTCGGTTGCCCCAGAAAATTTTGTTCACATAAAGTTCGAAGATCTGCTCTTTTGTGAGCTTTCGCTCAATTTCCAGTGCCAGCAGTATCTCGTTGAATTTTCGTGTGAAGGTTTGTTCTCTGGTCAAGAAAAAATTTCGTGCAACTTGCATGGTTATTGTGCTGCCGCCGGTTTGTTTCTCGCCCGTTAACAGCAGCTCAATGGTTGCACGCAGTAAGCCACGAATTGCGACGCCACTGTGCGTTTCGAAATGTGAATCTTCAGCGGCTAGAATTGCGCGAACGAACTGATCAGGAACCTGGTCGTAGGTAACAGGCGTGCGGCGCTTCTCACCAAATTCGCCAAGGAGTTCACCCTCATAAGAGTAAATGCGCAGTGGTATCTGTAATTTTACCTCGTATAGGTCGTCGACATCTGGCAAATTCGGACTAAGGTATAAATAGACACCGGCTGCGGTTACAGCTGTGCCAGAAACTAGCGTAAATAGTAACCAGAATAGTAGGTAAGAAAAGCGTCGAATTTGTTTTTGCATAATGAATAGCCAACCGAGCTAACTAACATCTTTAGTTGATTAAGCGCTGTACATTATAATTTACTCTGTCGACTTTTTATCTAACTGGGCTATGGTTGTAATTACTATTTCGTTTTTGTTTCTGATGCCAAATCTTTGCGGCGTCATCACTGAATCAAACTTGGACATCCAGCGTGTTTGGACTATTTGAGAAAAAAACACAGAACGTTCTTGGGCTGGATATAAGCTCATCGTCGGTCAAACTGCTAGAGCTGAGCCGCAACGGCGGTCGATATCGTGTAGAAAGCTATGCTGTTTGCTCCTTGCCTCAGAATGCTGTTGTTGAAAAAAACATCAATGATGTTGAGGGCGTCAGTGACGCGATCAATAAGGTACTGGCACAATCTAAAGCCAAGCTTAGACACGCTGCAGTGGCGGTTTCTGGCTCGGCGGTGATTACCAAAACCATTGAAATGGATGGGACGCTTAATGACGATCAAATGGAGAGCCAGATAGCTATTGAGGCTGATCAATATATACCCTATCCACTCGACGAAGTGGCAATAGATTTTGAAGTTCAAGGCGAGTCAGAGCGTGACCCTGAACTGGTAGACGTGTTGCTGGCAGCCTGTCGAAAAGAAAACGTTGATCTGAGAGTTGAGTCAATCGAGCTGGCTGGCATTACAGCCAAGGTTGTCGATGTTGAGGCGTACGCCATGGAGCGAGCCTTCGAATTAATTCACGACCAACTGGACAGCGACGAAGACAGTGTAATTGCGGTCGTTGATGTTGGTGCGACCATGACCACACTCAGCGTGTTGGTAGGCGGCAATACGGTCTACACCAGAGAGCAGCTGTTTGGTGGCAAGCAGCTGACAGAAGAAATTCAAAGACGCTTTGGCTTAACGTACGAAGAAGCTGGTCTTGCGAAAAAGCAAGGCGGGCTGCCTGAAGATTACGAGTCAGAAGTGCTTTATCCGTTTAAGGAAGCGGTTGTCCAGCAGGTCACTCGTTCCTTGCAGTTCTTTTTCTCCTCCAGTCAGTTTAATGAAGTTGACTATGTAGTACTTGCCGGAGGCGTTGCTGCGATGCCTGACCTGGCCGACCTCGTTGAGCAAAAATTGGGTATGCCCAGTTTAACGGCGAACCCGTTTGCCAATATGAGCGTCGCATCGCGTGTTAATGCGGTGGCTCTTGGCAACGATGCTCCGGCAATGATGATTGCCTGCGGTTTGGCGATGAGGAGTTTCGACTAATGGCTCAAATTAATTTACTGCCATGGCGCGAGGAGCGCCGCGAAGAACTTAAGAAAGAGTTTTTGACAATATTAGCTACCGTCGCGGTTGCCGCGGTGTTGCTGGTGTTCCTCTACGGCTACTTTGTAAAACTAAACATTGAAGACCAGCAATCGCGCAATGCCTATCTAAGTCAAAGCATCAGTGAACTTACCAAACAGGTGTCAGAGATTAGCGAGCTTGAACAACGTCGAGAAGATCTGCTGGATCGCATGAAAATTATTCAGGCGCTGCAAGGCAATCGCCCAATTATCGTAAGGGTGTTTGATGAAATGGTAAGAACCGTTCCCGATGGTTTGTATTACACGCATTTGCAGAGATCTGCGAATTCAATTCGGGTTGAGGGTGTTGCTGAATCCAGCAATCGCGTATCCAGTTTGATGCGCCGGTTGGATGGTTCAGATTGGTTCACGAATCCGAATTTGACGGGTGTAAAAAACAATCCGAATTACGGTGAGCAAGGTAATGACTTTGAGCTGACCGTTAATATCGAGACACCCGATGCGGTCGGTGATGATGAGCAGGCAGACGCGGGAGGCAGCAAATAATGGCGCTGCAGGATTCCATACAGTCGCTTCAGGATTTCGATCTCGGCGATCTCGATTTTGAGAACATTGGTAGTTGGCCGCAGGCTGTCAAAGTGGTTATTTGGACTTTGGTATTCCTGTTAATGGGTTTTATTGGATACAAACTCTATATCAGTGATTTGAACATCAATCTTGAGGCCGAACAAGCGAAGGAAGTCAAGCTCAAGAGCGATTTTGCTGATAAAGCGGATAAAGCCGCCAATCTTGATTCCTATCGGGACCAAATGAACGAGATGGAAGAAACCTTCGGTGCCTTGGTTAGGCAGCTGCCTAGTGAAACTGATGTACCGGGTTTACTGGAAGATCTTGACAACAAGGCTGTTTCAACAGGTTTGGAAGTGCTAAGCATTGATCTCAAAGATGAGCAAGCTGCCGAGTTCTATGTTGAGCTGCCCATCGAGATTATTGTAAAGGGTACCTATCACGACCTTGGCTCTTTCGTAAGCGGCGTGGCCGGTCTACCTAGAATTGTCACTCTTCACGACTTCAATATTGAGCGTGGTGATGACAACGACGGTTCATTAATATTAACCATTACTGCCAAAACCTATCGCTATAAAGACGAGGATTTTGAAGCGAATGAGGAGGCTGATTCATGAGCCATTCCACAAGTCGTTTATCCAGATTCTTGGGAAGTGTGATATTGCTAGCGGTCTTGCAAGGCTGTGGCTCAGGTGGCCAGTACGCTGATCTTGACAATTTCATGGCTCAATCAAAGCAGGAAGCAGCAACCAGGGGTTCGATCGACCCTATTCCTGCGTTTCGACCTTATCAGGCATTTACGTATTCAGCGACGGCAATGCGCGCGCCGTTCGATATTCCAGTTGATGTAAAAGAACTTCTGAGCATGAACGGTCCCAGCAGTGACGTTAGGCCAGACGAGAATCGTACCAAAGAATACCTTGAGCGATTTAATCTTGAAGGCCTGCAAATGGTTGGCTCTCTTGAACAACGTGGCCAGCTTTGGGTGTTGATGGATGATCAGAACGGGCTGGTGCATAGAGTTACGGTAGGAAATTTCATGGGCCGAAATCACGGCCGAATTGTTGAGGTATCTGAGTCTCAGGTATCCGTCATCGAAATAGTATCCAGTGGGGAAAGCTCCTGGATAGAACGACCTAGAACAATCAAATTACGAGAACCAGAAGTAGACGATGGTTAAGAATGGTGGAGATTTCAATGGACACTATGCGGCTTAGTAGATTCACGGGTGGTATGCCCGGGCCCTCGGTTGCCACACGCGTTGGCGCTGTACGTCTGTTGCTGGTGAGCTTACTTGCATTTGGCGCGCAGCTCGCTAGTGCTGTAAGCATGCAAAATATTGAATTCAGCTCGCTACCTGGTGGCAAGCTGGAAGTGCGTATGGATTTTGACGGAACTCCACCAGAACCACAGGGTTACACGATTGAGCAACCAGCCAGAATCGCGTTGGATCTGGACGGCGTATCCAGTGCTTTAGAAAAGAAAAAGCATGCCCTTGATATTGGCACCGCCAAAAGCGCACTTGTGCTGGACGCCAATGGCCGCACCCGGGTCATTCTGAATTTGACCGAGTTGACCAATTACAACACGCGAGTCGAAGGCAGCAGTCTTTTTGTAGAAGTTGGTGGTGTTGGTAGCAAAAGCTATCTCAAGGACACAAAGTCTAATCTCGATTTTTCACCTGGCTCGACTGCAGAAAACAACATAGAAGCCATTGATTTTCAGCGCGGTGAAGACGGCGAGGGCAAACTGATTGTTCGCCTAAGTAACCCGAAAACCAATATCGATATCACCCGAGAGGGCAGCAAAATACGGGTGCTTTTCGATGATACTGGAATGCCTTTCGAACTACGACACAAGTATGACGTTAGTGATTTTGCAACGCCTGTACGTTCAATGGTTGCTTCTACCGCTGCAGGTCGTGCGCAAATTGCCGTATCCGCAACTGGGCAGTATGACTATCTGGCTTATCAGGTCGATAACGAGTACGTATTGAGCGTCAAGCCACTGACTGATGAAGAAGTTGCGGCAAAAGAGCGTGAGTTCCAGTTCGTCGGTGAAAAATTGTCGCTTAACTTCCAGGATATCGATGTACGCTCAGTGCTGCAGCTGATTGCCGATTTTACGGATTTAAACTTGGTGGCCAGTGACACTGTTGAAGGCAAGATCACGTTGCGCTTGCAGAATGTTCCATGGGACCAGGCTCTTGACCTGGTGCTGAAAACCAAAGGTTTGGACAAACGTCAAACTGGCAATGTGCTTATGGTCGCTCCCGCTGCAGAAATAGCGGAGCGAGAGCGCCAGGAAATTGAAACTACCAAGCAGCTGGAAGAATTGGCGCCACTGCAGACCGAGTTCATTCGAATTCGTTATGCCAATGCGGCAGAACTTTTCAAGCTCTTTGATCCAGAAGAAGACGATGAAAATGATGGTACTGCGACTGGAAGTATGCTTTCAGCGCGGGGGCGAGTCATCGTTGACGAACGCACCAACTCTTTGCTCGTCACTGAAACTGCAGCCAAGCTGGATGAATTCAGAAGATTGGTTAAATTAATTGATGTACCTGTGCGTCAGGTGTTAATTGAAGCGCGCATTGTAGTAGCTGACTCTGATCACTCCGAACAACTTGGTATTCGCTGGGGTGGCGGCGGTTTCGTCAATGGATTTCCTGATAATGCCAATGATGACTTCTTCACTTTTGGCGGTAGCTCAACCACTACTACTGAAGTGAATAACTCGGTGGTACAGAACAACCCAGCCGTTATCACTTTCCCAGATGCCTTGAACGTTGATCTGGGTGTCACCGAAATTGGAACGTCTTCGGTGGCTATTGGTTTCAGTGGCGACGGATTCTTGCTCGACCTTGAGTTATCGGCTTTCGAATCTGCGGGTCACGGTGAAGTGGTATCGCAGCCAAAAGTAATCACTGGCGATAAGCAGCAAGCGACCATTAAGTCTGGTACAGAAGTACCGTTCCTGGAGTCGTCATCAAGTGGCCGAACAACTGTTAAGTTCAAAGATGCGGTGCTGAAACTAGACGTGACACCAAACATCACACCGGATGATCGCATATTGATGCGCTTGGTGATTAATCAGGACTCGGTTGGTGGCTTTATAGCTGGTGAAAACAACTCTCAGATACCTCTGATTGATGTGACCGAGCTAGTGACGGAAGTATTGGTTGGTAACGGCGAGACTGTTGTGCTGGGCGGTGTGTATCGAACTGAAGATGTGCGCTCGGAAGTGAAAACGCCGTTCCTTGGCGACATTCCGTATCTGGGCCGATTGTTTCGACGTTCTAATGATCGTCAGCTAAAAACAGAAACGCTGATATTCATTACGCCGCGAATTCTCGCAGATACTCTGGTTGACTGAGTTCTGACAGACCGCAGTGGTGACGAGTGTTTGGCGCGCTGAATGAAGCCGCAAAGAATCTATTTGATCGGCCCTATGGGGGCCGGCAAGTCGACCATCGGCCGCCAATTGGCAACCGAGCTGAAGCTCGACTTTGTCGATACCGATGCAGAAATTGAACGTCGCTGCGGAGCAGACATCCCGTGGATATTCGATGTAGAAGGCGAACAAGGATTTCGGCTTAGGGAGACTCAGGTTCTTGAGGAGTTATCGACTCAATCAAAATGTGTCATCGCAACTGGCGGTGGTATCGTCACCCAGGATCGTAACCGACAAATTTTGCAGGGCAGCGGCTTTGTAGTGTATCTCTACACGACGATAGAACAACAAGTAGAGCGAACTGCCCGTGACAGAAAGCGCCCGCTATTGCAGGTGGAAGAGCCCAGGGAAGTGATTGAGGCTTTGATGCTTGAGCGCGAGCCCATGTATCGTGATCTGGCCGATCTCATTGTAAGTACCGATAGACGTACAGCCAAAAAAGTAGCAGTAGAAATCGTTACTGCCATCGACGCTTCCTGACACAAACCCTCCGGCCGAGTTATCATGGCCGATTAGTGGTTTAACGTAACAACATACATTCAATGAAAGAACTTCGCGTCGAGCTGGGCGATCGTAGCTATCCGATTTACATTGGTTCGGCGGCTTTACAACAATCAAATTTACTTTCTAAGCACATTGTGGGCAGCGAGGTATTGATTGTTACGAACGAGACCATCGCACCTCTTTACCTGGACCAGTTACTTGCCGGCATTGTCTGCGACAAGATTACTGTTTGCGAATTACCTGATGGCGAGCAGCATAAATCTCTGCAAACCTTAAATTGCATTTTCGATTCATTGTTGGAAAACCGGCACAGCCGCAAAACAACCTTGATTGCCTTGGGTGGTGGCGTGGTTGGAGACATGACTGGTTTTGCATCGGCGTGCTACCAACGAGGCGTCGCGTTTATTCAGATTCCAACCACCTTGTTGTCCCAGGTGGACTCATCGGTGGGTGGTAAAACTGCGGTTAACCACCCGCTGGGTAAAAATATGATCGGTGCTTTTTACCAGCCTCAAGCGGTGATAGCGGATATTGATGTGTTAAACACCCTGTCACCAAGGCAGTTTTCCGCGGGCTTAGCAGAGGTTATCAAGTACGGCTTGCTGGCTGACGTGGAGTTTTTTGACTGGCTGGAATCCAGTGCGGATTCGTTGATGGGTCTTGATAGTGATGCCCTTGTGTACGCGGTTGAACGTTCTTGTTTGATCAAGGCCGATATTGTGGCTCGCGATGAGACTGAGCAGAATGTGCGGGCTTTATTGAATCTCGGCCATACCTTTGGCCATGCGATAGAAACGGTGATGCAATACCGAGGCATATTGCACGGCGAGGCAGTTGCTATTGGTATGCTACTGGCTGCGCATATGTCCTGTCTGGCCGGCGATTTACAATCGGCAGAAGTGCATCGAATAAAGGCCTTGTTATTGGCCTGTAATCTGCCTATTCGCCCGCCAGCAAAGCTGGCGCTGGAGGACATAAATTCAGCAATGTTACTTGATAAAAAAGTAACAGCAGGTAGTCTGCGCTTAGTGCTGCTGGAATCCATTGGTGCGGCCAAGGTAGAAAGCGACTTTTCGCAGACGTTATTGGAGGAAACACTGGCAACAGTGTTCTGAGCGCGATGGGCATCGAACTGGACCCTGAACAAGACGACCTCGATTATTGGCGCGCTTACGACCTTGAGTGCGACCCATTTGCTGACGACGGCATAGATGGGTTGTATTTTCCTGGCGGTGATAGGGGCGAGCTATTGCAGACCGCCGTGCACATAGCGCAGTTCAGCCGTCAACCGGTGGTGTTTTATGGCGCCGAAGGTGTTGGTAAGACCAGCTTATTGAATGCTGTTGCCAGCAGCATGGACAATGAAACGCTGGTGCTGAAACTACAAGCGGGTTTCATGACAACCCGCGAACAGATTTTCGCGGAAATTGCCCATGCGCTCACCATGAGCGACGTTAATTACATACCTGCAGCATTTAGACAGCAAATTGTCAGTGCACTTACTCAGAGTGAAAAACCAAAAACATCGGTGCTGTTGCTGGTCGACGATGCCCATGAACTGATAGACAAAACGCTGAATGCTCTGCGAGAACTTGCTGAGGAAGATTCTTCGGACGTAAGAGTTTTGTTTTTTGCAACGACTGATGGCAATGGCTTTCTCCGACCTGAGCTTGATCGTAGCGATATTCAGCAGCTGGCGATTCAACCACTGGATCAGCCAAGCATTGAAGCGTATTTGAAATACAGACTGGGTACCGCTGGCTACGATGGCGAATTTCCTTTTACCAATGCTGATATCGAGAGCATTCTGAATCAAAGCCTTGGTATTCCAGCGCGAATTGGACGAATTGCTGAGCAGAAATTGCGGCACAAAACACGCATTGCGAGATTGAAAAATAAAGAGGCGAGTGAGCGCCGCCGCTTGCCCTGGTTGCACACACTTATTATCGCCGTGTTGATTGCTTTCATTCTGCTGTTCATTTTTTGGGATGGGAACGAGAAAGCCGATAAACCAGTCAGCAGGCCCGGCGGCGCTGAAGACAATGCGACCGCTATTGAGGCGGAAAATACGGAAGAGAGCTTGGCTAACCCTGATACAGGTAAGCTCGTCGAACCAGTAGTTGACGCCGATATTGCTGTCGCGGCTCAAACTGTGCCAGGGCCAGAAGTTGAGACGGAACTAGAGTCCGAAGCAGGACAAGATCCAGAGCCTGAGCGAACGTTCGAGCTAGAACCTGAAGCTGAACCCGAACCTGAACCTGAACCTAAACCCGAGCCCGAGCCCGAGCCCGAACCCGAACCCGAACCCGAACCCGAGCCCGAGCCTGTTGAGATAATAGAAAAAAGCGAACCGGAAAGCGCGTTTGGATTGAGCGACTTTGAACGCGAGCTGCTACGCGGCAGCAGTACCGGTTTCACGCTGCAACTTTTGTCCAGTGCCTCAGAATCCGGAATGCGGGAATTTGTGCGCAAATATGCGGGCCTAGGCATTCGTTACTATGCGCGAAACAATAACGGCAGAGAGCATTACGTCGCGGTGCTGGGTGTTTATGAAAGCCGGCAGGCTGCACAGCTGGCGGTTAGCCAGCTGCCGGCTGAATTAGGCAAACAGAAACCGTGGCCAAGAAGCCTTTCCTCCGTGCAAACGGAAATTCGCGACGCACGTACGCGCTAAGCGTCCTTTTCGGACAGTCGGACTATTTGTCGGAAAAACACATAACGTGTAGAATAGCGCCCCTTTTGCGTCGCTCTAGCTGCGCAATATCAGTTGACAATCGCTTTTAAGCCATTGTTTTTTCAAACTTTTTCAGAGTATTGCTTTGAGAGAAGGCCTGTACAACCCTGGCGAATTCAGGGACAACTGCGGTTTCGGTTTGATCGCCCACATGAAGGGTCTGACCAGTCATCGCCTGTTGGAAACCGCAATCGAGTCGCTGACCTGCATGACCCATCGCGGCGGTATCGCTGCTGATGGCAAAACAGGCGATGGCTGCGGTTTGTTGTTACAGCTGCCTGAGGCCTTCTTGCGCACAGTCGCACGTGAGGTATTCAATGCCGAGCTGGCGCCGGCCTTTGGTGTTGGCATGTGTTTCCTTAATACCGACGCAACGCTGGCTGCACAGGCAAGAAGTGCTGTTAATGCCGAGTGCGAAGCGCTGGGCCTAAGAGTTGCTGGATGGCGCAGCGTACCCACTGATCCATCGTGCTGCGGTGAAATCGCGTTACAAAGCTTGCCGCTCATAGAGCAGGTCTTTATTGATGGGCCCGATCTGGATAAGCAAGCGCTGAACAATTTGCTGTTTATAGCCAGACGTAAAATAGAGCAGGCTACTGCAGACGATGAAGGTTTTTACATTGCGTCGATGTCGACCAATGTTATTGCCTACAAAGGTCTGATGATGCCGGCGGACCTCCCGACGTTTTACGCCGACCTCAGTGACCCGCGTTTGGAAACTGCAATCTGTGTATTTCATCAGCGTTTCTCAACCAACACTCTACCCAAATGGCCGCTGGCACAACCGTTTCGGTTGTTGGCGCACAACGGCGAAATCAATACTATTTGCGGCAATCGAAATTGGTCGGAAGCGCGCACTAACAAATTTGAAACAGATTTACTGCCTGATATTCAGAGCATCACGCCTTTGGTAAATCGCTCTGGCTCAGATTCGTCCAGTATGGACAATATGTTGGAGGTATTGCTGTCTGGCGGTATGAGTTTGTTCAGAGCGGTGCGCACCATGGTTCCGCCGGCATGGCAGAATGTTGAAACCATGGACGCAGACATGAAAGCGTTCTACGAATACAATTCAATGCACATGGAGCCCTGGGATGGACCAGCCGGCCTGGTGCTCACCGATGGTCGTTACGCCGTATGTATGTTGGACCGTAATGGCTTGCGGCCAGCACGTTACGTTATCACCGAAGATGATTTCATAACCGTGGCCTCTGAAGTAGGGACATACTCTTATTCGCCGTCTGACGTTGTTGCAAAGGGCAGAGTCGGCCCAGGAGAAATCCTGGCGGTTGATACCGAAAAAGGTGAGTTGCTGTTTTCAGATGAGATCGATAATACGCTGAAGAAGGCGCACCCGTATCGACGCTGGCTACGGGAAAATGCGTTGCGGATTGCAGGTTCGCTGGATAAAGAGCACTTCGACGGCTTACCCGCTGATGAGTTGGAAGTGTACATGAAGCAGTTCCAGGTTTCGTTCGAAGAACGAGATCAGGTGATTCGACCTCTTGCCGAGGCGGGTCAGGAAGCAACAGGGTCTATGGGTGACGATACGCCCATGGCCGTGATGTCGGAGAAAATCCGCTCGCCATTTGATTATTTTCGCCAGCAGTTTGCACAAGTTACCAATCCGCCAATTGACCCACTCAGGGAAACAGTGGTGATGTCTCTCGAGACCTGTATCGGTGCCGAACTAAACATTTTCACAGAGACGCCAGAACACGCGAACCGCGTCATTTTGAGCTCGCCGCTGTTATCGCCAGCGAAATTCAATCGCTTGCTGACACTGGATCGAAAAGGATTCGAAGCCGCCAGAATCAGTTTGCTGTTTAATGCCGAAGAAACCTCGTTGAAACAAGCCATCAGCAACGTGTGTGCGGCCGCTGAGCAAGCGGCGCGTGATGGCAAAACTCTGCTGGTGTTGTCAGACCGTGGTGTGAGCGCCAATGCTTTACCAGTGCATTGCCTGCTGGCAACGGGCGCGGTGCATCATCACCTAATTCAAAAAGGCCTGCGTTGCGACGCTAACATTATTGTCGAAACGGCCAGTGCCAGAGACTCTCATCACTTCGCGACACTGTTGGGTTTTGGCGCTACTGCTGTTTATCCCTACCTGGCATACAACCTGCTAAGCGATTTGGTCGACAGTGGAGAGTTGCTTGGCGACGCTGATGATGCGTTTAAAAATTATCGCCGCGGAATAAATAAAGGTCTGCTGAAGATACTCTCGAAGATGGGTATTTCCACGATGGCATCTTATCGGGGCGCGCAACTGTTTGAAGCGGTTGGGCTTGATGACGAGATTGTGTATACCTGTTTCCGTGGTGTGGCCAGCCGTATACAGGGTGCGAAGTTTGAGGATTTTGATGCTGACATTCGCGCTCTGAGCAAAGCGGCCTGGCGGCCCAGACAACCGATAGAGCACGGCGGCTTGCTCAAATATGTGCATGACGCCGAATATCATGCGTTTAATCCTGATGTGGTATCTACATTACAATATGCCGTCAAAACCGGTGACTACTCGGCGTACAGGGACTACGCTGGCTTGGTCAATGAACGTCCACATGCGATGTTGCGTGATTTGTTTGCCTTGAAGGGGTCCGAGGACGCAATTCCGGTTGATAGAGTTGAGTCGATAGATAATATTCTATTGCGTTTTGACAGTGCAGGCATGTCATTGGGCGCACTTTCACCTGAGGCGCATGAGTCCTTGGCCACCGCAATGAATCGTCTTGGTGGGCGTTCCAATTCAGGTGAGGGTGGTGAAGACCCTGCGCGCTATGGCACTGAGCGCAATTCCAAAATCAAGCAAGTAGCCTCGGGTCGATTTGGTGTTACACCGCACTATCTGGTTAACGCCGAAGTGCTTCAGATAAAAATTGCGCAAGGCGCTAAGCCTGGTGAGGGAGGGCAACTTCCGGGCGGCAAGGTTAACAATTTGATTGCACGCTTGCGTTTTTCCGTACCCGGCGTGACGTTGATTTCGCCGCCGCCACATCATGATATTTATTCAATCGAAGATTTGGCGCAACTTATCTTTGATTTAAAACAGGTTAATCCGGATGCGCTTGTATCAGTGAAACTGGTGTCAGAGCCAGGTGTTGGCACCATCGCCGCCGGTGTGGCCAAGGCGTATGCTGATCTGATCACCATATCCGGCTATGACGGTGGCACGGCAGCAAGCCCGTTAACTTCTATTCGTTATGCCGGTTCTCCGTGGGAACTCGGTCTGAGTGAAACTCACCAGGCTTTGCGCAGCAATGATCTTCGCGACAAAGTGCGGGTGCAGACTGATGGCGGTTTAAAAACGGGTCTTGACGTGGTGAAAGCAGCCATTCTCGGCGCTGAAAGTTTTGGTTTCGGCACTACGCCTATGGTGGCCATGGGCTGCAAATATCTGCGTATCTGCCACCTTAATAATTGTGCGACAGGAGTTGCCACTCAAAACGATACGCTGCGTGATGAGCATTTTATTGGCACTGTGGATATGGTGATGAACTTCTTCCAGTTCGTTGCGATGGAAACTCGTGAAATCATGGCGTCACTGGGTGTGAGTAGAATGGAAGAGCTGATCGGTAGGACCGATTTGCTAGAGCGTATCGAAGGAAAAACAGCAAAGCAACGCAACATAAACCTTGAGCCGCTGCTATTTAACGACCACATTGCTGCAGACAAGCCACAATTTTGTACTGCGAAATCGAACTCTCCCTATGACAAGGCCTTGCTTTCACAAAGCATGGTGGCAACTTGTTTGCCGGCGATAGAAAGTAAAACAGGTGGTAAGTACCAGTTCGAAGTAACCAACTGCGATCGCTCAATAGGCGCGCGGCTATCTGGCGAAATTGCCCGCCGTTATGGCAACCGGGGCATGGCCGACAATCCTATCGACCTGCAGCTAACTGGCACCGCAGGACAAAGCTTTGGCGTTTGGAATGCTGGTGGTTTGCGCATGCGCCTTGAAGGCGACGCAAATGATTATGTGGGTAAGGGCATGGCCGGTGGTCAATTGGTGCTATACCCGCCAAAAGACAGTGCGTTTAACAGTGAAGAAGCGTCGATTATCGGCAACACTTGCTTGTACGGCGCAACCGGTGGGCAATTGTTTGCAGCTGGTCGAGCGGGTGAGCGGTTTGGTGTTCGTAACTCAGGCGCCATGGCGGTTGTTGAAGGTGCAGGCGACCATTGTTGCGAGTATATGACGGGCGGTGTAATAACTGTGTTAGGAAGCACCGGCTATAACTTCGGTGCCGGTATGACCGGTGGGTTTGCCTACGTGCTGGATCTTGAGCGCACTTTTCCTGATCAGTACAATCGGGAGCTTGTTGAAATTTGCCGGGTTGCTGGTGAAACATTTGAGCCTTACCGCATGCAATTGTTTGCGATGGTGCAGAAATTTGTTGCTGAGACCGATAGCGCCTGGGGCAAAGAATTGCTTGAAGATTTTGAACACTACATTGGCAAGTTTTGGTTAATCAAGCCAAAGGCGGCCAGTTTAAAATCGTTACTGGATAATGTGCGATCAGCGCCGGCATAATCTCATGACAGACAGACTAGACAATAATTTTCAATTTCTGGAAGTCGGGCGACTCGATCCTGACAAAAAACCGATTGATGTTCGGAAAATTGAATACGCAGAAATATACGAACCGTTTCGCCCACCGCAGGTTCGCAGTCAATCGCATAGATGTCTTGAATGCGGCAACCCTTATTGCGAGTGGAAGTGCCCTGTACACAACTATATACCCAATTGGCTGAAACTGATTTCAGAAGGCAATATTTTGGAAGCGGTTGAACTCTGCCATCAAACCAATACGCTCCCGGAAGTGTGTGGGCGTGTGTGTCCACAAGATCGCTTGTGCGAAGGCGCTTGTACGCTCAACGACGGATTCGGTGCGGTCACAATAGGTTCTGCTGAGAAGTATATTACCGATACAGCGTTCAGAATGGGGTGGCGACCTGATCTTTCGGATGTGATACCTGTTGATAAGAAAGTAGCCATCATTGGTGCCGGTCCGGCAGGTCTCGGCTGTGCCGACGTATTAACTCGAGCGGGTGTAAAAGCCGTGGTGTACGACAAGTACCCTGAGATTGGTGGCTTGCTTACCTTTGGGATTCCTGAGTTCAAACTCGAAAAATTTGTTATGAACCGTCGTCGCGAAATATTCCAAGACATGGGCATAGAATTTCGTTTGAATACCGAAGTAGGCAAGGACGTTAGCTTCGGAGAATTGCATGATGAATACGATGCCGTTTTCCTGGGCATGGGTACCTACACCTATATGAAAGGTGGCTTTGCCGGAGAAGAGCTTGAAGGTGTGCATGAAGCCTTGCCTTACCTGGTAGCGAGCGTAAACCGCAACCTTGGTTTTGAACAATCGGCAGAAGACTTTATCGATCTGAAAGGAAAAAACGTTGTTGTGCTTGGTGGCGGAGACACCGCTATGGATTGCAACCGCACCGCTATTCGCCAGGGTGCAGAGACCGTGGTTTGTGCGTACCGAAGAGATGAAGAGAATATGCCAGGTTCTCGCCGCGAAGTGCAGAATTCGAAAGAAGAGGGCGTGCGCTTCCTTTTTAATCGCCAGCCGATAGAAATTGTTGGCAAAGGTGGTAAAGCGACCGGTGTTAAAGTCGTTGAAACGCATTTGGGTGATGCCGATGAAAACGGGCGAAGAGTACCCGAAGCAATTCCTGGCAGTGAAGAAATTCTGCCAGCCGACGCGGTTATCATTGCGTTTGGTTTCCGTCCCAGTCCGGCGGACTGGTTTTCAGAATACCAGGTATCTACGGATGATGGCGGCCGTGTATTGGCGCCGGAAAAATCGGAGTATCCTTTTCAAACCGAGAATCCAAAAATATTTGCCGGCGGTGATATGGTCAGAGGTTCCGATTTGGTGGTAACCGCAATATGGGAAGGTCGTAAAGCCGCCAAAGGCATGCTGGATTATCTGGATGTCTAACGATACTTTTTTGCGGGCGTTGCGACGAGAGCCGGTTGAATATACACCGGTATGGATGATGCGTCAGGCAGGCCGGTATTTACCGGAGTACCGTGCTACGCGGCAAAAAGCTGGTGGTATTCAGGATTTGTTTGCCAATCCTGAGCTGGCCTGCGAAGTAACTTTGCAACCACTCGAACGTTTCGAGCTGGATGCCGCTATTCTATTCTCTGATATCCTTACCATTCCTGATGCGATGGGTCTGGGTCTGTATTTTGCCGAAGGCGAAGGCCCCAAATTCCGAAAGCCCGTAAGATCAGCGGTGGCGATTGAGAAACTGGACGTATTACAGACCAGTAAAGATTTGCCGTATGTGATTGATGCGGTAAAACTGATTCGAAAAGAGTTGAATAACCGGGTGCCACTAATTGGTTTTTCTGGCAGCCCCTGGACGCTAGCCACTTACATGATTGAAGGTGGTAGTAGCAAAGATTTTGCACGCATAAAAACTATGGCGTTTTGCGAAACCGAAGCCATGCATATGCTGCTGGACAAGTTGGCTGATTCGGTGATTGATTATTTGAGTGCGCAAATTGTTGCAGGTGCGCAGGCTGTGCAAATTTTTGATACATGGGGCGGTGTTTTGAGCGCGGCCGCCTACGAGGAATTTTCACTGGGGTACATGCGAAAAATCGCCAAAGGTGTGAAGCAAGCGAATAGCGAAGCAGACGTACCAGTTATTTTATTTACAAAAAATGGCGGCTTATGGCTGCAGGACATTGCTGCCACCGATTGCGATTGCGTCGGTCTTGACTGGACCATGGACATCGGTGTAGCCAGGCGGGTCGTGGATGGAAAGGTCGCTTTGCAAGGTAACATGGACCCAGCCTTATTGCGTGGCAGTCCCGAGCGCATTCGCGCTGAGGTGGGCCGTATTCTGGCGTCCTATGGGCATGGCGTTGGCCACGTGTTTAATTTGGGCCATGGCATTACGCCAGATATCAAACCTGATAATGCGAAAGCATTTATTGATGCAGTGCACGAACTCTCACCCCAATATCATCAGGCCTAGAAAACACTAACGAGTCTTGTCTGCTTACGAGCCGCCATTTAGCGCGTTTACATAAACGGATGTTAGATAGAATCGTTTTCTATCTCATGATCCATTTCCAGCGCTGGTTGATTACAGCATCGCCCCACAATTTCGGCAGGTACACCGGCAACTGTGCAGTTTGCAGGAACGTCTTTGAGTACCACGCTACCGGCGCCCACTTTTGCGCAGTCGCCGATTTTGATATTGCCCAGCACTTTTGCGCCGGCACTTAAAAGTACAAAGTCACCCACTTTAGGGTGCCGGTCACCGCTGACTTTGCCCGTGCCACCAAGTGTCACTCCCTGCAGGATAGACACGTTGTTGCCAACCACCGCCGTCTCGCCAATCACAATACCGGTAGCATGATCTAGCATAATGCCTTGACCAATAACCGCAGCAGGGTGGATGTCTACCGCAAATTCCATGGATATGCGATTTTGCAAGTACAGTGCCAGCGATTCCCTATTTTGACCCCATAGCCAATGTGCAATGCGGTACGCTTGAAGCGCCTGATACCCCGAGTAAAAAAGAAATGGCGTGCTCATTTGCGTGCAAGCGGAATCGCGCTCGGCAAACGCGTGCAGGTCGGCGCGCAAAGCGATTCCAATCGACTCGTCCGAGTTCAGTGCCTGCTCGATCACTTCGCGCAATAACAACGCCGAAGCGGTGCTGCTGTGCAGCTTATTCGCCAGATGGAAGCTAAGTGCGGCTTCAAGGCTATCATGATTCAAAATAGTCGCATGCAGAAAACTCGCCAGAATCGGTTCTTGGTTGGCGTTCGAGCGTGTCTCTTCACAGATTAAACGCCAGATTGGGTCTGATGCTTCTCTTGACGATATTGCAGAATGCGCTTGACTGGGCATGATAGGGCCTCACAACTCCCTTATGGCCCGCCAGTTTACCGCAAAGTGGCTTATTCGACAGCGTCTCTTGTCTGTTCAATGGCGCACATGTGTAGTGCAGGTATAATCGCAAGCCATGCGCCAGGATCGACGACCCTATCTTCTGAAGAAATACTACCTGCGATTTCGCAATTGGTATGTTCAAAACTTTATTCGCCCGCAACTGGATGCGCTGGGCGTGTATCCAACCATGATGAAGCCCTGGCATATCAAGGTTAGCGGCCCCAATATTCGTATTGGTGATTCGGTAACAATCATCGCGGAGCCCGCTAGCCCTACTACTATTGGAGTATGGGGGCATGATTCTGATGGTGGCGGTGTCACCATCGGCCATAGTGTTTTGCTGGCGCCTGGAGTGAGGATAAGCGCCTGTGACCACATCACTATCGGCGATAGCTGCCTGATCGCAAACGGCGTCTATATCACGGATTCTGACTGGCACGGTTTGTACGACCGAGTCGAACGTCCAACAACAAAAACACCGGTGAATATCGGTCGCAATGTGTGGCTGGGTGATCATGCAACAGTTTTAAAAGGCGTGACCATAGGCGATAACAGCATTGTCGCTGCAAGAGCGGTGGTCACCCGTGACATAGCGTCCAACGTGGTTGTGGCTGGCAACCCGGCGGTAGTGGTCAAGCAGCTAGATGCTAGCCGCACCATCCGAACACGGGAAGAATTTTTTGCAGACCCTGCAGTCCTTGCCGAACAGTATGATCGAATTGATCACATGGTTCTAAAAGATAACGGCTGGCTCAGCTGGATTCGAACTTTGCTAAAGCCGGGGCCTATGGACTGACTTAAGGGCGCGTCTATTAATTCCCCGCATAGGACGCGAGGAATTAATAGACGCGCCCTTCAAAAAGTAGGGTCGATCGCAGTTTCGCTTTGACCTGTAATGGGTAGCGGGAAGTTCACACTGAAGCAGGAACCTTTGCCTGGTTCACTGCTAACGCTGATATGCCCGCCCATCACTTCGCAAAAACGGCGTGTAATTGAAAGGCCTAGACCGGTTCCTTCAAATTCGCGAGTTGTGCTGCCGTCAATTTGCCGGAATGGATCAAAGATTAAATTGAGATGCTCTTTGTCCATGCCTATGCCAGTGTCTTCCACATCGATTTGCAAACTGTCAGCTGCATGACGCACACGAATAGAAACGACGCCGTTCTTGGTAAACTTGCCTGCGTTACTTGCCAGGTTCAGTAACACTTGCAGTAATTTTGTCTCGTCTATGCCAATCTTAAGATCGTCTTCGTCTACATCAATCTGCAAGCTGTTCTGGTTTTGCTGCATTAGCGGTTGTAGCGTATCACTGGCACGTTTTACAACGCGGGCAACACATACGGGGCTGATTTTCAGGTCCATGCGTCCCGCTTCGATTTTCGACAGATCGAGGATGCTGTTGATTAACGTCAACAAGTGGGAGGCGTTGTGAGTTATCCGGTCTATGTCTTCAACAAAGTCGTCAAGGCATTCGTCTTCCAGACCCTCCCGCACAATATCGGAGTACCCCAGGATTGCTTGCAAGGGTGTGCGTAGCTCATGACTCATGTTGGCAAGAAACTCAGACTTATGCCGACTCGCGTCTATGGCCTGGTCTCTCGCCTGCACCAGTTCTTGTGTACGCAGGCTGACTTCAGACTCAAGAATTTCTGTATGGCGCAATAACTTGGCGTCGCGGTCAGCGAGGTTGTCCATGACCTTATTGTAAACTTCCGCCATATCAACGATTTCCGCTGGGCCTTTTGGTAACGCACGAACGGTTGTATCACCCTCACGCGTCTTTTCCATCACTTTAACCAGCCGGTTCATAGGTGCCAGCAAGCGGTTAAGCAGCAGATGTAGTATTAGAATGAAGACCAGGCCACCAAGCAAGCCGATCAATATGTTTTTGCGAAAAATTTCATACTCAGCCGCGATGAATTCGCGTTGATCCTCGACGACGTAGACGTAGCCCAGATATTCCTTTTCTGCAGCTCCAGTAGCGTCCAGAGACGTATTTTCCTCGGCAAGCGTGTACACCGGTGCCCAGAAATGCCATGCGTCACTTTGTGTGCTCAGCAGCTCCGCGCTTTTTTGCCCGGGGTGCTTATTGTTAAGAGGAAATTTGTTGCCACCCCAGTTGCCTTGTTCCAGTAGCACCGTACCGTCCGCGGTAGTAACAGAGACAAATTTGATGGATGGGAAAGACAAGGTTGCCGTGGCTGCACCTACGGCATTGTCGCCACTCTCGTACAGCAACGCGAGCTCGCTAAGACCGGCGAAATTTTCCGTCGCTTGCAGCGCTTGGCCTATATACAGTTCACGCAGATGTTGGGTAGTGGAATAGGCAGTACCAAGTGCTGCGGCTACCGCGATCATCAAGCCAAATCCGGCAAAGATAGAAAACAACTGTTGACGGAAACTAACAAGTTTTTGCCTACTGGCAGGCACGTGAACGCTTGCTTGCGCGCTATTGAACTGGGTAGATTCTGTCAAAGCCAGCCTCCTCGTCCAAAGTGTACTTGAGCCCCAGGTGAGATGCGGTACGCCAATTGAACGCGCGCTTCATATTGCGCGCCATTACTACGCGAGGTTCGGCGTGATCGGACGTAGCCTGCTCCAATGCCAGCTCCATCAATTGCGCACCCATGGCAGCATTGTCAGGATAGAGTGAGAACAAAGCGCCTTGTTTCGTGTGAACTGGGCTATTGGTGAAAACCACAAGGTGTTTGTCCCATGCTTTGCGTAACACCATTGGCAATACGGTTTTAGAAGGTACAACTGTGACTAATGGAATCCAAACCGCGTCTTTGTCTTTGCGGGCATCTTTAAGCAAGTTCTTATATATCTTGGCACCCTTGCGAACCGAAGCTGCTTCCAGTGCTACCAGCTCAAGGCCGTTTTGCTTGGCACTTTTTCGCGCGTCATCGAGCCACCAGCCATTCATACTTTCGTTGTAAACCAGGTACACTCGTTGCACGCTTGGAGCGATTTCTTTCGCGTTCGCAAAAAACTCAGCGGGATCGCCAGCCAAGGCAACACCTGAAACTCCCTTTGGTGTGGAACCCAGCCCCCCCACAATAAGCGGCACATTTAAACCTGAGCTGTTGGCGTACTCGTAAGGAGTTTTACTAATGGCGATAACCGCTGATGGATTCTGTTCTTGCAGCCACTGATGCACTTGCTCGGCGGTGGTATCAGCACTGACGTTGAAGCGCAGTAACTCTGCGTTCTCAGCCAGCATCACACCAGAGTAGATCTCTTCATAAATTGCCTGTGCCTTAGATGGCGTTTGCGGAATGAGAATCGCAACACGGGTGGCGGCAGACTGTACAGAAAAAGACAGTAATAAAGCGAGCAGCATCAGGGCACAACGCAGCATCCCACCGATGTGAGGTGCACGCTTTTTCCCAGGCCTTAAAATTCGGCTCAAATGCGATCCATTAATGCTGAGCAACGACTATTCAGCAGAAAGTCGAAGCGCTACTTTATTTATCCTTTAAGCTTAGACAATATTTTGACGAGCACGATTTATTCGCCGCTTAACCGCAGCGTCAGCAGTCAGGTGATAAACGGTAGTTTTGATCGCAGTATGATCAGCATACGTATATTAATCAAAAACTTAGATGACTTTTCTCAAGCTTTAACTTACCATCTGCCTGGATTGCTTATTCGTTACTCAGCCGCTGCGTCTGACTTAGTGGAATCGATAGTTGTATTTGTCCCACTGGTCAGCGAAACCTATAATGTGTTGGATTTTTGAACAAAACGACGATAACATCACCGCGAATTTTGATTTTTAGCTGCTTTAAAACTGCCTGCCAAACGATCAGATCACTCCGCTTTACTAAAGAGAAGTCGCCTAAATGACCGGAAACGTAAAGACAGCGCGAAACGCCCTGGTAAAGGCATCCCGCCACAACAATGAGGCCGAAGAGCTATATACCTATTCGGACTTAATTGTTGATTATCTTGCGCAAGTGGGCGTGGAATATGTGTTTGGTATTCAGGGTGGTGCCATTGAGCCTTTCTATAATGCAATCGCCCGGCGTCGCCGCAAAGGTGGGATGCTTGATAACAGCGTTGGTGACCGAGCTCAGTCGCGTAAACGAGACACCTTGTTATACGGACCACAAGCGGTATTTGCTCGCCATGAAACTGGTGCAGCGTTTATGGCAGACGGATATTACCGAGAATCTGGCAAAATGGGCGTATGCTGTGCAACCACTGGGCCAGGTACTACAAATCTAATCACAGGAATAGCGTCTGCTTATGCAGAGTTCACTCCCATTCTTGTGATTACGCCACAAAGCGCGTTGCCCAGTTTCGGGCGCTCGGCTTTTCAGGAATCAACACCTGATGCGGTAAACGTGGTTGGCATGTTTGATCACTGTACCCGCTATAACTCCATGGTCACCCACCCCGATCAGTTGGAAGGTAAATTGATCACTGCAATTGCAAAAGCATTCCAGCATCCTCGGGGTCCGGTACATCTAAGTATTCCTACGGATATTCTAAAAACCTCGCTCGCGTTTGAGCCAACATTCATGAATATTGCTACGCAATTGAGGGAACCCTGGACGGTTGACTCCCAAGCTTTGTCCCAGTTTAAAGCGGATATTCTGGCCAGCGTGGCGCGCCGTGAAAAACTAGTATTGATGTTGGGTCACGCTTGTGGCGACGCTATTGTCGAAATAGAGCGTTTTGCGGAGTTATGTGATGCCGACATAATCAGTACGCCCGGTGGTGCCCGTTGGGTGAATACCCGCAATAAACGTTACAAGGGCATTTTTGGTTTCTCTGGTCACCCCAGCTCGCGCAAAGCTCTGGAAAATCCAAATGTAGGTAAAATTATTGCTGTTGGTACAGGATTGGGAGAAACATCCACCGCCGGTTGGGACCGCGTGTTACTAAACAACAAGTTAATACACGTTGAATCCTGCGCAGACAATTTTGTACAGTCGCCTATGGCGCGATTACATGTATTCGGCAATAAGCGCGCGATATTCAAAGAGATTGTAGGTGCGCTAGAGCAAATTCACGCATCGAATACAGAAGCATTCGACCATTCGCGGCTACCCGTAAGCGCGGACAACGAAGATGAGGTTGACCCAAATAAGCTGCCCGAACAACTGGAATACTTAAATGGCCAGGCAGCTTTTGATGACTCCACACCTATTAAGCCACAGCGCTTGATGCACTTTCTGAGTGGCTACCTACCGAGTAATACACGTTTTTTTCTTGATACTGGCAATTCCTGGGCGTGGGGCTTGCATTATCTGCATCTAAGTTTGCCGGGCAATCTTCGCATAGCTATGAACTTTGGTTCCATGGGCTGGGCTATTGGTGCCGCCATTGGCAGTGCGTTGGCCAGCAGTGAGCCAACTGTCTGCATTACGGGCGATGGCAGTGTGTTGATGTCTGGTCAGGAATTAACCGTGGCACTGGAGCGCAAACTTCCACTTGTTTTCCTGGTATTGAATGATTCTGCCTACGGTATGATTAAGCATGGTCAGCGACTCGGCACGGCTGAGCGAGTTGGTTGGCAACTTCCTAGCACCGACTTTTCCAAATTGGCTCAGGCCATGGGCGCGAATGGGATAGTGATCAATTCTCCAGCAGACCTTCAAGCGATTGACTTTGACGCAGTGTTTGTAAGCAATAAGCCAACTCTGCTCGATGTTCGAATCGACCCGAACGAAATTCCGCCAATGGGTGAGCGGGTCAAAATATTGCAAGAAATGTAGCTTTCTAGCCGTTACTTGGCGGTAATTTAAGCAACCCCATACTCAATCTCTGTATTTAGCGCCGACCGGCAGGTTCCCTGCTGTCATGGCGAAAGTAGTCTATATTTAGTCGATGAAGCGCAAAAAAAAGCGTTGGGTAAACGTATCCGGCGACAAAAATAATATGATTCTTCGATTCCGTAGCTCGAAATTGCATTTTAGTGCACTCACAAAACTAGGTGCTGGTATCTTGATTTTGTCATTGGGCAAAGTCGCCATTGCCGAAGACATAGATTTGCTTGATTTCTATGAGGATGATGAGACCGTCAGCATATCTACGGGTACGAACAAGCCGATACGGTTAGCACCCTCCGTTGCCACAGTAATTACCGAAGATGATATCGAGATTTTGGGTGCTCGCACTCTTGATCAGGTACTCGAGTCCGTGCCGGGGCTTCACGTTTCGCGCTCAAATGATAATAAGCTCAATGCGATTTATTCGATTCGTGGTATTCACACTACAAACAACTCGCAAGTACTGCTGCTGATCGATGGCTCGCCACTTAGGCAGATATTTAATGGTGGTCGAATAAGTCGATTAGAACTTCCAGTACAAAACATCAAACGCATTGAAGTTATTAGAGGGCCTGGTTCGGCGGTTTTTGGTGCTGACGCATTCTCCGGTGTCATCAATGTGATTACTAAGGGAGCCAAAGAGTTAGATGGCCTAACTATCGGGGTAAGGGCCGGTTCCTTCGATACACAAGATGCATGGCTACAGTATGGAGCCACCACAGCCAATGATTGGCAGATTGCGGCCAGTTTGGAGCACAGTAGATCAGATGGGGATAGATCCCGGCCGGTGGTCGCAGACCTACAGACCACCCTCGATAGTGTTTTTGGATCCAATGCGTCGAATGCACCTAATGCAATTGATACACGGTACTCAGTTGTTAACGCAAGAATTGGCATGCGGAATGAAAACTGGGATTTTTCGGCATATTACTGGGAGCAAAATGACGCTGGAGTGGGACCTGGTGTTGCGCAAGCTCTGGATCCTACAGGCCGAGTAGATGCGGATATTCTCCAAGTGCAAATAAATCATCACACGGATATAAGCGAGAACTGGAATTACCAATTGAGCTTTGTATATAACAGAGCCGTAGAGAAAACCAGATTTTCGATTTTCCCACCTGGAACCGTTGCTCTAATTGGTGTCGATGGAAACGTGTTTGTTGCTCCCATTAGAGGAGTAGTTTCTTTTCCCGACGGAGTTTTAGGCAATCCAGGAGGGACAGAAGAGAGGATCAACTTAGAAGTAGTAGGTTTCTATTCGGGCATGGAAAATCATGATCTGAGAATTTCGGCCGGTTTTGAGAGCCAGGAAGGCGATGCAGAAGAAACAAAGAACTTTGGACCGGGTGTAATCGATGGTACGGAAGGTGTTGTCGATGGCACGTTGACAGACGTGAGTGATACACCGGCTGTATTTACTGGCGATCTTAAGCGAGATATTCTGTTTTTCTCTGCGCAGGACGAATGGTCATTTGCCGATGATTGGGCCCTAACGGCTGGTCTTCGCTTCGACGACTACTCCGATTTTGGTAGTACGATAAACCCAAGATTTGCATTGGTATGGGCGACCACTTTTAGCCTGACATCCAAGGTGCTGTATGGGCGGGCATTTCGTGCACCTTCCGCTTTTGAACTGTTCTCGCAAAACAATCCCACGTTGATTGGCAATGACCAATTGGAGCCGGAAACCATCGATACCCTGGAATTGGCTTTTGACTACAGGTTTAACGAAAATTACAGCGCTAAACTAAATTTGTATGCGTACGAACTATCTGACTTAATTGTACCGGTGGAAATTGAGAGTCAGCCAGGTGCATTTCGTGCTCAGAACGCGGTAGATCAAAGTGGCCAGGGATTTGAGCTGGAATTCTCTGCCGCTATTTCCGAAGCTTTATCAATCGAGGCAAACTACTCCTATCAAACTTCTGAGAATGACAATAGTGGTGAGGATATTGCGGATGCGCCGCAACAACAGTTTTTCTTCAACGCTGTGTGGGAAATTAGTGAAAGAACACGTGCAAGCGGGCAATTTAATTGGGTAGCTGGACGCGAAAGGATCACCGCTGATCTCAGAAATGATATTGATGATTATCAAACACTTGATCTAAGATTCAAGCACTCCTTCATCAATGGCTTGGATGCTTCGCTGATAGCGCGTAACATTGCCAACAATGATGTTCGCGAGCCAAGTGATGGTACTATTGTTGAGGATTTTGCTATGGAGGGACGTGCCGTGTTCCTGGAATTGCAATACAACTTTGTTCATTAGTCGTGACTGACAATAAGCGCCTGGAAAATACTCAGGCTAAATCTCGTGACGAGACTTACGCTAAAAAATATACCAGCAAAATCTGGCTGGAAGAGCCAGACCCTAATAATCCATATATCGCCAAAAACGCATTTTTAAGCGGCTACGATTTCTTTGAACTTGTTGAGTCTTCATCGTTATCGAACATTTTGTTCCTACTTATTCGAGGCGATCTACCAAACTCCGCTGACAGTGCTTTTTTTGATTACATCAGCAAAATCCTGATGAATCCGGGTCCTCGACACCCAGCCGCAAAGGCCGCTATCCACGCGACCGTAGGCAAAACAGATATTACGCATCTGCTTCCGATTGCGCTTAGCGTTATGGGAGGGCAAGAAAATGCTGCGGGTATAGTCCCGGCCGCGATGAAGTTCGTTATTAGAAATTACAAACGAGAGCCCAGCGTTATCGCGAATTCTATACAAAATTGCAATAATGCTCACGGGGACCATTTATGGTCCCAGCAACTGCCAGGTTACGGCCAGATTTATGGATCAGCTGATACCTTTGCTAGAAATTGCTTGCAGCGGATTGTTGATAAGTTCCCTACTCGAAATTTAGCCGCATGGTCGGCAAAGTTCTCAGACGAATTGGCAACAGATAACGCCGGTATTTTAATGCCCGGCGTTGCCGCGGTATGTTTCGCAGAGCTGGGCTTTGCTGCAAAACAAGGCGGCGCACTGTTTCAATTGATTTGCGCGCCTGGTCTTTTGGCTCACGGACTGGAGTATTTAGGCAAGCCTACAACCGCTGCGCCATTTGTATCCGATGAAGACTATTTCATAAAAGGTGTTGCGAAAGATGATTGATACGCAATATTGGAATAAAAGGCGCCATCGAATATACAGTGATGTGGGAGGATGGAAAGTTGGGGAAGCAGTCTATTCGCACGGTTATGATTTGTTGAACGATTTGGCTGGCTCGGCAACCTATATGCAGATTTTGTCGCTGAATATTACTGGTCGACTGCCATCTAAAGAATTAGCACAGTGGATGGAAGTTGTGTTCAGTTGCCTGAGCTGGCCGGACCCGAGAATTTGGTGCAATGCAGTCGGGGCGTTGGCTGGCGAAACCAAGGCTAGCGTAGTTGCTGCCACAACTGCGGGTGTTCTAGCCGCCGATTCTGAAATGTATGGAAGTCGTCCGTTAAAATATGGAACGGAATTCATACAACAGCTTCTTATGGACTACAAAACTGGTCGTTCTCTCTCAGGGCTTTTGGAAGAGGGTATTAAGAGAAGTCGCGGGAAAGTTAAATTTGTTGGTTACGCGCGGCCTATTGCAACTGGGGATGAGCGCGTAGAAGTGCTTCAGACAAAGGCGAGGGCATTGGGTTTTTCAGTTGGTGAGCATGAAGCCTTAGGAATAGAGGTTCACGAATATCTGCAGCAGAAATACTCGGAAACGATTAATATTAATGGCTACGTCGCCGCTTTTATGTCTGATCAAGGATATTCTCCCCGCGAATTATATGATCTTGCGGCAGTGTCTGTGCTCGCTGGAGTTGAAGCCTGTTATCTGGAATACAGCGCCAATGCTTATGGGTCGTACCTGCCACAACGCTGTGATGATGTAGAGTATATCGGCCCCAATAAACGCCCTGTTCCGCTTAGTTAGAATTTCATATCATCAATAGGCATTGGCTTGCTGATCCCATAGCCTTGCACATAGTCAACGCCAATCTCTCGAAGCTTGTCTTCAATTTCCTGATTTTCAACAAATTCAGCTATCGTCTTCAGCCCCGAGACGTGACCTATGTCGTTGATCGAGCGCACCATGGCCAGATCAATCGGATCAGTGAGGATATCTTTAACAAACATGCCGTCTATCTTTAGGTAGTCAACCGGCAGCTTCTTAAGATACGCGAAAGACGACATACCTGTGCCAAAGTCGTCTAATGCAAATTTGCAGCCCAAACCTCGAATCGCTTCGATGAAGCTGCCCGCAACGGCGAAATTGGTCACTGCCGCCGTTTCAGTGATCTCGAAGCAAATCTTGCTTGCAGGTACATCAAATTCTTCGAATGCATTTCGTATGTAAGCGTAAAATCCTTCATCGCTAAGCGACATACCTGACAAATTAACAGCGCAGTGACTGATTCTGTCGAGTTTGTCTCTATTTGATTGCAACCATTCGAACGCCGTATGCACTACCCAGCGGTCGATTTGTGGTATCAGGTTATATCGTTCCGCGGCAGGAAGGAAGTTGGCAGGTGAGACGATTTCATTGTTCTCGCCGTGCATTCGAATCAAAATTTCGTAACTGATTTCATCCGGGTCAGCCAAAGATTTAATAGGCTGGCAAAATAGCGTAAATCGATTCTCGCGCTCAGCTTGAACTATTTCAGAGGCCAGCTGTACCTCGCTTCGAGCCCGCAACGCTTCGTCGTCCCCGGAGGTGTATACATGCACGCGCTTGCCGCCTCCGCCCTGTGCGTTCAAGCAAGCTGCGCGAGCGGACGCAAAAATATCTTGCAGATCAGTGCTGTCCTGATCGATCTGACTCAGGCCGATGGACACTGAAATGGGAAATTTGGTTTTTTCCCATTCGAATTGATACTCGTCAAACGCTGAAGCAATGTTCTCGCTGATTCTGCTGGCGGCATCGAGTGGGCAATATCGTAGCAATACCGCAAACTCGTGCCCGCTTATTCTGGCAATAGCGTCGCTGGGTGCTCTCACTTTCTGAATCAACACTTTGGCTACTTCTTGCAGTAGTTTGTCGCCGGCTTCGCTGCCTTGGCTCTCATTAATCATTTTGAATTCATTGACGTCAATGTTGCACAACGCGTGTTCTACCTGGGCGCTAATGCAATCATCAAGCGCCAACTTCACTTCCTGATCAAATACCTGGCGATTCTTCAAACCCGTTAAAGGATCATGACTGGCGTGATAAGTGAGCTGTTTTTCAAGGTTTCTGGCGGCAGTGCTGTCTTTGAATACGGTTACAGCACCATTAATAGTGTTGCCAGACCCCTTGATAGGAGCAGCAGAAACTTCAATCACCATCTCCAGACCCTGCTTGCTGCGCATCAGAATATTGGTCTTGGTGTGAATTGGGCGCTGTTCCTCCAGGCAACGTTCTAGCGGGCTCACTGCCGGCACGCGAGAGTACTCATGGTACGTTTTGAACACCTCACTTATCTTTCTGCCTTGCGCTTCGTTTTCAAGCCAACCGGTTAGATGCTCGGCCACGGGGTTCATATACACAACACGTGCACTGGAATCAGTGGTGATAACGCCGTCACCGATGGAATTAAGCGTTACCAGCGCACGTTCTTTCTCAGTGGCAAGCTCGTGCTGACGCTCTTCAAACTGTTGATTGCTTGTGATGTAATCTTCGCGATGCGCGGCGATGTTGCACACGTGTCGCAATTGTTCGGCGCGAAACGGTTTGGATATGAAGTCGACGGCTCCGGCCGCAATTAAAGAACCAGCCTTTTCTGCGCTGCCGAACGCGGTCATCATTACTACCGACTGGCTTGGTTTAACTTTAAGAATCTCTGTGAGCACTTCTTCACCGGAGATCTTGGGCAGCATCAAATCAAGCAGCACAATTTCGTGACGTCGTTCCATCCAGGCAGCGAGTCCTGCTTCGCCGTCGGTTGCAGTTTCTATATGGAATCTGTTTTTTAGCACGCGCTCTACCAGCTTGGCCGTATCGGCGTAATCTTCGACAATTAGAATTGAGCTGCGTGGTGGCTCAATCCGGTCTTCTTTGAACATTTTCTCGATCGCGCGTGGTACGGTGTGAGCCTGATCGAGAGGAATGAAGGCATTAACTTCAAACTCTTTTGCTGTAGCCAGCGCAATTTGTTCACTAAACGTTTCTGAAACAATAAACACGGGTGTATTCATCTGAGTGGAAACAACCCCGGAACGAATCAGACGAGTTAAGCGCCATGCGTCCAGGTCGCCCAAGTCAACGTTTACAACAACCACATCAAAAGCGTATTCGTTTAACAAGTTTATGCAGTGATGATCGCCCGCAGATTCCACAATTTTCGTGAAGCCGCGCTCAGCAAGTGCCCGTTTGATCAGATATCGATTTCGCTCATCCGGATGCACAAGCAAAATTTGCTGCGGTTGGGTTATCCGCATTTCTTCTGTGTGTTGCGTTTCATCCGCAACAGGTGTCTGGAGCTGGGAATTCATTAACGGGAACCTGCGCCCTGCCGATATCTATTTTAAGTATAGGTCCGTTTTCGGTTTGGCAACCGCTAAAGGATAGGCTGTTAGTGTAACAGCGGTAGTTCTGCGAGGGCGTTATCAATCACTGTAACGATTTCATTAATTTCTTCTGTCGTTCGCACATTATATTGGCTTTCTAGCTCACGAATTTGAACTTTGCTCATCAAATAAGCAGTTGCGTTCTGTTCCGACAGCATTTTGGCTTGAAGGGTGAGCGCCTGAGTTGCTGATGAAGTGGCAAGCCGTGCAAATCTAACACCAGCCCGGTCAGCTACAAGGTCGCCTGCGCCAAATTTCTTGCCCTGTGATACATCAAAAAACTCTTTGTATATGCCCACATAATCGCTGAATTCTGTACCGCCAATCAAAAACAGCGCGGCCGAGCCAATGAAGTGTTTCGCCAGGTCTGGCCGCTGATGCACAGACACTTGTAGTTCGATCAAATTTAGATCAGTTTTTTGTTCAGCCAAAATCAATTTCTGAAATTTGGCGTCGGAGCTTTGCAGAGCCAGCGCCAAAAGTGCGGCTGTGTTTTCAGTCACGGCGTTGTTGTTGGTACTGCGGGCGGCAGCGACCTTAAGCACCGTCTGCAGCGCTTCATGCAGGTGGATTCGCTTGTTGCCATAGCGCTTGCCTAGCAAATCAAGCGCGCTTAAGTAGGGCGACAGGGGCAATTGATTGACGTTGAGGTCGCCCAAACCAATTTGCGATAGCGTATCGGCGCCCAGACGATAGCGTAACTTCAGTACACCGGTTCCTAGCTCCAGGGTTTCAATATTGCGATAGGCATCCTTGGCAGAGCGGCAGCGTCGGTCTCGCTGACAGGTTTCAAGCAGATAAGGGAGAGTGTAATCGATCAAGCCTGTTGGTACCTTGATGCTTCCGAGTTTCAGAGTGTCCAGCTCAAAGTGCTGAGGCGATTGGCTTTGCTTTGCTGTAAAACGAACGTTCAGAAATTTGCGGGCGAAATCGATGGGTAGTACCAGCGATATCTGGCCATTGGCGTGGCCGCGAAAAAAGACCAACTTTACGGCTGATCCAAGATCGGCACGCCGTAACTGCTGCTGTAAAAGTAAGCTTAGTTCCTTGTCAGGTATATGGATTAGGCCGTCAGAGTCTTCATCAAAGAAAGCGGCGTTCTGATTTGCTTGCAGTCTGTCGCCAACCAGTTTTACAGCATCTGTTGCAGATGGGTTTTCCAGCGGCAGTAAGGGTTGATCGTCAAGAGCCAGCAGTGCTATCGCAATTACACTGCATATGAGCACCACAAGTAGTGTAAATACAGTAAGAATCAGCCCTCTGAATATGCGCATTTGCGATTACAACCTGTCAGTGGTGTGCTGTGAAAAGTCTAGCATTTTCAGGAGCTGAAGTCTGGAGATTGTTCGCCTACGGCTAATCATAAGCGTCAGTTCCCCTGCGCAAAATTCCCGCTCATTGCAGTATGGCTTTGTTGCAGCGAATACAATTGCTCGCGTAAGGTCAAAATCTGTTGCGACCAGTAACCACCAGTATTGAACCAGGGGAAGGCGAGAGGAAATGCAGGGTCCTCCCAGCGGCTGGCGATCCACGCGCTGTGATGCAATATGCGCAAGGTTCGGTAGTACTCGACTAAATGCACTTCGCGCCAGTCAAAATCATGAAAAAGCTCATAATTTCGAATCAAAATATCGAGTTGTCTATCCATGTCTTCCTGCTCGCCGCTGAGCAGCATCCAAATGTCCTGAATAGCGTGTGCCGTGCGGGTGTCGTCAAAATCCAGCATATGAATGCGCTGATCGCGATGGATCATATTGCCCAAATGAAAATCACCATGACTGCGCAGCGGCCTCAGTTTTTCTGCGCTTGCTTCCAGCTCTCCGAGCAATACGAGAACGTCATCTGCGATGGATTGATAACTGGCACGCAAATCGCCGGGAACCCAGTGTTGCAACAGCAACTCTATACTTTGCCGAGCATAAGATTCGCAGCGAATAGTGGGCCGATGCTGAAAAGTATTGCTCCGTGCTACCGCGTGCAAACGTCCTAGCAACCGGCCTAGTACTTCCAAATTTTGTGCCTGCTCTATATCGGGTGGTGAACCGCCAAAGCGTGGAAACAGAGCGATATAAAAACCTTGATACTTGAACAGTGTTTCCTTTCCCGCAATTGCAAGCGGTGCGATCACGTCGAGTTCTGCTGCTAGTAATTCGGCCGTGAACTCGTGCTCTTCTTTTATCTGGTCCAGGGTCCAGCGTTCGGGGCGATAAAATTTCGCGATCAACGGATCGCTGTCTTCAATCCCTACCTGGTACACCCGATTTTCAAAACTATTGAGCGCGGTTAAACGTGCATCACTGCGCAGTCCCTGGCTATCGATGGCGTCGCAAATAAATTCGGGCGTGAGTTGATCGAATGGATGTGCGCTCATTGAGTAAGCCAGCGAGAGTTAGACTTGAGTGTAACATCAGAGGCTCCCTAGGGCGTTCGAGCCGCCGCCCATACCTCTACCCTTTGCACACCTGCTCGCTTGAATAGACCCGCTATTTCATTGACAGTGGCGCCGGTTGTGACCACGTCATCGACGATTGCAACCGAGACCGGCAGCACAACCTCGGAGCGCAGCTGAAAGGCACCACGCACATTGCTTAGCCGCCCATGCGCACCTTGCGTGATCTGGCTTTGAGTCTGTGATCGCCGTTTAAGAAAATGGCTGGCTACTGGCATTGCTCTGCGATCCAGATGGAAATGTAGCTGCAGCCTGGTACGAATCTGGTTTGCTAACAAAGTGCTTTGATTAAAGCCTCTGTTCAGATGGCGCGACCAATGCAGAGGCACTGGCACAATACACGTAGGAAGTTGGCTTTGCCCATGCGAAATTATCTCATCGGCCATGAGCTTGGCAAGCAGCCGCCCGCAATGAAAAGAAGCGGAATATTTGTATCGCGCAATGATGTGACTGATAGGTGGTTGATAGAGCGCGCTTATGCGACACCGATCATAAGTGGGGGGGCGCCGCACGCATTGGCCACATATCAATGGTGCCACTACGCCTTCCTCTTGGGGGCAATCTAGCGGAATCAAGCATAGATGGCAGGCGAGTTCAGGTCTGCGCAAATCGTTTTTGCATAAATCGCACAATCCCCATTCACCGCCAGATAGCGACCGCGCGCAGAACAGACAGTCTTGCGGAATGCGCCATACGTCCGAATTGGGTATAAGCGAAAAAAGTAGGCCAGCGCGCATACAACGTCCTTGTGTGTGCGGTGAACGCGCAGTGTTATGGTGCGCTATAAGTGGTGTAGTTTTGCGTACAGGTGCTTAAAATGCAAACAGTATGATGGGCTAATGGTCAGCTGGCCGAAAATAACCTTGAATCTAATCGGCTAATCCACAAAGCTTGCGCACCCGTAACCATGCAGTAATTTGCTAACACTTGTTGCTACTGTCTGTAATGGCTTTTTAGCCCTAGGCTTATGGCGAACATTGGCCCAACTGAAACGGAGAATATCATGGCGGAATATCAAACACCTTTACGCGACATCAACTTCGTATTGTTTGAATTGCTGGACGCTGAAAGTCACTATGAAGCGATTCCCGCATACGCAGAAGTCAACCAGGAACTGATGACCGCGGTGATAGAGGAAGCAGCCAAATTTGCCGACAATGTGCTCGCGCCTCTTTATCAAGTGGGCGACAAAGAAGGTTGTACCTGGACTCCAGAAGGCGTCAAAACGCCCACCGGTTTCAAAGAGGCGTACCAGCAATACGTGGAAAACGGCTGGCCTGCGATGAGTGCGCCGGTAGAGATGGGCGGCCAGGGCTTGCCGCATTCGTTTGGTGGCGTGGTTAACAATGAAATCGTGGGTACTGCAAATTGGCCATGGGGTATGTACCCTGGCCTTAGCCACGGTGCCAAAGTGACCGTTGAGACTCATGGCACTGAAGAGCAGATTGCACAGTATCTGCCAAAAATGATTGAAGGGTCGTGGACTGGCACCATGTGTTTAACCGAAGCGCATTGCGGTACCGATCTGGGTTTGCTGCGTACCAAAGCGGATCCAAATCCTGACGGCAGTTATCGCCTCTCAGGTACCAAAATATTTATTTCCGCCGGTGATCACGACATGGCGGAAAACATTATTCATATCGTGTTGGCCAGATTGCCTGACGCTCCTCCCGGTACCAAAGGTATCTCGCTGTTTTTGGTCCCCAAGTTCAAAGTAAATGAGGACGGCTCAGTCGGTGAACGCAACAATGTGAACTGCGGCTCTATCGAGCACAAGATGGGTATCAATGGCTCAGCTACTTGCGTGCTGAATTTTGAAGAAGCCCAGGGTTATTTGCTGGGTGAGCCAAATAAAGGCTTGCCGGCCATGTTCACATTTATGAACACTGCACGCATTGGTACTGCAATCCAAGGTTTGTGTACTGCGGAGCGTGCCTTTCAGGGCGCTCTTGAATACGCGCGCGAGCGCTTGCAAATGCGCTCGCTAAGCGGCCCCAAAAACCCTGATGCAGAAGCCGATCCTATCATTGTTCACCCCAATGTAAGGCGCATGCTGCTCACTCAGAAGGCGTTTGCAGAGGGCGGTCGCGCCTTCATTTACTGGCTCGGTACTTTGTTGGATATTGCTCATGCCGATCTGGGAGAGCAATCTCAGGCTAGCGACGACTTGCTGTCTCTGCTCACACCAATTGCAAAAGCCTTTTTGACGGAAACGGGTTTGGAAGCGGCGAACTATGGCGTGCAGATTTTTGGTGGGCATGGCTATATCAAGGAATGGGGTATGGAACAGATTGTTCGCGATGGTCGCATTGCCACAATCTATGAGGGGACAACCGGTATTCAGTCCATAGACTTGCTGGGTCGAAAAGTACTTGGTTCAGGCGGTGAGTTGTTAAAGAACTACACCAAAATTGTTCACCTGTTCTGTAAAGAACATTCAGACAATGAGGCCATGCAAGAGTTTATCGAGCCGCTGCAGGCAATGAACCAGGAAATAGGCGAACTTACCATGCAGATCGGCGCGGCCGCTATGAAAAATCCGGAAGAAGCTGGCGCAGCTTCGGTTGATTACTTGATGTACTCGGGTTATTTTGTGCTGGCTCATATGTGGGCGAAAATGGCGTTAGTCGCGCAAAGTAAACTTGCGGAAGGTGCTGGTGAGGAAAGTTTTTATAAAGCAAAAATCAAAACAGCACGCTTTTACTACGAGCGTTTGTTGCCGAGAACAGCCACGCACAAGCAAGCAATGTTGTCTGGTGCGGAAAACCTGATGTCTATGTCGGAAGAGAATTTTAAGTTCTAAAGTGAGTGGTCGCGAGCAAGGCAATACAGAACAGACTCCGGCTAAGCTGTCGGAGGAGGATCTTGCTCGCGTTCGCCATGTGACCACTACCGGTGTTCATTCTGTTGAGCGAAAGCCATTCAGGCTCTGGTTGCTACTTGCCTATATCGTAGGCTTTATTATTTTTCTTGGGCAATTGAGTATCTGGATGGCTGACATTTATATAAACTGAATCCATTCCTAGATTGCTTTGTTAGATTGGTTTTTGAGCGAATAGAATAAAAAACCAACTGACTACAGCCACATTTTCGCAGTAATCGCCGATTTCTGCTCCGCCTAGATTTACCATCCAAGTTGCCTATACTCAGTGAAAGACCCTGAGTAAGCTGCGCATTTTGCTTGCTCACTTTCACTTTCAATTGCGACTAGCCAACTTAAATCAGGTAGACCTATCATGCTTCAGTCTCGACTTATTCAATCCACATTGATCGGTTCGATCCGACGAGGTCTGCACGGTTCTTGCAGAGCCGCAGCGACGGGTCTGCTGTTGAGTGCCTTGGTGGCTTGTGGTGGTACTAGCCCAGATGCAGCTGGCACTGGAACCGGAACGGGGGGTACTAGTAACGACCCTGAGACCACGACAAGGTTAGGCAATGGCCTAGGTACAAACTTTGTTAACAGTGAGATTGGTATTCAGAATGCAACAATACAAAGCGGCGCATCAACGCAATTACAACTAACGATTGTTGATGCGGATGGAGACGCTATTACTGACCCAATTACGGCCACTGTAAACTCTGAGTGTATTGCCAGCGGGTTGGCCACACTTGATGGAGACAACAATACGATCTCGGGCGTGATTACCCTGACTTATACGGCGAATGGATGCAGTGGTGCAGATGCGTTGTCCGCCAACGTAACAGCCTCTACTGGCGAAACTTTGAGTGCGGCAGGCACTATAACCGTCGAAGCCGATGCGGTTCTTTCCGTTCAATTTATTGAAGCAATGCCTCTCAGTTTGTCTCTTCGGGGAGTAGGCGGCGAGGAAACCTCCAGAGTCAGCTTCCAGTTGGTTGGGCAACAATCTGCTCCTATCGTTGGCGAAACAGTGAACTTTACCTTGAGTACTGCTGTTGGCGGTGTGAGCCTGGCAGAGGATTCAGCCGTATCTGACAACATGGGTATGGTGACAGCCATTGTTCAAAGCGGCACGGTTCACACTACTGTTGTGGTAACCGCAACACATGAAGCAACCGATATATCCGGAAATTCTGATGGCATAAATATATCCACAGGTGTGCCGCAGGCCAATCGTCTGACATTATCAGTCGATGATTTTGCTCCACGGGCATGGAGTTTCAATGGCACTGAAGTTACGTTTAGTATTATTGCTGCCGATCAATTTGGTAACCCGGTTCCAGACGACACCGTGATCAGTTTTGCTTCGCCTGAAAGTGGCACCATTTCGCCATCGTGTTCAACAGTAGATGCGCGATGTTCGGTAACCTGGGTAAGTTCAGATCCGCGGCCTGTGGATGGCAGAGCAACAATCATTGCGTTTACCAGTGGCGCCGAAGAGTTTACCGATACGAACGGTAACTCAGTATTTGATGACGCAGACGTATTTGACGCTTCGATGGATCTTGATGAGCCGTTTGTCGACGAAAACGAAAGCGGTTTCTACGATTCTGGTGAGTTTTTTCATGACTTCAACAGTAACGGCATGATAGATCTGGCTGATGGTATGTGGAACGGCCCGTTGTGTGAGCACAGTTCATTGTGTGGAGTTGAAGATGAGGTTGGTATTTCGCAGTTAGCGACATTGGCGTTGTCCAGTGATCAGGTAGTAGTCTCCAACGTAGGATCTTTCCCAGCTGTTGGCGGTACCATCAATATCGAATGGGGTACTACCGTTTTCCTTGGCGGATTGTTTATGTCCGATATAAATGGCAACTCCATGGTTTCTGGAACTACAGTAGATTTCTCTACGGATGTTGGTTCATTGAATGGCACTACGAGTTTCGAAGTGCCAAACAATACAACGCAGGCAAATGGTGCTTACGGTGTGGCACTCAGCGCGCCGACCACGCCAGAAAATGGCGTATTAACACTTAGTGCGGATGTACCTGGAGTTCTCGCCCAGGAATTTTTCTGGGCAATCAATACTTCGTGCACCGGCCCCGCTGGGCTGGCGTTCAGCAATGTAAATGCCACGGATGTGACCTTGTCGACAACCAGTGGAGTCGGTAGTGCAACGACTACATACAGTTACGAATACGGTCCAGCAGGTTTTGTTGAAGGTGCGGGTACTGTCGAAGACGGTGGATTGATCCACTTATTGACTGGTTTGGATCCTGCAACATCCTATGATGTCTATGTTCGAGCGAACTGTGGTGGAACACGAAGTAACACTAGCGCAGGTCCAGTTAACTTTACGACACCGTAGTAAACGACTATTTGCGCTTAGCGATTCAACCTCGCCAGTGATCGAATTAACCAATTCGATCGTGGCGAGAATTGCAGTCTGGAATGGGTATCCTTGAATTTCTGTTCGTAAAACAACAGTATCATTTCATCCAGCATTGTTAGCGACAATCCCCAGATTCTGCGGGTCTGGTAGTAGTAGCACGGAAGATTTATCCGCGTTCCACGAAAATCCCAGTGCATCACTTCGCGGTGGTCTTGATTGCGGAGAAATCCCAGTGGTATCCAGACCAGTTCAGCCACTTCGTGATTTGGACTGAAGTCCACCTCTTCCGTCAGCTCGAAAACAAATGGAGTCACCACCATTGGTTTGCGACCGCTGTGGTTGCGGGTCAATACGTCAGATAGCCTGCCGACTGAACGCAGCACGTCATCGGGTCTGGGTATTCCAGTTTCTTCGGCCAGTTCTCGCAGTGACGCTTCGAAAGAATTGTCGTCTTTACTTTCCATCTTTCCGCCAGGGAAGGACATGTGTCCAGACCAGGGGTCGCCCTTACGTTCTGCACGGCGCATCATCAGTACTTCAATACCATCAACCTGCGGGTCATCATTGGCTTGTTTGCTTTGCCGCAAAATCATAGTGACAGCGGCGCGCACCATATAACGACGCCCGCGGACCTTTTTCGGTTTGTATAGAGCTACTTTTTCAAGTTGCGTATTAAATTCCGTTAGCAAGGAATTTGTCTCTGTGGTTTACACTGTTGATGCTCAACAGTCTATCAACTTTAATGAACGAACCCATGGCATTAGTAACGTTAAGCAAGGTCAGAACACCAGCCCATAGAGATCAGGCGTTTGAGTGCGATCAATGGCGGCTTGAGGAGGGCCAGAAATGGGCTGTGCTCGGCAACAATGGCGCCGGAAAGACATTGTTGGCCAGGGTATTGTTAGGGCGGCACGCAATTTCCAGGGGTAGGCGACTTTACGCAGAGGGCTTTAACCCCTCACAAGAGAGCGAAATGGTTTCGTTTGAACGTCAACGAGAACTGCACGAACATGATGATCGATTCGATGACAGTGAAGTTCGCGCAGACGCTTACGATCGCGGTACGCTTGTGCATCAACATTTACACCGTGGCGAACCGGCGGCTGAAGAATACCGGTATTGGACTCAGCGGCTGGGTGTCAGCAGCATCACCGATCTAGGTCTCAGAGAGCTGTCCACTGGACAAATGCGCAGAGTGTTAATTGCGGGTGCCGCGCTGTGTCAGACCCGCTTGCTTATTCTTGATGACCCGCTTGCCGGCCTTGATCAAGCCTTCCAGAGTGAATTTGAAGCCGTTTTGCACGAGCTGTTTGATCGTTTACACACGGCTTTGTTGCTTACCTCTCGGATAAGCGATGTGCCTGATTCTGTCAGTCACTTGATGCTGATCAGTGAAGGACGCGTGGTACTAAGCTGTGAGAACACCGCTCAAAATCGACAGCAAATTGCAGGCGCTCTCGCCCATGACGTACACAGGGTAAATTTGCAGACAGCGCTTGTCGTGCGACATCAACAACTGGCCACGGCAAAGGAGATTCTGATCGACCCGCTGATTCAGATAGCAAATGCGAGCTGCTCTTTTGGTGAAAAACGCGTCTTTGCTGATTTATGTTGGTCTTTTAGGCCGGGCCAGCATGCGTTGATCGCCGGGCCCAATGGCTGTGGCAAATCCAGCCTGCTGAGTATGCTCACTGGCGACAACGCAAAAGCGTTTGGCCAGCAAATCAGTTTGTTCGGAAGGCTAAAAGGCAGCGGTGAGTCGGTATGGGAAATCAGGCAACATTTTGGTGTGGTAAGTACCGCCCTGCAGCAACAGTTTGGGAAAGGCTATCTAGTGATTGACGTCGTTGTGTCTGGACTGCAAGACAGCATCGGCATTAGTGAATCAGCCGCGGGGTCGCAAACCAGTTCAGCGCAGGCTTGGCTTGAAGCCGTTGGTGTCGCACACCTGGCGGCCAAACGGTTTGAGCACTTGTCCTATGGCCAGCAGCGTTTAGTACTGATTGCGCGAGCTATGGTAAAGCAGCCGGATATTCTTATTCTCGATGAGCCGTGCCTTGGTCTGGATGAGCGCAATCGTCAGCATGTGTTGGCCTTGCTACAGGCTATCGTTGATGACACCTCTACTCAGATACTTTTTGTTAGTCATCAAAGCGATGAGCGCCCAAATTTCATTAATCAGATCTTGCAGTTTGTCTGGAGCGATGTAGACGAATGTTATCGCGTGCAGGTTGAAAACATGTAAGTGATGCTAGTACCCACTCGCTCGTGATGCTAGCCTCTGCAGCTGCTCGGCCAGTTTGCTATCAGGGTCGCATAGACTCAGGCCTTTTCTAGCGAGTTGTAATGCCTGGCCACTGGCACCTTGTTCCAGCTTTATGCTTGCTAGCTGATGGTATGTTTCCGGGCTGCGCGGTGAGATTCGTAAAGCTCGATTTAATAAGCGCTCAGCTCTTGCCGTCTGGCCTTCGGCCATGGCGTCGGTCGCCTGAGAGCGAAGTTTTGCCGCGGCACCGTCTTTGTTGCTCACTGCGGGCTTATGTTTGATGGCGTCTGGCGAGACGACAGCTACTCGAGTAGGTTGGTCAGCGCCCTCGACCTGGTGCTCGCTCATTTCAGCGGCTTCCTGATCAGGTGGGCCCGCTCGCTCGTTTGCACCTGGAAAGTTTGATTCTGGTCCGCTACGGCCGTCGTAAACAGGTGTGTAAGTGCATGCCGACTGGAGAAACGTCAGCAGGCAGGCCGCCAGCGGTGTTTTTATCGAACGTCTAGTGTCGAAAAATGCATTCATCATCTTACCTTTGTTCTATTGCCTGCAGTGCGGGTATCTAACGATTTTCCTGAACCCGATCAAATAGCCAGCGTAACCAGTTAGGTCTGTGTTGACCCTGTGCTGAGCAGACCGCTTGGCGAATTGGTTCCGTGCCGGATAGATAGGGAAGATAGTCTGCGTTGCGGCAATGTTCGTCGCTGAGTAAGCCGCTGGTTTGATCAGTCCATGCATATACAACGCCCGTAGGGCGAAAGAATTCCAGCGATTCCCGGCTGATGGCCCTAAACAGATACGACCAGGCTCTTAGAGCCCCCGTACTTCCCGTCAAAGAAGTGGTCTCATAATCGTCATTTCCCATCCATACTACGGCAGAGTAGTCACCACTAAAACCGGCGAACCAGCTGTCGCGCTGATCATTGCTGGTCCCCGTTTTGCCCGCAGTGGCCAGCGTATCCGGCAGGAAATGATACGCGCTGCGCCCAGTGCCGTTGCGCATGGTTTCCTGCAGCGCGTATTGCAGCAAGTGTACGGTATCTGGCGCAATTCTTTGCTCTATTTCAAGCCCATAGGTTTTTACGGCTTCGCCTTTGGCATCAAGAATCTCGCGAATCGCTCGTAGCGGCGTATTGAAGCCGCCGCTGGCAATGGTTTGATACATGGTGGCAACTTCCATTACTGAGAGCTCTACCGCTCCCAGGAATAAGGAAGGTAGCTCTGGAATGTCACTAGTGACGCCAAGGTCTTCCAAGGTTGAATGAACTGCGGGGATGCCGAGCTGCATTCCTAGCGCAGCGCTGGCCTGATTGTAAGATCGACTGAGAGCCTCAAGCAAAGTCACTGAGCCGTGGCTTTCATGGTCAAAATTGTCTGGTGCCCAGACGCTGCCATCTGGTTGCGGTAACTCAAAGCGCTCATCATCAATATAGCTGGCTAGCGTGTATTGGTCTGGTTGTTCCAGTGCCGTTAGGTACACCGCAGGCTTAACCAAAGAACCTATCGGCCGCCGCGCATCCAGTGCACGATTAAAGCCGGCAAATCGAGGTCTGCGCCCACCCACCACAGCGACCACGTCACCCGTTGTGCTGCCACTGACCAGCATGCCAGCGTCCAGACTGGGTGCTGTGATGTGTTCACCTTTTCCTTGCCTCGCCGGACGTTTGTCTATGTCTGCAAAGGCCAGTTCCAGACTTTTTTCTGCAGCCAACTGCACGAGTGGGTCGAAGTTGGTAAATACTCGCAGGCCTTCGGTTTGCAGATCTTCAAGCCGGTAGTCTTCACTTAACTGCCTGCGAACCAGGTCGAGGTAAGCGGGTTGTCGCACACTGCGGGTTGGGCGCATGTTCAGTCCCAGTGGCAGTTGCGCGGCATATTCCGCCTCCTGCTCACTCATAATACCTTGTTCAGCCATGATGCTCAGCACCAGGTCGCGACGACGTTTGGCACGATCGGGATGGCGCCCTGGATGGTAATACGATGGGCCTTTGATCATTCCTACCAGCAGTGCGTACTGGTGGGGTAAAAGTTCCTGAAGAGGCTGGTTGAAGAAATACTGGCTGGCCAGTGCAAAGCCATGCACAGCACGATTGCCATCCTGAACCAGAAACACTTCATTGATGAACATCTGCAGAATGTCGTCTTTGTGGACTTTGCGCTCCAGCATCAGTGCCATTGGAATTTCGGCGAGCTTACGCGACAGAGTTCTGTCTTGACTAAGAAACAGATTCTTTACCAGTTGCTGCGTGAGCGTGCTGCCTCCCTGGGTGAAACGCCCCTGGCGCAGATTAACCAGCATGGCACGGCTAATTCCGCGCAGAGATATGCCTGGGTGCTGGTAAAACCCGCGGTCTTCAACCGCCAGCAAACAGTCCAGCATGCCCTTTGGCGTATCGGATAATTCAACCAGCAGGCGATCTTCGTTTTGGCCTGGGTAGATTCCACCGATCTGCAGTGGCTCTAGACGGATTAGATCCAGAGTTTCTCCAGCTGCCGTTGACAGCCGGCTTAATTCGTTTCCAGACCATTGTGCTTGTACGCGCTGCGCTCGTTCGAAACCGTCGCCAAACTGGAAGCCGCGCGTATGGAATCCAATGCCTGATCGTTGCTGCACATAGCTTCCAGGGTTGCCTGTGCCGCTGGCTATTTTATAGCCAAGCATCTCCAGTTCCTGCTTTAGCTCTTGACGGCTTAGCCGGCTGCCAACGTAAAGTTCCAATGGGCGAGCATACACTTTGGCGGGAATGGTCCATTCATGGCTGCTGAACTTTTGTTCTATTTCACTGTTCAGCCAGAATAATAGCGGTACTAGAATAATTGCTGCCAGTACGACCAATGGCACCAGCCAAGGCAACAGTCGGAAGCGTCTGCGGCTTGTTTTTTTGTTTCGCCTGGCAGTCTTTCGGGGGGTGCGTTTGGTGGCCAAAATCGTCGCGGTAATTTATCGGGAACACCACTATCGCAGGCCTCGCTCAGCCGTGCCATGGAAAAAAACGGCAATAGTTTTCTGCCGCTAGCACTGGGTTTGAGCCAGCCTGCTAAACTTTGTAGAGGCACTGCTTTAGGTGCTCCAGGAACTCCATTATGAGTAAGTACTTACTACTATGCTGGGCCCTACTGATTGGTCTTAAAACACCACAGGTGCTTGCGTTAGAGGTGCAGGTGAATGGATTATTTTCCGGGCGTGCCGTGCTGAGCATAGATGGGAAGCAGCGAATTTTGAGCGCCGGGCAAACCAGCCCTGAAGGTGTGAAGTTGATACGTGCGAATAGCGATGTTGCGGTGGTTGACATCAACGGTCAGCTTCAGTCTTTGGCGCTCAATACCCGGATTGGCTCAAACTTCAAACCGGCATCGCGAAAACAAGTATCCATTGCCAGAAACCGTAACAATGCCTATTACATTAATGGCAGCATCAATGGTCGAAGTGCGCGCATGCTGGTTGATACTGGCGCCACATCTGTGGCCATGAACAGCAATGATGCAGAGCGCCTGGGAATCGACTATATCCGCAATGGCAAGAAGGGCAGCGTGACCACGGCAAGTGGTGTTACACAGGCCTGGTTTGTGCGCTTGGACAAGGTCAGCATTGCTGGAATACAAGTGAACAATGTGCAAGCGGGAGTGCTGGAAGGCTCGTTTCCCAAGCAAATTCTGTTGGGTATGAGTTTTCTTAGCCGTGTCAAAATGGAGGAGAATGACGGTGTGCTGATGTTGTCCGAGAAGTAATCCACGGCCACTATCTGCTATCATAGGTGGTTGTTTACCACTCTTTACCCACGAGTCTGTCTTGTCTGTTTCCTTTATCACCTCGTCGAAAATCCCAACACCCTGGGGTATGTTCGATATACACGGTTTCGAAGAAGCTGAATCCGGCAAAGAGCACGTGGTTTTGTCTATGGGTGATTTAAGTGATGGCGGTGCGGTATTGGCCAGGGTTCACTCTGAATGCCTGACCGGAGATGCCTTGTTCAGCATGCGCTGTGATTGTGGTCCACAACTGGAGACAGCACTGCGTCGCATCGCGCGCGAGCGACGAGGTATGGTGCTTTATCTGCGCCAGGAAGGCCGCGGTATTGGTTTGTTGAACAAACTCAAGGCCTACAATCTGCAAGACAAAGGCGCCGACACAGTGGAAGCAAATGAGCAGTTGGGCTTCGCCGCTGATCAACGCAGCTACACCATTTGCGAACCAATGTTTGCCCATTTGGGGGTCTCTTCTGTGCGCTTAATGACCAATAACCCGCGCAAAGTGAAAGCGCTGGAAGACATAGGCATTAACGTTACAGAGCGGCTTGATCTGCATACCGGTCACAACCCACACAACTCTCGCTACCTGTCTACCAAAGCAGGAAAGCTCGGCCACTTGTTTGATATGTAAGACGCTTATTTAGCGAAGGCGTGCGAGCTTACACTGTCGGTTGCACGCAATGGCGTGATATTCAATGCTTGCATTTTTACACGAATCGACGTTTCTATGCCTTCTGAGTCCAGACCCACTTCGGCTCTCATCAAGGATTGATTGCCGTGTTCAACGTAACGATCGGGTAGACCCAATTGAAGCACCGGCGTTTGCTGATTGTGCGAGTTCAGCAGCTCAAGTACGGCGCTACCGGCACCGCCCATGACCGCATTCTCCTCGACCGTTACCAGCAGTTCGTGTTCCTCACTCAAGGACAGCAACAAGGCATCATCCATTGGTTTGACGAAACGCATATCAACTAGAGTGGCTCCCAGACTTTCGGCAACTGGAGTTACAGAGTGCAACAGAGCGCCGAAATTGAGTATGGCTATACTGTGACCGCGCCGCTTTTCTATGGCTTTGCCAATCTCTATGGTGTTTAAGCCGGGCTCTATTTCCACGCCAACGCCTGCTCCGCGAGGGTAACGCACCGCAGCGGGGCCAGGGTGGCTGTAGGCAGTGTGGAGCAGTAGACGTGTTTCGTTTTCATCAGACGGTGTTGCCACCAGCATATTTGGCACACAGCGCAAATAGCTAATATCGAAACTGCCTGCATGGGTTGGGCCGTCTTCGCCTACCAGGCCTGCGCGATCCAGGCAAAACGTTACGTTGAGGTTTTGCAACGCAACATCATGGATCAATTGATCGTAACCACGTTGTAAAAATGTTGAATAAATAGCGACAACCGGTTTCATGCCATCGCAAGCTAGACCGGCTGCAAGCGTTACCGAGTGTTGCTCTGCTATTGCCACATCGTGATAGCGATCGGGAAATTGTTCGCTAAACTCGACCATACCCGATCCCTCACACATAGCCGGCGTAATGCCAATCAGCAGGTCATCCTCAGCGGCTGCATCACACAACCAGCGACCAAACACATCTTGATACTTAGGTATTTTCTTGCTTAGAGGAGACAAAGGCTGAGGTTCGCTTTTGTCCTCGCAAAGCGACTTAGGCTCAATTTTGTTAATTGCATGGTAGCCGACAGGATCGATCTCGGCTGGCGCGAATCCCTGGCCTTTACGGGTAAACACGTGCAGTAACTGGGGGCCTTCTAATTCGGCCATGTTACGCATCGTTGTGACCAGGCTGTCGATATCGTGGCCGTCTATTGGGCCAATATAATGAAAGCCTAACTCTTCAAACATGGTGCCCGGCGCCACCATGCCTTTCATGTGTTCTTCCGTGCGTCTGGCAAACTCTTTTGCGGGCGGGATATTGGCCAGTACTTTTTTACTGCCCTCGCGCAGCGAAATATACGCTTTACTTGCCCAGATTTTCGCGAAGTAATTCGCCAGACCGCCCTGATTGTGCGAAATTGACATCTGGTTGTCATTCAGCACAACTAACATATTTGCTGACGTGTGTGCGGCGTGATTAAGCGCTTCAAACGCCATTCCGGCAGTCATGGCACCGTCACCAATAATCGCGCAGACTTTGCGGTTTTCCTGCTTTTGCCTGGCGGCGAGTGCCATTCCCAACGCCGCGCTGATGCTGGTACTGGAATGACCAACACCGAAGGTGTCGTATTCAGATTCCGCCCGTTTGGTGAAACCCGCCAAACCACCACCCTGGCGCATACTGGCCATGGATTCTCGGCGGCCGGTCAGAATTTTGTGGGGGTAAGTCTGATGGCCTACGTCCCAGACCAGTCGGTCATAAGGTGTGTTGAACACATAATGGAGTGCGATTGTCAGCTCTACTACACCAAGCCCTGCGCCAAAGTGGCCGCCAGTCTGGCTTACGCTATAGAGCAGGAATTCGCGCAATTCATCGGCAAGTTGCGGCAGTTGCGCTTCACTGAGGTCGCGAAGTTTTGCAGGAAAATCAACGCTGTCCAGCAATTCTGTGATGGGTCTGGAGGATGGAAATTCCTCAAATGTCCTGTAGTGACCCGCCATTAGCTAAATGCAATGCTCAATGATAATTCAATACCGAATTGTACCCTATTGCCGGGTTTGATTAATCGGTGAATGTAAACATTCTTTGCTGCCGTGCATTCAGTGACTGCGACTGGAAATGTATGTGGCCAGGCCAGCAAGCACTTCGGTATTGCCAGGGAGTTCAGAAAGCTCTTGTATGGCCAGCTCGCAAAGTTCTCTCGCGTAATTTTGTGCGGCCTCAAGACCCATAAGAGCGGGGTAGGTAGGTTTCCCCAAGGCTTGATCAGAGCCTTGCTGTTTGCCCAATTGCTCGGTGCTGGCCGTAATATCCAATACGTCATCAACCACCTGAAAAGCCAAGCCTGTGAGCTCACCAAATCGGCGCAAGCGTTCAATCGTTGCCGAATTTGCCGACCCGCAAATTGCACCCATGGTCAATGCAGCTTGAATCAAAGCGCCGGTTTTTGCTCGGTGAATGGCTTCGAGTTGCTCTATATTAATGGGGCCTGCTGGACCAACATCAATGGCTTGCAAATCCATCACTTGCCCACCGACCATTCCAGCGGGACCCGCGGCGCGCGCAAACTCAGCCAACAACAGTGCAATATGCTGATCGCTCAGTTGAGAGCGATCGCCTAACTGTTCAAATGCCATGGATTGCAGCGCATCGCCTGCCAAAATTGCCATTGCTTCGCCAAACGCAATATGACAACTGGGTTTACCGCGTCGCAGGTCATCATCATCCATTGCGGGCAGGTCGTCATGGATAAGCGAGTAAGAGTGCATTAACTCCAGCGCCACGGCCGCATTGTCCGCCATTGAAAAAGCGCTGGTTTCAGTATTTATCGCATCGGCATCTTCGCCAGAAACCAAGCCAAAGGCGGCATAGGTCATTGAGGGGCGCAATCGCTTACCGCCATTCATAACCGAATACAGCATGGACTCACGCAGTGTGGCCGGAGCCGTCAATGCAGAAATTCGTTCTTCCAGCTGCCGATTTACTCGTTGGCTGGCAGCGGTCTGAAAATGGCGAAACGTATCAGTCATCTAGATCGAGGTTATCCGAGTCATCGAAATCAGTTTCGATTAATTGGCCATTCTCCTCGATTAATTTTTGTACTTTTTGTTCTGCCTTCTGCAACGCACTTTGGCACTCTCGAGTCAGTTTTATGCCTTTTTCAAAGGCGCTCAGCGAATCCTCGAGGCTTAGTTCACCCGATTCCATTTCGCTCACCAGCGTTTCAAGCTGCTCCAGGTTGCGCTCAAAGTTTAAGCTCTTTTTGCTGGCCGCCATCGTAAAAGTCTCTTTTCTATCCAGCTGCAAATTCTACCAGCCTGCTACACTAAAAGGAGAAGAAAAGGAATGTGCGGCGACTCTCGCAGCATCACAAGGAGCATGTGGTGGATTTAGCGACTCTCATTGGTCTGCTCGGTGCTTTTGGCATCGTGATAATGGCTATGGTTCTCGGTGGCGATATTGGCGTGATGGTCAATGTGCCGTCTTTGCTGATTGTTCTTGTAGGCGCCACATTCGTGGTGATGATGAAGTTTGGCCTTGGTCAGTTTCTCGGTGCCATGAAGGTCGCGGGCAAAGCCTTCATGTTCAAACTTGATGAACCCTCAACGCTGATCGAAGAAATTGTTGAGCTGGCCGATGCTGCACGCAAAGGTGGGTTACTGTCTCTTGAAGGCAAGGAAGTGGGCAATCCCTACCTGCAAAACGGCATTCAGCTGCTGGTTGACGGGCATGATCCTGACGTGGTCAAAACAGTGCTCAGCAAAGACATGAACCTGGCTCAAGAGCGACACGAGTGGGGGCAGAAAATATTTCTGGCGCTGGCCGATGTAGCGCCGGCGATGGGCATGATCGGTACCTTGATTGGCTTGGTACAAATGCTCTCGAATATGGACGATCCCAAGTCGATTGGTCCATCCATGGCCGTAGCGTTATTGACCACATTGTACGGTGCAATGACGGCCACCATGATTGCGGGACCTATTGCAGACAAACTCAAGCTTCGTCTGACTGAAGAAGGTCGGGTAAAGAATCTGATTATCGATGCCTTGCTTGCCATTCAAGCTGGGCAAAATCCGCGGGTAATTGAATCAATGCTGCAAACGTATGTAGCAGAGAAGAAGCGCGGCGCCAAAGACTGACCACGCAAATAATAATCAAGAGCCAAGCGACGTAAACGATGTCGGCCAACGACGAAGAATGTATCTGCCCAGAACCGGAACCCGGTATACCGGGCTGGATGCCCACTTTTGCAGATCTTATGTCGCTGCTCATGTGTTTCTTTGTGCTATTGCTTTCTTTCTCGGAGATGGATGCCTTGAAGTTTAAGCGTCTGGCGGGCTCCATGCGCGACGCGTTTGGCGTACAAAACAAATTGAATGTAAAAGACATACCAAAAGGCACCAGCATTATTGCCCAGGAGTTCAGTCCCGGTCGTCCCCAACCAACGCCAATCAAAGAAGTTTGGCAAAAAACGGATGACAAGCAAACCATGACCCTGGATACTCAGTGCAATGTCGGTGACAGCGACGCGCGTGAGTCGGGCAGTTCTGACGCGGATTCTGCCAAGTCCGAGCTGCTCGAAAAGCTGCAGGGCATGATTAAAGAAACCGAGCAAGACGCGGTGGATCTGGCCAATGCAATGCGCGACGAAATTGCCCGCGGTGAGGTAGAAATCGAAACACACGGACGTGAGATCACCTTACGTATTAAGGAAAAAGGCTCATTCGCGTCAGGCTCCGCAACGCTTGCGCGTAAATATGTAAAAGTGCTGAAGAGCTTACAGGCGGTATTGGCGGAAAAACCCGGTGTGATCGCAGTTCAGGGACATTCCGATAATGTGCCAATCAGGACATCGCGGTTCCGATCAAACTGGGAGTTATCATCGGCCAGAGCCGTATCGGTTGCGCATGCTCTACTCAGTGGTGGCAAATTAAACCCAGGTCGTTTTGTAGTAACAGGCTATGCCGAAACAAGACCTCTGGCAGAAAATAATTCCAACGAAACGCGCGCTAGAAACCGGCGTGTGGAAATAGTGCTCAAGCAGGGCTTTGATGCGCAGACTCAGGCTCAGGTTAATCTATTGAAAAACTCTGACCCTAATTTATACAAATCGCTAGAGCTTACCGAAGCACCAGCTTTTGAATTAATGCCGCACGAAATTTTCTAATCCAGCGGCGCACACTGTAAACTTTTGTGAGTGATTTCGCACGTCACATTCGGACACTACTACTAGGCCAAGTGTAAAACACTGTACATACTCTGTTCCGTTGCACAAGGAAGTGCACACACTTCTTGTGTCGGCTGCAAAAACCGATAACATAGCCCCAAGGACGGAGCCAATAATGAACTCAAATACAGAGCAAACTGCTGCGGATGCGGCAGCAGACAACGAGCGCCAGCTAGCGGAACGTATCCATAGCTTTTGGTTTGGAACTGATCTTTATGGCGCATTCCCCGTCGAAAAGGTTCGTTTTTGGCACGTTGATCCTACTGACAGCAATGGCTTGAGCGAACAAAGCGATCAGCTGGCCTATATCGAAGAACATTTTCTATTTTTGGTCAAAAGTGCCTGTAATGGTGGGCTAAGCGAATGGCAGGAAGAGCCGCGATCATGCCTAACATTAATTCTTGTTCTCGATCAGTTCGCCAAACGATTGCTGCACAGTCGAGAGTATGAAAAACAAAGTAAAGTTGCCGCTTTGCAGTACTGTCGCTACGGCATTACCCAAAATCTTGATAAAGAACTGACGCCAGTAGAGCGCAGTTTTTTTTATGGTCCACTTCTTTACGCCGATAAAATTTCATTACGCACGGTCGGTTTGCAGATGCTGCAAAATATGCTCGATGACGTGAGTTTTAAAGACAACCCGTTTCATCACCACCGAAATCATTTGATGGTCGGCTTGTATCACGCGGTTGCGCACAAGACTCGGGCGGAGAAACGCTTTCTCAGCGCAATTGCCTGAGCTCACGTTTACTCTTTCAGGTACGGTGCAAGTAAATCACGCCACACCGCGTAGCCCGCGCCGTGTAAACGTGATCTTCGATCGGCAAGTCCTTCTTTGAAGCCGCCGTCATCCTTGAGAAATACTCTGCTTATATCAATAAAAACCAGTTCATGTGTTAGAGTAAATTGAGCTAGTGCATTGTTCAATCCCTCAAGCGCAAGAGTATTTTCCATTGATAGTGGCAGTACGCTACTGATAACGATTTGTGATTCTGGGCTGAATGATTGAAGCAAATTCACGGCCTCGCGAAGGTTTGCGATGATCTGCGCTGGTGGTATAAGGGCTTCAAGATCGCTAGCACCACAGTTAATTAAAACGGCTCGTGGTTTGGCCTGAGCGATGCCGGGCAAGCGCAGTAACATTTCCTCCGTGGTCTGCCCATTCATACCGCGATTGCGAACACTCATTTCGGGGAATAATTCACTCCAGAGTGCCTCAGCAGTTAAGTCATCACCCAGAAAGACCACGTCATCTTTCGCTATGCCAAGCAATTCATGTTGGCTGTGTAAACGTTGTCCGAGTAGGCCTTCCTTACTGCTTTCGAAGAACACAGTCGTGACTATGCTGGAGGCTATTAACAGCAGTATTGCCGCGATAATTAGTAATCGCCTTGAATTTGCCTGGAGAAACATCGACGCCCCGTTTGATAGTCTGCAGCACGTTGGCTGCCCTTAACGATATTTAACGCGATTGGAGGGCAGCTTGTCGACCTTCGCTTGGGGCACCAGGGGCGATATGGTATACAATCCGCCCGGAAATTCGACACAAAAACCTTATGAGCAGTATCGCATTCAACGATCAGGAAGCAATGAATCAATTGGTCTCCGAGGAATTCGGAGAGTGGAGCAACAGCTTTGTGGTAGACCAGAAGCTAATCAATGATTTTGCTGACCTTAGCGGTGATCACCAGTGGATTCATGTTGATGAACAGCGGGCCAAGTCCGAAGGTCCGTTTGGTTGCACCATCGCCCACGGTTTCCTGATCTTGGCGTGTATGTCCAGATTTGAGCATGGTGAGAGTATTCTCGACAAAATTTCCGGCTTCAAATTTATGACCAACTATGGGTCAAATAAATTACGTTTTCTTGACCCGGTGCCAGTTAATAGTGAAGTGCACTCTCGTAACCGGGTAAAATCAATTGAAGTGTCTGACCGTGGTACAAAAATTACCATGGAACAAAATGTTCATGTAGTTGGAAATGAGCGCCCATCGCTCGTTTATGAACTTATTCTGATGATGTTTTAGCAGTCGCGACGCTCCTTTCTTAAAACGCATTTCTTAAATCTGAGGAATTTTATATGCCAGAAGCTGTGATTGTTGAAGCAGTTCGAACGCCTATCGCCCGTGGTAAAATGAGCGTAGGAGACTTGAGTGGCTTTCACGCGGTCGAATTGTTGGCGTTGAGCCAGCAAGAGGTGATGCGTCGTGCAGGTGTTGAGTCCAGTGACCTTGAATACATTGCCGGTGGCTGCGTGACGCAGGCGGGTGAGCAAGCCGGTAACATTGCCCGTAATGCATGGCTTTCGGCTGGAACGGACTATACCGCTGGTGGCACTACTTTAGACAGCCAGTGTGGTTCCGCACAAGCGGCGAATCATGCCGTTGCTGCAATGATTGATCACGGCTCTTTCGACGTTGGTATTGCTTGCGGAGTAGAGGCTATGAGCCACGTTGGTCTTGGCGCGAATGTTTATAACGGACCGGGCTATTACATTCCGCCAGAGTGGCCATGGGATCAGGCACCTGATCAGTTTACTATGGTTGAACGCATAGCAGATAATCGTGGGCTTAGCCGCGAAGACCTGGAAACATTCGCCTGCGAATCGCAGCGGCGAGCACAGGTAGCTTGGGATGAAGGTCGATTTGACCGCGAGGTAATGAGTGTTGAAGCGCCCATACTGGACGAGCAAGGCAACAAAACCGGTGAAACCAAAACCATCACCCGTGATCAGGGTCTGCGTGATACAACACTGGAAGGTTTGGCGCAACTCAGACCAGTAATTGAAAATGGGCTACACACGGCCGGAACCAGTTCGCAGGTGTCGGATGGTTCCACCAGCGTTCTTTGGATGAGTGCTGACGAAGCCAAGCGACGCGGCTTGAAACCACGAGCGCGCATTATTACCGACTGCGTAGTTGGTTGCGACCCATATTATCTGTTAGATGGTCCGGTAGACGCAACCGCCAGGCTGTTAAAGCGCTCTGGTATGAGCATGAATGACATTGATCTTTTTGAAGTGAATGAAGCGTTCGCAGCTGTAGTGCTTAGTTGGGCGCAGGTCTACGACGCTGACATGAGCAAAGTCAATGTAAACGGTGGCGCTATTGCCATTGGCCACCCAGTGGGATCAACCGGCGCTCGGTTAATTTGCACGGCCTTGCATGAGCTGGAACGCGCCGACAAAAACACTGCCTTGATCACTATGTGTTGCGGCTCGGCACTGGGCACTGGCACGATAATAGAACGTATCTAGGAAGCATTTAATATGGGAAGTTTAGACGGAAAAGTAGCAGTCATCACCGGCGCTGGAAATGGCCTGGGTAGGGAAGAGGCGCTCTATCTGGCGCAGCAAGGCGCGCGCGTGGTCGTTAACGAGATTAACCTTCCTAAAGCGGAGGAAGCTGCGCAAGAAACGGTAGAAGAAATCAAGACTGCCGGCGGCGAAGCAATCGCCGTGTTCGGCGATTGCGCTGACAGCGCTGATGCCGAAAACTTGATGAAGGTCACACTGGATACCTTCGGCGACATGAACGTTATGGTTAATAACGCGGGTTACTGCCGTGACAAAACCATATTCGGCATGTCTGATGATGAGTTCGACAGTGTTGTTCGCGTACACCTGCGCGGTCATTTCATCAATATGCGCAATGCCACGGCTTACTGGCGAGAGAAAGCTAAAGCAGGTGACGGCGTGTATGGCCGGTTAATCAGCACCTCCTCTGAAGCTATGTTGTATGGCTCTGCTGGACAACCAAACTATGCAGCGGCCAAAGCGGGCATAACGGCCATGACCATGGGTGCTGCACAGTTAATGATTAAATACGGCATTACTTGTAACGTGATCATGCCAAGGGCGCTGACGGATATGACTAACTCCGGGCCGACCGCTGCAATGTTTCAGCCGCCTGAAGACGGTGGTTTTCATGCGTTTGATCCAGCCAATGTCGCTCCGGTGGTGGCCTATCTGGCATCGGAACAAGCAGCGCACATCTCTGGCGAGGTGATGGTAGTGTGGGGCAATATGGTGCAAGTTGTGCAACGACCCAGCCTGGGCGAGCCCATCCTGAATCCTGACGGAAACGAAAAATGGGATATGCAGGGCTTGCACGTCGGATTGGCGAATTACTTTACACCAGAGCATCGTGCAGTGCTTGACGGGTTTTCTATGCCTCCTCAGTAGAGTTTTAAGGTTTTCACTCGTTGGAAAGTGAAGCGCGCCGAAATCGGTACAAAGTAACGCCTATGCTAGACCCCAGAATCAGTGCTGCTCCTATCAACTTGCCGGCAGTCATTGTTTCTTCAAGAAACCAGGCGCTGCTTAGCATAGCGATAGGCACATACAGATAGTAAACCAGACTGGTGGCAATAGCGGGCAACTCTGTGCTGGCTTTTATCCACAATCCATGTGCGATCACGGTGCACAGTACACCCAATACCAGTAAACTGATGTAATCATTGGAAGAGAGATGCCAGTCGCTGAAGCCAATAAGTGGCAACATACAGCACAAGGCAAAGGTAAACTGTCCCCAGGCCCTGGTGACAGTATCGATAGCGCTTGCCCGTTGATGCAGTAGCGGCAAGCTAGCATACAAGGTTCCGCTTGCTACCCCTACTAACATGCCAAGTACAGAAGAGCTGCTTAGAGAGAACTCACCTACAGCGAGTATGCAACCTAGCAGGCACAATGCAACCGCACACCACTCAACGGTACCTGTGTACTCTTTGTTTAAGATTCTGGCTAACAGTAAGTATTGAATGCCGAATGTTGAAATAGCCATGGCTCCTATTGAGGCCGTGGAAAGCTTGATGCTCAGGAAATAGCTTAACCAATGCAGTGAAAAAACAGCGCCGATTGCAGTCAGAGACTTGATTTGCGCAATACCCAGTGTTTTCAACGAGCCTCGCGCAAGCACCAGTGGTGTCATGAGCATTGCTGCTATAAAGAGTCTGGCCAGCCCAATCGTTACTTCATTAGCTGCAGTTGACTTAACCAGTACTGGTACAGCCGACATACATACAACGGCGATCAGGGATATAACAAGTAAGCGGGGACTAAGCACGGCGGAAAACGATAAGAATTTCAGCGATCATTCTAAAGTAATTGCAGTGCTGAGAGATGCCCTTTATCTCTTCTTTGGCTGTTCGCGTATAATCTGGCGTAAGTTAGGGAGGAACGCGGCATGCACGAAATTTTGATAGAAAAAACGCTGAGTGCACCAATGAAATCGGTTTGGGCCTTGCTCGAAGATTTTGCCAACCTGGACTGGTACCCACCTGCAGAGCGAGTGGAGGCTGTTGAGGAAGATGGGAACTTAGTACGTCGCATCTTTATGCACGGAATGGACACGCCCGTTGATGAAAAGTTGGAAGCGATTGATGCAACGCAAATGCAGTTCTCTTACACGATTCCAGGCATGCCCATGCAGAATTACCGGGTGGTGGTGAATCTTAGTCCGAACGGCGGCAATACTGATGTGCGCTGGCACGCCGTATTTACCAGCGTAAGTGAAGGCATAAATGCCGACGACATGGTGGCACTTATGACCGACACCTACGGCGGCATGTTGCTTGATTTAGAGAAAGCAGCATCACAACATTTGGCCTAAAGCTATGGTGATGTACAGATTCGAAGACTGGCTAAATAAATCAAACTGTATCTAAAACAATACTCCGTTCTGATCTGTGCCGTTAAGCTGATTGCCATCCGGACCAACGCCGGCATTGTCCGGAATCCATGGTGACAAGCATTCTCGGTCTTGCACGCATGGGTCGGTCAGTGCGCGCAGGAAAGCAACGATGGCGTTGCGCTCATTATTATTCAGGTTGGTATTCTCGAATTCGGCAGTGCCAGCCTGGCGCTGCATGTTTAAGCGCCGCAATGCGGCTTGGGAATTGGCTTCGCTATTGGGATAAAGGTTCTGGCAATCAGTAAGCGCAGAAAATTGAATCGTATCGCACCACTCAGCGTCGTCAAAAAAATCGTCGACACTATTCCCGGCATTGTCATAATGTTCCAACACATCGTTCAGCGAAGCGTACACACCCGCGTGACCATATGGAGCGGTTACCTCAACATTTAACAGACTGGGTGTGCGAAATCGGTAACGATCATCAGCGTCGCCTGTTTCGCGTTCGCGGCCGAAGTCGTCGTTGTTGCCATCGCCTTTACCTGGTCCGAATTGTGGAAAAGCCACTACGTGGTGTTCACCGTCGCTAAAAAGATCACCGCTGTGGCAGTCAGCGCACCCTCCGCCGCCATTGCTCGCTTGGGTATAAAATAGAATCGCGCCTTGCTTTTGTTGTTCAGACAAGGCGGTATTGTCTCCTTGCACGTAGGCGCGCCAAGGATTGTTGGTGAACACCATAGATCGCTCGTATTCACCAAGTGCGTGCGCAATTCGGTCAAATGTGACTAATTCTTGCGAGCCTTCGGCGCTATCAAAGGCGTCCTGAAACCGGTTAAGCCATGTGTTTGGCCCCAATTCATCGGCACCCACCCCATAGTTGCCAATTCGCGCTGCAAGGTGATTTCGAATTGTTGCATTATCGCTATCCATTTCGAATGCTTCCGTTTTCATTTCTTCAACAGAGGTAACCGGGAACCTGGCCTGCGCCGCTGCCAGATTGGCACCTGCATTACTGTCCGCGACCACAATCGGAGTATCTGGTGTGCGAATATCAGTGCCGGCTCCGTTACTTTCAACGACCACTTCCAGACTTTCCACTCTGGAATCCCAAAACAAACCGGTATCCCACAGGCCAACATTAAACACCGTGGGAGAGTTTCTAGGGACCAAAGGCAAGCCATCCACATGTGTACGACCCGGCCCCAGCAGATCAACATTGTCTGCACCTACGCCTACAGGTAACAATAATTGGTCGGCGCCACCAAGACTGGGGTGGTGGCAGGTGACACACGCGGAGTCAAAACCGCCACCTAGACTTTTACTGAAAAACAAGTCTCGGCCCAAAACAGCGAGCGGATCGGAAGCGGAAGGCAGGTCGCGTCCAATGCTGGCGTCGCCGCTTAGATCCTGTTCGGCGATCAAAGCGCGCAATTCAAGGTCTGTTTCGTTGTCGGGAACCGTCTGCTCAGCAGGCGTTGTCGGTTGTGTGTCGTTTTGATTAATGCCATCCGTGGCTGAGGTTGCAGCGTCCGAGCTGCCTCCACCGCCGCTGCACGCACTGAGCAAGGCTAGCAACACAAGTGTTGTCATAAAATGGTTGCTAAATGATTGGGAACGTTTCATCTCAAACTCCGAGTGCAGCTGGTTATTCTTAGCGTATGAAGACAGTGAGCAAACAGTGTGTTAGAAATGTGCAAGAACCGTGCAAAACGCGTCTAAATCTAGCCTGTGGCGCCGATTGTCGTTACTCTCAAGATATGCGCATTCGAACCAAGCTACTGCTCAGCTTTTTTCTGGCCAGCCTGCTTCTGGTGGCTGGGCTGTATGTTCTATTACAGTGGAGCGTTGATCGCGGTGTTCTGAATTATGTGAATCAACAGCAGGCCATTCGATTTGCACCGGCTATTGGGGCGTTGGAAGTCTATTATCTTAAGACCGAAAATTGGGATGATTTCGCCGCTAATCCTCGAGAATTCCATGAGTTTTTGAGGGAGCTCAACCTGGAGGGGATGAATAGGGAGCGGCGACCAGAACCTCGAGCTGTTGGTTCGCGCGATCGTCCAGCACATAGAAGGCCTCCGCCGCACAGAGGCGGCCCACCGCGACCACCTGGCGGCAGAACCGAGATTGGACTGTTGGATTCGGCAAAGAATGCCGTTGTGAAGTCTGATCCGAATGGTGCCCAACTTCTGCCACTCAGAGCAGAGGGAAGAGTTGTAGGCTGGTTGTCCTTACCCAGTGTTAATCGAGTTGCGGATGAGTATGAGCTGAGTTTTCTGGAGCAGAGCCAGGAAACGCTGTTGCTGATCTGCGGCGGTATTCTTGCGTTGTGCCTATTCATCGCGTATCCAATGGCAAGACATTTGACTCGCCCGTTATTGGCGCTTGAACATTCAACGTCAAAGCTCGCTGCAGGTAAATTTGATGAGCGAATTCAACTTCAGCGAAAAGATGAATTAGGCAACCTGGGCCGTAGTCTCAATGAACTTGCTAAAACCCTGGAGAAAAACGAAGGCGTACGCAAGCGATGGCTGGCAGATACTTCTCACGAGTTGCGCACACCATTGTCAATTGTTCGCGCGCAATTGGGTGCCATGCTGGACGACATCAGACCATTGAGCAAAGTTGAATTGGAAGTGGCGCTAAAACAGGTGCAGCATCTGCAAAAACTAATGGATGATTTGTACGAGTTGAGTAACGCTGATATTGGAGCGCTTCGCTACAACAAACAAACAGTGGATCTCACAGAATTGATTTCCGAGGTGGCCGAAGCACATCGCTCAGAATTTGATGATCGCAACATCACTTTCAAGGTTTACAGTCCTGGAAAATCGATACCTGTGTACGCCGATCCATCGCGCGTGCATCAGTTGATAGACAACATACTGAGAAACAGTTGCAAGTACACATACGAGGGCGGCAAGGTTGTGCTTGATTGGACTGTACATGAACGTACAGAGCTTGCTGTAATTACCTTGGAAGACAGCTTGCCTGGTGTGCCACACGGCACTCATGAGCGTGTGTTCGAGCATCTTTATCGAGCCGAAATTTCCCGCAACCGTGACAGTGGTGGCTCTGGATTGGGCTTGGCTATCTGTAAACGAATTGTTGAAGCGCATGATGGTTCGATAGAGGCAAGCAAATCCCAGTACAATGGCCTGAAAATTCGAGTATGTTTGCCTACCTCACCCGTAGGAAGTGCTAAGCAATGAGCGATGTTGGTCAGGTACTCGTCGTCGAAGACGAGGCAACACTGGCAGAACTACTGGCCGATTATCTGCGTCAGGCTAATTACCGTGTAAAGGTGATCGGTGATGGCAAGCAAGTGATTGATTGGGTAAAAGAACACAAGCCTGCACTCATTGTTCTGGACCTGATGCTGCCGGGTAAAGACGGCCTTACCTTATGCCGCGAGTTGCGTGTATTCACGCAGGTGCCAATTTTAATGGCAACAGCAAGGGTAGATGAAATTGATCGCTTACTAGGCCTTGAGTTGGGCGCCGATGACTATATTTGTAAACCATACAGCCCTAGAGAAGTGGTGGCTAGAGTAAAAGCGAACCTGCGTAGGGTAGAGCTGCAGCCACTCGCGGAAGGCGGTGCTGGACCAGATTTGCAGCTGGATCCAGATCGCTATCAGCTGATCGATGGTAAGGATTCCATTGAACTGACTGCGGTGGAGTTTGAATTGTTTTCCATACTCTTCAATCATCCCGGGGTCATTTTCAAACGCAGTCAGCTGATGGATCGAATGTACCAGGACCATCGCATAGTCTCCGACCGAACCATTGATAGCCACATTCGCAAAATTCGCAAAAAATTGGCTTGTCTTGAGCACTCAGCCAATAGCATCCATTCGGTGTATGGGGTCGGTTACCGTTTCGAGCTGTCTTAGTCGCAATGATGCGAATGCCCATGCTCTTCTATACTGCGTGCATTCATTTTCCACATTTATACAGGTGACTTTTATGGCAAACAAAGACGACATGCTGGCGGCTCCCCAGAAATATCTTACTGCCTTCCAGGTGCAAGACCTTGAAGGAATATTGGCGCTCTACGCCGGTGATGCCGTCGTAGAAGACCCGGTAGGCAGCGATAAACATGTCGGTATCGACGCGATACGGGCATTTTACTCAGGTGCCATGGGCGCAAAAGTTGAGGCGGAGTTAACCGGCCCTGTTCGTCTTGCAGGTCAGGAAGCAGCGTTTCCTTTTACTATTACAGTTGTTGGGGCGAATCTCGCCATCGACATAATCGATGTTTTCCGGTTCAATGATGATGGCAAGGTTGTCGAAATGCGCGCTTTCTGGGGCGACACCAATCACCGCAGCACATAGTGCTGAGCAATAAACAAAGACCAATAATTGATTGCCAAGGCCTAATTATTTAATAGTTGGCGCCGGCCGTGATCATGGTGTACAACTGCACCATGATTGAGGTAAGTGATTCTCTGCTGCGACGACTTGCTGGTGACACCGCATTTGCTCTTGGCTCGGCTCACTATGCTGACGGCCGAGTAGGCGAGTTGCGCCAAGCAGGCAGAAATATTTTTGCCGAAGTTGCCGGTAACGAAACCTACACGGTCTGTCTAGTACACACTGAGCGAGTATTCGAAGGAAGCTGTACCTGTCCGTCATCTGACAATATCGATTTTTGCGAACACTGCGTTGCGGTTTCACTGGAGTACCGGTCGCAACGTTCTCGACGTGAGCAGCAGTTAGGCGGCAGTGGTGCAGATCGGATACAGGCTTATCTCGAGAGTCTGGACAAGAAGGAGCTAATCGAGCACCTCAATGAGCACATACACGCCGATAAAGTCAGTTTTGAAGCGTGGTCAATTCGCGCCGACCAGGCATTGGATGTGGTTGACTTCAAAGCTATTCGCAAACGAATCACTTCGGCTATTCCTTACAACCGACAGATATATCGTTATGCGCAGGTCAGCGCTTATTTTGCTCGCGTGGCAACGGTTGTATCGCTACTTGCTGATGGTTCAAAATCGCTGAGCGCCCAACAAATGCTGCAGCTCAGTGATTACGCGCTGCAGAGAATCGCTAGAGCGCTGGAAACTGTTGACGATTCTGCTGGCTATCGTTTCGAGTCACTCGAGCTACTGGCAAGTTTGCACAAGCAGGCGTTTTTGGCAATTGACTGGCCTGCCAGCGCGGCTGCAGATTATTTGCTGGCATTTTTTCTCTGTGATCGTAATCAACTACTGCCTGACCTATTTTCCATATACCTTGAGGCAGTACCCGCTGATGCTGTAGAAAAATTTGAGGCCAGTATTGCTGAACGCTGGCAGGCATTGCCTGCAATGAAAACAGACGCTGATAGCGATACTCAGCACATGTATCGACGATTACAATCGTATCTGCTGCAAGTAGCTGAAAAGAGAAACGATATTGATGACGCAATAGACATTAAAATTAAAACCGCGATTGGAACCTATGACTTTCTGGCGCTGTTTGACTACTGCCTGCAACGTGAACGTTTGCAGCAAGCCGAGGTGTGGTTGGAGCGTGCCGAAAAAGGTGAGGTTAACCGTCAATACAACACTGACATTCTCAGGCGTCATCGAATCGATCTACTTGATGCGCGTGGTGACTTCAAAGCAGCGGCTGAATTGCAGTGGCAACGATTCAATCAGCATCCAAGGCTGGAGTCTTATGGTAAGTTACTCGATCTTGCAAAGACAGAAGAAAATCGTAAGCATTGGCGTCAAATTGCGCAACACAGCTTGCTCGAACAACTGGCGAAACCTAAGCGCCACAGTCACAAGTCTTTCGCTACCTTACTGATTAGAATATATCTGCTGGAAGATGATGTAGACGCTGCGTTGCGGATTGCCGAACAATACGATGCCGACGATGACAGCTTGCTAAGTGTTGCAAAACAGATACCGAATCAACAGCGGCGTGCGCTGCGGCTTTATATGCGCGTTGCTGAGCAGCGCGTGTCAGCGGGTAACAACGATTCTTATCAGCAAGCAGTCGATATTATTCTGAAATCACGCAGGGTATTGGGCGACAGAGTCGACGCGCAGTGGCAGGAACAGCTGTTGGCGATCAGAGAAAAGCATAAAGCAAAACGTAATTTCCACAAACTTTTGGACATGGCTTTGGCGCACCTCTATTAATTCCTCGCGGCCTCTGCACCGAGCCGCACGCAAAGCCAGAGGCCACGAGGAATTAATAGAGGCGCCATAAAGCTGAAAAATATGTAACACGTGCGCGCGAGTCAGTTTACTTATCTAACAGAGAATTAAGTACACTCGCTCCACATTAGTCCTCGCGCTGCATCTATGTCGTCAATGCCTCTCACAGCCGCCCCCGCCGGGCCAAACCTGATCTATTCTCTGTTTGAACTTCCTCGTGTTGTTCATGAAATGAGCTTGCTGTTGCCCGCAAACCGTTTCCTGAAACGCCTCGGTGGTGGACAAGGTGAACCTGTAATGGTGTTGCCTGGTTTTGCAGCTGACGATCGTTCCACTGTGATACTGCGAAATTACCTCAATGCCTGGGGCTATGACGCCAGACCATGGGGTGTTGGGCAAAATCTTAATCCACGTGAAATGGTGGATACCCGATCAACCATTATTCAGATTGAGGACAATCTAGAGGTCTTGAGGGATTTGTTGGAACGGCTTAAAACAGAAACCGGAGAGAAAGTATCACTGATCGGCTGGAGCCTCGGCGGTATCGTTTCTCGCCAGCTAGCCTCCAGACATCCGGAGCTAGTCAGCAAAGTGATTACGATGGGAACACCATTTGGTGATTTTCGCAGCACAGCTGTGTACCCCTTGCTGCAGCGCTGGCTCAAAAGCGACGTAAGCATTGAAGACATAGAAACCTGGAACGCGCTAACCAGCGCGCCATTAGGCGATGTACCAATGACGGTGATTTACAGCAATTCTGACGGCTTCGTTCCACCAGATAATGCTAGAGATGCGCAAGCAAACGTTATCGAGTTTATAGAAGTTGTATGCAGCCACGTAGGCTTTGGCGTGCACCCGGTTGTGTTTAAACTGTTGTCTGAGCGTCTTCAGCAAAAGGCTGAAAATTGGCAGGCGTTTAGCCCGACCGCGCTAGAGCGCCTGCTGTACAGGACCAGTTAGATAGGATGTCTCTGTTGGGGTCAGGTCGGGGCATGGAACTAAAGTTGGACAATGCCCACCGGGCCCCCCAACAGGAAAAAAGCGAAAAATAAACGGTTGGGGGAGTTTAGGGGTGGGCGACGGGCGAAACCCCCGCGTGGCG
>JBCCIP010000011.1:0-125715 GCA_039111475.1 Pseudomonadota bacterium | reverse complement strand
CGTGCAGGAACACCTGATGATCGTGCAGGAACACCTGATGATCGTGCAGGAACACCTGATGATCGTGCAGGAACACCTGATGATCGTGCAGGAACACCTGACGACCGTGCAGGGACACCTGACGACAGATAGCATTTGCTAGATAGGGATTGGTGGTCGATAGAGAGCCCCGATCCCTGTTTGATTCAAGAGTTTTCTAAGATGGCCGCAGTTTAGATTGCGTATGGTGCTATGCCAACCAAACACGCCCTAATAATAGGCATCAACAAATACCCTTATATGGCACAAAAGTACCAGCTATCCGGCTGCGTCAACGATGCCAAATTGATGCGCAATACGCTGATCAACAAGTTCAATTTTGAGCGCGGCAACATCAAAGAGCTGCACAATGAAGCCGCCAGCCGCGACGCTATTCTGCGCGAAATGAACGGATTGATTCGGCGGATAAAAAAGGACGATATTGTTGTCTTTCACTACGCCGGCCATGGGCATAGGTGCAGCATTAAAGGTGGCGATGGGTTTACAGGTGAAGGCAGCGGTAAGGATAATTGCATTCTGCCGGCTGACGACTCCAAGCCAACTCGCAATCTGAAGAAATTTCCCAAAGGAAAGGAATACCGGGAAATTCGTGATGAGCAGTTTAACGAATGGCTGACTCGCCTGGCAGCGAAAACCCGATATATCACCCTGATTTTCGATGCCTGCCACTCAGCCACCATGACTCGCAGCAGCGGTGAAGGCAGCCGATCGCGTAGTGTTCCCGAGTCTGCCAGACCTGGGCAGATAGCCGTACCAAAAAGCAGCAAAAAAACCGCAGTCCAAAAGAAAGGCCCCGGAGGCTGGCTTAACTTAAGCAACAACTATGTCGTCATTTCCGGCTGCCGCGATATGCAGACCTCCAAGGAAAAATTCTTCCATGAAAATGGTCGAAAATACAAACACGGCGTACTCACCTACAACCTGATCAACGCCATGACCCGCGCCAAACCCGGCACCACCTATCGCGATGTGTTTGAACTGGCCTGCGCCGGTGTGGCCGCCAGAGTATCTGGGCAAAACCCACAAATTGAAGGCCGCCTTGACAGAGAATTGTTCGGCGTTAAAGACATTGAGCCGCTGCGTTTTATTCCGGTTGAGAAAGTATCTGGTAATAACGTGACATTGAGTGGAGGTGCGGCACAGGGGTTGCGGGTGGGTTCCCGCTGGACAGCGTATCCGCAGGGTACCAAACAAACTGAGGGCAGCAGCATGCAAGGTGTGCTGCAAGTGACCAAAGTGGGCCCATTGAGCTCTATGGCAACCATCATTTCGTCCATCAGCCCAGTCAAAGCTGGCTCACGGTGCATCGAAACCCAGGCGGTGATTGAGCCGCAACAATTAAGTGTTGGCTTGCACAAGCTCACAGCAAGCCAGCAGTCGCTGCTAAATACACGCATTCAGAACTCAAAACTGCTCACGGTCGCCAAAATGCCCGCTGATGCCGATGTGACGGCCAGTGTGTTGCCCAGCGGGGCTGAGTCTCCGGTTACCGGCAAAAGCCTGACTGAGGCCACTTGGGCATTCCATGAGGACGACGATGAGCTGGCCATGCCGTTGCATGCGCTAAGTGAGTCTGGCGTGGTGAAGCTACTGGTGAGCAATCTGGAAACCATTGCCCGATTTCGTCGCACCATCGCCTTAGACAATCCAGTGACCAATCTGAATGTGGAATTCAACCTGTACAAGCGCGGCGTGAACGACAAGCTAAAGCTGGCCAATGGCGGCAGTACAGAATTCTCTGAAGAAGACCCTATGGTGCTTGAGGTCTGCAACAAGGAAGCCTCTCGCTCCATTTTTATCAGCATATTGTGGATGAGCGCCAACAAAGAAATAGCCCACTTCTACCCACCCAGAAAATCCAGCGAAGAAATTCAGGCCGGTAAAACGATTCGCATTGGCCACGGAAAACGCAAACTGCGCGCTAAGCTCGCCAAGAACCATCCTGGTGATTTTGGCTTGGAAACCTGCAAAATTTTCATCACAACTGAGGCATCCGACTTCACTTGGCTGAATCAACAAGGCACTCGCTCGGCGGCTAAAAAACTAAAGCCGTTGGAAAGCGCTATTCGTGGCAATACGTCCAAGCCCGTGAACAAAGCAAAAGCCAATGGCCCAGATTGGGATGCCATCAATCGTTCGTTTATTCTAAAACGCGCACCGTCTGGCAAAGCCAAGACTAAGAAGTAGCCATGGCCGCCAATTTACCCGTTGTCTTTCTGGCGTTTGCCAACTCGCTGGACGATCACTTGGCCACGCTGAAAGAAGAAAGCCGGAACATTTTCAACACGCTGCAAGAATTGCAGCAAGCCGACAACATTACCATCCACCGGGAAGAAAGCTCAGAAGTGGATGAGCTGTACGACGACCTGTTACTGCACGACGGGCGAATCGTGATCTTTCACTATGGCGGCCATTCCGACGGCTCCATGCTGCAACTGGAAGGCGGCGTGGGTGGTGCAGGCGGCATTGCCAAACTGCTGGGGCAGCAGGCCGGTTTAAAGCTTGTGTTTTTGAATGGTTGTGCCAACAAGGAACAGGTCAAGAACTTGCATGCGGCGGGTGTTCCTGCGGTGATTGCCACAGCCGTTAAAATTAACGATACCAAAGCCACCCTGTTTTCGGGCGCATTCTATAAGTCGTTGGTGCAAGGCCACAGTATTTTTGACGCCTTTGATTCGGCCGCTGCGTTTATTGACGCAAAATTCAGTACCGGTGGCAGCAACGGGGTGTCGTTCAACCGCGCGCCCAGTTGGGATGAAGAAGACGAGGACACCGAGGAATCTTTGGAGCCCGGTGAGTTTGAATGGGCTTTGTATACTCGCGAGGAAGCCGCCAACGATCTCAAGCAATGGCGCTTACCCGAAGCGCGGTCGAACTGGCAAACACAATTGCACGATACTAAAGGCCCGGTGCGCAACCTGCTGGGCGAGCCCATCACTCTGGACCACCGCTCTCGTTTGCGCACAGTCAAAGCCGCCGTATGTAAACGGTGCGGTGCCACAACCTCTCTGCTTACGGATGATGAGCAAATTTGTGCTGTCTGCGGTAGTGACAACATCGATAAAATGGACGCCAGAACCGAGCTCGCCGAGCAGATAGTGCCCGCAATGCTAAGCGCGAACGAGGCTAAACAAAGCGTCACATCCGCTCTGGACGTAAAAAGCGACCACGTTCTTAGCCTGCAGCCCGTCTATTTACCGCACTGGGTATTCGATATTGGCACACGCACTTCATTGTCGGCCCAGCGTGGCTTGGTAAAAACTTTCGATACCGATTCCCCTGCACTCGAGTGGGAAGACGTCGCAGAAGAATTTGACGTAGACGTTAGGAATTTTGCAATACCTGCGGGCACCTCGCCAGCAGGTCGCGGCGGGCTTGGCCATTGGTCTTGGGATTTTGAAACTGCTGAGCCTTTGAAAGAACTGGATTCAACGTTTAGGGTGGTACCGCAAAACCAGCCCATGCAAGCGGGCTTTGATCAGGTAACGCCTTACTTTGACAATGAGGTAGAGGCGGAAGGCCTGGATCGCATTGGCGGTCATCAACAGCGCGGCATGAAAACCGACACCAAATACAAGCACCTTAGTGCGCGCAGCGTATTGCTCCCGCACTGGTATGCCACGGCGGAAACGCCCAATGGAACAACATCTGTCATCGTCAACGGCCAAACCGGTGCCGTGAAATTCCCGCGTGTGCCGGGGCTAATCGCCATCGACAAAGAGGATCAATCGAGCATGAGTCAAAATAGCTTTGAACCGGGCGGCGGTAAGCCGAAAACGTCTCTGATGGTGTCGGTGTATAGCGGCATCGGAATTGGGATTATGGTGGGTTTGCTCATGGGTCTTGCCGCACCCCAGGGCGCGGACGCCAAATCCGTAGTAAGTATATTTATCGGTGCCGTGGGTGTGGGGCTTGCTGCCTTGCTCGGTCTCAATGACCGGCATTTCAGTACAGCAAAAGGCCTGCGCATTGGCTCATTCGGATTGGCGGTCGCCTTGTCTGCCTTATCCGGTATTTACGTTCGTGATCATGGTCTTTTTTCGCCAACGCTGCTTCAGCAAGCAGAGAAAATCAGAGAAACATTTCCCACCCTGAAAGACAGCGAAGTCATAAACTTGCTTGGCGCGGGTAAAACAAGTAGCTCTGTGAGCGAGAAAGAAAATCATGCAAAGAAAACAACTGATACCCAGGTTGCGTCCACTCAATCGATTGTTCCACGCTCGTACATGTACTCTGACAAAGGAGTGGATCTATCGGTCTGCGAAAAACTGGGCAATATGTATGATGATTCAAGCAGAAAAATAGTATTGAGAAATTTCCGCTACCACGACAAAGAAGGCAAACTGGGCTGGAAAAACCTGGCTGATAAAGCTGAGAAGGAGTTGCCCGAAAGTGATCAAAAGACATTCTTGCTTCTCGCAAGGGATTCAGCGTGCTCACTCAATAATTTCCGGGACCAAGAAAAGCCCAGTGCAGAGCAATGCAATAAGGTGTCTGACTCGTTGAATTCAGAAACTGATCTCAATGCCGCTTTTCTGGCGAGTGAACCCCTGACGGCGGCGAATCAGATTATCAACGAAAATATGTCCAACGGCACGCATCACACTGCTCGAAAAATAATTGCACCTGTTCTGTGCGGATCATCGGAGAAATAAGCACTATGTTTATCACTAGGAATTCCGGCCCACGTTCGCTTGCTTTTTGCTTTGTAATTGCACTTACAGCCGTTTCATATCGTTCTAATGCAGCGCTAAATGAAGATGCTGTGCATGATGCTATGATCAGGGTTTTGGCTAACGGCAACGCTTCCAGTGGCTTTATGTGGGGAAGCCCATCCGATAATTATGTGGTGACCGCGCTACACACCGTGTTACCAAAAACACGCAACATCAAAATCAGCTGCCAACGCAATGAGGCAGATGCGCGCATTGTGAAGACTCTGCGCAAAGCGGATTTAGTGCTCTTGCAAGCCACCGAAAGTCTGGCAGATCTGGGCTGCAAACCGTACAAGCAGATCAATAAAAATCGCCCACCGCTGAAAACACCGCTCTACGCCTTTGGCTTCAGACCGGACAACTCCAGATCCGCGTTTTCAAACTCTTTACTGAAAGGCTCTGGCCGACCGGAAACACTGGAAACTATGTTGCCTGACAAAGCCGTTGAAAAAATGAGGCAGCTGGCGTTGCCAGACATAAAACTGGATTTGTACTACGTAGACGGCGGTGTTTTTCCCGGCTATTCGGGCGGCCCAGTATTCAATGAACAGGGCGAATTGATTGGCGTTGTACAAGGTGGTTTGGACAAGGGATTAAAAAGCCATGACTGGCTAGTGCCAGCAAAATATATTGAAGAACTAGTCAGTTCCGGATCAACTGAGGTCCCTAATATCCGGCCATCAGACTTTGGTTACTCCTCGCCAGCCGCCACTGCAACTGAAGCAAACTTCGTCGCCGGAGAAATCGACGGGGTGCAATACAAATGGGTAAAAACGAAAACGCGAACCTTGCTTGAGTTATTGGAAACGGCTGACCCTCAGGAAGGCTTGGATAAGTTGCTCGAAAAGATTTTCCCAGAAATTCAAACGCAGGCTGAACAAGACCTACGGTTTGATATTTATCAAGAGCTAACGCTTGGGCAGATTATCGCAATACCGGCCAATCGCCAACTTCGCTATATCGAAGACGATGGCGATTGGGCTTTATTTGCAGTAAAAAAGGGCAGCAGCGCACCGTCAAGAGAGTCATCGCTTGCTTTTCATGTTAACTCATATGAGGTGACTGATGGTGGCAGAGTTATCCCACCCAGTGACCCAAACTTCTTTAACCTCGCCGTAAGCGAATACATGAAGGATTGCTCTGAAGACAATATTACGTGTCAAACCGATACCTCAAATTGGCAAATTTTAAATTATGGTCAAGATGGTCTTTATAAAATTCTGCGAATAGGCATAAGTGAACACACCGACAGTGTCACGGAATACAGCTATGCCAGTCTGGCAGTACACGGTGACAATCTGTTTATTGCTGATTCGCGGTTGAAGGTTGGGCAAGGCAGTAATATACAACAATGTTTTGATCAGAATACTGAGAGTGCCTGTGGCCAGACGTTTTGGGATGATGCGGCGTTAATGGTCGCTTCGCACTTAACCTCGTTTATCAACACGGGCAGCACCGACAAAACGGTGCTGTCTTCGTTTGACTACGAGTGTGACAACTGCGACCAGGCTACGCAGCAGAACGTTAACCAAGCAGCACCTGCTCAACGGGATCTGAGCTACTTAACTTACTACGCCAACAATCTACCCGTAACAAGGCAGAACGTAGGCAATATGTGGTTTCTAAACATCAATAACCTGTCGGTCAATGCTACCGAGTACAGTCGAGATTCTAACAACATTATTCTGCAGTATGGAAACGCGTTTTATTCAATTCCAATTGCCGGTGGCGCTTACAGTCAGTCGGTTGACGGCAGCCCTTGGTCAATCATTGGCGAGGTTCAACCAGCAGCCAGCATTGATACCTTGGCAGTGTCTTATTACGCAGAAAGCGTGGAATTATTCCAGCACCAACAAGGCAAAGACTGGTTCGTTAACTCAGGTGGTCAATGGGCTGAGAGCGTTGAATACCATCGCGATCTTTTTAATGTTTACCTGCAGTATGGAACATCTTATCTGGCAGTTCCCTTGTTAGGTGGGCAGTATTTTCAATCCGCTTCAGCCAATGGTCCCTGGGATGCAGTAGGACAGGTAAGCCTGAGTAACCGCCCTTAAAACTGTCACCATAGCGGGAAAGAGACGCAGTTCAGCCGACATTGGAAAATCTGGATGCAGTGGTCATCGGCTCCGGTGTGGCCGGCTTGGCTGTGGCTAGGGCGCTTGCCGCATCAGGCCGTTACGTCGTTGTACTGGAAACAGAAAAGACTTTTGGGGCTCATGCCAGCAGTCATAACTCAGAAGTTATTCATGCCGGAATTTACTATCCGCCTGCTAGCTTGAAGGCAAAAACCTGTGTTCGTGGTAAACGGTTATTGCTTGCGTACTGCCGTGAGCGACAGATCAATCACAAAGTGATCGGTAAGATTCTGGTTGCTAGCAGCGAGCATGAGCGCATTCAGATTGCTAAGCTGGCGCATCAAGCAATGGATTGCGGTGTTGGCGACCTTCGATACCTTGATAAAGCTGAACTTCGCGAGCTGGAGCCTGAATTGCGCGCGGTAAACGGCTTTTTTTCTCCATCATCAGGCATAGTGGACAGCCATCATTTGATGGCAAGCTATCTTGGCGACTTGCAGCGTCTGGGAGGTGCACTGGTCTTAAACAGTCCCGTTACAGATGGCAATATCAAAGATAAAGTTCAGCTAGAGCTTGGCGGTGGCTCTGACTGTACGCTTGAATGCCGGGTCGCCATTAACTGCGCTGGTGCTTGGGCGCCCGAGCTTGCGAGGCAGCTTGGGGTAGCGGCACCAAACATCCCCAGAGCTTACTTTGCGCGAGGCCAGTACTACGCACTGGCAGGTTCATCACCATTTAAACACTTGATATACCCAGTGCCCTCTTCAGCCGGGCTGGGCATACACTACACACTTGATTTAGGCGGAACCGCTCGCTTTGGACCCGATGTACAATGGGTTCATAAGGTGGACTACGCATTTGATAACAGCAAAGAAACAGCGTTTCGCGACGCCATCAGCCGCTATTATCCAGGCATACAAGAGCGCTCTCTTACACCAGGCCATACCGGTATTCGAGCGAAGATTGTTGGCCCAGGGCAACGAGCAGCCGACTTCCAAATAGACAGCCATGCATTCAAAAACGGCAAAGGCCTAATCAATCTTTACGGTATTGAGTCACCCGGTTTAACCGCCAGCATGGCACTGGCAGAATACGTGGCCGAGTTGGTCAAACATCAATGAAACAACTGCCCACCATCCACCACCAGACTTTGTCCATTCACCCACGACGCCTGATTCGACACCAACCACACGCAGGCTGCTGCCACCTCGTCTGCGCTGCCCATGCGGCCGGCAGGGTTTGATTTCTCCATCGCTGTGAGCATTTCTCGGGGTACCGCCGCGGCCGGCATAGGCGTATCAGTAAGACCGGGGCACACCACATTAACGCGAATGCCTTCGCCGGCGTATTCGCTCGCGGCATAATGCGTTAAGCCCACCACGGCGTGTTTGGCAGCCGTGTAATGCGCTTGACCAGGTGCGGGAATAAACGCCGCACCTGAAGACACATTCACAATCGCCCTACCCACACGTTGTTCAGCCGTTTTACTCATAAAGTGACGCAACTCGTGCTTAAGGCAGAGAAAAATAGAGGTTTGGTTCACGCGTATCATGCGCTCGTATTTTTCCAATGGCATGTTGATTAACTTCTGCGGAAGATCGGCAATGCCGGCGCAGTTGATCACTGCGTGTAAATCACCATAGTCGTCAACAACGTTGGCAATGAGTTGCTCTACAGACTGTTCGTTACCAACATCAACGTGAAAGCTTTTCGCGTGCAGCGCTTTGTCACGCAGGGAGCTGGCCAGAGCACCAGCCGCTTCACGATTCAGATCGGCAATCGCCACATTTGCACCGTGTTCAGCCAGCTGTTTTGCCGCTGCTTCACCGATACCACTGGCACCGCCGGTAACCAGTACTACCTGGCCAGCAAAACCCTGAATGATCGGCTCTTTACTGCTCACGCTGGTACACAACTTGGCCGTCCATCATTGTCATCACTACTTCAATTGTGTGGATTTCATGCGGGTCTGCGGTAAAAACATCTCGATCGAGTTGAACCAGATCGGCAAGCTTACCCACTTCTATCGAACCGATCTTGTCATCCATGTGCAATTGGTACGCCGCATCGATGGTGTAACCGCGCAGCAATTCATCAATCGTCAGGCGCTCACTTATTCTTGGCTGCACTGGCGACTGCGGGTCACCAGGGTCTTGCCGTGTGTGGCCAATTTCAATATTAAAGATCGGCGACATACCCAACATGCCTGCGCCACTGGCCGGAAAGTCACTTCCAAACGACAACTTCGCGCCAACATCACTCAAGCTCTTAAAACGCCAGTAACGATTGAACTGGTCCTCGCTGACAAACTGCTTGCCATAGGTATCGTAAGCCGCCCAAAGTGGCGTGCTTTGCGCCACCACACCTAGCTCTGCGAAACGCTTGAGATCAGCATCCGTGATTACCTGAACGTGACAGATCGCATATCGGGTTGAGCTGTCAGAATTGGATTCTTGCGCCATCTCAATGGCATTTAACGCTTCAAAAATGGCGCGCTCTCCTAAGGCGTGAATATGAACGTCAATGTTCTCAGCCGCCGCACCGCTGACCATGTCGTTCATCTGTTGCTGGCTGAAAACCGTGGCCCCGCTGTTACCTGGCTCACCCTGATAGTCTTCAAACATGGCCGCCGTGCGCCCTTCCACCGTACCGTCCTGCATTATTTTTAAAACGCGATAATGATAGTTTTCCCCCTTCACCGAATCTCGCCATTGCTTCGCAGTGCTGACAGCGGTAGCCGCTCCATCAGCATCTTCAGGGCGGTAAGAACCAACTACTCTGATGTTCATACTGCCTTGTTCCGCCAGGCCATCCCAGACCTGTTTCACCATGTCACCATAACCGATAGCGCCAGCATCGAAGGCCGCGGTGACACCGTAGCTATTCATGGCGTTTACCACCAAAACAGTACCGTCTCGCACCACCTGCTCGGTAATTGCGTCCAATCCATCCATCGCCATTGACGCTGTATCTTCTAGCAAATAGCCCGTGGGGTAACCACTTGCCTCACGCTTGTAATAGCTGAAGTCCGGAACCGGATCTGTTGTATTTTCATCAATGCCCAGTTGCTGCAGTGCTTTGGTGTTCACCCAGGCTGCGTGAAAGCCTTCGTCCATCAAGACGACTGGCCTATCCGGCACAATTGCATCTATCAGCTGACGGGTTGGACCTACCGGGCCAAAGGTGCTGGCGAGAAACCCATAACCAAACAAAACCTCCGAAGAGGCGTTGTGTTCCGCATATACCTTGATCGCCGCTACCCAATCATCCACCGTTCCGAAGGTATCCAGAGACAAAGCCTGAGCGTAGGCGCCACCGGCGACAGGGTGCATATGGGCATCAATAAAACCCGGTAAAAGCATTTGCCCGTCAAGATCGTGTACTACGGTATTTTCCGCAGAGTACGCCGTCACACCCTCATTGCTGCCAACGTACACTATTTCATTTCCATGCACGGCAACGGCTTGCGCGAAAGGATTATCCACATCGGCCGTAAATACCTTGGCATTGATAAACACGTGATCAGCACTATTTGGCGTAGTGGTCGCCGCACAACTTGCCAGCAGGAACAGACACAAGAACGCGCTAGCGCGAACACACTTCGAACGCTTTTTTATTTGCTCAACACTCGGCTCTGCAAACAATTTCATAAGCGGCCCTTATAACTTTCCTTATTGGAATTTCAGTCTATGGTAAGGCGAATCAACGACATTAACCACTGGTGTGTGCACAGTTTGTTTACTGCATGATACTTCTGGTCCAATCACAAAACGCCTTCACTTTAGGATCCGCCAAATGGCTTTTTGGATAGACTAGATAGTGCGTAATGTGATTGGCTTCCTGCATATCGCCAAATGGGCGCACCAGTAAGCCTTTTTCCAGATCACTGGCTGCAACGGCAGTGGAAGACAGCAAAACACCTTGGCCTTCGACGGCCGCTTGCAAGGCCATGGTTTCGTTGGTAAATCTGGGCCCCCGCTCGGCTGTTTGAAAATCAACACCGGCCGCTTTCAGCCACGTTGCCCAGTGCGGTGCGGTATCGCTTATTGAAACCCATTCGGTGTGCAGCAATGTGTGATGCTGTAAGTCCGCAATACAACGCACGCCGTGCTTGCCAGCAGTTAACGCGGGGCTGCACACAGGAAACGTGTAATTCTCAATCAGCTGCTCGGATACTAGCCCGCGATATTTACCGGGCCCATAGCGAATAGCGACGTCAACATCGTCATGCTCGAAATCGACTATCCGATCCGTGGCATCAAGGCGAATATCAAACTTAGGGTGTGCCGCGCGAAAAGACTCAAGTTTGGGCACCAACCATTTGGCTCCCAACGACGGCGAGACGCTCACTGTTAGAATGGATGTGTCGTTTCTTACCCTTGCCAACCTCACGGCATGATGAAGTTGATCGAAAGCGTCAGAAGTGAATGGCAGTAGTTGAACACCAGCATCCGTCAGACAAAGGCCGCGAGGTTGACGCTGAAATACAGCGTACCCGAAGTAGTCCTCAAGAATTTTGATTTGCTGGCTGATCGCAGCCGGCGTCACGCTGAGCTCGTCAGCTGCTTTGCTGAAACTTAGGTGTCTTCCTGCCGCTTCAAACGCGCGCAGGCTATTGAGGGGCGGTAATTTGCGCATGCGTTATATTAGAATATCTAATGGGTTTGTCAAATATAGTCGTTTGTCCTCCTGTTATTAAGCCCCTAATCTAAGCCTGAATAGTTTTACTAAACTGGTGACGATATGAAAACGAGACAACGCAGAGCAGGAATACTAGGCACAACCTTGGCACTGAGCATTCAATTCAGTGCCCAGGCGGCAGACGAAGTGGGCCAACTGATCGTGTATTCGGATGTTATTGGTGCGCAGGCGCTGCTGGCCGGAGATTACGCGCAGGCCTTGAAATTAATGGGTAACAATAAACGGGAAAACAGCATATTCCTGGAGAACAATTTATGCGTTGCCTATATTTTGGGCAACAATTTCGCCAGGGCAAGACAGCGTTGCAACGCCGCCCTTGACGCGGCAGAGCGCTCAAGCAACTACGGCGAATGGCTGGAAAGAACCAAGTCTACTCGGGTGCGGCGTGTCTATCGCGAACGAGCGCTCAGGCACTTAAGCGTACTGGACGGTCTTAACCCAAAGCGGTTGGTGAGGGCGCGCCCATAAGACAATTACTGTGGCATGCGCTCGAACGCTGGAATACCCTCTGGCACGTGGTGAAACTCTTGCTTATCAATGCAAAAAATCGCCATGTCGGGCGAGCCATATTGCGACACGTCATCCATGCTACCCACTTTTAATATGGTCATGCCGGCAGCAAGACTGGTAATGGGTGTACCGCAATTGCCGCAAAACTCTCTAATCACAGCGTTTTCGATGTCAGTGCGTTGAAACTGTTTTGGCTGGCCTTTTGTGTACGCCAGACTGTCGTCAGACAAAGCAAGAATGACATTCGGCGAGCCACCGGAAATGTACTGGCATTCGCGGCAATGGCATTGGCCCTTCAGAATTGGTTCGCCTTCAGCTTCGTAGCGAAGCTCACCGCAATAGCATCCACCTGAAAATTTCATAGCCACTCCTTCGTCTGGTAGAGCTCATGGTACGTCGATTTGCACGACATGACCACGGGCGCATGCGGCCAGCGCCTCAGAGGTAAAAACTCTCATACTCTGCGCGCAGTGGCTTCTTGTCGATTTTTCCAGTGGCGGTCAGTGGCATTTCGTCAATGAATACCACGTCATCAGGAACTTGCCATTTCGCAAACGCAGCAGCGATGTGGTCAAGCACATTTTGTTTACTGGGCTCGCAATCCGGTTTCTTAACAGCAAGCAGTAGTGGCCGCTCTTCCCACTTAGCATGCTTAACCCCAATACATGCCGCAATCTGCAATTGTGGGTGTCCCATCGCTGTGTTTTCGATATCGACCGACGATATCCATTCACCGCCCGATTTTATGATGTCTTTCGAGCGATCGGTAATTTGCATATAGCCGTTCGCATCAATATTGGCCACATCACCGGTATCAAACCAACCTTCTGCGTCCAACTCACTGTCATGCTGTTTGTAATAGCGTTCAATCACCCAATGCCCACGAACCAGCAATCGGCCAAATGCGTCGCCGTCGTGTGGCAAACGATTTCCATCGTCGTCGACTATTTTCAGTTCAACACCATACGGCGCGCGGCCTTGCTTACAGCGAATATCCATTCGTTCTGCCGCTGTGAGTGTATTCATAAACGCCAGCGGGCGGTTCATTGTGCCTAGGGGGCTCATTTCGGTCATTCCCCAGGCATGAATCACATCCACGTTGTAAACAGTATCGAACTTTTCAATCATTGCCCTCGGCACCGCCGACCCGCCTATTATGGTTTCTTTCAAGCTTGGGATGGTTTTGCCTTCAGCGTCCATGTAATCGAGCAAGCCGGTCCATACCGTGGGTACCGCGGCCGAGGTTGTGCATTGTTCTTCTGTGATCAGATTGTAAATGCTGGCTCCGTCCATGTGCGGGCCAGGTAATACCAGCTTGCTCCCAATCATTGGAGCACTGAACGCCAAACCCCAACTGTTTGCATGAAACATAGGCACAATCATCAAGCAGGTATCCGTTGCCTTCAGATCAAACAAATCCGGGCCACAGGTTGTTAGCGAATGCATCACATTGCTTCTGTGCGAATACATCACTCCCTTTGGGTTGCCAGTTGTTCCCGAGGTATAACACAGCGAGGAGGCGCCATTCTCGTCGATGTCTGGCCATTCAAACGCCGCCTCTTCAGTAGCAATCAGATCTTCATAACAATGAACCGGCACGCTAATCGCCGAGACGTCTGGCATGTGCTCAGCGTCGGTCATCACTACTAATTGCTCTAGCGTTGGCAGCCTGTCGAGGACGGCCGCAATCACTGGCACAAAACTGATATCAACAAACATAAAGCGATCTTCAGCGTGGTTAACAATGAAGTCGATCTGATCAGCGAACAATCTGGGATTAAGTGTATGACACACAGCACCCGAGCCACCGATGGCGTACCAGCACTCTAGATGACGCCAGGTATTCCAGGCCATGGTGCCAATTCTGTCGCCCTGATTCATGCCCATTTTTTGCAAGGCATTGGCCAGCCGTGCCGTGCGGTCATACATCTCACGATAGCGAATGCTGTGCTTCCCACCTTCCACACTATTGGTGACAACCTCGGTGCTGCCATGCGCACTCGCGGCATGCTGTAGAATGCTGATCAGGTTAAAACCCACCTGTTGCATATGGCCATTAATCATTCGAAATACCTTCGCTTCTTATTTTGCCGTCGCAATTTTACACCAATAAGCTGGCGCTTCCGATACCTCTGATCACGTCTCTACATGCGAATTAGCGACAACATAAGAACGCGTTTATTGAGGTTGGCTGCCATTGGAGCACTGATGTTCACGCTGGATATGAGCGTGGACCACAGGCACCTTTTTTGGCGAAGCCTGGACCCAAACCAACACGCGGGTGCAGCCACTTATGTGCAGCTACTCAGCCTGAATGCACGCCCAGAGAGCCACTGCCAGACGCTGCTCGACGCCACTCGGCATATAGAGTTTGTGCAGGCCCAGCCACATCGTACCAATACGCAATGTGGTTGGGATTCGGCTGTTAGGCTGAAACGCAGCAACGATGTTTTCGTATCCGGCAAGGGGATTAATCTGCGCTGCCCAATGACGATTGCGATACACCTGTGGATTCGAGACTTGAAAGACGTAGCCCGCGATGTATACGGCGCCGAGCTAAGAAGCGTTTCACATGCGGGCAGTTACAGTTGCAGACGCATGAATCACAGCAAGAATGGTGCCTGGAGCCAACACGCTTACGCCAACGCCTGGGATATACTCGGCTTCACACTCAGCAACGGCCAATCAATTTCCGTACTTAAAGATTGGGGAGCGGGCAACCAGGCTGGCGAGTTTCTGTTGCAGGCCAGAGACAGCGCCTGCGGTATTTTCGGTGTAGTGCTGGGCCCAGAGTACAATACGGCCCACCGAGATCATTTTCACGTTGACATGGGTTTTGGCGATGCGTGCAGCTGATGAACTGTAACGAATGTTTTGCGAACAAACCAGAGAGTGCGTTATGAGTAAGCAATGTAATCTAAAAGCAAGTTTGGTCGTTGCGGGCGTTCTACTTCTCACAGCGTGCACAGCCGCAATCAAAAACAACACTGCCAGCCAAGGCGTGAGCAATTTTGATCCAGTCACTATGGATACAGCGATTATTGATGCTGAACATCCACCCTTCATCCAGGAACTATTTATACCCAGCGACGGTTTAAAGCTTAGCGGCTTTTTGTTGGGCGCGAATGGTGCCGGTCCGCACCCTACTGTGTTATTGTTGCATGGATACCCAGGCAATGAAAAAAACCTGGACCTGGCCCAGTCCATGCGAAGAGCTGGATTTAACGTAACGTTTTTTCACTATCGCGGCGCATGGGGCAGCGAAGGTAGTTATTCGTTGGCCACCTTGTCTGACGATGTAGCCAATGTGCTGGCGTTTCTGCGCGCCAGTGATTCGGCGCTACGGGTTGATAGCAGCAAGCTAAGCTTAATCGGGCACTCCATGGGCGGCTTCGCCGCACTTCGATCCGCGGCGCTTGACGAGGGTGTAGTGTGCGTTGCAGGACTTGCGGCGGCTAATCTTGGCGAATATGCGGAACGCAATGAAGCACAAAGCAAAGGCTTTAAAGCGTATACCGATCAGCTAATTATGCTGAACGGCTTCAGCGGTGATCAGGCGCTGAAGGAAATAGCGGCAAACGCCAACGCGTTTGATGTGCGTAATTACGGAAATAAATTGTCCGGTAAGTCCGTTTTGCTACTCGCCGGAGAAAGTGACAGCGTTGTACCACCCGCCGTTCAACAACGAATGGTAACAGCCTATCAGCAGCAGCCCGACCTGCGACTGACCCACAAGGTGTTGCCAGGCGATCATTCATTTTCGAGCACACGCATTTTGTTGCAGCGAAACGTGATCAACTGGTTAGGGTCTGAATGTAAATAGCGCGAGGAAACCGCATGAAAATTTATGGCGACATTAAATCAGGCAATTGCTACAAGATTGCACTCACCGCAGCAATACTGAACATTGAGCACGAATGGGTTGACATCGACATACTGAAAAATGAAACGGGAACGAAAGCATTCCTGCAGAAAAACCCTAATGGCAAAGTGCCACTACTTGAGCTGGATGATGGGCGCTGCCTCAGTGAATCGAATGCCATCGTAAACTATCTTGCTCGCGACAGTGCGCTGGTTCCAAATGACGCTTTCACCCATGCGAAAATGCTTGAATGGCAATTCTTCGAGCAGTATAGCCACGAGCCATTTATTGCTGTTGCCAGGTTCATCGCCAAGTACCAGGGCATGCCGGAGGAGCGAAAAGCAGAGTATGAGGCAAAGCAACCGGGGGGACACAAGGCGCTTGGCATTATGGAAGCGCAGCTAATGAAAACGCCGTATCTGTTGGGTGAACAGTTGTCGGTAGCTGACATTTCCCTATACGGGTACACTCATGTTGCGGATGAAGGCGGCTTTGATCTGTCCACCTATCCCGCTATTCTGTCCTGGCTGGCGCGTATTCAGGCTGAGCCAAATTACGTTGCCATGACCCAAGGAGCTTAAGATGTCTGCATTCGAGAACGCCAGTGCTTTCATTGTTGCCTGCGAAAAAGCCCTACAGCGGGCTGTCTAGGCAAAAACCATCATACTAATGGCCGATAAGCCAGTCATCGAAATGACGAAATAGCGGTAACTCTGCTCCGGGATTTTCTTAACTATTTGCAGCCCGGCGAATGCTCCCAGCGCTACTGCAGGAAACGCCAACGCGCTAAGCAGTGCACTGTTGATTGTAATTGTTTCCCACACCACAACGTGGAAGGGCACCTTCACCACGTTTACCACTAGAAAGAACCAGGCGGCCGTGCCTATAAATGCATTCTTTGGCAATCTCATAGCCAGCAGGTACAATGCCATTATAGAGCCTGCCAGGTTACCCACCATCGTTGTAAATCCACCAGCTACGCCAATAAAAATCACAAACCATGGCGATGACGGAATGTCCTGTTCGCCTCTTTCCCGCCAGATCATAATGCCAAGACTTATAAAAACCGTTGCCGCCATGATGGCTCGAAACGATTGATCATCAATGCGGTCACCAACATAAGTACCCAGCAAAATACCAATGAACGCCAGCGGAAGAAGCTTTTTCAACAGCTGCCAATTTGCGTGCTGGTTGTAAAACCAGACGGCAAACAAGTCTGCAAAAATCAATACGATCAGCAACACGCCAGTAGATTGTTTGCCACCAAACGCAATCGCTACCAGTGGCATGGCGACCATCCCCAGCCCATTCACACCCGTCTTGGCCATTCCGATCAAAAGACTGGCAAACAACAACAGCAGTAGATCTGATACTTGCAGTGAATAGTCAAAGAGTTCTATGACGGTTCCCTAGGCCAGCGCGAGCTTGCGTGTTTCATTGCCAGAAGCCGGTGCATCAGGCACTTTAAACGCCAATGCCAGCGAGCAGGCGGCGAAGGTCGTGCCACATAAGAATACGATGGCGGTAGAGTGTATCCAAACCAAGCCCAAGGCTGCTGGTATTACCACCGCCGCAATATGACTGATGGTAAATGACACGCCCGCTGTGCTGGCCACATCGCGCTGGTCAGCAATTTTCTGGAAGTATGTTGTGATCGCAATGCACAGCGCGAAAAACATATGGTCGATCACATACAGGGCTGCTGCCATGGTTGCGCTCTCTACAAACGCGTAAGCGGTGAATACAATGATTAAGCCAATGTACTCGATCACCAATGCGCGGCGCTCACCAATTACCGATATGTAAGCGCCGATGCGTTCAGCAAACAACCAGTTAAACGCGTAGTTAATCAGAAACAACAAGCTTACTTGTGCGGCGCTGTAGCCAAACTTCTCAACCATCAGGAATGCTGCGAATACCATGAATATTTGCCGGCGCGCGCCAGAGAAGAATGTCAGAGCGTAATACAACCAATAGCGCTTCCTGAGAACCAGATGGGTATGCTGCTCGCTCTTGCCTGGAAATTCCGGAAACGCAAACCACATGAACAAGGCCAACAGCAAACACAGCGTTCCCGCCATTAAAAACAGTGCCTGATAGTCGAGTTGAACCCACTGCAGAAATACATACAGTGAGGCGTACACCGCCAGTGATGTAACAGACCCAACAGCTAACAAGCGCCCCAACACCTGCGGTGCCTCTTTTTTATTCAGCCATTGCAAAGATAATGATTCTTTCACCGCTTCAAAATAGTGAAAGCCGATCGACATCAAAACAGTTGTGAAATACAGGCCGTATTCAAATGGGAAAAAGCCGGTCATTGCAACACCGATACCCAACAGTAACAGCGACAACAACGCGAGCATTTGCTCCTTGACAATCAATAGTACGAATATGATCGTAAAAGTGAGGAAACCCGGCACTTCTCGCAAGCTTTGAAGTATGCCTATTTCCACGCCAGTGAATGCGGCACGCTCAACCACAAAGTTATTCAACAATGCATTCCAGGCGTTGAATGCCAGCGGCATGGCCACTGACATCAGAATCAACAGCGTTATTGGATTTTGCCAGGAGCGTTTCATTACACTGAGCGATTGCAACCGTTTGCAGGAGCTGCAGTGTAATGCAATTGCCGGCTCTGCGACTTCAATTTATCGACTTACTTGAAATGAGTGAATAAAAAGGTGCACACTATGACGAAATAACAATGAGTGAATTGCGATGAGCAATGACAAGAACCTGGGGCTTGAAGACGCCTACGCCGTAAAAACGCCCGATGATAACCTGGTACTGTACCGTGACTGGGCAAACACCTACGACAGCGAGTTCGCAGCACCGCGAGGCTACCAATACCCTCAGCTCATTGCCGAACTATTTACCCGCAACGCCAGCAGTGAAGATACCCCTGTTTTAGATGTAGGTGCCGGCACTGGTCTGGTAGCGGCCGCACTTCTCGAGGACCCTAATGTTGATCCGGAGCTCACCGTAGACGGTATCGATATCTCGCCAGAAATGCTTGCGGTCAGCAAAGACAAAGATATATACCACAGACTGTTCGAGGCTGACCTGACAAAACCCATAGACCTGGCCGATGACTACTACGGCGGCGTGATCAGCGTTGGTACTTTCACCCACGGTCATGTTGGTCCAGACGCTCTTTATGAGTTATTGCGAATAGCAAAGCCCGGTGCTTTGTTTGTGATTGGCGTGAATGGAACCGCCTTCGACAAGTATCATTTCGGCTCAGGATTTGCTTCTTTGCAGGCCGACGGTTACATCACCCCTTTGCAATTTGAGCGCGTTCAATACTATGCCAATGCAGACGATGATCACGCCGACGACCAAGGCTATACCGCTGTATTTAGAAAGGCCTAGTCGCTGGCTAACTAAGCCGTTAGCTCATTGACTGCTCTGTAAGCCTCATCAATCGCTACATGAGTATAGGCGTCTGCACCGGCGTCAGCGTTGGCGATACTGATATTGCCGAACGGCTTGCTGGCAATTTCATGCGGCATCTGCCCTTCTGGCCAGTCCGGGTCCCACAAATCCATATAACTGTATGAGTAACCGTGCGGCCAACGATTAACGGTGATTGCGAGTATGTCTTTTTGCACGTCAAAGCCAGCCGGACCCAAAAAACCGTCAAGCACTGTTCGTACTTCACGCTCGTAGTCTTCGAACGACAAAGACAACATGCCATGCCTTGACGCGCGCAGTTGGTCTTTAATGTGCTTCACCTGTCTCGGTGCTGCAAGACTACCCCAGAACATCAGTGGCACCGCACCGTCATCACTCAAAAGGTGCTCGTAACCACCAGTGTTAATACCTTGCAAGGCAATAACTGCGTTATGCATTCTGCCTGGGCAGCGCGCACCTTTGACACCCAGCTTATTCAGAGGCGCTGCAGATCGTATCAATACGTTCGTTAGCAATAATGGAATCTTCACCTGATATTTCAAAGCATCCGATTGCTGCGGGGAAAGATCGGGGCAGATATGCGGAATGATCGAATGGTAACAAGCCATTACGCATTGCTTGCTGCGAACGCTGAGTATTTTTCCCTCCCGGATATAACTTACGTCAACACCGCCTTTGCTATTGCGTGCATTCACTGCGGTGGAACTCAAGCGCAGGCGAACAGTCTCATTGCTACTATCAAGCTCACCGTAGTCAAACTTCCCAAGTGCAATGTTGCCTGCCGTAACATTGGGGCACACAGAAGGAATAAGGTTCTGCACCATCAAACGAGCGAGGCTGGCATTGCCATCTGGAAAGAAGGCCGCCGGATAATCTCGTTCCCAAGCGGGTAATTTCTCACCTAGTAAATGCCAACCGGGCATGGCGTCATCCAATGCTTCATACGTGGAGAAGCAGCGAATATCCATACCCCAGCTGCCATGGCTGGCGTTGTGGAATAGCTGCTGAGCTTCTTCGCCTAGGCCGCCGTGTTGTTCCAGAAATGTCAGATAAGGCATTTCTCGCAATGCTCGCTCCCGCTGCTCATCCGACTGACCGCGCAATATATCTTTTCGCGCTGAATAGAACGCTTTCAGCTGTTTGCGAGCTTCTTTACTTATTGGAAACTGATCAATAGTTTCCACGCTGTAGGAGGAACTCCAGCCTCTTATGGAAAAGCCCTTAACAAGTTTATTCTCACCATAGGTTTCTGCGTCAAACCAGAATGCAGTGCCTTCATCTTTCTTGTAGTCGTAGCTGAAATTGGGTTCTGTTCGAAGTACCTTGACGTCAACACCAAGCTCAGACATCAGCTTGTTCACCGCGTTACTGAACTGCCAGTACTCCAAGTTGTGTGTGCCACCTATCGCAAGGCGCATTTCACCGCCTTGATGAAATTCATTGCGACGCGCGTGGCCACCAAAGTCGTCATGGTTATCAAGTATCAGAATGTTGGCGTCGGCGCCCATTTTCTGCCGATAGTAATAAGCGGCAGCAAGGCCGGAAATACCAGCACCAACAACAACCAAATCGTATGCCTCATCCAACGGTGTGGCGTTGGAAAAAGACTTTCCTTCACGAGCCATCGCATGCGCTGCATCATACGAGCCTGGATGAGACCCTCGAAGACCTGTTTTTGTGGGCGGATAATCGGCGTCTTTAGCAGTTACCGGCAGGGCATTAGCTGAATCTGGCACCACACCCAGTCCCAATGCGGCCAAACCAACACCTTGCACAAAGTCGCGCCGCATTATCCGACGCCCCATGCCAAGTTGCTGGTCTGTCTTCTGGTCTTTGTCTGGCCTATTTTTCTGTCGCATACGATCACCCTCCATACAAGCTCAGACTACCACAGAGCTTGCAATCTGCGGCGCTCGGTAGCATTCTGACGCTATGGGCAAGACCATCGCTGAAGCAACTCGCGAACTTTGTACTGCTTTCCCAGAGGTTGAGGAAGTAGAGTCTCACGGCATGCCGCACTTCAAGGTGCAAGGCAAAACGTTCGCCAACCTGGCAGTCAACCACCATGGCGATGGTCGCATTGCCTTGTGGTTGCACGCACCAAAAGGTGCGCAAGAGATGTACACACAAACCAACGCGAATTGTTACTTCGTTCCGCCCTATGTAGGTCATAAAGGCTGGTTAGGTGTAGAGCTGAACAAGAATGTAAAGTGGGGTTCGATTGCACAGCACGTGCATGAAGCCTTTCAGATGACCGCAACGTCGGCGGTTGCGAGTTTAGTTTTAGCACCACCCAAAACTGAAGCACCCACAGTGAAAATGAAAGCGGAGGATATAAATCCCTTTCTGAAGCAACGCGCCAGTAAAGTACTAAAGAAACTGGCCATTTTATGCAGCGCCCTGCCAGAAACTTCACGAGTTGAACAATTTGGCAATCCGACCTGGAAGGCTGGAAAAAAATCCTTTATTAGCGCAAATTATTACAGCCAGCGTCTTGCCTTACAATTTTGGGTAGGTGCAGAGCAGCAATCCATACTAACCATGGACGAACGATTCACAATTCCAGCTTACACTGGGCATAACGGGTGGATCAATCTAGATATCGAAGATCATTTGAACTGGGCTGAAATTGAGTCTCTCTTGATAGACAGTTACAAACACTTTGCCTTGAAGCGCATGCTAAAAGAGTACGAGAATCCAAGTACATGAATTTAAAAACCACGCTCTTTCGCAAAGGCTTCGACTTGGCCGTGCCCTTGTTTTGGCGAAAGCACAAAAACGAACATATCTCCAGCGAAGACAAAAGCATTCCTGTAAATGGTGCAAACATTACGGTACGCGTCTATTCACCACCAGGTGATTCTCCGCAGCCCACAATTGTTTACTATCATGGCGGTGGCTTTGTGATTGGCAGCTTGAATGCCTACGACGGTTGCTGCCGCGATCTTGCAGATAAGACAGGCTATCAGGTAGTCTCGGTTGACTATCGACTAGCTCCCGAACATCGATTTCCAACAGCGGCCGAAGATGCCATTGCGGGGTTTGAGTGGGTGCGCGATAACGCCGCTTCAATTAACGCGCATGCACACAAGTTGTACGTATGCGGCGACAGCGCAGGTGGCAATCTTGCTGCCGTGGTTACACTGGCTATGCGTGATAAAGGCAGTGATGCCGTTAAGGGCCAGGTGCTGATTTATCCAGTGACAGAGCACTACAGTGGAGCTCGTGAAAGCTATATCAGCAAAGGCAAAGGTTACGCTCTCACATCAGCGCAAATGCGCTGGTTTTGGGACAGCTACCTTACGGACAGCCCGGCCTTGGAAAGCGGTCAAACGGAACATCCGCTGGCAACACCATCCTCTCATTTGAACCATTCAAATTTACCACCAGCGTTTGTACTCACCGCGGAGAACGACCCATTACACGATGAAGGTGTTGCCTACGCAGAACAACTGCGCGCCGCAGGCTGTCAGGTTCAGCTCACCGATTATCCAGGCTATGCCCATGGATTTATTGGCGTTCGCGGCCCAAGGGAAGAACACAATAAAGGGGTTGCAGATATTGTCGCCTGGTTTCAGGCCAACCGCTGAACTTAAATTGCAAAGGCCGCATCCCCAACACCATACTTCGCCATAATCGCCTCGCGCTTGGCTGGCAGAATATTCACCTTGCTCAAGTCACCGTTAATGTGCGGTAGGTCCAGTACGCGCTTGTCCATTACTTTGTACCAGAACCAAGGTATGTAAGCCACCATGTACATACCGTAGTAACCGTTCGGCAGTTCGGGCAAATCTTCAAAGTTGCGCAGGCTCTGATAACGCCGCGTTGGGTTTGCATGGTGATCAGAGTGGCGCTCGAGATGGAACAGAGCAAGGTTGGAGCAAATGTAGTTGGCATTCCATGAATGATGTGGCTTAGGGCGCTCATAGCGGCCGTTCGCGTCTTTCTCCCTAAGCAGACCATAGTGCTCAATGTAATTAGCACTTGTCAGCTGAAACCATGACCACACATTGTGGATCATCAAGAATGGCACCATGATCCAACCAAACGCGATGATCAGGCCTCCCTGCAATATGGCGGTAATCGCATAGGATTGCAGTATGTCGTTCTCCAAAGACCAAACGCTTTTGCCCATGCTTTCCAGGCGTTTTTTCTCAACTTGCCAGCCACGACGCATAGCACCGGGAACTTCACGGAGCATAAACGCGTATATATTCTCTCCCATTTTCGAACTGGCAGGGTCTTCTGGTGTAGAGACATCAACGTGATGACCGCGGTTGTGCTCCACACAAAAGTGCCCGTAAGCAGGAACTGCGAGAACCACTTTCGCCAGCCATTTTTCAATCGCTGTCTTCTTATGGCCCAACTCGTGAGCCGTATTGATACCCAGACCGCTGTACATTCCCGCTGTAACCGCAACAATGACCATCGACCACATGCTCAAAGGCTGGCTGGCCACAAACCAGGCCATCGCGATTAACACCAGGAAGTGCATAGGCGCAGTTGCCCAGGTAAGAATGCGGTAATAGCGATCTTCTTCTAACAAAGGCACTATCTCTTCTGGCGGGTTATTCTCATCAGAACCGACCACCCAATCCAGCAATGGCATCAATAGGTAGCCATACGCAAGTGGGGTTAGCAGCCACCACTGCGAACCCAGCGCAAAATACAAACCGATGCCCAGCATTGGAAACAAAGGGGTTAATAAGGAGAACATCCACAAATAACGTTTTTTGTCGGTGTATTCGATTACGCCTTTTTCGGGGTGATTCAGTCTGTACGTTGTCATCGCCTTGCCTCTGGTAAATGGTATTGGTCAATCTGAGGAACAGTCTACGCCCGATGGCTGGAAACCGCGTTTTCATATAAAGACAATATTATTGTCATTTAGTGCCAAAACGGTGCACTCGCTGTATTATTCATTCATGTCTAGACAGCTGGAAGTTTCCTCCGCTTACGCGAGAATGACGCTACAAGCCGAACTATTGCCGGCTGAACGCGCGCTGCGCGGCACCGGATTGACTGAGGCAGACCTTGCCTCAGAAGAATTTTTCCCCTGGCAATCCTTGGCCCGCATGTACAGAAACGTTGCCGATGAAGTAGAACAAGCTGACTGGGGCCCCATGCTCGGTGCTCAACTGAACGTGGCCGCCCACGGCCCATTGGGTTTCGCCGCGTTAAGTGCGCCTACCTTAGGTGAAGCGCTAGAGGTTATGGGCACGCTCTATCCAGTTCGCCTCAATACTATTTCGGTCAGCACCGAGGTAAGAGAAAACCGCTTCTTTGTCTTTTTTGAAGACCTTACAGACGATGGAGAGTATTTTCGCTGGATTAGCGAAGTGATTTTAAAGGTTCTGGAAACCATGATCAGCTCAATTCTCGGCCACGCAGTAGGCGACAACGTCATGGTATCCTTCGCTCACCCTGCCCCCCCTGGTGCCGACGACATCCGAAGTGCTTACGACAGCCATGTGGAATTTGACACCGAACGCTCTTCTATTTCCATCCCCTCTAGTTGGTGTGACTTGCCATCACCGCTATATGATGAAGCCGTGTATCGCGCCAATGTCATTCGCTGCAGAGAGGTCATAGCTAGTCGTGAACACCAACACAGCGCGGTCGCTGCCGTGCGTAACAATCTGAACAACTACTTCGACCGCCTGTTGTTAGACGACGCCGAATCAAATACACCACCGACCCTTGAACTGGTTGCAGATTCAATGCACTTAAGCAGTCGCACATTGATTCGCCGATTACTGGCCGAAAATTCAAGCTTCAAAGAGATTTTACAAGACATGCGCCAAACGCGTGCGCAACTACTGCTTAAAGACGCGCGCTACCATGTGAATGAGGTTGCAGAACTACTTGGCTATCGTGAGCCTGCTAACTTCAGCCGGGCATTTAAGCGTTGGTTTGGTCTTTCGCCGGCGGCGTGGCGCAGGCAGAGGTAATGCCTCATTGCCCGAAAGTGTATTCTCCGAACAACCAAAATTTGTCTGCATCGACACTATGTGTTTTAGCAGAATATCGGGCCAACTTAAGACCGACATTGATACCGTTGTTAAATGCTTTCTTAACAAGAACATTCAGTTCAGAGCCGTAATCCTGGCTGCCTGCGTCCGAGCGAAAGCGATGATGTCGCGCCAGCACCTTAACGCCTAGCATAGTGCTGCCCAACCCAACGTATTGATCCTGCAGGCCGTTCACGGGTGTTGCCAGGAACCGATCAGACCAGCCATTGAAAGCGTGCCCGGTTGCAAGCGGTGTTTGAAACGCACGATTGTTCGAGCTGCCCAGATTTTCGTAACCCAGCGTGAGCTTTACACGATTGATATCAGCAGTTAATTTGGTATGCAGATAACTAAGAGCTGAGCTGATTGAGGAACCTTTGTAAGCGCTTTGCCTCGCGTACTCCAAATGGTAAGCAGGCTTAATCGAACTCACGTTTAATTTACCCGAGAGACTAAGACCCAGAGTTTTCTGAGAATTCGCTGGGTTGTCCTGAAAATCGAGAAAGTAACCATAGCTTGACAGCTTCCATGATTTTTCCCGGTTTTGATAGCTTAGGTTAACGATCGGTGAACTCATGTCGAAAGTTCCTTTTGAGCTGTCAGGCCCAAAAATACGGCGCACTTTGCCGATGTACCCCAGTTTCATTGACAGGCGTTCTACCGGCTTGTATTCCACCAGACCGGCATCAAATGTTTGCTCGTTGTTTCGCCACCCCACGTTGCCTATAAAGCGTGCATTGTCGAACACTATGCGCTGTCTGCCCAAAGTCAACGTAGTGTCACGGAAGCCACGGTAGCTCAGAAGCGCTCTGTTGATCTCTGTATCTTCAGGATCGGCAATAACACTGTGGTCTGTGCGCCCATTGGTCGTACTGTTGTAGTCATCTTGTAGCGCATAACTGTTTTCAGCTTCAATAAGCATTTTCCAGTCGTACTTTTCTGGAGTGCTGTAGCCAAGGCGTGTGCGCAGAATCAGCGCTTCTGCGGTTTGCAACGCATTTTCTTCATCGACTTGTTCGGCTCTCAATCGGCCATCTAACCATAGTTTGCCGTGCTCTGAGTCCAATCCAATCGCCGAATTGGCCATTGCTTTAGGTGAGCACAAAACAATCATTAGTAAAACGGCGAGAGTACAGTACGCCTGCTTCTCGGCGAGCACATAGGTCTTAAACATAGAACGTTCCCCTTCTTTCCCAGTTGAGTACGCGCAACATAAGCCTGCGCGTATTACCATCCACTGGCCTGGCTGATGTTTGAATCGTTGCTTGCGGCCTCAAACCCCGCCGAAGCGGACGCAAGACCGGTTTTCGTGTCACGCTCGTCGGTTGAAAAGAAGCGAACCATTTCTGCCAAATCATCTGCTTGCTTGCCCAACGATTCACTCGCAGCGGTTGCTTGCTCTACCAACGCAGCGTTTTGCTGGGTGATCTCTTCCATTTGATCAATCGACGTTCGTATTTCACCGATACCTTCTGATTGCTCCTGGCTGGAGCTTGCGATATCACTAATAATGCCGCTGACTTTATCAACGCTAACAACAATCTGATTGAGCGTGTCTCCTGACTGATTGACCAAGCGAGAGCCCTCCTCGACTTTACGACCGCTGTCTTCGATCAAATGCTTGATTTCACGTGCCGCTGAAGCGCTGCGTCCAGCTAGATTCCGGACTTCGCTGGCCACAACCGCGAAACCTCTGCCTTGCTCACCCGCACGAGCAGCTTCCACAGAGGCATTTAGCGCCAGAAGGTTGGTTTGAAATGCGATTTCATCGATGACTGTAATGATGTCGAAAATCTTTTTACTGGCCTCATTGATTTCATCCATGGCCTGAACGGCCTGGTATACAACCTGGCCGCCTTGTTGAGCCTGAGCGCTGGCCTCCGTTGAGATTCTATCGGCAACAACGGCATTGTCGGCGTTGGCGGTAACAATCTCAGTGACTGTTGCCATACTAGACGCCGTTTTGCTTAAGCTACTGGCCTGTTCTTCTGTGCGCTGGCTCAGATCCGTATTGCCAATTGCGATTTCATTCGCCCCAGTTTTGACGGATTCAGAAGAGTGATGAATCGAAGTAACTACCTCATTCAGCTTTTCTACCGTTAAGTTCACGTCATCTCTAAGGCTTTGGTAGTCGCCTTCGTAACTTTTGGTAATTCGCTGATCGAGTTCACCGGCTGCCATAGCTGAAATAACTCGCTTGGCATCACCAATAACGGATTCGGATACATCCATGAGCTGATTGACGCCGTTGCTAAGCGTGGCGTAAAAACCAACTTTGTCTTGGGTGTCAATTCTTGCGCTAAGCTGTCCTGTCAAAGCCTGATCCACAACTTGCGTTACCTGAGCCTCAATCGCAAGTGCGTCGGTTTTGTCCACCCATTCCATAACCGCACCCAATCTTTCGCCATTGTCTCCGAAGACCGGGTTGGCAGTAATTTCGATCGTGTGATTGCCAAACGTTTTCTCTAAGCTTGTTGCAAGTTTCAATGTGTCTAGGCTTAACGCGGAAAGATCCTGAGAATCAAAAAGTGAAGTGACTGGCAACCCAATTAGTGCACTTCCGTCGAACCCAGGATTACTTTGTCGCAGTGTCTGACTTAGCCCAACTAGTAACTGCCTGATGGCGTCATTCGCGTACACAACCATTAGTGCTGAGTCCACGATTAAAACGTTGCCATTTACATTGTCCAACGCCTGTCTGACTCTACCTGTTTCCGCCATTATTTGGTGATCATCGTTTTGGCGTTGGCGTAAATTGCGCTGCATGATTTGTGCGTCTGCAAATATTCCGGTCGCTGGGCGACCAAGATCCAAATCCATACTTAAATCATCGGCCGCAATTGAGTTCACGACTTCTTGTAATCTAGCCGGGTCAACCCCAAGTTGACGAAGCAACACACGAGATACTACGTACGTGATACTCAACACGAGAAATATGGTTACTGCGCATAATATCCACGTAAGGAATACTGTACTGCTTGCTGACTCTAGACCATCGACCGCCAATGCTCTCAGTCGCTCTGATAACTTGTCCTCCACGTTTTTGAGCAAATTAATCTTCTCTGTTTGCTTCTTAAACCAATACAAGGAATCTATGCCGAATTCACCTTGACTGGCTTTTTCCAGCGCAACGCGTCGCATCCTTTTTGTTTCTTCTACGGCTGAACCTTGAAGGGTTTGGTCAACTAGCTCAAGGTCACTGGGCGAGGACAATGCCCTAAACATATTCATGTAAGTATCCTGTACGACAATGAGCGACTGGAACTTTTCAAGAAACCCGGGGGCAAATGCATCAGCAGCAAATGTATTCGCCATTACTGCTCTTTCTATGCCCGCACGTTCTTTAGATTGCAGGAAGGCAATGTACGCTGAGCCGCGATTACTGGCTTCACCAATAGAGCTGATTCGAGGAAGGATAGTGGCTGTATCAAGCAGTTTGGCTATTATTTTGGTGTAGCTGCCCAGGGCGCTAGATGTCTGCAGAGCTTGAGAAAGTACGCCCTGACGAAGTGATTGCAAACCCTTTAAATCGCTCCGGAGGTTCTTGAGCTGGATAGCCAATGCTGGAAAAGTCTGATCAATGCCCGATCGCGAGAGGAAACTGTTCAATTCCTCTACCTTCGCCTCAGCGACCTTATGTTGATTGATCAATTCATTTCGAAATTTGCTGCCCTTGCTGCCTAAAAAACCTGCAGACATGCCTCGTTCTTTCTGAAGTTCATGCGCTAATGCGCTGGCGGCAATCGACAAATTAGCCAATGCCAGTGTTTTTTGGTTTTCGGCCTTGGCAGCGTACGCGCTTCTAAGCTCATCCTGAGCAAACCAAACGAGGCTGATCAAGGGTACCAGGGCAATCAGAAGCAGTTTTTTGACGAGCGGAAGTCGTTCGAAGAACTTCATTGCAAATCCTTTGCATAGACATTTTTGATTCCAGAACACTTAGTTAATCAGAAATACCCGATAGGCTCTGCTTTTAAGGATTGATTTGTCTATTTTTAAAACAAATATGTGAAGTGGTTCTCGTTGTATTTACCTATGGTGGCGAATAAAAACATCCCCAACAATCGTCAGCGAACAGGAGTGGGCAGATTCGTAACGAGCTAACTCGAAGCTCTCGCTAAATCGCCAAAGAACCCTATCACGCAAGTGACGAGCTCATGGTCGTCGGTCTCCACCACATCAAAACCGGGTAACACGAGCTCTCCGTCTTTGTTGTGTATGGCCCAGTAGTAGCGATGAAACCCATGTTGCGAGTCAACTTCGCTGGTTCTGGAATAGACATTCCCCGGGTGGTTCGCGTGAACGTCGTGAACATTTGCTTCAAACGCATCAATGCCGGTGACATCAATAGTTGGATCGACAAAACGAACGTTCGGCGCCAGTGCTTTTTCAAGATGCGACCTGACGAGAGCAGAATCCGCTTCATTCCATGCCGCTAACATATGATCGAAAGTTCTGGGGTGACTAGGCATTGTATTCTCCTGAGCATTTGCAACATACCGACACTGTGTCGGTATTTATCGAGTATAGTAACAAACCGACTCTATGTCTGTAAATGCATGGCAACCAATAAACAACGCAGTGAGACCACGCGCGCGCGCATCATCGCGGCTGCGCGTGAATGCTTTGCCAGGGATGGGTACGAAGAAACCCACACAGACACTATTCTTGAGGGCGCAGGGGTGTCCCGAGGCGCTTTGTATCATCACTTTCCAAGCAAGCGCGATGTGTTTGAGGCCGTATATGTTGCGATTGTCGAAGCGGCTATTGCTCACGCACTTCGCGCAGGTAGCGACAGCAACTCACCCCTGGAAGACCTGATTACCGCGTGCAACGCCTGGCTGCGGTTGGTGCGCAAACCGGAGTTTGCGACAATTTTGATTGAACAAGGGCCTCAGGTGTTAGGTTGGCGAAAAGCACGAGCCATTGAAGCCGAATCCAGTCTAGCGCCGATGCGAGAAGCGATTGAGAGAGCGTGTTCAGCGGGCGAAATTAAGGTGCCATCAATTGAAGTCACCGCGATGCTGATAAATGCCCTGCTAGCGGAAGCAGCGCTAATTTCTTTGCACCGCAAGCCCAGAACTTCCACAGATATTCAGGAGTCTTCGATTCGACAATTTATCGAGGGGCTTAGAAGTTGATTGTATTTACCCTTGTAGGCTGCGGGTTGATAGTAAGCACTCGGACAATAGATGTTGGTGCGCTGCTTTTGGTATTGAGCGTCGCTTGAACTCTATTCCCGCTTCTGCCGATATTTCTCAAAGTCTTCCGCGGAAACTTTCCGGCCCATTACTTCTTCCGCATCCCAGTCTTGAGCTATTTTCCAGAGGTCGTCAACCTTTTTTAAAACGACATGAAACTGCCCGTAGTAGATGGCCGTGCCGCTGCTGTCGGTGGATGTTACTCGGTAATAACCCACTTCGTAGGCAGTTTGCGCCTCTTGCAGTCTTTGCTCGAAGGAAAACTCTATGGACTGCGCGCCTCCTTTTTCAGCAATACTCCGCCAATGCTCAGCGTTACTTTTGAAGTAATCGCTTCCGATTTGCAGTCCCCAGGGGCCTCCTCTGAGAGAGTCTGCGGTGTGAAGCTTGTTGAATGCCTCGGAATCTAACTTTGCAAAAGAGTCGGCGAAAGGACGCCAAATTTGACGGTCTATCTCTTGCGTACTATCTGCTAACACTGTGGATGTTAGCGCCACTAGCACTGCCACCCAATAAACTGATCTTAATTCCATAGTCTGTACGCCTTTCAGTCACGTGTTGTGAATTGTAAAACTTAAGGTCAATCATGACCTAATTCTCTCACCGAGTCTGCAAAGCGCTATTGGGTAATAAGCAAATGTTCAGTCGAAAATACGAAGTCTGTCGCCGTCAAAGGCGAATGACAGGCTCTACGCTCCTCCGGGTTCTTGAGCGCAATTTCACTGTTTGGCTTGTGCGCTGCAAAATACCAGTCCCCTGTTGCAATAGGAGAAGCGGATGACCCACCAAACTCGCCTCGTTTTTCCATTACTGCGATCAGCAACAGCTTGTCTTTGATTCGCGCTCTGCGCCGCGTCGAATCGTGTAACCGCCATTTATCAACCGATACTTGAGCAGCCAGCTCGTACATACCCCAGTTTGTAGTGATGATGGCGCTTTGGGAAGACGATGGAATCTCAATTACAAAACTCGCTGAGAGAACCTCTCTGAGCATAGCCACAATGACGCCGTTGCTGAAAAAGTTGGAATTGAAACGGTTGATTGGCTTTGAGCGCGTGACGGGAAACGATCGGAAAAAAAGCGTTGCACTGAAGAAAAAGGGGCGCGCGCTCGCGTCAAAGAGCATGAATGCGGCATAAAAAGCATTCTGTGCAACTGGATTAACGAACGCTCAGGCCCAATGAATGATCGAATTGTGTCATCAGATTGGCGCTCAATCAGACTGACAGACCACTTGAAGCGCTTTGCTTTAAAAACACGGAATAATCGGTGGTTGGCGGCTCCACTGAACAGTCGTACATAATGCCCGTCACATTACCGCGATGGTATGTCCCGTGATTTACCACATGCAATAGTATGTCTCTGCGCGTCATGGCGCCCGGACCACTGCCTACAAAAGTAAAACCAACTATGTGGTCTTCGTTCTCGCTCGTTAGCGCTTCGGCATAACTAATAAACCATTCGTCTAACTCGTTCTGATCAATTAGAAGCTGCTCCAAACTTGGACATTCATCAGGGTTTCGCGTTGAGAAAGAATGGGGCCGGCCCAGCAAATTCGCCTGCCACACTAAATCCATAGCAAAGGTGTGATTTAGTGTTCGTAAGATACTGCCGAACACAATTGAACGCTGAGCTGTTAATTCTGCTTCTGTAAGCTCTTTCGCCGCGGAAAACAATAAGTCGTTAGCCCATTGCTTGTAGCGCATAAGTGTTTCTAGATAGCTCATACCCTTTACTCCAAGAACAAGCTCTCGATACGGTGAATAGGTGGCCGTTAAGTTAGCCTATAGCCTTGGCCGTTCGCCATTGGGCAATCTGCTCTGGCGCAAACCCTGCTTCCGACAGTATTTCATCGGTGTGCTCGCCATAGCGCGGTGGATGACGGCGCAATGATGTGGGCGTCTTTTCAAATACGCCAGGATGGCGCACGTAGCGCGCTGTTCCACCCTTGGGATCTTCCGCATCAAATATGGCCTTATTGTGTTTTACCTGAGGATCTTCCATAAAATCTTCCAGGTCGTACACTGGCGCGAAAGGCACATCATGTTTATTCAATTGTTCTAGGGCATCGCGCCATTTCCATTTGCCCAGCTCTTCGTCGATCAGCTCTATCATTGTGTCGGTGTGAGTCAGTCGATTGGCTATTGCTTTAAAGCGCTCGTCTTCGGCCAGATCGTCTCTACCCAATGCCTTGCATAAATTAGCGAATTGTTTGTCTTCTATGGGCATACCAACTAGAAAACCATCGGCGCAGCTCCACACATGAAATATAGGCGGGATAGGTGGAGATTCACCGACTTTAGGCTGGAACGCTTCGTTGGTCATGGCGTCAGGCAGCGTAAGTTGGGCAAAGGCGTTGAGCATAGGCACATGAATCAATTGGCCTTCACCTCCATTACGTTCACGCGCAAGCAGCGCGGCTAGAACTGCGGATGCAGCCGCCATCGCCGCGCTTTTGTCTGCCATAACACTTTGTATAAGTCTCGGCTTTCCGTCTGTGCCCTGCATATGCGCAATACCTGACATACCTTGGGTAACCAGGTCGTACACGGGGCGGTCTGCGTAGGGGCCGTCGGGGCCGTAGCCAGACACACAGGTATATACCAAGCCAGGGTTGTTTTTGCTCAACGCGTCGTAGCCCAAACCAAGGCGGTCCATTACACCTGGGCGGTAGTTTACGATAATCACATCTGCTGTTTGAGCAAGCGCGCGCACTACGGTGAGACCGGGCTCTGACTTCAGATCCACACTAATGGCGCGCTTGTTGCGATTAAATTGAGCAAAGAAACCATTGAGACCTTCGCGTACAGGTTGGCCTGTCCAACGGGCGGTATCGCCCATCATGGTTTCTATTTTGATAACGTCAGCACCCAAATCGCCTAAGTTCTGCCCGGCCAACGGGCCGGAAACCATGGTGCCGAACTCCAGTACACGAAAGCCGGCGCAAGGCCCGCTGGCTTGATCAGGTGCTTCGTTGTCCATGGTTAAGATCTCTCTAATTTGTTGGGGACCAACAATGGCAAATTTTGTAGTACTTGTCACCGATTGTTGAGCGTTTAAAATATTTATTCCCTATTCAATTAAACGATTAGGAGATACATCATTTGTATAGTTCGCCACAGCCTCAAACCCTGCATCAGGAGTAGAGCCCGTTATTAAATGGCGACTTAACTGAGCGAAGCCAGGCGCTGATTGCACGCCGTAGCCGTTACACCACGAACTACCGGATTGCCATAAGACGCAGCAAAAAACGCCGCTGAGCGCCCAGTTGCGTGGTAGCCAGGTTGACTCTCCATTTCCAAAACACACACTTTACCGAATGCAGCCAACTCTGCAGCAACTGACACACCGGCGATGCCGGCGCCAATAACAATAAAATCGTATTGTTTCGCGGTCATCCTATCTGTAAGCGTTGACGTTGGATGAGGTACGCACTAAGCCTGTTGTGACCAAATTTGTGGGTAAAGATCTGTGCCGGGTTTATCACCCGGTTTCAGGCCGTACTCAGTCATGATGGCGCTGTGATCCGGGTCCATCCCACAGTCGCGAAACTTGACGCGCACATCATCACCCAGCCATTTGCTGGTAAACACGCGCAGATCACTGCTGTCGTCCAGTTGACCCGAGCCACCGTGCAAGGTTCTGCCATTGAACGCAACGCAGTCTCCGGGTTTCATGTTCCAGCTAACAACACCGAAAGCATCCGGGTCTGCGGCAATATCAGGTAGCTCGGTGTCTGCCAGGCCAGCGAAGTCGGACTGATCAACATTGGTTTTACCATCCGGGTTCAGGTCACCGAAATTGTATTGGTAAAAAGCAGAATCAAGCCGGTGCGACCCTGGCACAAACGCGAGAGCACTTTTCTTGTTGACCGGAACAAGCGGCATCCAGAGTGTACAGGTGTCATAGCCATCAACCGACCAATAAGGCTCATCCTGATGCCAGGGAGTCGCGAATTGGCTGCCGTGAGAGCGCACGAACACGGCGTCAAAAAAGAAATTAATGGTAGAGGACTTCATCAACTGCCCGGCCACAAAGGCGGCCGGCGAGTCAAAGACAAACTGTTTGTATTCTTCAATCCGAAGCCAGGCCTGGCTGTCCCAGAACATGGTGCGATCTTCAGCGTCTCTGTCCCAAACGCGTGCCCTTTGGGTTGGTTCATTGCAGTTTTCTGTTAAGCCTTGATCAAGCAACTCAATCCAGCCTTGGTCAAACAGTGCGGGCAAGCACACCACGCCATCCGTTTGATAGCTGTTTATTTCATCGGTTGTAATTGTGCGCAAAGGATGTCTGTTCATGGTTGCTTTATAGAACAATCCGACCAAAGTCCGCAAGCGATAAACACGTCACAGTACTTTGGTTTTATCAAAAACCGCGTCATAATCCAGTGAACGCAGCGCATGAGGCAAGCACATGCAACGAAGGCAATTTATCAAGTTAACCGCCGGAACGGCTGCCCTGCCTCTTGTGAGCGGGTGCAGCAATGATCATGTTGTATCCGTCGATACGTCTCTTCCGGTCAGTGAATTTGGCTCTGAGTCAACCGCTCTGGAAGTAACGGAAGGCTTAGATCTGAGTGGCAAAACTGCCCTCGTGACCGGCTGCAATTCCGGCATTGGCTTTGAAACCATGCGTGTTCTTGCCTTGCGCGGTGTGCATGTCTTTGGCACGGGCCGTACTCTGGAAAAGGCACAAGCAGCCTGCGCCCAAGTGCAAGGCAATACCACACCTCTAGCGCTTGAGCTCTCAGATTTTCAATCCGCTGTTGATTGTGCCGCGGCCGCAGAGAACGCGCTGGCTCAGATGGACAAACCTCTGGATATGCTCATCTGCAATGCCGGCGTAAACTTTGTCGACTTTGAGTTAATCAACGGCGTAGAGAAGACGTTTGTGATTAACCATCTTGGCCATTTTGTGTTGGTCAATAATTTACTTGCCGCTTTAAATGCAGGCCCGAATGGCAGAGTGGTTCATGTAGGCAGCCGATCCGGCTATCGCACGGCTCCTGATGGCTTTGATTTCGCGCATTTAAGTGGCGACGCCGCACGGGAGCACTACGACGCCAATTTTGCCTATGGCCGCTCTAAGCTCGCTAATGCACTGTTTTCTTTGCAGCTGTCTAAAAATTTCGCGGGAAGTACAACAACGTCTAATGTGATTCATCCCGGTTTGGTCAAAACCAATATTGCCCGTAATGCACCTTCGTTAATACGCGGTGCATTCAACATGCTTGGCGGCGTTATTGCCAAAACACCGGCGCAGGGAGCGGCGACCCAAGTGTATGTTGCAACCAATCCAAAAATGAATGGTGTCAATGGTGCTTATTTTGAAGACTGCAACCCTGTCACCATTGAGGGGCCGAATCATTTCTTTGATGAAGCGATGGCGAAAGCGCTTTGGGATGTGTCAGTTGAGATGACTGATGGGTTCCTTATTGAAGCATAGGTAGCGCCAAATCATTGCAGCTGGCAAAGTAGCGGCATACAACGCCTATTTCGTCAGCGACTCGAGTAGCAGCTGTGCTGCCTCTCCACATTCCCGTCGATAATCTTCCATATCACCCATGGCAGCGATTGAATCAATTGTGAAATAAAGCGTTGCTATGCCGGATGCTACGGCGCTGACAGTTTGCGGCGAAGCCTTAGGAAATGCTTGCGCTAATTCATCGCGCAACCAGCCAATAAATTCAATGGTCCAATCGCGCAAAATCGTAGCAAGTTGAGGACGCTGATTCATCGCAATAAGCAAGGCACTGATGACTCGCATTTCGGATGCTTCACTGAATTTCGAATCGAACAAGCCATCCAGTAATGCGTGCATACGATTGTCTGTTGGCAAGTTGCTGGCAAAGGTCTCAGCCATCCGCGACCCTCTCTGAACCACTCTCTCGACCAGCGCGTCTAAAAGCGCATCCCGGTTCCCTATGTGATGCCTGATCAATGCCCGTGCCAGTCCGGCATGTTCGGCAACACGCTCAAGCGTAGCGCCTTCTACGCCGTATTTTGCAACACTGGCCTCGAACGCATCCAGGATCTCGGCAGCCCGCTGCTCGGTTACCTTGGGTCTTGCCATCGATCTTCCATTAATTATCATATTTGACAATTTATAATACACCAGTTATTGTAGATTATCAAACCTGACAATCAAAGAATATGAACGAACTCCTAGAATCCCTTTCTGACGACACCATCTATGGATGGGAGACCTTCCTGGGTGAATGGTTCTTCTCGATCTCGCTTGGCTTTCTTGCCATTGAGCTAGTGCTTTATGCCTTCCGCAAGAAACTCAGCACGAATCTTGTCGGCGACTCGCTGACCAACTTCGCCACTCTGCTGATGTCCTTGGGGATTGCCTACCTGTTACTGGGTGCGTTTTATCTCAGTGCGTACGCTTATACCGCTCAATTTGCGCTATTTGATATTGACAGCAATTGGGCAACCATCGCCGTGTGCGTGGTACTGGCTGATCTTGCCTACTACTGGGAGCATCGATTTACTCATCGAGTGGGTATGGCCTGGGCTACGCATTCTGCACATCATTCCTCGCCGCACTTTAATATTTCAGTGGCTTACCGGTTTGGCCCAATGGACGGCTTCTGGCCGATATTCTTTCACTTGCCGCTGGTGTTATTAGGCTTCAATCCCTTCGTAGTTTTTTTTGCCGAGGTTTTTGTGCAGCTGTATCAAACCGCGCTGCACACAGAAGTGATCAAGAAGTTTCCACGCCCTGTCGAGGCCGTTATGAATACCCCCTCACATCACCGTGTGCATCATGGTTCTAACGAGGAGTATCTGGACGCCAACTATGGCGGCATATTTATAATTTGGGATCGCATGTTTGGGACCTTTGCCCGCGAAGTGGCACCAGTAAAATTTGGCTTGGTAACACCACTGAATTCCATCAATCCGTTTCAGGCTTTCTTTCACGGCTTTGTGCGACTTGGCCGGAAAGTTGCTAAGGCGGATGGGTGGCAAAATAAGTTGAAGACCGTCATCGCACCCCCCGAGTGGAGTGCACCACGAGAGACTGCAACATCTTAGGAGCGAAATATGAAACCTATTAGAAGTGCCGCAACAGGCATCACCCTCAGCCTGGGTCTGTGTGTACTGGGCGCCTGGCTTGCATCCGGCTTGGCCTATTCCACACCCGTGATTTCCGCCAATAATACGCAGCTCTCGGTTCAGATTGAGGGCGTTAGGAATGACAAAGGAAAACTCATCGTTATGATTTTCAATACCGCGAATGCCTTTATGAACTTTGACTATAACGGCGCGGCTGGTTTTGAGGAATTAAAAGCCTCCGGAGGGAAAACCGTGGTCAACTTCACTGATCTACCTACAGGGCCGCATGCAGTCGTTCTTCACCACGACGAAAACAGCGACTATGAGTTTAATATGAAAGGCGAATGGCCCCTGGAGGGCTATGGTACTTCTAATGCCAAGGATGCCTATGATGAGCCGAGTTTTCGTGAAGCACTTGTGAACAGCGATACTGTGACGGTTCAAATGCACTACCTGCAGTAACTAGCGTAGGCGAGTACAATGGCGAAATCTCAACGGCCTTGACCTCAAGTATAGTTGAGGTCTTATAGTGGTCTGTATTCGACGAGAATGAGTACTCTGTACTCTCGTGGCAATTCGGAAAGCTTACTATGCACAACTACCTTGAAGCCGGAATCACAGCCCTTGCAAACACAAAGCTGAAATACAACTACCCCTGGTTTTTTGCGCACGCTGGCGCAGCAGTGCTGTCTGGGGCATTCATGCTGCAAAGCAGCACACTCTCCGCGAGTACTCAACGAGCCATCGCTAGCAGCCTGGACAGAATGATTAACAGCGACCCAGAGCTCTACGTTCCAGCTGCAGAAAATGATGCGCGCGTCGAAAAAGACGATTTACTGCAGGCGCTTCAGCAATGCACCTTGACCCATTCTACGACTGGGCACGGGGTGATATTTGGCACTCTGGCGTTAAAGGCAGCATTATTGGAGCCCGCTCTTTTTACTCAATCAGTATCCAGAGGACTGGTGCAGCTGCTGGAAGATTGTCTGATTGACGTACCTAACCGCCACTTAGGTATAGAGAACTATCGATCGTCCAGTGTTGATTACTCCGGCGCCAAGACGTTTAACTCAACCAGGGAAGCGGCGAATTACTCGTTAAGCGTGCATACACGCGTGTATCCAGACCAGTCCATTGACGATACATTTTATTTCCTTGCAGGTAATTTACTTCACTGCGTGACCTACGCTCATGCATTGCTGGAACTGGACAACCTCGGCTATTCCAAATTAGCAAATTCTGGCTTGGATGTGCTGGCGCAGCATATGTTCTTAAGCGCTCGCGAGCATCCTGCGTTACACACTTTTTCGGCGTCGGCCGTATTGAACCCGGAAGACGAATCGTTCTGGGAACGAAAGGTGAATGAACCACATCAGCTTAAATTGGCTTACTCAGCGTTAGCTATTGCCGCTTCCTATACGACGGAAGAAAAGAAAACCGTATTCAAGGACCTAAGCAAATATTGGGAAATGTTTTCTAGGTAAAACACGCTTTTTGCCAACGGATATGCAAATCGAACAACTCGCGAAGAGATACGCTAGAATCTCGGCTACTACCTAGTTATCTGTAACCCGAGGAAATTATGGCAGGTCCATTGGCAGGAATTCGCGTACTGGACCTGAGTCGTGTACTTGCAGGTCCCTGGTGTACGCAGACCCTGGCCGATCTCGGAGCAGAAATCATTAAAATAGAACGCCCCGGTGCCGGCGACGACACCCGTTACTGGGGGCCGCCCTGGTTAAAGAACGCAAAAGGTGAAGAAACAGCTGAGGCGGCCTATTACCTGGGCGCAAATCGCGGCAAACATTCGGTCACCATTGATATTGGCAAAGTCGAGGGCCAAGAGCTGATCAGAGAGTTGGCCGCACAATGTGATGTATTGGTAGAAAATTTCAAAACCGGCGGATTGGCCAAAAAAGGGTTGAGCTACGCGGACCTGAAAGCAATCAACCCAAGATTGATCTATTGTTCGATCACTGGATTTGGTCAAACCGGGCCGATGGCTGAAGAAGCTGGGTATGACTATTTAATTCAGGCGCGCGGTGGCCTGATGAGCGTAACTGGCGAGGCCGATGGAGAACCGGGGGCCGGCCCACAGCGAGTTGGTCTGGCGGTTTCAGATCTCACCACCGGCATGTACTCCACCATCGCCATACTCGCCGCCATTCGGCATAGAGATCAGACTGGACAAGGACAATACATCGATATGGCCCTACTGGATGTGCAGGTCAGCTGGCTGGCAAACCAGGCTCAAAACTATTTCACCAGTGGCAACACACCCACACGCACCGGCGCATATCATCCCAACTTAACACCGTATCAACCATTCAGCACGTCAGATGGCCAGCTGATCCTCGCTATCGGCAATGACAGCCAGTTTCAGCGGTTTTGTAAGGAGGCGGGCCTGGGGAAATTAGCGCAAGACGACAAATTCAGCACCAACCCTCAACGCGTTGCCCACCGTATCGAACTTTGCGATTGCATCAGTGATGTTATGCGCACACGCACCAGCCGGGAGTGGACAGACGCCTTCCGCCGCATAGATGTACCTTGTGGCCCCATCCAAAACATAAGCCAGGTGTTTGAAGACCCCCAGGTGCTGCACCGCGGCATGAAGATAGAAACGAATCATCCAGAACACGGGCCTGTTACCGGTGTGGCAAATCCTATTAAGTATTCCGAGACGACGATAGAATACGGGAAGGCGCCACCGACCTTGGGGCAGGACACGGAAGAGGTGTTGGCGAGGTTATTAAATAAGAATGAAATTGATTTGCAAGCGCTTAGGAGGAATGGCGTTCTTTAGTGTGGTGAATGCGAACTTCGAACACATCTTTGCCTTCTGTTTTCATCGATTTCGGATGCTGGATTTAATTGAGAATTTCATTATTCAGAATTCAGGTCAAGCACTTTCAGAAAAGCCTGGACTTTCTCTGTATGGTGAACATCTTTGTGGGTGACAATCCAGTTATCCACAGTCCATTCAGGGTTTGGCGGATACACCTCAATTAATGATGGGTAGCGCTTGTCCACTAGGTCTTTGGGTAGAAATCCAATACCCAAACCAGCATTGATGGCTTCCTGGCCTGTGCCCACTTTGCCAAAACACAGCGTCATATTCTTATTTGGGATGTGTTTCTCAGCCCAGCGCTCGAAGCTGGTCTGAGGCTCATCATCACGACAAACGAAAGAATGAGTTAGGTTTTCCGCTTCCAGGTCAATTGTCTTGCCGTGTTTTTTGATGTAGTCAGGGCTCGCAAACATACCGAACGAGCAGCGTTTGAACAAGGATACAAAATTGTCGTCGCTTTCTGGGCGTTTGCCCGTGCGAATGGCAATATGGGCTTCGCCGTAATGAAGCTTGAGTCGATTCACTGTTTCAATGACTCTTACCTTTACCTGTGGATAGCTGCTCTGGAAGCGCTCGATTGCGGGGAATAGCAGATATGTGAAGGGTTGCAATAAGGTAATACGTAAGTCACCCTCAATGACACTGTGCACCCCTTTTATTCGTTGAAACAGATTCTGGAACTGCTCGTCGGTGATGGCCGCTACCGTCAGTAGATCCTTTCCCGCTTCGGTCATTGAATAGCCATTTGCGTGGCGAATAAATACCTTGGCGCGAAGGGCTTTCTCCAGAGCGTTAATGTTCCTTATGACGGTGGCTCGATGCACATTTAACGCGTCGGCGGCGGCTGATACGGTCCCCAGTTTCGCAACGGCATATGCAATCCGTATTTCGTCCCAATTGTCCATACGATACCCAATCTACGATTAGCAACTATCTATTTTACGCACACTGTCTATCGCAAAAACGCTCATTTACAAGGGGCTGCGTCGGTTTGACAATGTTCCGACGGTTTGACAATAATCACGTTGAAACTTTTACTGTCTTTGTTGAAAAAATGCAAGCTTGGTGCTTAGAACGCAGCCTGATTAAATGGAAAATCATAAGCGTTAGATTGATATTAGCGTTGCTATTGTGCCTCATGGCGAATATGGCGGCAGCGCGTGAATTGGGAATTGCCGTTCTCGAACGCGCAACGGACAACCGGGCAGAAATCGATTCGCAGGTAAGCCGCCTGTTTCGCCAGGAAATCAAGGCGTTATTCGATGGTGAACATGAACCGGTATTCTATTCGTTTCCGGTCGAGGATGATTCAAGCATTGCGCAAATTCACGCCAGTATGGACGCCGCTTACGAAGACAGTCGAATTGACTATGTGCTGATTCTGGACATAGCGGCTAATCAGGTCGCTGGTCGAAAAGCGGTGTATGGAAAGCCCACCATCGTACCCATTGTTTTGAATGCACGTCTCTCGGCATACCCGGAGCAAGAAGGCGCCAGCGGGGTTGAGAACCTCTACTACGCAAGCCAATATTTCGATTTCGAGACTGAACTCGCGGCGTTTTCTCGAATAGCGCCTTTCCGGTCGGCAGCTTTGGTTGTCGACCCAATTATGGAGAGTCAACTGCCGGCTGCGGCGCGAACAGAGCTTGAGCAACAGGCCCAAAGAGCAGGTGTCACGCTGCTTGTTGTGCCGTTCACATCCACCAGTCAAGTGATGGATGATTTGCCTGACCAGCTGGATGCGGTTTTTCTAGGAGGCTTTAGTCGCAAATCATCGGCGCAAATCAGCGCTTTGATCAGGGAGATTAATCAGCGTCGCTTACCCAGTTATTCACTCAGCGGCGAGCAATACGTTCGGCTGGGCGCACTGGCGACCAATTTGCCAGACACCGATTGGAGCCGTACGGCAAGGCTGACAGCAATTCGCTTACAGGAAATCGAACTGGGTGCACGTGCCGGCGAATTGCCTGTGTATTTTGAGGCCGAAAGTGGCTTGATCGTAAATATGGCCACGTCGCGGCAAATTCGTGTGGCGCCCAGTTTTGAGGTGATGACGGAAGCATTGCTGATCAACGAAGACCAAGATACGACAAATGTAGCCTATAGTTTGGAATCCGTTGTTCGCTTAGCCGTGGACGAAAACCTTGAGTTGCTGGCCCAAAAGCATCGTGTCTCGCGGGAGAATTCGCGCACAAGCGAAGTGCGGTCCGGTCTTTTACCCAGAATTGATCTGGGAGCTTCGTATATTAAGCGCAAGGAAACAGCCAGTACCCGCAGTGGAACCTTTGCCAAGGACAGCACTGACAGCAGCATTACTCTGACACAATCCGTATACAACGAGTCACTGTGGGCCTCATTAGACATTCAAAAGTACAACGCGCTGTCGGAAGCGGAGCTGTATCGCGAGACTGAACTGGACATCACTCAAACAGCGGCGACGGCCTATCTTGACGTGCTGAGAGCACAAACAACGCTTCAGCAGGAGCGCTACAATTTGAGCATCACTCGCGAGAACTATCGTCTTGCTAAGACTCGGGTGGATGTAGGGTCCAGTGACCGCTCGGACTTGTTGCGTTGGGAAAGTGAATTGGCGCTCACCCAACAGTCGCTGCTAGATGCCGATTCGCAGCTACGCCAGCGTAAGCAACAGGTTAATCGTGTTTTGAATCGACCAATTACCGACAATTTCAATACCACCGTTGAGTCTATCACCAATCCAGCGCTGCTCATTAGTGACCAACGCGTCAGCGACTTGATAGAGAACAGATACTCGCTGGATGCATTGACCACATTTTTTGTAGAGCAAGGACTGTCCCGGTCACCGGAACTGAAGCGCCTGCGATCGCAACTTGCAGCGAGTGAGCGCCAACTGAAAAGCGACCGTCGTGCCTATTGGTTACCGGAAGTGGACTTGGTGTCGCAATACACTAATAACCTCGATGAAACGCGCGACGGCGGTGTATTTATTGACGATGAAGATTGGACAGTAGAACTGGTGTTTTCGTTGCCACTGTTTGAAGGTGGCGCGCGTTCTGCTCGCAAGTCGCAGAGTCAGTTTGAGGTGTTTGAAACGCAGGCGACAATACGCAATATGCAAATGCTTATTGAGCAAGAGATACGCTCGCAAGCCGAGGAAGTTCACGCTTCCTTTATGTCGATAGAGCTGGCTAAACGCGCGGAACGTGCCTCGCAGCAGAACTATGATCTAGTGGCATCCTCTTATTCACAAGGCCAGGTGGCGATCACCGAGCTATTGGATGCTCAGGAAACTCTGATTTCCGCCAGAGAATCAGCAATGAATGCGTCGTATGCGTTTCTGATTGATCTGATGAATTTTCAACGTGCGGTGGGTGGGTTCGATTTCTTCCTGGCAAGCGACGAACGCGAATCGCTCAGCAATTCGCTCAGCGAATTCATTCTCAATCAAGGTCAGCAATAAGAGGGCAGCCCATGACTTCAACCAGGCCACTGTATTCGATTTGTCATCTGCTGATGATCAGTATGTTGCTGCTGGCCTCGGGATGTCAGGAGTCTGCGCCCGATCTTACCGTTGAACCACGGTCTGTAAAGACCCTTACGATTCAGAGCGTGACAGGCGAAGTGCAACAAAGTTTCTCGGGCAGGCTACACTCCACGGCCGAAGTAACGTTCAGCTTCAGAGTCTCGGGCACCCTCAAGACACTGTCTGTGCGGACTGGAGACAACGTAAGCGCCGGTGATGTAATCGCCCGCCTGGACCCTTCGGATTACGAATTGGCAGTGCAGCGCTCGCGCGCCACATTGTCTGAGAACCAGGCCACCGCGCGCAATTCCAAATCCAATTACGAACGAGTGAAGCTGTTGTATCAGGCAGGCGACACGTCGCGCAATCAACTCGATGACGCCCGTGCCAGCGCCGAATCCAGTGCGGCCGCTGTCACCTCAAGCCGCAAGGCCTTGGAAATTGCGGCAAAGGATCTGGACTACGCAACTTTAAAAGCCGACCGCGATTGCGCTATAGCGTCTGTTGATAAGGACGAAGGCGAGAATATTGTCAGCGGCGACAGAGTGGTGTACGCAACTTGCGGTGACGAATTGGAAGTACAGCTTAATATTCCGGAAAGTGTGATTTCCTATATTGAGCCAAGTACGCCCGCTGTGGTTCGATTTCCGGCCATTGACGATCGCGTGTTTTCAGGTGTCGTTCATGAAATAGGCGTAAGCGCGGTCGAAAGTGGCACCACCTTCCCGGTCGACGTACTGATTACTGACCCAGAGCGCGCCATGCTGAAAGCCGGTTTGTCTGCTGAAGTGACGTTTACACTTAATCTTGGTACTGCCGGCGAAGGTGGTACGCTCGCCGTGCCGAGTTTCGCTGTTGCCGAAGATCAGGCAGGACGATTTGTGTTTACTGTCGAAAGCTCGGAACCCGGTCTCGCCACGGTCAACAGAACCTCGGTTGAAGTGGGCCAGATTATGGGTGACGGTATTGAAATTGTCAGTGGGCTTGCGCCAGGCATGGAGGTAGTTATTGCGGGTGTCTCGGTGCTGCGCGATGGCATGGTGGTTAAGGCGTCACCATGAGCGACCCCAGTGCCCGCGCAATTAGCCAGGAGAAGGGCCTTACGGCATTTGCGATTAAGAACAATGTGACCATATGCGTCATTGTATTGATGCTGTCATTTGCCGGCATGGCCTCCTACGTCAGTTTGCCCAAGCAGCAAGACCCAGGCTTTATTATTCGAAGCATTGTGGTGACCACAGTGCTGCCGGGCGCCAATCCACAACGCGTTGAGCAGCTGGTGACCGACCCAATCGAAGAAGTACTCCAGGAAATTCCAGAAGTCGATTACATCGAGAGCAAATCCACAAATGGCGTATCCATCATTACTGTGCACTTTCAGGAAAAGTACAAGGAGATGCGCCCCCTGTTTGATCGCGTGCGCCGGAAAGTGGAGGACCTGGTTGACGAAGGCGGCCTGCCTAATGGCACGCTGACGCCCATGATTAATGACGAGTACGGTGACGTGTATGGGATTCTATACACCTTGCAGGGCGAAGGATTCAGTGCCGCCGAGCTACACACCATTGCCGATGACGTGCGCAGCAATCTGCTTCGCCTGCCAAATGCCGCCAAGGTTGAGATTCATGGGGTGCAAGACGAAGTAATTTATGTGGAGTATCAGGGTGCCAGGCTGCAAGAACTGGGGATAACACCCACCGCGCTTAGCAATGCGTTGGCAAACGCTAATATTCTGGACAGCGGTGGCGATTTGAAACTTGGCCAGGAGCGCCTGGTATTAGAACCCAGTGGTAATTTCGAGAGTGTTACCGACCTTGGAAGAACCGTTATTCAAGTACCAAGCGGTGGCGTCGTTTACTTGTCAGACATTGCCAGCGTTACCCGAACCTATGTAGACCCCAGGGAATCGATGACTCGCTATTTGGGCGAAGAAACCCTGGTACTTGCGATCTCTCTTAAAGAAGGTGGCGACATTCTATCGCTTAACGAAGAACTGGATGCAAGCGTACCGCGTATTGAGGCGTCTTACCCGCATGGGATCAGCCTTAAGAAAGTGTTTTCGCAACCGAAGTTGGTCGAAGACTCGGTGAGTGATTTTATGTCGAATCTGGTTCAGGCGATCGCCATCGTTGCCCTGGTTATGTTCGCGTTTCTGGGTGTCAGAACCGGAATCATTGTCGCGTCGCTGATTCCGGTGACGATCGTGATTACCTTCGTCTGCATGAGCTATTTTGGAATCACAGTGAATCAAATTTCTTTGGCGGCCCTGATTATTGCGCTTGGCCTGCTGGTGGACAATGCCATTGTGATGACGGAGGCCATCACCATTCGGCGGGAAAATGGTGAAGACAAGTTCATTGCTGCCATACGCGCCGGCAATGAAATGGCCGTTCCTCTGTTGATATCGTCACTCACCACATGCTCGGCGTTTCTGGCTATTTTTCTGGCGGAATCGGCCACCGGCGAATACACAGCAGACATATTCAAGGTAGTTTCCATAGCGCTCATTGCGTCGTGGCTGATGGCAATGTCGTTCATCCCAATTCTCACAACAATCATGATGAAAAACCCTGTCAGCCAAGACAAGAAAGACGAGGGCAAGACCGAACCTTACGCCGGTCTTATGTATCGGGTCTACCGACCGCTGCTCTTTCTAAGCCTGCGCTTCAAGCTGGCACCGATTTTCATCGCGGTGGTTCTATTTGTGGTGGCCGTTCAGTCTCTGGGTTTTGTGCCACAAGTATTTATTCCGGAGCGCGAGGACCCTCTGGTGAGTGCCAAATTCAATATGCCGCGGGGCACAGACATCAGTGTGACTGACGACATTATGCGGGACCTCGAGCGCTATGTTCTCAGCAATCATCAAGGTGAAATACGTGATGAAGAGGTGCAAACGGAAGGGGTTGTTGATTTCCTGAGTTTCATTGGCGTTGGCACGCCACGTTACGTGTTGGCCATTGATCCCGACCAGGAAGACACCCATCTGGGCGCTATGATTATTAACACGACCAGCGATGACGCTATTTCGCATCTGATCGACGACGTGACTGCTTATGCCTCCGAACAGTACCCGGATCTCGAAGTGAAAATGCGGAAGATGGAAAATGGCACACCCATCGACTACCCCATCGAGGTGCGTGTTGCCGGTCCGGACATCGATGAATTGTATGACCTTATTGCGCCCATTAAGGAAAAGCTGCTTAGCATTCCCGGCGTCCGGGACGTGAGCGATGATTGGGGCATAAAGCGCAAAAAACTGGTTATCGATATTGATCAGGACCGTGCTCGCCGGGCCGGCGTGACTAATGCGGATGTTGCCTTGTCGCTCAGTACCGGTCTGTCCGGGCTGCAAATGACCGAGTATCGAGAAGGCAATGACATCATCCCGGTTGAGCTGCGTTCTTCGTCAACAGATCGTCAGGATTTGAGCAAGCTCGATGGCTTAATCATTTACGCCCAGGGCAGTGATCAGGCGGTGCCGCTCAAGCAAGTAGCTGATATTCGCTTGCTGTGGGAAAACGCGATTATTAAGCGTCGAGATCGCAGCCGCACGATCGCAGTACGCACACTTCATCTACCGGGAGTTACGGCCACCGAAGTATCCGATGCGTTTGCACCCTGGATGGAAGACTATGCGCGCACCTGGCCGACCGCTTATAGCTATGAAATGGGCGGTGAGATGGAGACCTCAGACGATGCAAGCAGTGCCATAGGGGCGAAGTTACCAATTTCCGCTGCACTCATCTTTTTGCTGTTAGTGGCGCAATTTAACTCTATTCGAAAAACACTCATCATATTATGCACCATACCTTTGGGGCTCATTGGCGTAACTGTCGGTTTGATTGCCGCCAACAGTATTTTTGGCTTCATGACCATCCTCGGCATTATCTCGCTATCGGGCATTATCATTAACAACGCAATTGTCCTCATTGATCGCATCAACATAGAGCGCGAGCAAAATGCTCGTGAACCCGGTGATGCCGTGATAGAAGCCTGCCAGCAACGTCTTAGACCGATTATTTTGACCACCTGTACAACCGTGGGCGGCATGCTGCCACTGTGGATTTCTCAGGACCCTATGTTTGAGACGATGGCGGTGTCGATTATTTTTGGATTGTTGTTCGCAACCTTACTGACATTAATCATCGTACCAGTACTGTATTCCTTATTCTTCAGCGTCAAATACAGTCAGTTGGAAAGTACTTAGTTGATGAACACATTCAACAGTGATCGAGAATTTATTCTCACTGTCTGGGGCAACACCACATGAGACCTTACGCTTCCATCGTTTTCCTTTCTCTTATTGTTGCCACCGGTTCGGCCATTGCTCAACCGCCACCACCACCCGGCGGTGTTCCAATACCACCGCCACCTGGAGAACATAGAAAAAGGATTTATAACTCCGGCGATAACGGCCGGCACAGTCAATTTTTGGCGCGCTTGCCGTCAGGGCATAAACGCATTTCGCACGATGGCGCTGTCTACTACTCACATCGCGGGCAGTTTTATGTTGAGGAAGGTGACGGCTATGTCACTACCACACCGCCTCAAGGCATAAAGGTGAAGAAGTTGCCGCGCGGTGCCAAACAGGTAGGAAGGGCATCCGACCGGATCTACGAGCATAAAGGCGTGCATTATCAGAAGATAGGGCATGTGTATGAGGTGGTTGACGCGCGCTAGCTGGTTTTCAGATGGCCCACACACGCTGAGCTATCGAACTGATTTTAACCAACGTACTTTCCGATTAATTCAAGGCAGCGAGGCACGCCATGACAACAGACAATGTGAGCTGGACAGTATTGACCGGCTCTACCGGCGGCATCGGTCAAGAAATTGCAAACATTCTGGCCGCTCGTGGTAATAATCTGATTTTGGTCAATCGATCTAAGCCTAAGGCAGACATTCAAAGCGCCGAGCTTCAGGCGGCGTTTCCAGCCTGTCATGTAGAGCTGGTGACGGCGAACTTTATGGATAGGCAGGATATAGCCGCCGCGATTGAATACATCTGCGCACTGCCAGGTCGCATAGAAGCGCTGCACAACAATGCAGGGGTGCTCACCTCAGAGTATTTAACAAGCGAAGAAGGGTTCGAATCACATTTTGCGGTCAATACGCTCGCGCCCTATCAATTAACATTGGGGCTTCGAGAAAAGATGGTTGGCGCTGCAACCGAGCAGCCCGCCATGGTTGTGAACTTCTCATCCAGTGCTATCCATCAACAAAAGTCGCTTGACCTGGATGCGCTGGCCAAGCCAGAGGAAGTGACTGGCTTAATGGGCACGTATGCCCAGAGCAAGCTCGCCGTGACCGGAGTATCGGTCGCTCTGGCAAGTGAGCTGAGGCCACATAATATTCTGATTCGCGCCATTGATCCCGGTGCTACTAAAACGGATATGACCACGGCTAACGCGGGCATGCCCAAATTCTTGCAATGGCTCGCACCAATATTCTTCAGTCCAGCGGATAAGCAAGCTGGCAAGTTGGTGGAAGGCGCTGATCCTGCAGCATTTGCTGCGAAATCAGGAATTTTAGTTGCTAACGTGAAAGAGAAGAAACTGCCAATGGCCATTGACGACGCCTCCGTGCAGCGTGATCTTATCGCGCTGCTTGATCGTTGTTTGGACGCTGGTAACGATACAGTCAACGGATGAAACAGCCCCTGACAATAATTGGGAAGCCCGCAAAATATTCGCCCACAATAGGCAACGCGTGATTCCTTGCCGCCATGCCAATGGCTCATTAGTTAGTGTCGTGATCTGCATTTGGACGCCAAGACAATGAATGAGGGCGAACCCAAAACCAGCTCAGAACAACCAGGGCGGCAAACAAGGTATACACAACCATGAATACCCAGGCCGGCGCTTGGTAATACAACAAGGCGTTGAGCCAATGTGACACAAAGCTGCCTGCATAAACAAGCTCTCCAGCCTGCGCCCTAAGAGCCATTTCCCATGTCGTGAGTGGGCATGTTATACCTAGCCAAGACTGAGCGACCACTATGCCAATCGCCAGTAGGTGCATAAGCCTGAACCAACCATTATGAACCCAGGTCCAACTGAGAAACTTGCCAGTGATGATCGCGACCAGGCCAAGCACTACGAACGCAACAAAAATGACATGCGCTGTCAGTACAAAATCGGCAGCAAGCTGATACTGCATTTGCGGTGACACCTAAGCAGGAGTTTGTTACGTCTTTATTTTTGATTGATCGACCAAATACCCGGACCTCTTGCCGCTATATAAAGAAACGCAAAACTGTAAAATGCTGTTATCTCACCACCATTCGCTATTGGAAAAGGGTGGTTGAACCCATGTACCAACCAATACCCAACGGCCATGGTGCCGCTTGATATAAAGGCGGCAAATCTTGAATAAAAACCGACGATAATCAATACACCTGCAACTAGCTCAATGACGCCGGCAGTGGTACTCATAGCGTTAAGCGGGTACGGAAATTCAATTGGGAAGCCAAACAATTTTTGCGTTCCATGACACAGGAATAGAAACCCGATGACAATTCTGAACGCGGCATAGCTTTGCTCAGTGTATTTATCCAAAAAGTTCATGATTGCTCCTCTTACGTTATTAGAATGACTATTTAGTCGATATCACCATGTAGTGCGTTGATCTGAATATACATTGGTAAGGGGTGCCGGGCAAAGGCCAGAATCAGGCGGCGGACACTTGTTTATTGCACAAATAGAGAGTGGTGAGAAACACTGCAAGAGCGAATATCAGCAGAACACCCAAGACAGTAACCTCTGCCGCTATTTGCGGGCTTGCATCGCCTGCTAGCCACACTTCTACCCGCCAAAATAGCGTGCGGTAGTTCAAGCAGAATTCGAACCCCCACGCGCCACAGAGCAAGCCAATAGCACCGCCAGACTGGAGTGAACGAATACCGGCAAATAACAACAATGCGACCGCGATATAATCCACAATGAGCATGGGCAGAAACTGACCGTATAGGAGATGCCACCAGGTTTCACCGGAGAAATGAATTAGTGCAACCACGATGGATAGTATTGCTAGCTTGCGTTCCATGATTTACAAGGCTCCTCCGATTTTGATGCTTTACAAGCAAACAGCGTGACCACGTTATCAGGTGCTGGCCAATAACATGGCTATCTAAGAAAGGCGGCGCTAACGACTTGTTACTCCGCCATTTTTTTCTCTAACCGTTTGGGGGCTCAATGCAGTTGATGAATTTCATTTATCGGCCTGCTGCCAAACACGCAAGAAATTACCACCCCAAAACAGTCTGATGTCGTCTTCGCTGTAGCCACGTTCCAGCAGGCGACGCGTTAAATTGCGCGCTTCACTGGCGTCTTGCAATTCTGCGATGCCACCACCGTGATTATAATCAGAGCCAAAACCAACGTGGTCAATGCCAACACGCTTGGCAATATAGTCAATGTGATCGATCAAAGCATCAATGCTGCCCGCACCCATTAGCGCACTGACCGCGCCAAGGAATTTATTCTTCACGTCTTTATCTTCTATTTCCCAATACAATTCGAACGGATAGTAGTAGTCTTCTGTAATTCCAGCGTCTCTGCGCGCTGCTCGTATGTTGGCGTCTAGCGCTGGATCATTCGAGTCGTAAAGATAACCGCGAAATGGTGAGACGTGCACAACGCCGCCGCCCAACGCAATGGCGTCAATTTCCTCATCACTTAGATTGCGCGTTACATCAGTCAGTGCTCGCACATTGGAATGACTGGCAATTACTGGAGCTTGTGAAAGTGCCACTAACTCTAATGTCGCTTGCTTGCTCAATTGAGATACGTCCAACACACCGCCCAATGCATTGACTCGTCGTACCGCTTCACGACCAAGCTCTGATAAGCCGCCATGCTCTGCTTCTGGCTCATGCTTGCCTGTTGCTTTTATGAAATCGGGCCGGGAAGAATCCGCGAAGGCATTGTGGCCAAGATGGGTGAGCGCAAAAACACGAACACCTTGAGCATAAAATGCATCGATTTCGGTGGCGTCTTTAGCAAGAATTGCGGCGTTTTGAAAACCCAGTATCAACGCATGTTGGCTTGCCTTTTTTGCTGCAATAAGCTCCTCAGGTGACGTGGCCAACACAAAATCATCATTTTCTGCTGTCAGTGCTAGCACTGCATTTAGCTCTTTCGTTGCTCGTTCGCGCGCAGCTTCATAGCCTTCCGGTGTGCGCGGTACAAGGCTGACTCCAATAGTCATCACCGCAGCATCTACCCCGCCTTGCCGCATTTTCTGTGGTGCAATCTGCGACAAACCATCGTCGCCAACATACGCTGAGTAGTTACCGGGAATTTCAATGTCTGCGTGGGCATCAAGCACTAACGCTTGTTCATGTATTGAAGCTACACTGGCGCTGGTTTCAGGTTCAACACCGGTGCTGTTGCAGCCTGCTAACACTGCAAAAGCAAACAACACAGGCATTCGCTTCATAACGTTTTCCCAACGCTTTGAAAAATCAGAGGCGATAACCAAGATTACTCAGCGGCATCTCTCGAATCCGTTCACCGTTAATTGTGTAAATAGCATTGCAGATGGCAGGTGCTACGGGAGGCAGCGCCGGTTCGCCAATTCCCGTGGGTGCAAAATCTGACTTCACAAAGTGAATGTCTATCTCCGGGCTCTTGTTGGCTCGCATCAATGGGTACTGGTGGAAATTTTGTTGGTCTATACGGCCATCCGTCATCGTAATGCTCTGCGACATCATTCCGCCAATACCATCAACTACGGAACCCTGGCATTGGTTTTCAGCACCGCTGAGATTCACCACATGGCCAATGTCTGCCACAACCCACACCTTGTGCACTGTCACCTTTTTAGAGCCTTCAGCGCCAAGAGAGTCATCAACGCTAACATCAGCCACTTCCGCAATGTGTCCGGCGTGACTGAAATAGAATGCAATCCCCAACGCGCGACCTGCAGGCATTTTTTTACCCCACCCGGCCCGCTTAGCAACGGTTTGTATCACATTTATTGCCCGGGCCGTATTAAGCGATCGTATATTACCTTCGTCAATCCACTTTGGCTCACCCAGCGTTTCCACAAGAAATTCCACATGGTCTTTTCCAATAGCACTTGAAAGCTCGTGCATAAAGCTTTGCTCAGCAAATGCGTAGGTGTTTGACACGGGCGCTCGTAATGGGCCGGTTTGTGTTTTGGATTCCAGCAATGTTTGTGCATGACGAAAATGCTTGAGCATATGACCTGGAAAATCTGTTTTCCAGTGGCCTGCCGAAGAATTCGGTTTTTCACCGTCTGCTGACACGGCAATCGAGTGATTATCCCACGCTGTCAGTTTGCCTTTACTGTCCAGACCCGCCTCTAATGCGTAGAAGCCGCCGGGGCGAAAACAGTCGTAATTCATATCGTCTTCGCGCGTCCACTGCAGTTTCACAGGCTTGCTTATTTCTTTTGATATTAGCGCGGCTTCCCTGGCGTAATCATTGTCCAGCCGTCGACCAAATCCGCCACCACCACGGATTTGATGCAAGTTCACCTTGGCCTCTTCAATACCTAACACTTTCGCTAATGAAGTCACCGCCGATTGTGGCGTTTGTGTGGGCGCCCATACCTCTATTGAACCGTTGCTATTCCAGGCCGCCACACAATTCTCCGGTTCCATCTGCGCATGTGATATATAGCCAAAGGTGTAATGAGCGCGACGGGTTGTAGCGGAATCCTTAAGCGCGGTATCAACATCCCCTTTGTGCTCCACTTCCACGGCACCTGGTTTGTCAGCCACAGCTTTCGCCTGTTCCACCAAGGTGTCCCAACTATCGGTTGATGCTTTGCTGGTGTCCCATTTGATCTTTGCGTGCTGTCTGGCGTCAAGCGCTTCCCAGCTTGAATCAGCTACAATAGCAAGGCCCGACATCATGTCTACACCACCCGGATTAAAATAGGCTATATCAACCGTGCCATCCATAATGAATGCGTGACGAACTCCTGGGCGTTTCATTAGCTCATCTACATTGGCTGAAACCGCTTTCCCACCAATCTGCGGGCATTTAATATACGTTGCGAACAACATGTCGGGTACGACCGTATCGATACCAAACAAGGGCTGACCGGTAACAATCGCGAGATTATCAACGCCGGTGATGCGCCTACCAATCAGGTGGTATTGCTCGGGCGTCTTTAGAGTGAGTGTTTTGGGATCAGGCAGAGCGAGTTCGGAAGCTTGTTGCGCAATATCACCATAGCTGATCGTCTTTTCGGACTTGCTGTGCGTGATCACAGAGTCTTTGGAGCTTAGCTGATCAATGGGAACGTTCCATCGCTGACTGGCGGCCTGCAGTAACACGTGGCGAACAACCGCGCCCATATTGCGAAGTTCATCCCAACGCATGGGGATAGACATTGAACCACCAGCAAATTGCCTGCCAAATCGTTCTAAGTCAATGGGCGAATTTTCGATAACAACGTCGTCCCAGTTTGCATCAAGCTCTTCGGCAACAATCATTGGTAAAGAAGTCTTTACGCCCTGGCCGACTTCGGGGTTGGGCGCAAGAATGGTTATTGTGCCGTCGCCGTTTATTTCTACGTAGGCATTCAGTGCAGAGCTGTTGGCATTCTTCGTTGTCAACGCGGATACACGGCCCGGCATCACTGACATAGCTACGACAAGGCTGCCGCCAATACCAGCCAGCCTGATAAACTCGCGTCGTGAGACGCCACCGTTTACCTGATCATTGCCGTTCATCAACCCTGGGCTGTTTGCTGGCTCAGGATTAATCGCCCGCAGAGGGTCGTTAAAAATAATTGGAGTGTTATTCATGATGCGTCCCCTCCATTGGCTTTCTCAGCAACTGATTCAATGGCGGCCACAATTCGTGTATACGTACCGCAGCGGCATATATTGCCACTCATAGCAGCGTCTATTTCGTCCTTGGATGGACTCGGCTTGTTGTGTAACAATGCCGTTGCACTCATTATCTGCCCGGCCTGGCAGTACCCGCACTGCGGCACATCGTGATCAATCCAGGCTTGTTGCAATGGTGTTAAGTTGCCGTCATCGTCGGCAAGTCCTTCAATAGTTGTGATTTCGGCGTCATTAATTTGACCAACTCGTGCCTGGCAAGAGCGTATGGCCTGGCCATTCATTAATACTGTGCACGCGCCACATTGTGCAATACCGCAACCAAATTTAGTGCCCACAAGCCCCAGCGTGTCGCGCAGGGCCCAGAGCAATGGCGTGTTTGGATCAACGCCACTCAAATCCACGTCGTTGTTGTTGATGGTGATCTTGCTCATAATTCTTTCCTTAGCTGGCCTTGAACCATTCTAACCCAACATTTGTTTGCTCAGGAGCGTGGATACAAAGTTTCCGTATGCCCATCTACCGCGATTATCTGACCGGAAATATGCCGGCCATAGTCAGAACACAAGTAACAGATTAAATCAGAAATTTCTTCTGGGTCGATATAGCATTGCATAGACGTGCTGATCGCATAAAGTCGCCGCACTTCTTCAGGGTCCAGACCATCCGCTTCGGCGTGCGCATTGATTACGCGTTCTATTCGTTCGCCTTTCACGTTGCCGGGCACAATTCCGTTGACGCGGATATTGTCCGGCCCCAATTCCATGGCTAATGTTTTGGTAAAGCCGTTCACCGCCCATTTTGCTGACGCATAAGGCGTTCGGTTCGGGTAACCCATAATGCCGGCCGCGGAGGTAATGTTAATGATCACACCAGACTTTTGTCTACGAAACACGGGTACGACCCTGCGCGTACAAAAGAACTGCGAATCAACGCCTACGCTCATACAGTGGCGCCACTCTTCCACGCTGATGTCTTCAATCGGCTTGGTCGGTCCACCAATGCCTGCGTTGTTAACGAGAATATCCAGGCCGTCTGGAACAATTGCATCAAACATGGCATCGACTGCATCGGCGTCTGCAACATCACATACGAACGTGGTTATCTCTTCTGGTAAGCTCTGCAATGGTTCGGCGTCGATGTCACAGGTAATTACCTTTGCACCCAAAGCGTGCATCGCTAATACCGTAGCATGCCCCATGCCTGCGCCACCTGCCGTCACGACAGCACGCTTTCCTGCGAGTGATATTTTCATTTCGCATCACCTTTCTGTCTCACAGCGTCAGCCAATTCCTGCGCCTGCATGCTCAATTGCGCGGCCTTAAACACATGGGTTTGTGTCATTGCGTGTTCTGTGCGGTGAATACAATCCAATATAAGCTGCCCAAAAAATGGGTAACCTGTGTTATTCAAACACTCTATTTCATGCTCACTGTTGTTATCAACCAGAATCAATTTGGATGTTGGCGCCTCTCTCGCAGGGTCAATGTACTTGCGCAACTCCATACTGCCTTCGCTTCCAACAATAAACGTTCTACCGTCACCCCAGGTGCGTAAGCCATCAGGCGTATACCAATCTACGCGGCTGTAAAATGACGCGCCGTTATCACCCGTCAATGACATCTCACCAAAGTCTTCCAAGCCTGGTTTGTCAGGATGACTGAAATTTTCTACGCGCGCAAAATTCACTGTTGCTTCTATGCAGTTCGCGTACGTGAGAAATTGCTCCAACTGGTGCGAACCAATATCGGTGATGATGCCGCCGTATTGACTTTTATCGAAGAACCATTCCGGGCGCGTACTCTTCGCAAGCCTATGTGGGGCAAGATTCAATACTTGCAAAACACGACCAATAGCACCTTCGGCAATAAGTTCACCCGCACGCCATGCGGCATCATTGTGCAAGCGCTCTGCGTAGTACACAGCGTATTTTCTCTGAGTGCTAGCTACAACGCCTTTGGCTTCTTCTAACTGCTTCAATGTGGTGAACGGCGATTTATCCGTGAAATAATCTTTTCCGGATTGCATCACTTGAATACCAATACCTGAACGTAAGCTGGGAATAGCCGCAGAGCTGACCAGCCGTATTTCCGGGTCGGCGAGAATTTCTTCGAAAGAGTTGGCTACCTGCGTTCCAGGAAACTTATGGGTAAACGCAGCCACTTTGTCGGGGTCGGGATCAAACACTGATTTTAGAGTCGCACCTGCGTCTATCAGTCCATTGCATTGGCCGTTGATATGACCATGGTCGAGAAATGCAGCGGCGAAAACAAACTCGCCAGGTTCTACAACTTTCTCGGCATCACTACTGGGTGCGTAGTTTGCACCATCTCCTATATTAGTCATCTCAAAACCAATTCAATTTGATGCCTGTTGTGTAGCTTACGCTTGCAAGCACCGTAACAATGCACAACATCATTGCCAGGTTGTAGCGAAGTTTCTTGGTGCCTAGTGGCCTGTCGTCACCAAGATATTCCCGACTGTTGTTAAGTACGTACCAGCCAATGTAGGCAATCGGTAGCAAAAAGCCACAAATAGCGGAGGTAGGCAGCACCACATAAGCGCCCAACGTTGACCACAAGAAAACGCCAAGCACGGCGGGCGTTGGCAGCAGCAAGGCCAAACGATAATTCCGGGAGTGTGCGGGCCAATCAAACATGGCACCGGCCGCCGCACCACAGCACAGCATATGCATCACCAGCGAACCAATGGCCATGCCTAGCACACCAAAGGCAAACACCAAACGCCCAGTGACCGGTCCCATACCGGTATCACTGAACAAAACACCGGCTTGTGCCGGGCTAAGCTTTCCTTGAATACTCAGGTCGCTGCCATAGAAGGCGCCCGCCGCCGCGATGGAAATCAAGCCAGTAACCAGTATGTACGGAATCACCAGGCCCATCACTATGTCGTAACGAGCAAGCTCTCTGTGCGCTCTTCCCCACTCCCTGTCCAACAAGGTATAGCCATAGATAAACGTCATATTGATACCCACCGCTGTGCCCAGAGCGGCCATGATAGTAATTACACCATCGCTGTCGCTGGGCAAGCCTCTGGGTACGTAGCCGGCCAGAACTGCAGCCCATTCAACCTGGCCATTTAAAGACGCTGCAATCACCACCCACAAAAAGGCAAGCACAATCATGCTGCTGAGCAACTTGATCGCGGTTTCGAACACCCGCACGGCACGGCCACCGGCGCCATAGTTCCATGCAGTGTAAGCACACAGCATCCATACCAAAATAGCCAGCCCGAACAAATACATTTCGCGCGCCGCACCACCGCTGTCTTGCAAAGAAAAACCAGTGCCTACCGTAATGATCTCTTCGAGCATACCCGCGCTCAAGGGGTAATGTGAAAAGCCCCATATGATGCTGGAAAGCAGTGCGGCGATTGCCCACAACCATGCCACTGATGGATGTACATAGTTGCGCATTGCCGTGAATGGCTTTATACCCGTACTGAGTGTTTGATGCGAAAGGGCAAACAACATAATGCAGCCGATAATCATTGCTAGCGGTTGAACCCATAGCAACTCATACCCATACACAGCGCCAATGGTCAGCGAGGTAATTGCGCTGCCACCACCAAGAGTCATCGCACCTTGAAGCCACCCAGGCCCACTAAGGCGAAGGTATGAAGGCAAGCGCTGCACCGCAGGCTTATTGGCTAAATGACTGAGTTCATCAACACTTACATTCATAGTATTATTCTATTTGATGACGGTTGCGCGGCTCGTTAACGATACGAAGCATCCATATCGATATTTACGTCAATATTCGCTATTTGTCGCAAGCTCGAATTCTCAAGCTTCTTCTGCAGCGCTATCTGATATTCATCAGCGTTTAACGGCAACGTTAGAGATCGCTGCTCCCAACTAGACAGCAACATTGCGTTGGCAAGTTCCAATGAGGCCAGGCCTTCGCTGGCGGGTGCAATCAGTTCAGCACCCCGCGTAATCGCAGTAACAAAATTACTCAACACTAGTGCGTGTTGATTAACGTGTCGATCAACAACAATTTCGCGACGCGAGGTTTCGGGCATGCCGAACATATCAAGGGTGTTGCGACTGAATTCCCTGGCGCTTTGTTGATTCTCAGTAAGCCACAATTTCTCGCCATCGAAGCTTAGATGACCCTTATCACCAATAACGTCAAAGCGGTTTACACCCGGTGCCTCTCCGGTGGAGCCGACAAAAACACCGCTGGCGCCGTTGGCGTATTCGAAATACGCCGTCGCCTCGTCTTCCACTTCAATGTTGTGCGTGTGCCCAAACCGACAAAAAGCCTGCAACTTGCTTGGCATGCCGCATAGCCATTGAAAGATATCCAGGTTATGAATGCACTGGTTTAACAACAGGCCGCCACCTTCACCCCGCCAGGTTGCGCGCCAATCGCTTACTTGGAAATATGCTTCAGGTCGAAACCAATTGGTCATGGTCCAGTGCGTGCGCGTAATGTCGCCTATGGTGCCATTCGCAATCACTTCCTGCATTGCCAGGAACAAAGGATCGGTGCGCTGATTAAGCATAACTGCGAAAACTTGCTCAGCGCCTTTCATCGCCAAGGTTTCTTCGGCACGTTTTAGTGACAGATCTAACGGTTTTTCCATCAACAGATGCAAACCGGCATTCAGAACCGCGGCACCCATATCAGAGTGAGTGTAAGTGGGCGTTGCGACCAGCACAGCGTCACAAAGACCGCTGTCGATGAGTGTGTCTGTGTCATTGAAATGAGCGATGTTGAGCTGTTGTGCCAGCGTTTGGCCACCGCGTGTGCAAACCGCCGTAACTTCACAGCCTGCCACGTGGCCATTAACGACATTTTCAATGTGTTGCTGAGCAATATTACCCAGGCCAATCACACCCAGGCGCACCTGTTCACTCATTGCCAACGCTGCCTATATGCTAAAAACCCCTAGCGGCATTATGAGCCTTTTTTAGGTGTATCGGCTACTTTAGGGTGCCTCTATACGACTTAAAACCTCGGCATGCAGCTGCTCTATGCGCTTAGCGTAAATACCGTACAGGCGCGAACGTTCGATAGAACCCACAACTGGACCTTGCTCAAATATCATCTGTCGCGGGTCGCTCTCTACAAATTGCGGCCATGCCGGTAAGCCTTTCGCAATCGGCAAACCTGCTTTTGCAAAGTTGGTCCAATACGTAGACATGGCTTCTGATAAATCGTCGTCGAAATCGTTGGTTTCAAACAACGGCATGCCGCCACCAAAAACGAACGATATTTCTGAACTGTGGGTGGCACCCAGTGTTTGTTTTGGTGACGGTGGCGTTCGTTTGAAGAAATACAGATACGCTGCCGATTCAACATTCTTCATTTGCTGAGCACCGTATACGCCCTGGTAACCAAAATACGAATCACCCCATATATTCAGCCGTGCCAATGACACGTCCTCATCGCTGCTAACTTGATAGTGCGCCATCAATGCGGTGCCATCTTGCTCCCCGAACTCGGCTATCAATAGCGTCTTCAACTCTTCAACCGTTTCTGGCACTTCCAGGCTCCAGTACAGCGGCGGCATTGGAAAGATTTGAAACAGGGTTCCCTCATCGGCGTTGCTGCCTATAAGCAAAGGCACGTCAGCTTGCTGGCCTTGTCTGAATATTTCGAACACCGGTTGCGGCAACATCCAACCGTCAACATTAGGATGCATATAAGACACCAGAGACACATCGCTTGCACCAATGTCCAGTAGCTGCTGTGCGCTCAGTTCACGTAGTTGCTTCAAGGCGTGTTCATCATCCGCAATATTGCCTGCCGCAGCGATAGCCACGCCGCCATTCTCGGCGGCCGAAAAACCAGGCATGTGTTTGCGTAAATGCATGTAGTTGTGGCTACCTAATCCGCTTTGCGCAATGGCTCTATGAAACAAGCCGCGCGCTAAAGGCGTTGCCATCAGCTGACCAACAGAGTGACCGCCTGCCGATTCACCAAAGATTGTCACTTTATCCGGGTCGCCACCAAACTCGGCGATATTGTCTCTAACCCATTCCAGCGCGGCTATTTGGTCTAGCGTGCCGTAATTTCCAGAGCTGCGATGACCGTGAAGTGATTCGGCTTCCGCACTGAGTTGAGGGTGCGCCATGAAGCCCAGAATACCCAGGCGATAATTAAAGCTGACCACCACAACGCCTTTACGCGCGAGCGCATCACCCTCGTAGATTCCATCCGACGCACTGCCGGCAATATGACCACCACCATGAACCCAGACCATCACGGGCAGCTTCTCGTCGTCTTCCAGATCTTTTGGCGTCCACACATTAATAGACAAGCAGTCTTCGCTCATCGCTCGCTCAGGCGCCAAACCTACGAGAAACTTCAGCAGTTTGGTGCGCCACCAGCTCATGCCTTGACCATCAATCATGGTATCGAGTACACCCTGCAGCTCGGTCGTCTGCGGGCAGATTGCACCATAGTCATCGGTTGTCTTAACGCCTTCCCAACTCTCTACTGCGGCCGGCGGACGCCATCGCAGCTCACCAGAGGGTGCGGCTGCATAGGGAATGTTCTTATACACTTCCAGGTCTTGATCAGAACCCCAGTTGCTGAGAATCTCGCCTTGAACCTGGCCACCGGTAACAGTGCGAATGCTGGCGGGATCTGCAAAAACGCTTGCTTGGTAGAAAATGCTGCAAGCAGCAAGTAGGGTAAGAATAGACTTAAGCATTTGGTATCCCTTGGTAAGTACGGGGAGTGATCAACGCTTAAAAGCTACCACTCACCTTGATTGGGCATTGACGCCCACGGCTCCTGGAGTGGTTTTGCATCGCCACGTTGAAGAAGCTCAATGGATATATTATCTGGCGATCTAACAAACGCCATATGCCCATCGCGTGGTGGGCGATTTATGGTTACACCTGCGTTTTGCAGCTTTTGGCACAAGGCGTAAATGTCATTAACGGCGTATGCCAAATGGCCGAAGTTACGGCCGCCGTTGTACTCTTCGGCATCCCAGTTATAGGTCAGCTCAATGGCTGGGCGGATGTCACTGGCAGAGCTAATGCGCTCTAAGGTGCTCTCCAGGTCTTCCTCAGTAACAAGGAACACCAAGGTGAAGCGGCCCTGTTCACTGTCGTAACGATGCGCCTCTTTGAGGCCTAAATGCTCACAATAGAACTCTAGTGATTTATCCAAATCACTAACCCGTACCATTGTGTGCAAATACTGCATCGCTACTCCATGAACGGCAAGCTAGCGCTTACTCTTCTTCCTGGCTCGCTTCTTCTTCGCCTTCATCTTCGGTTTCCGCTGGAGCAGACTCTTCTATAAGAGCTTTCATGCTCAGCTTGATACGTCCACGTGCATCAACGTCCAGTACTTTCACCCGCACTTCCTGACCTTCCTCAAGCACGTCACTGACGTTCTCGATGCGCTCATTGGCGATTTGTGAAATGTGAACCAGGCCGTCTTTGCCAGGTAGAATCGTTACAAACGCGCCGAAGTCTACAATGCGAGCGATCTTACCTGTGTAGACTGCGCCCACTTCCGCTTCCGCAGTAATGGTTTCAATCATTTCCACAGCGGCCTTCATGCCAGCACGGTCAACGGCAAAGATCTTGATGCTGCCGTCGTCGTCGATATCAACCGACGCGCCAGTTTCTTCCGTGATGCCTCGAATAGTCGCGCCACCTTTACCAATCACGTCACGAATCTTGTCAGGGTCGACTTTCATGGTGGTCATGCTGGGTGCGTTTTCAGACAGCTCCTGACGCGGCGCGTCAATCACAGCGTTCATCTGAGCAAGAATGTGCAAACGTGCGTCTTTGGCCTGGTCCAGCGCTGTTTCCATAATCTGCTCAGTAATGCCTTCAATCTTGATGTCCATCTGCAATGCAGTCACACCTTTGGCAGTACCAGCTACTTTAAAGTCCATGTCACCCAGGTGATCTTCGTCACCCAAAATGTCCGTCAGAACAGCAAAGCGGTTTGATTCTTTCACCAGGCCCATTGCAATACCGGCAACCGGTGCTGATAAAGGCACGCCGGCGTCCATCATCGCCAGGCTGGCGCCACACACGCTGGCCATTGAGCTGGAACCGTTTGATTCAGTGATCTCTGATACCAGGCGAATGGTGTACGGGAAGCTCTCCATATCAGGCATTACAGCTGCGATGCCGCGGCGCGCCAAGCGACCGTGACCAATTTCCCTACGGCCCGTGAAACCAGGACGGCCTGTCTCACCGACTGAGTAAGGAGGGAAGTTGTAATGCAACATGAAGTTGTCTTTGTATTCGCCTTGCAGCGCGTCAATGATTTGCGCATCACGAGTAGTACCCAGGGTGGCTACCGCAATGGCTTGTGTTTCACCACGGGTAAACAATGAAGAACCGTGTACTTTGGGCAACACACCGGTTTCAACACGAATAGGTCGAACGGTTTTATTGTCACGTCCGTCTATGCGCTTTTCGCCATTAACGATTCGGCCACGCACCAGTTTCTTTTCAACGGTGCTGAACATAGCCGCTACGTCGTCGCTTGACACACCTGCATCATCGTTGGTCAGCTTGGCGACGGCTTGTGCTTTGATTTGGTCAAGCTTCTCTTTACGCTCAATCTTGTCGCTGGTTCGATACGCTTCTCCGATTGCAACGGCGAAGTTTTCTTTCATTGCTTCCAACAGCGGCTCATTTACTTCCGCTGCTTGCCAATCCCAACGAGGCTTGCCCACTTCCGCGGCAAGTTCTTCAATTGCTTTGATCACAACCTGCATTTCCTGGTGTGCAAACAATACCGCACCCAGCATTTGGTCTTCAGTCAGTTCCTGCGCCTCTGATTCCACCATCAAAACGGCGTCAGTAGTGCCTGCAACCACCATGTCCAGCGCAGAATCTTTCAGCTCGCTGTACTTGGGGTTAAGGATGTAGCCGCTCTCCGCAGTAAATCCAACACGCGCGCCGCCAATTGGGCCGTTGAATGGAATGCCGGAAATAGACAATGCAGCTGATGTGCCGATCATTGCGGCGATGTCTGGGTCTACGTCATTGTTGGCTGACATAACCGTGATAATCACCTGCACTTCATTTTTGAAGCCTTTAGGAAACAACGGTCGGATAGGACGGTCGATCAATCGCGAGGTCAGCGTTTCTTTTTCGCTTGGACGTGCTTCACGCTTGAAGAAACCGCCAGGAATTTTACCGGCAGCGTAGGCTTTTTCTGTGTAGTGCACACCAAGCGGGAAAAAGTCCTGGCCTGGCTTCTCAGATTTGGCACCGACTACGGTGGCCAATACTACGGTGTCGTCCATGCTGCATAACACAGCACCTGAAGCTTGACGGGCTATACGCCCGGTTTCCAATGTGACGGTTTGTCCGCCCATGGTGAAAGTCTTTTGTACGGGGTTCACTATTTTTCTCTCTCTATCTGTCTATCTTTGATCTTTCTTGCATACTTCAATAATCAACGCGAGCCCATGACAACTGTGCACGGGCTGCGTACTGCCCTAACCTGAGTTCGGGCACAGACCTTCTTAACGACGCAGGCCGAGGCTTTTGATCAGCGCTGCATAACGCTCGCTGTTCTTTCGCTTCAGGTAATCCAGTAATTTGCGACGCTGGTTTACCATGCGAATCAATCCACGGCGTGAATGATGGTCTTTCTTGTGGCCGGCGAAGTGCGACTGCAGCGCTTCTATATTCGCGGTTAGCAGCGCAACTTGGACCTCAGGGGAACCAGTGTCGCCAGCCTCGCGCTGATACTCTTTAACAATCTCGGCCTTACGGGCAGCATTAAGTGCCATAATATTTTCTCCAATATGCTTGTTTCATGGGGATTGAGCCTGGCCATGCATATTTACAGCCAGGTTCGCGCTCTTGAGGACCTTGTTTGCCTTTGAAAACTAGCGTTCTACCACCAGTCGCTTGGGCTGCAAGGTTTGGCCGTTCGCGTCCGCGAGGCCTATAAAAGCGGCGCGCAGCATAACACGAACTAGCCCATTACTCACGTGCCCGGCCGCGGTTATTTTACGGCCCAGGCGCAACTCGGCGGCCTGTTCTTCGCTAATCTCGACGGCTGGGATGTAGTGGATACCGGCATCTACTGGTTTTAGGATTTTCTGCGCATTATCGACGGAGAAAGGGCCGCTTTCAGGCAACATACCCGCAATATCCTCGATACTCCACATGTCTTGAGCACAGAAAGGGCCGGCTTTTAGGCGATGCAAACGACTAACGTGCCCACCTACACCCAGCAGCTCACCGATATCCATTGCCAGCGAGCGTATATAGGTTCCTTTTGAGCACTCAACTTCCACCGTCGCCTTGGGAGCAGCTCCCGTTTGAAAGTCCAGTAGCTCAAAACGTTTGATCGTTACTGGTCTGGGTCTGCGGCTAATTTCAACACCTTGGCGCGCCAGCTTGTATAACGGTTGGCCCTGATGCTTCAGCGCTGAGTACATCGGGGGAACCTGTTCTATGTCACCGGTAAACTGCTCTATCGCTTTCAGTAGATCAGCGCTCTGCACGTGGCTAGCATCCGCTTCTCGCAGAACGGCACCGTCAGAATCACCGCTCTCGGTCGCCACACCAAAGGTAAACTCGCTTTGGTAGGTTTTATCCGCATCCAGTAGGTAATTTGAAAATTTGGTGGCCTCGCCGAAGCACAAGGGCAGGACGCCGGTTGCCAGTGGGTCAAGCGCACCAGTATGACCGGCTTTCTTTGCGCGCAGCAGATACTTAACTCGCTGCAGCGCGCCATTTGAACTCAAACCCAATGGCTTGTTTAGAACCAGCACGCCACTGATTGCATGCCGTGTAAGGCGTTTCTGAGGCATTGTGCTTATAGGGAATCAGGAATCGTACGAATCCGGGTTATTGTCGCCGCCGGTTAAACGCTGATCGCTTTCCAGGGCGTCGTCTATCAGCTTGGTCAGGTAACTGCCCCGCCGGATGCTCTCGTCGTAAAAGAACTTTAGTCTGGGCGTAGAGCGCATGGTATTGCCTTTGGCCAATTGCGAGCGCAGGAAGCCGGCAGCGCCGTTGAGCACGCCTTCACGTTCTTTGTCTTCTTCTAGAGTAGACTCACCTGGAAACGACACATACACCCGGGCCTGGCTGAGATCACGGCTAACTTCCACGCCAGTCACGTCAACCAACGTCAGTCTGGGGTCGCGCAATTCACGCGAGATCAGCAACGCCAACTCTTGCTGCAGATAATCGGCCACTCGCTCGGCGCGTTGATATTCCTTTGGCATGGGCTTTCCCAAAAACCGCGATTCTACCTGAACCTTTTGTATTGTTCGCGCTTTTTCCAAATGCAGCGAAGTTTGCGACAATGGTGGCAGCACACCGATAGGCCATGGCAACTCTTTATGCACAAAACATTCAATACGCTCGTTTTTAAAACAGTCCTGATTGCCGCAGCCATAAGCGCCTTTGCTGCAAGTACATACGCTCAAGAAGAAGCTCTAGAAGCACCTGCAGTAGCTGCACAAGACAGTGCTCTACTGTCGCGAAGCTATAAGATCACTGAAGAGCGCGAACCCTGCAGCAACTACGAGCCATTACGCCGCCCCCACTTCGGTGACATGCACGTACATACCACCTGGTCGTTCGACGCCAATTCGCAAGATACGCGCAACACACCATTGGACGCATACAATTTCGCCAAAGGTGGGAAGATGGGCATACAGCCCTATAACGACAAAGACGAAGCAACCCGGCAGATTCAAATTGACAGGCCGCTGGACTTTACCGCCGTCACAGACCACTCCGAGTTCATGGGCGAAATGCGCATGTGCAACACACCTGGCGAAAAAGGCTATTGGCACCCCGTGTGTATGCAGCACCGATGGTGGCCCGAACTCAGCTTCGGCACACTGGCCGCCTATGGCATGGCGGGAAAAAAACGCTGGGGGTTTTGTGGCGACAACAATGAAGATTGCTTCGCAGCCGCTGCGAACACCTGGAAAGGCGCACAACAAGCCGCCGAACAAGCGTACGACCGGTCCAGCGAATGCAGCTTTACCAGTTTTCCCGGCTACGAATGGACCGCCAGCGTTGGCTCGGGACAAAACCTGCACCACAACGTTGTATTCAAAAATCAGCACGTGCCTGACCGTGCGTTGAGCTGGATAGAAACGCCCTCGCAAGTGGATCTATGGGACTACCTCGATAAAGAGTGTGTCGCCGACAAGCCGGGCTGCGATGCTGTGGTGATCCCACATAACTCCAACTTAAGCGGTGGCTTGATGTTTGAAACCGCTCGCATTGAAACCGAAAGCGCACCCAGCGAACCAGTGACCGCTGAAGAGGCCAAGCGCCGCGCACGCTGGAACGTTTTGTTTGAAGTAATGCAACACAAAGGGTCCAGTGAATGCGACTCGCGAACTGCCTGGGGCGCCGATGAATTTTGTGACTTCGAAAAAATGGGCTATGACAGTTTCGGAGGTAAAAACACTGGTATTGCAGAAGGCGGCCGACTGGATTGGCTCACGATATTTCTTGATGACAGCATGGTGCCGGAAACAAAGCCACCGGAACCCTCTAACTTTCTGCGCTATGGTTTGCAAAAAGGCCTGCAACAGCAAGCCGAACTTGGCGCAAACAGTTTTAAATTTGGCTTGATCTCCAGCACCGATACTCATATTGCGGCGCCGGGTTTGGTCATGGAGAAAAACCATCCGGGACACGGAGGCGCGGGAATGGGCGCCGCTGATGGCGTACCGAAAGGTTTACCCGATGAACTTGAATATGGTCCAGGTGGGCTGGCGGTACTCTATGCTGAAGAAAATACACGCGACTCTTTGTTTGCGGCAATGCAACGACGCGAAGCGTACGCCACCAGTGGCACCAGACCCGTGCTCAGATTCTTTGGTGGTTGGGACATAGACGCACAAGCCTGTGAGGCTGACAACATGGTGGCTAATGCGTACGCCAGTGGCGTGCCAATGGGCAGTGATTTGCCGGGCAAGCCAGAGCAGGCTGGTGCGCCAAGCTTTATTGTGTCGGCACTGGCCGACGGCGGCACACAGGAATACCCAGGCAACGATCTGCAGCGCGCACAAATCATCAAGGGTTGGTACGTCAATGGTGAACTAAAGGAACAGGTTCTGGATGTTGCTGGTGGGCCTAACGGGGCCACCGTTGATATCAACACCTGCGAACAAAGCGGCGCAGGTCATAAACAGTTGTGCGCAGTATGGACAGATCCGAACTTCAACCCGCAAGCTCAAGCCTTTTATTACACACGCATTTTAGAAAACCCCAGCTGCCGCTGGAGCCAGCAAATTTGTGCTGCCGCAAAAGTGCAGTGCGACAAAGCCGACTCTGTCCCGGAAGGTATGGAAGGTTGCTGCTCTGACTCACACCAGAAAACCATTCAGGAACGTGCGTGGAGTTCACCCATTTGGTACACACCTGCTAAGTAAAAAAGAAATCGAGAAGCACATGATTATCAGAAAAATAGTTTCTTCTGTTGTTTTCGTAATCACGCTTTCATTGTCAAGCGCGTGCCAAACGCCTCAGTCGCATGAGGCTGCTGATCACGTGTATAAGAACGGGCGCATCTATCTAGGCAACGTGGATAACCCCTGGGCAACAGAAATAGCTATAAAAGGCGATCGTTTTGTGTATGCGGGTATGGATGCGAGTGATCAAATCAGCCCGCATACGAAAGTGATCGATCTGGATGGAAAAACAGTGATACCAGGGATTATTGACGCCCATTCGCACCCTGGCTTTGTTGCCTTGTCACACAAGGTATTGGCCATGGAGGAAGCCACTAGCAAGCAAGAGTTAATGGCCAATATAGAAAAACTGATAAGCGATAATCAAGATCAAGACGTTGTCATCGGCGGCTTCTGGGAAAACTCTTTGTTTGGCGTGGAAGGACCGCACAAGAGCGAGCTGGATGCGATTGAATCTGATCGACCTGTTATTCTTTATGACGCCTGGGCGCACTCGGTTTGGGCAAACTCCAAAGCCCTGCAACAAGCGGGGGTTACCGCAGAGACAACAGACATTGTGCCCGGATTCGCTTTCTATCAAAAAGACCGTAACGGCGAGCCCACTGGCTGGATTACAGAGTCCGCTGCTTCCGTGTTTATCAATAACTTTCAAGAAGTAACACCCACCGTTGAATCTATTCTGTTCGAGTACCTGGACTATTACCGCACCATTGGTGTTACAACGGTACTGGATGCAGGAAACTTTGGTCTTGATGATCAAGTGTATGCCGCAATATCGAAGCTGGAAAAGCAAGGGCGCCTACCAGTTAACTATCACGGCGCTTACACCTTGTTTCTTCCAAGCGAGGCAGATACGGCTGTTGAATCACTTAAAAAACTTGCCGGAAAATACAATAGCGAACGCATTAAAATCGACACGCTGAAAATATTTTATGACGGCATTCTTGAAACACGCACCGCGGCAATTGCGGAAGACTACCTTGATACACCTGGAAACGATGGCGAGATCTTGTTGAGCCAAGCTCAGGTGCACAAAATCATTGAACAACTTGATGCAGAAGGCCTAAATCTTCATATGCACGCTGTTGGCGACCGAGCCACAACTACTCTGTTAAACGCTGTTGAGGATGCGCATACATCATTGGGCCGCGCGCCGAACATAAGAATCGCTATTTGCCACCTGGAGGTTGTGAATAACATCGATTTCCCACGCTTCAAACAATTGGGTGTTATCGCAAATTTTACACCTCACTGGCATACCGGCGGTATTGATGTGATGCGAGGTGCTATCGGCGACAGAGCCTTGAATATGCAGCGTGCACAACCGTTGATGGCAGACGGTGCAATGGTCACATTCTCCAGCGACATCACGGATGCCTATGAATGGAAAACGGATCGCGCCAATCCTTATCTGGGCATGCAGGTTGGGCACAATCGACAAGACGTTGGCGTCGCCGCCGATGGCGTCTATCTACCTCCGATTAGCGATAGATTAAGCCGCACCGATCTTATGAATGGTTACACCAGCAACGCTGCGCATCAATTGGGTATCGAAGACCAGGCTGGCAGCATTGAGGCAGGCAAACGCGCAGACTTTATAGTGCTGAATCAGAACATCTTTGAAGTAAACCGATTCGACATCCACAAAACCCTGCCGGTGGCGGTGTTTGTTGGCGGCGAAACGGTATCAGGTGGTCTTTAGTACATACCAGAGTTCTAAAGCGTGCGGGCAACCTCCTGCACACTGAACACTTCAATCTTATCGCCTACTTTAACGTCGTAGTTTTTCACGCCAATACCGCACTCCATACCGTTGCGCACGTCATTAACGTCGTCTTTAAAGCGGCGCAGAGATTCCAACTCGCCTTCAAAGATCACAATATTGTCGCGCAGCACGCGAATAGGCTTGTTGCGATGCACCGTGCCTTCCACCACCATGCAGCCAGCAACCTGACCAAACTTCGGTGATTTGAATACATCGCGCACATCGGCCACGCCAATAATTTCTTCGCGTAGTTCCGGTGTCAACATGCCACTAAGCGCGGCCTTAACGTCATCAATCAGATTGTAGATAACACTGTAATAGCGCATGTCCATGCTTTCATCTTCAACCATCTTGCGAGCCGAGCCATCGGCACGAACATTAAAGCCGAACACAACGGCTTTTGACGTTAGTGCCAGACTGGTGTCTGTTTCGGTGATTCCGCCAACGCCGCCAGAAACAATGTTGACCTGCACTTCATCGTTGCCCAAATCCATTAATGCGGCTTGAATAGCTTCTAAAGAGCCTCTCACGTCGGCTTTCAACACAACGTTCAAGGTCTTGGTTTCGCCGCCTTGCAACATGGCAAATGGGTCGTCCAACTGAACAGTACGCTGGTTGGAAACGCGCTCTTCGCGTTCTTTCACTTCGCGCTGCTCGGCAATTTCACGGGCTTGCTTCTCGCTGTCTACTTGCAAGAACAGGTCGCCGGCGTTTGGCGTTGCATCCAGGCCGAGAATTTCAACGGGGATGGACGGGCCTGCCTCGCCAATGGGTTTACCATTTTCATCCAGCATCGCTCTAACACGACCAACCGCTGTGCCGGCTAACAAGATATCGCCACTGCGCAACATGCCACGCTGCACCAACAGCGATGCGACCGGACCGCGGCCCTTATCAAGTCTGGATTCAATCACCAGACCTTGCGCAGGAACGTCTCTTGCAGCGGTCAGTTCAAGCAGCTCAGACTGCAGCAAAACTGCATCCAACAACTCATCAACACCTTGACCCGTGTGCGCTGATACCTGGATAAACTGTGTATCACCACCCCAATCTTCAGGGATAACTTCCTTCGCAGACAGTTCATTTTTAACGCGCTCAGGGTCTGCGCCTTCTTTGTCAATCTTGTTCACCGCAACAACAATCGGCACCCCAGCTGCACGAGCGTGTGCAATGGCCTCTTCGGTTTGCGGCATCACGCCGTCGTCAGCGGCAACCACAAGAATAACAATATCCGTGCTTTGCGCGCCGCGGGCACGCATAGCGGTAAACGCCGCGTGGCCAGGTGTGTCCAGGAAGCTGATCATGCCGCGGGCAGTTTCCACATGGTAGGCACCTATGTGCTGCGTGATGCCACCCGCTTCACCGTCTGCCACTTTCGCTTTGCGAATGTAATCAAGCAGTGAGGTTTTACCGTGGTCAACGTGGCCCATAACGGTAACCACTGGAGCACGTGGCTCTTGCGTACCGTCAACGTCCAGCAACTCTTCTATCTTTTCTTCAGCCGTGTCGCCAGATTGCAGCCTCACCTTATGGCCAAGCTCTTCAACCACCAGTGCCGCCGTGTCTTGATCAACGTAATCGTTGATTGTTGCCATAACACCCATACCCATCAGGGTCTTGATTAATTGGCCTGACTTAATCGACATTTTCGATGCCAGGTCAGCAACCTTGATGCTTTCCGGAATGTCTACTTCGTGAACGATAGCCTCAGTTGGCATTTCGAAGCCATGTTTATGATGTTCAGAGTGCACGGGGCCCAGTGCTTGCGCAGCCAGCGCACGGCGCACGCGCGCTTCTTCTTCCTCTGCAGCCAACATGGCTTGCCGAGTAAGGCTGTGACCAGACAGTTTGTCTTTGCGTTTCCCAACGCCTCCGCGCTTCCTCGGCTTAGCATCATCGTCGTCTGAGCGACCGTCTTTACGCTTATGTCTTGGGTCGGCGGCGACTTCAGAAGGTGCTTTCGCTTTGGCTTGTGCAGCAGCGACCGCGGCTGCGGCTTCTTTCGCCAGACGTTGGCGTTCTTTCTCAGCAAGCTCCAGGCGTTTGCGATTTGCTTCATCGCGACGCGCTTGCTCCTCGCGCTCTTTAGCCTTACGTTTACCGGCGGCGGCTACACGTAACGCTTCTGCATCAAAATCGGCTTTACGCGCTGGCTTGGCTTCCGCTTCTTCAACAGGCGCCGGCTCTGGCTCTTCGGCGACAATTTCTTCTTCAACTGGCGCTTCAACGTCGCTTTCTACCGCTTCCTCAACCACTTGGGCCACTGGCTCTTCAACCACTGGCGATAGGTCTTCCTCTAGCGGTGCGGTCACTTCTTCTTCGGGCAACTCTTCACGCTTAACGTAAGTACGCTTTTTACGCACTTCAACGTTAACTGTTTTGCGCGCCTGGCCGCTGCCGGTTTTTAGGCGGCTGACGGTCTTACGCTTCAACGTGATCTTTTTCGGCGCAGTCGGAGTCTCGCCATGAGAGCGCTGGAGAAAAGACAGCAACGTCTTTTTGTCGCTATCTGAAACGACTTGATTTTCTTTGTCGTGCGACAAGCCAGCTTGCTGCATCTGCCCAAGCAAACGATCAACTGGTGTTCCAACTACTTTGGCAAGTTCACTTACGGTAACTTCTGCCATGGGTATTCTCCTGTTCAGCCTTAGTGGCTGCTATCTGTGCGACCCTGGTGGGTGATGGATGAGAAAGTTTCTGTTGCCGATGCTTACTCTTCCGCAAACCAAGGTGCGCGCGCCGCCATAATTAGCTCTCCTGCACGCTCTTCATCAAGCCCTTCAAGCTCGATGATATCTTCAATGGCCTGTTCGGCCAGGTCTTCCATAGTGACCACGCCAAGGCCAGCCAGCTGATACGCCAGTGCCTTGTCCATACCTTCCATTTCCAACAAATCTTCCGCTGGCTCTGCGGCGTGTTCCTGTGACGCAATAGCACTGGTCAACAGCGCGTCTTTTGCTCGTGCTCGCAATTCTTCGGCAATGTCTTCATCAAAGCCTTCGATAGCAACCATTTCCTCAAGCGGCACATATGCCACTTCTTCCAGGGACGTAAAACCTTCTTCAACCAGTACCAGACCTACGTCTTCGTCAACCTCAAGGCTGTCGATGAACATTTGCATCACTTTGCCCGCTTCTTCTTCTTGCTTGAGGTTGGCGTCTTCCGTGCTCATCACGTTGATAATCCAGCCGGTTAGCTCACTGGCCAACCTAACGTTCTGACCGTTTCGCCCAATTGCCTGGGCAAGATTATCATCCGCAACGGCTACATCCATAGTGCGGCTGTCTTCGTCTACAACAATGGACTCTACTTCAGCAGGTGCCATCGCGTTAATGACCAATTGCGCCTGATTGTCGTCCCAGAGCACGATATCAACGCGCTCATTCATCAATTCATTTGATACAGCTTGCACGCGCGATCCCCGCATGCCCACGCAAGCACCCACCGGATCAATTCGACCATCATTGGTTTTGACAGCAATTTTTGCCCGCGAACCTGGGTCACGCGCGGCGGCGCGAATCTCAATAACCTGCTCGGAAATTTCCGGCACTTCCACTTTAAACAATTCGATCAGCATTTCATTGCAGATTCGACTCAATATTAACTGCGGTCCGCGTGCTTCCGGATTTACCTCAATCAGAATGGCGCGTACTCGATCATTAATTCGAAACGCTTCACGACCCACTACTTGCTCGCGTGACAATAAGCCTTCCGCGTTGTTGCCCAGATCTACGATGATGTGCTCGCGCGTAACACGCTTAACCGTGCCACCAATCAGCTCACCAATGCGGTCTTGGTATTCATCAACAATCTTCGCACGCTCTGCTTCGCGAACCTTTTGCACAATAACTTGCTTTGCGGTTTGCGCAGCAATGCGGCCAAACTCTACGTTTTCAACTTGCTCCTGGTGCCAGTCGCCCACATGCAAGCTGGCGCTTACCTCAGCAGCTTCCTCGGTGGTGAACTGAGTGCCCAGTAACGCCATCTCATCATCAGCCACAACCAGCCAGCGCCGAAATGATTCGTAATCGCCGCTTTCGCGGTCGATGTTTACAACGATGTCGGCTTCTTCTTCATAGCGCTTCTTGGTGGCCATGGCCAGGGCAGACTCAAGCGCCTCAAAAATGATGTCTTCCGACACACCTTTTTCGTTTGAAACAGCTTCAGCAACCAGCAGTATTTCTTTACTCATCACACCCTCATGGCTAACACTTTAATGCGGTGATACCTTATTCCGGTTATTCGAAATTCGGTACCACACGCGCGTTATCAACTAACTCATACGGCAATACAAACTCTTCGTCGTCAACGTGAACCATCAGCTCATCATTTTCTATGCCGCGTAATATGCCCTTAAATTTTCGCCGCCCGTCAAATGCCATTCGCAATTTAACCAGCAGCTCAAAACCTATGTACTCGTGGAACTGTTCCAACTTGAACAAGGGCCTGTCCATGCCCGGTGAAGAGACTTCCAGTCTGTACTCTCCGGGAATTACTTCTTCAACATCAAGATTGGCGCTAATTTGTCGACTCACACTCGCGCAATCATCCACGTTCACACCGTCTTCCTTGTCGATGTAGACTCTGACCATTCTCGGGTTGGCGTTGAGCAGTAAATCAATGCCCCACAGCTCGCAGCCATGCGCCCGAACGGCTGGCTCAAATAAAGCTTCTAACTGCGCCGCCGTTGCCATCTTCTCTCCTACTCTATGGATTTCGCTTCGCTGCATCCATACGCCGATGGCTCTGCCGCCACAAATGGCGGCCCCATCAAGCAAAAAGCCCCAAAAAGGGGCTTCTAAACTACCGCTGTCACCCCTTGTAACCAAACCATGGGTACAAGTGTTCTGTTGGTAGCGGGGGCCGGATTTGAACCAACGACCTTCGGGTTATGAGCCCGACGAGCTACCAGACTGCTCCACCCCGCATCAAACAAATTCCCAGACTAGTAGGCGATATCCACTAGCCTGATCAGAAGACGGCGAATTATAGTGATGAGCAAGCATCAGGTCAACCTCAGGTTTGGCAAAACACACAGTTTTGTCAATGACTTAGGGTATTGGGGTTTGGCATTCGAAAGAATGCCAACATCAATTGGTGCCCAAGGCCGGGTTGGATGCCAAAGGCATTCAACGCCCGAGCCCGAAGCGGCTGTGAAGTGAACGTAGTGAACGACCGCTTAGGAAAAAGCGAGGGCCGGCAGTCCGGCTGAGGAAATAGAGCGGCATTCGCAAGAATGCCAACATCAATTGGTGCCCAAGGCCGGACTTGAACCGGCACGGCTTTCGCCACTACCCCCTCAAGATAGCGTGTCTACCAATTCCACCACTTGGGCCTTTTCACTGGGAAAAAGTCGTCCTGACTTTTTCCTTTCACTGCCACTGAAAACGCGATTTCCAGTGGGCTATCAATTCCTGCGGCTGTGCGTTAGGAAATGCCGGCACATCCTAGTGCCTGATAAGGTTCTTCGCAGTTACTCTGGAATGTCCGAATCTGCAGGCAGATCTTCTGTCAGCGATGAGGGTATCTCGCTGGCATCCAGAATGGGTACTTCGTCGTCCACAATCCTTTCAACGGCTTGTTCAGCCTGCGCTTCAATAGCTTCGGCGGACGGCAATGCAGTATCCACATCAATACCGGCTTTTTGCTTTGCATAAATCGCAAGTGCGAAGCTGGTGGCAAAGAACAAAGTGGACAGCAGAGCGGTACTTTTGGTAAGAAAATTACCAGTGCCGCTGCTGCCGAATACGGTTTGAGACGCGCCGCTACCAAATGATGCACCGGCGTCCGCACCTTTGCCTTGCTGAATTAAGATCAGCGCTATTATGCCAATTGCAGTCAATACGTGCACAATCAGTACTATTTGCTCAATACCCATGTATTTGTCCTCCTAGTAACACAACTCAGCTACGCGCAAGGCGCAAACTCTAAGCTATGCTAGTTACCGCTCACTGCGGCCTGGCATATTGCCTTAAAATCTTCTGCCACCAAGGCAGCACCACCAATAAGCCCGCCATCAATATCGGGCTGCGCAAATAATTCTTGCGCATTGCCCGGCTTAACACTGCCACCGTACAAAATACGCACACCTGCGGCCAGGCCTTCACTGTACTCAGCCACTTTAGCGCGCATTGCCGCGTGAACTCCCTGCGCCTGTTCTGCAGATGCTGTTCGGCCAGTGCCTATCGCCCAGACTGGTTCATAAGCCAAAATTAGCGAACCAAGCTCTTCGGCCGTAAACGCATCTAGAACCGCGTTTTGTTGCCTGAGCACCACATCAAGTGTATGCCCCTGCTCACGTTCTTCAAGGGTTTCCCCTACGCACAACACTGGCCGTAATCCAGCATCCAAACCCTGGCGGACCTTGGCTACCGTATCTGCATCTGTTTCCGCATACAGCGTTCGGCGTTCGGAATGGCCAATCAATACGTACTGACAACCTACTTCTGCCAGCATCACGGCCGCTACTTCACCAGTAAATGCGCCGCTTTTTTCCCCTGCGCAGTTTTGGGCGCCAAGCTCTACCGCACTACCAGCCAATAAATTGCCCGCCTGCGATAAATATACATAAGGAGGGCAAACCGCCATCCCAACACCCGCTACTGCCGAAATTGCGGAAATTAAAGCCTCTACCTCAGCCGTAGAGCCATTTAATTTCCAGTTGCCAATCACTAATGGTGCACGCATTCCTACCCCCGGTGCGCTACGGCACTTTCAGCGGGCGCACATGGTACCCAAGCGCCCAGTAACATACAAGCCGGCAAATGCCTTATCTAGGCTTAACACCTGGCGGCTCCCACGATTGTTCTACAACCGAGCTTTCCGGGTCGTAGACTCTTAGGAACATATAAAAGGGGCCTTCTGGTGTAGGAAGCCAATTACTGATTTCGCCTTCATCAAGCAGGCTGGGGCCAATAAAAATATCCAAAGATCCGTCTTCGTTGTATTTCAAGCGCTCTGTGCGGTCTCCAATGCTGTAGCGGTTCAGCTCATTGCCCGCAAACGCGTAAGTGGCCGAGTCATACATAGTAGTGGACCAAAAGGCATTCGCAGGAGGTAGATTATCCGCCGGGAAGTGCATTCTGTAGTGCTTGGTACCGTCCAGCGCTTGACCCTCAACATCTGTATACGACGACAAATACACGGCCTCTTCGGGCTGGTTTGCCATTAATCCCATTAAGGTCACTGCTGCGCGATACGCAAAATCGCTTCCGTATTGGCCAATATTTTTCTTGGGGTAGCCCCAGCGATTCACATTCAAACTCGAAATATCAGCAGCTTGTGCCGTAACGACCTTGAGAGCGGTGTCCGCCGCACGCGACAAGCCTTTCTTTGTAGCACCATCCAACTCGCTTAATTCCATGGGCAGATCAATACCAACACCAATGCTGGAAAATTGCGCCAGATAACTTTCATGAGCTTGAATTGGCGGATTGCTTGCCAACTCACGATTAATGACGCGCCAGGCATCCGATGGCTCTGCGAGGCTAACCAAGCCAGGTATCTTTCCGGTATAGGCTGGCGCGGGTTTGCCATCCAGAGACAACAAACGAAACTGATCTTGCATTGCATTTACGTTCGGTATGTCAGCTTTACCGTCGACCAATATTCGCAGCAAGAACATGGTCCATGGCGTAGTGGACTCATACACTTTTTTGATGCCTTCTGGCACTTCCCCTTGCCAGCCCGGAGGCACCATCAGATATCTCCCAGCTTCTGCACCCGTGCGACTGCCGAATGAGCCGTAGTTGGTAGCGTACATATCGGCCAGCTGAATCGTATAGTAACGCTCCCCCATGGCTGGCACCTCAATAATGAGAGGTGCTATAGACAGATCTAAAAACGCCAGCGTATACAAAGTGTCATTGTTCGGGGTAGCCGCTACCGTCGTTTCAGCATCCATCAATACGCGATTATGGTTCAGCTGATTCGCTGGGCCTCGATACATTGGCGAATCTTTGCTGTGCCAAATCCAACGAAACTTATTGGTGTGCACCAGAGGATAAGCAAAGATATACGCCTGCACACCCAGAGAGTAAGCAAGCTCTTCGCGTAAATCGTCGGGAATCTCGGCTGAAGCTAGTGCAATCTTGCTGTTAACAGTACAGATAAGAAAAACGACTAAAAGCACCTTGGCCCAATGGGCTTGAAACAGCTTGAAATTATGCATTGATGGAACCTCGAATCCAAAAACGAAAAAAGGCATCAAAAGATGCCTTTTCTCCGTAAGTACTCTGTCGTTTAGAACGAGTACTTAGCTCTCAGACCAAACACAGATCCTTCTTCCTGGAAGCGCGCGTGGGAACCCGCCAATACCGGTACGTCGAAGCTTTGTGCGTAAGCCACTTCGTCGAAGATATTGCGGCCGAAGGCCATCAAGTCCCACTGCTCATTGCGAATACCTATTCGCATATTCACTTTCGTGTAGGAAGGAATCACGTCGATAGGATCGTTGTCACCCGCTGAGTTGAATTCATCGCGGTAGTTAACTTCACCTCCTACGTAGAATTCAAGAGCTTCAAACGATTTTACGTAATCCCACAATATTGACGCACTGATATCAGAAGCGTACAAGGTAGGCTCACCTGACAAGTCGTTAAAGTCACCACCTGGGTTACCAGCCACACCGCATAATGGGTTCGCATCTAACTGAATGGCTGTACATGGGGCGTCTGCGAATTCGTCATACGTCGCATCAAGATAGGCTATGTTCGCGCCAATCTGAAGGCCTTCACTAACCTGCCAACGAGTATCTACTTCAAGACCCAGAATTTCGGACGATCCCGCATTCGTAACGGTAAAGCCAATACCTTTGAAGATCGCAGTTTGCAGATTGTCATACTCGGTGTAGAACGCTGCCCAGTTAACAGTCATCGCACCGCTTAGCAACGTGTGTTTACCGCCAATTTCAAATGCATCCACTGACTCATCTTCAAACTCGAAGTCATCGTTAGGCACCGTCGGATCATAACAGGCGTTGATATTCACGCTGCCATCAGCCTCCATGGTACAGCTCCACTCGCCCAGCGCCACGCCACCTGGTTCGCCATCATCAGCCGCTGTGAAACCACCGCTTTTGAAGCCTTGCGAGAATGAGAAGTACAGCATGCTGTCGTCGTTGATATCCCACTGAAAATTTATAGAAGGTATCAACTCACTGGTAGTGCGAGAATCATTGTAATTGTACGCGTAGGTGTTAAACGCAAGCGCTTGTACCTGACCGAGGAAGAACTCGTTACTGGGCGTTCTGTTACCCGTAAAGCTGTCCGTCAGGAACTGCACGCTTTCTACGTCCTTATTTTCTTCGGTATACCGCAAGCCTAAGGTTACGCGCAGAGTATCTGAAATGTTATACGTGCCCTGGAAGAACAGCGCCCAGGAATCAGAGTCCAGCGCGTACCTGTGGTTTCGGCCAATAAAATCTGGCCTGTATGGCGCACCAAGTGGAACCGTTACAAGCGGCGTCAGGTTGGTAAAGCCCAAAGCGCCCAATGGAATAGGCGGCAAGAAAGGAACGAGCTGATTGCCAGGCAAGCCAGCCACCAAACCGCCGAGTGACAGATCGATTTCAACTAGACGGTCAGTAATGAGCTCGCTCTTGTCATAGTATGCGCCTGCCACGTATTCGAATCTTTCACCCACTGGAGAGGTGATTCTGAATTCCTGGCTAAACTGCTCATAATCCTGGTCATCGTCACGTGCAATGAAACGTAATGGCAGCCAGTCTACGTCTGAACCACTTTGAACTTCATACTCAGAAAACCCTGTAACCGAAGTGAACGTGTAATCTCCCATCTGATAGTTCACGTTCAACGCATAGTTTTCTACAATAGCGTCATCCCCGTCTGGGTAACGACCTATGGTTGGGCCGCTACTCTGTGGGCCGTCACCAAATCCATTGTCTTTATAAGTTGTGTAATCCAGTCCTGCAATATTTGCGAAATCAGGAAAGTTCTGATCCGTAATTGCATAAGCACCAGTTGCAAACGCACTTCTGTTTGGAAATAACTGATCGCGCTCAGCGGGACTCAAATACAGCCAGGTAGCCGATGCAGCACCGGTACGACCTTCGTCCGACTTGCTGTATTTCAGATTCAGGTCAAGATCATCAGTGGCTTGCCACACAAAGGTAATTCTATAACTGCTCTCTTCTACGGCAGGCTCCCTAGTGTCCAACAACAGGTTATCAATGTAACCCTCAGACTCTCTGTGCTTGAAGCCAATTCTCAATCCGGTATTTTCAGTCGGAGAACCACTGAGGAAACCCTCAATCACCTGACCGCCATTTTGCTCAGCTGTAAAAGCGATGTCGCCCATCAACACTTCGCCCGGATCAGGCGACGCGGAAGTGATGTTGATCGCGCCAGCAACCGTGTTTCTACCAAACAAAGTGCCCTGCGGGCCACGCAGAACCTCAATTCGCTCTAAATCAACAAACGCGTTTCGGTACTGTCGGCCTCGGCCCATGTAAATACCATCTATGTACATACCAACCGATTGCTCGAAGCCCTGGTTGTTACCAGAGCCAACACCACGCATATAAATGTTGGTGTTTACCGCCGCATTGGCGATGTGCAGGTTAGGTACGTAGTCTGCAATGGCTGCCATGTTGGGTATGCCGGCTTCCTGTAGCTTTTCGCCCTGCACGGCCGATACTGAAATTGGCACGTCCTGCAAACTTTGAGCGCGCTTCTGGGCCGTAACCACAACCTCTTCCAGCATTTGCGTGTGGCCCATTTGGCTAAGTGATGCCAAACTCAATGCAATAACAATAGGGGTCTTTCTATACTTGACAGTCATTCGAGGATCCTCTGACAACAGCTTTATATTTATTGATAAAAACGCACAATGGTTGTGCGTACATCGCCGGTGATGGTACTACAGTTTTTCTGCGCATAACACCGCTACGGCAATCTCAGCTCAGTTCCAGATTAACGGTTTTATAATTGAGGGATATTCGTTCCCGTTCGTCGGGTGTTATTTTTCTAGGGTTTGAACTCGGTCTGGCCAGGCAGATTGGCCAAACTGACCGAGCGGTCGCAATTTCAAATTAGGCCACAGCGCGCTCAACCACCTCGGCTAATTCTTCGGCAATTTGGCCAACCAGTGGCCCATTTTCACCTTCAACCATCACTCGCACAACAGGTTCAGTCCCTGACGGACGCAGCAATACACGGCCACGGGAACCGAGCCGGGTTTCGGCGTCGTTCACCGCAGATTGGATGTCTGGCTGCTCTACCAGATTGATTTTACAAGCTAATTTCACATTAATCATACGTTGCGGGAACTTACTCATGCCTGAGCGCAAATCTCTCAGATTGCGCTCAGAAGACTGCACGGCCAGCAGCACTTTCAATGCGGCAACCATGCCGTCGCCAGTGGTGGTTACGTCCGCGCAAATAATATGCCCGGAGCTTTCGCCTCCCAGCTTCCAGTCATTTTGAACCATTTTCTCAATCACGTGGCGATCGCCCACCTGGGCTCGCACAAAGGGAATATCCAGGTCTGCAAGGGCCAATTCAAAGCCAAGATTAGACATTAGAGTGCCTACCACGCCATTGCAGCCGCTGGTCTGAAGCTGGTCACAAGCGATGATGTAGAGCAGCTCGTCGCCGTCTACCAGGTCACCAGCATGGTCAACCATGATGAGCCTGTCGCCATCGCCATCCAGCGCTACCCCTAAATCGGCATGTTGTTCCAGTACGGTTTTCTGCAGTAACGCAGGGCTGGTTGAACCCACCCCATCGTTAATATTTATACCGTCCGGATCAACACCAATTTCAATTACATTGGCACCTAGCTCACGCAATACCGCGGGCCCCACGTGATAAGTAGCCCCATGTGCACAATCAACCACTATAGTCATGCCTTCGAGATTAAAACCAGTAGGCACCGTGCTTTTGCAAAATTCGATATAACGCCCGGCGGCATCGTCTATTCGGGTTACCTTGCCAAGCTGGTTGGACTCAACAGTGGTCATGGCATTATCCAGTTGCGCTTCGATACGCAGCTCCAGCTCATCCGGTAACTTTGTGCCGGCTGATGAGAAAAATTTGATACCGTTGTCGTGATACGCATTGTGCGAGGCGCTGATCACAATACCGGCCTGTGCATTAAATGTACGGGTGAGATAAGCAATGGCAGGAGTGGGCATTGGACCCATTAGTGCCACGTCAATACCGGCCGCAACAAGCCCTGCTTCCAGCGCTGATTCAAACATGTAACCGGAAATTCGGGTGTCTTTCCCAATCAGCACTTTGCCAGCTGAGCTTTTCCCACGGCGATCTTCGGCGAATACTTTGCCTACGGCCCAACCCAGTTTCAAAACAAACTCTGGGTTGATCACGTCGTTGCCAACACGGCCACGAATACCATCAGTACCGAAATATTTTTTTCCCATAACCCAGCTTTATCAGTTATATGTTTTTACTACTGCTTCTGCGACAACGCGGTAAGTACATCCAGTGCGTCGCACGTGGCCAATACATCGTGTGTACGAATAATCGCCGCACCTTTTTGCGCGGCAATCAATGCCAATGCAACACCGCCAACCACGCGTTCTTTTTCAGGGCGAATGCTGTCACCTTTTGAAAGTATAGACCCAATCATGGACTTACGAGACACGCCAATCAGCACAGGGCAATCAAGTGATACGAAGTGCTCAATATGGTTAAACAAATGGATATTGTGTGCCAGTGTTTTGCCGAAGCCAAAACCCGGGTCCAGCACCACGCGTTCGGCTTTAATACCAGCTGCTTCACAGGCTTGAAGCCTGCTTTGCAAGTAAGCGCTCACTTCGTCTGTCACGTTTTCGTACTCAGGTGACAGCTGCATTGTGCTGGGCTGGCCTTGCATATGCATCAGGCATACGGCCATATCAGAGCTGGCCACCGCTTCAATCGCCCCATCGCGCTCCAGCGCTCGCACATCGTTGATCATTGCGGCACCAGCACGGCCTGCCTCAACCATCAAAACAGGATTACTGGTGTCGACTGAAATTGGTAAATCGAAGTGCTTTTTGAGGGCAGTGAAAACAGGCAATACTCGCTCGCATTCTTGCTCAGAGCTTACCGGAGCAGCCCTGGGCCTGGTGGACTCTCCACCAATATCAAACACATCGGCGCCTTCCTCAACCACCTGTTCTGCGCGGTAAAGCACAGTATCGAGATCAGGCTTGCCGGATGAAAAAAGCTCGCCACCGTCTGAAAATGAGTCAGGTGTTATATTGAGGATGGCCATCACCAATGGCCTCACTCGTTGGCCGCCACCTTGCGGCAGCAGCTTCTCAGGGAATGTGTTCAAAGCCGAGTGCTGGAACAGAAAGACCGGCTATCAGGTTTCGCTAGCCGGGCCGCCTACTGAACCTTTGCCTTCGTTACGATCTTCGGCTTCTACCTCAACGTCTTCCGAATCGCCAAGCCCACCGCCTGACGAGCCCCAGTCGCTGGGTTCACGCGGTTCTTTACCCGCCATAATATCGTCAATCTGATCTGAATCGATCGTCTCGTACAGCATCAGGGCATCGGCCATGGCGTGCAGTTTATCCACGTTCTCTTCGAGAATTGTCTCCGCTCGCTTGTAGCAGTCATCAATAATCCGGCGGACTTCTTGGTCAATAGACTTCGCGGTTTCACCAGAGAAATGCTTGGCAGCCTGGCCTGCAGAACGGCCCAGAAATACTTCCTCTTCGGAATCGTCGTACATCAGTGGGCCCAGCTTTTCTGACAGACCCCACTTGGTCACCATATTGCGGGCTATTTCTGTTGCTCGCTTAATATCATTTGACGCACCCGTCGTCACACCATCTGCACCTAGGGTCATTTCCTCAGCAATCCGGCCACCGAACAGGCTGCAGATAGAGCTGTTAATAGCGCGCTTGCTGTGACTGTAGCGATCTTCCTCGGGCAAGAACATGGTCACGCCCAGCGCTCTACCACGAGGAATAATGCTCACCTTGTAGACCGGGTCGTGCTCGGGCACCAAGCGACCAACAATGGCGTGGCCCGCCTCGTGGTATGCCGTATTCAGCTTTTCTTTGTCAGACATCACCATTGATTTGCGCTCCGCACCCATCATGATTTTGTCTTTGGCCAGTTCGAACTGTTCCATGCCCACTGTTCGGCGATTGGCACGGGCTGCAAACAAGGCCGCCTCATTCACCAGGTTGGCCAAATCAGCGCCAGAGAACCCTGGGGTCCCGCGCGCGATCTTAGAGGCTTCAACATCGTCCCCTAAAGGCACTTTTCGCATGTGTACTTTCAGAATTTGCTCGCGACCGCGAATATCAGGCAAACCGACTACTACCTGACGGTCGAAACGGCCAGGGCGTAAAAGCGCAGGATCAAGCACGTCGGGCCGGTTGGTAGCGGCAATCACAATCACGCCATCGTTGGCTTCAAAGCCGTCCATCTCCACCAGCAACTGGTTCAGGGTTTGCTCGCGCTCGTCGTGCCCGCCGCCAAGGCCAGCACCCCGGTGCCTACCCACTGCGTCAATCTCGTCGATAAAGATAATACAGGGCGATTGTTTCTTGGCTTGCTCAAACATATCACGCACACGTGAGGCACCCACGCCAACAAACATTTCAACGAAATCCGAACCGGATATAGAGAAAAACGGTACTTTCGCTTCACCCGCTATGGCCTTCGCCAACAGTGTTTTACCTGTACCAGGTTGGCCAACCATCAATACACCACGTGGAATTCGACCACCCAGGCGCTGAAATTTGCTTGGGTCGCGAAGAAACTCAACCAATTCCTTCACATCTTCTTTCGCTTCTTCAACCCCCGCCACATCAGCGAAAGTTGTTTTAATCTGGTCTTCGCCTAACAGGCGCGCTTTGCTCTTACCAAAGCTCATAGGACCGCCGCGCCCACCGGCACCACCTTGCATCTGACGCATGAAAAACATGAACACCGCAATAATGATTAATATCGGGAAGCAAGCAACCAACAGCTGAGTGAGCAGGCTTTGCTGCTCAGGCGCTCGACCTTCAACTTGAACATTGTTGTTCAGCAAGTCACCCATCAAGCCATTGTCGACTACATTGGGTCGTACGGTTTTAAACGCTTCGCCATTTTTGGTTTCGCCGTAAATATCCAGCCCATCGACCACTACTTTGCTGATACGCCCAGCCTGAACGTCTTCGACAAATTCAGAGTACTGCAGCTGGTTAACAGGTGGTTTTACGTTCAGGTTCTGAAACACCATAAGCAGCACCGCCGCTATGATGGTCCATAAAATCAGATTTTTTGCCATATCGTTCAAAACAGTACCCCTGGTTGGCGGTGGCTGTCGTCAGTAAACATTACTGTGTTTAACACGTTGTCAGATGATAAAACGTCAGCCCGTAATGTTTGGACCAGTTTGCACACCGTGAGTTCTCCTAGAACACCTATTAAGAGTACTACACATTCTATCTACACGCATTCTGAAATAATCGCTTTGTTGCGTGCTATCAACCTCTAAACCCTTGAGCAAGTTGATAAATTTCCCTCGATCGGGGTCTGGACGCCTTCGGTTTAATTGACTGCACCTTGGAAAAACGTTGTTTGCACATGGCCAGCCATTCATCAAAGCCCTCACCGTGAAAAGCCTTAACCAACAGACTGCCGTTTGGCTTCAATACCTGCTCAGCTAAATCCAGCGCCAATTCAATGAGATACATGGCCCTGGGCTGATCAATTGCCGCCATACCACTTATATTGGGGGCCATATCTGATAATACAAGGTCAACTTTCTGCCCATTTAAGGAAGTCATAATTTGATCAAATATGGCTTGCTCAGTGAAATCGCCCTGAATAAATTCAACGTCCGCGAATGCGTCCATCTCCAACAGATCAACCGCCACAATTTTACCGCCCGAGCCCATGCGCTTACTGGCCACTTGTGACCACCCACCGGGCGCCGAGCCCAGGTCAATTACCCGTGCGCCAGGTTTCAGCAGCCGGTATTTGTCATCAATTTCAATCAGTTTAAAACTGGCTCGCGAGCGCCAGCCCTGCTGTTGGGCAAGCTTCACATAGTAATCGTCAAAATGTTCTTTCAGCCCGCGCGCGCTGGTTTTGGATCGAGCCACAGTTAGTCCGCCCACAGGTATGGTGTCTATGGGATTTTACTGTAGAATGCGCCGCCCCGGAGTCAGCAGGCCGCATTCAATGGATAATGCGTACAAGAAACAGCTAAAAGCGGTTGGTCACAAACTAAAACCTGTGGTCACTATTGCGGGTAATGGCGTTACGGAAAACATCGATGCCGAGCTCAACAGAGCACTGAACGACCATGAGTTGATCAAAGTGCGTCTTAGCATTCCTGACCGCGCCGTGCGAAGAGGCATGAGTGAAGAGATTTGCGAGACGCACAATGCCGAACTGGTGCAGCGCATAGGCAATATCATTCTGATATTTCGTGCCGCCGAAAAGCCAAATCCAAAACTGTCTAATTTGCTGCGAGTTTTGTAAAACCTTTCCACAGCTGGGCTCAGGCCGTTTCCTCATCTACAAAACGTTCCTGGAAATTATTCACACTCGTCTCGGCACTTTGCAGACGTGAAAATTCAGCCACGTGCATTAACGCCTCGCCTTCATTCACCACTGGAATTTGTGTGGCGCCAATAATAATCCCGTCGCTTGGCGCTCGAATTTGCCTAAGCTCTGCGTCAAACGGACCGGCCAACGTACATAACACTTCATCTTCCGCGACCCGTCGACCCAGTGGTACGCTGGACACCACCATGCCGTCGCAGTCTGCACGCACCCAGTAACTGCGCCGCACCTGCACGGGCCGGATCGTGGGCTGTTTATCTGCATTTTTAGGCGGTTTCTGGTTCGCAGGTAGCATATTCAGCGCGCGCATCACACGCTGAATACCGCGTACACCGGCTTTAATGGCCGCATTGTCCAGTCTCAGCGCCTCACCTGCTTCATACAAAATTAAGGGAACACCCTGATCCGCGGCGCACTCCCGAAACGATCCGTCCCTCGTTTTGGAATCAATAATAACGGGTACACCAAACGCTTCGGCCATTTCAAGAGTGGTTTCATCATCAAGGTCGGCCCGAATCTGCGGCAAATTACTGCGGTGGATAGCCCCGGTATGCAGGTCTATCACATGCGTGGCGACCGACAGCAACTCCGTTCTGATGATGTACGCAAGACGGCCACCCAGCGAGCCATTCGCCCAACCCGGAAAACAGCGATTTAAATCGCGCCTATCAGGTAAGTAACGACTCTGTTGAATGTAGCCAAGAGTATTCACAACCGGCACCAACAGCAGCGTGCCGCGCAAATTTTGCAACAGCTTCCGCCTGGCCAACTGGCGACAAATTTCGACGCCGTTCAGTTCGTCACCATGCATTGCCGCGGTGACCAGCAACACCGGGCCAGGACGCCTGCCATGGATAACGTCAACAACAAGATCAACCGGGGTGTTTGTGTATAAGCGTACGGCTGGAATTCTTACCTGTTTGCGCTGGCCCGCTGCAACACTTTCACCGGCCAACACAAAGTCTTCACGTTTACTCACTCAACCTTTACCTTTGGTTCTTGTGCGCTTAGGGCGCGCATTCTCTTCCATATATTCAATAATTTGTCCGGCCACATCTTTGCCACTGGCATGCTCAATGCCTTCCAAACCAGGCGAAGAGTTTACTTCCATCACCACAGGTCCATGGTTGGAGCGCAAAATGTCCACACCCGCCACATTCAACCCCATTGTTTTCGCCGCACGCACAGCCGTTGCCCGCTCAGAGGGATGCAACTTAACCAGCGTTGCCGTACCACCGCGATGCAAATTAGACCGAAACTCACCAGCAGGTGCCTGACGCTTCATCGCAGCGACCACCTTATTGCCCACCACAAAACAACGAATGTCCGCACCACCGGCTTCCTTAATATATTCCTGCACCATGATGTTTGCTTTCACGCCCATAAACGCTTCAATCACCGACTCAGCAGCCTTACGCGTTTCCGCCAGCACCACACCAATGCCTTGCGTGCCCTCAAGCAATTTAATCACCAAGGGCGTCCCGCCGACCATATCGATCAGATCGGGAATGTCACTGGGTTTACTTGCATAACCTGTCACTGGTAAGCCAATGCCCTTGCGCGACAGCAATTGCATAGATCGCAGCTTGTCTCGCGAACGAGTGATCGCCACTGACTCGTTCAACGGATACGTTCCCAGCATCTCAAACTGGCGCAACACCGCAGCACCGTAAAACGTCACCGACGCACCAATTCGTGGAATCACTGCGTCAAAATGCGGCAGCTCTTCACCACGGGTATGAATGCTTGGGTTCTGCACATTAATGTTCATATAACAACGCAACACATCCAGCGTTCGCACCTCATGCCCGCGCTCAACAGCTGCCTCTCTTAAACGTCGGGTGGAATACAAATCAGGATTTCGGGAAAGAATCGCAATTTTCATCGGGGTTTACCAAGTAGGTAGGCGGCTTCGGGGTCAACCATAAAATGGCCACGCATAGCAGTGCGGCCAAGCAACATGCGATAACGCATGGAGTCACGATTGGTGAGAGTCATTTCTATCGGATACTGCATACTCGCCATGTGCAGCGTTGTCTGGATGACAAAACGAGTTTCCGTATGGCCACCAGAATCCATAACACCACGCTCGTCCGTGATAGGCGTTTCACAAAACACCTCTTTCAAACTGTCGCGGCGCGGATGAATACCAAGGCGTAGCCATGGTGCGCCCTCATGCGTAACGGGTTCAATACTAAACGCGTGCAGGCAGCTCGTTTTAGCACCAGTATCAACTTTTACTTTTATGCGGCGTATTCCCAAATCTGGCAAAGCCGCCCATTCGCGCCAACCTATCAAGGGCTTGGGTAGTTCGGTGCCTATTGGATCACCAGGAGAGCTGTTCAAACTTTGCCTGCAAAACAATTTTTATAGGCGCAGCTTACAGCAAAATTGAGTCAGTGGCCTAAGCAGAAAAGATATAATCTCTGCAGTGGCACTGAGATTTTGACGCGCATATCAGTTTGCGAGACTGTTTGAGAAAGGGACCACGAAAACACCAACAGTCGGTCCTTTAGGGAAGCCCCCATGGACGGGTGTAAAGCCGGCCCCGCGAGCACTGCGAGTGCTTTGGGTCCGGCGTGTCTCGCAAGCCGATATGCGCCTTAATGCCGGTTTAAATCACCCACCAGTCAGTTAATAGTGATGCGCCTAGGCTGAGCAGGTTGCGACTTAGGTATCGTCACTGTCAATACACCATTGCTACCACTGGCATTGACATTGTCCGGATCAGTGCTCTCTGGCAACACAAAGCGCCGGTAGAAACTGCCACTCTGGCATTCGCTACGCTTCAAATTCCCACCTTCCGATGGATTAACCTCGCGCTCGCCAGAAATAACCAACACACCTTTCTCAAGCGTTACTTCAATGTCTTCGGTCGCAATACCAGGTACATCCGCAAACAACTCAAAACGGTCTTCGTATTCCACGATATTTACCGGTGGCGTCCAATCACTTGTGGCGCTTGAACCTTCTGGTTCCTGCTGCAAATAATTTCGGCTCAATTCGCCCTGCAGTTGATTGAACAAACGCCAGGGATCTTGTCTATAAATGTTCATATGCCCTCCAAGGATCTAACGATGTACCCCAGCTTTTTCCGAGGCACGTTTCGAACACAGAGTAGATATTGCGTTGAGGATGATATTTTCAAGTATAAAAAAATATTTTTTTGGTCTTGAATTTTAAGAACGCGACCCAAAAGACTCATAAAACCAGCGGCATAACATCACTTTTCAAAAGAATAACTGACATCACCACCACTGGAAATAGCGGAAGATTCTGTCTCAAGATTCCATCGATCAGTCATCAAATAGCGTAATTTGACAGTATTTACAGCGTCCAGAAGACCAACGCCATAACTAACGTATAGCTTTGGAGTGAGATACTTGCCAATCACCAGTGCCGCCTGATTGACATCGCTTGCTGCGCCAGCCTCGCCAGTACCGGTTTGTATTCCAAAAGTATCAACACCCAATGAATCGCCAATGCCCTTGGTGAATTGGTTGCCACCACGAATGCCCAACGCCAATGCGGCCTGGGTGATGTAGTCGCTCTCAGCACCTGTAGCGTTTTGCAGTGGCCGTCCCAGCACCAGCCAAGACAGCTGATCAGACTGGCTCATGCCAGGTTCTGAGAACAAATTCAGCTCAGGCTGGCGTAATTCACCGCGAACGTTCACGCCCACGACAATGTTTTCGGCGGGTCGTCGCAATGCGCGCACGCTGATGCCCGGGTTCTCAATTGCACCACCCGCAAACAGAACCTGACCCCGGTCGATCACGAGCCCCTGACCGTATGCGCGGTATTCACCGTTAACAATATTCAGTTCGCCTTTGGCCACCAGTGGTCGGGAAGGATTTTGTTGTACCGCTAGATTTCCCTCAATAGCGCCTTTAAAGCCAAACCCTTCAACGGACACGTCGTCATCCAGCTCTAACTCAACTGCCGCGTGTACCTCAAATTCTTCATCCGTGTTCGCTGTGTTTTCATCATCCTCAGTGTCTCGAATAATGATTTGGTCGCGCGACACACCCACGGCACTAACAGGTAACTCTTGCGGTGTTACTCTGGCTTTTGGAATGGCCACCTTACCCGCCACCTCAACGCGTTTGCCCTGCTGGCTGATCGTTAAATCGGGTGATGCCCACACACGCGCTTCCGCGTTATTCCAAAGCTGAAACCGCTCGCCTTGCAGCGTAAGCTGCGTACTCGCAATCTCTCCGCCCAGCTGACTACGGCCTTTTAGGGTCAAACTACCCTCATCCGAGCGTGCGCTGCCTGAATACTCCAGCGTACCCGCTCTATTAAAGGAAGCCTTCATCTGCACATCACTTATTTCCAGCCCAGGTGTACTCAGCTCAGCAGAGCCGTCGCTCAGGCTCAATTCGCCCGTGGGCTCTGGTTTGCCCACCGTGCCTGACAGGCTGACGTCGGCCACAAGCTTGCCCTGAACGGCTTTAAGTTCGGGCACAAACGCAGCGACTATTTCTAATTCAGGTATGTGCAACTGTAGGTCTCCGCTCAATGCGCCACCACCAAAGCCCTCGTTACTTTCAGCCACTGAAAGCTGACCCGAAATTCCACCGCCGTTCACAAACGGTAACTGGTAGCTTGCTTGGCCGCCGTTCGATCCAAGGTGTGCGCTCAGTTTGCCAGGCTCTGTTGACAAGAGCTCAAGGCCTTGCATTCCGGCCAGTTCATTTGCTGTGACGCGAATAGCGCTGGTATCTATTGTGGCCGTGCCAGCCCATTGACTGGCGTTTACCCTGTTGAAATCACTCTTCGCACTCAAGGTGCCGATAAATTCCAGGTTTGGCGAGAGCATGGGTTGCAAATAGTTGAGAGAAAAATCTTGCACAGTAACGCGCGCACTCGATGACTGATCTTGTCTGGACCCCTCAACACACACCGACGCAGACCCCGCGTCCCAACACGCAGGGGTCGCTGATTGCTGGGCGGTAGACAAGATCAGTTCAACATCGTCACGAAGCGACCACGCCTGGAAGCGCTCAGGCTTGATGTCGGCGCCGGTGAGTCGACCTGTCCAGCGCTGATGTTCAAGCCCGCCCTGGAGCCGCACATCCAGCCCTGCCTCTGGCAAGTTCGCCTGAAGCGCCAGGCGGTGTGCAGCGGGCCTGCCTTTGCCATTCGCCTGCAGCGACCGTATTTGAGTATTCGAAATCCGCAGCAACTTAGCGGAAAGAGAAAGATTGGAGTCTGAGTTGGCACTCAAATCAACACGGAATTCAGCATCCACAGTTTCAGCGCCGTAACCATGGTATCGCAGCTTGCTAGCGTTTACCGTGGCATCTACCAGCGCTGTGTCCAGCGCACCAGATAGGCTGCCAGTACTGCTTAGCGCTCCGCGCGCCTCGGGCAGCATCGTGCTCAGATCCGGGCTGTTAAGATCCCATTTGAAATCCAGCTGCTCGCCTATCAACCCACTGGCGTTCAGATGGTTCTCTCCGCTTCGAAAGCGAAGCTCTTGAATATGCGCAACGCTGCCGTCGTAGCTGGCAGTTGCTCGCAGATTAATTGGTTGCTCACGAACGGTGCCTTCGGCTTTCAATGTTGGAACATCTACGCGGTTACCTGTTTGTTGGCCCTCTAACTGAAAGGTGACCGAGCCAGGCCATTGCGGAAACAACTCGCCTGGATCCAGCCCCTTACCTGAGAGCTGAAATTGAGATTGAAACTCATCAACCCAATGAATGCTCGCCGAACCATTCGCAACACCGCGCAGGGCCTGCAAAGCAAGTTGCGAGATTTTCAAATGTTGCTGATCGCCATCGGCCGTCATGCTTAGCTGCCCGTCAGGTACTGACGGTGTACTAACATCTCCCTCCAGTGTTATCGCATACTTATCCAGCGAACCTTGCAGCCTGGCACCTCCAGCTGGGCTGCTCAGCTGAGGCGGATTATCCGCATCAGCCAGCAACGGCCAACGCAGGTTCCGCCAGTCAAGTCGACCATCCATAGTGGGCGCTGTTGCTTTCAGATCAACATCGCCGCTCGCAGATACCGTTGTATCAGAATTTTTCAAGCTGAGCAGAGCCTCACTGACACGCACAGATTGAGTGCTTGCCTGGGCGTTCAGTGCGAACGAATAGTCGCCATAATCAGTCTCGTCAGCGTCGCCTGCCAGGCTAATACGCAGACCATCCAGATTACCTTTAGCGGTCAGAGTTCCCGCTGTGTTCGCAAGGTCTTGCACTGCATAGCGCCAGCCAATCGTGGCGTCAGTCTGATAATTTTTCCACAGCTGTACAGATGCCTGCGCGTTCGCTTCCAACTGCGGTCCGCTAATCGTTAACGTGCGAATAATAACTTCGCTGCTGCTCACCTGACCACGCAGACGAATGGCGTCGAATTGTAACGGCGCAGATTCACCAGACTGGAACGCTAGGGTATGCACTTTTGTATCCGCCATGCGGATGATCACCGGCAGCGGCAAGCTGCCTGGTAGCTGGAACTCTTCGTCTGTTTCTGATTCTGATGCAGCCTCATCATGGCTGTGAATATGAGCGTTGCTGGCGTACAGGCGGCCCACGTGCAACTCGCCAAACAACAATTTTTCCAACTGCCAATCCAGCAATACGTGCTCAACGTTAACCGTCAGCGAATCGTTGCTGAAGTGTAGCCCACGTATTTCCAGTGGCCCTGCAAGCCGCCCTGAAACCTCGGCAGCCTTAAGCCCTTGCGCCGTCTCGCTGGCAACACGCCAAACCGATTTTGCAGCAGTTTCCGTGAATAAAATAAACGCAAGCGCCAGTACCACTATCAGCGGCAGCACACCCGATACAATCGCAAACCACTTCGCCAACGCTCGCGCGGTCATAAATCGATTCCGAAACTCAAATGAATTCTGAACGATTCATCTGGATCATCAAACGGATGCGCTACATCAAAGCGCAACATACCCACTGGGCTACGATAGCGAAACCCCACGCCCGCACCCATCTTGAACTGTTCCACCGGATCACTGGTTGCATCACCCGCGTCTATAAACGCCGCAAGACCGTAATTTTCATGGATGAGGTAATCCACTTCCGCGCTCAGTACCGACACGTACTTACCGCCGATATTATTTCCCTGAGCATCACGTGGGCTTAGATCTTTGTAGCCATAACCACGCACGCTCTGCGAACCGCCCGCAAAGAACCGCAGCGACGGTGGTAAATCATCAAAATCATCAGTGGCTATGGCGCCAAACTCGCCCCTAAGCAGTAGTCGACTGCGCTCCCCCAGGGAAAACACAGTACTGGCAAACAATTGTATCTGCGCGAAAGTAAGGTCCGACGCTAAATGCTCTGCAGAACCTTGAAGCAGAGCTGTGTAGCTGTAGCCACGTCGTGCAAAAAAAGGATCATCGGCATTCTTGAACGTGAAGTTGAGACTGGGCAATAGGATCGTCGCATTGTTACTTGGGCCATCACCGAATGACCAGTTCTCATGCAGCACGTCAATACCGAGTCGACGCCTGCCACCCCAGCGATTCTGATTCAGACTGGTCCCCATTTTGTACTCGGTCGCGTCAACGTCGTTCACGGTTTCCTGCTCAACATTAGCCGTATAATCAAGAAATTCACTGCTAACGTCGCCAATCGGTACCAGATACTGCACAGCGAGCGTGGATTGCACGGACGACACCTGCAATTGGCTCTTAAGTCTATGACCTCTGCGATTTACGCGCCGAAAATCAGCACCAATACCCGCACGAGGTCCGGTGTCGGTACCGTATCCCAGGCTAAATACGTATTTACTCGCTTTGCGCGCGGCCGCGCTTATGGTGACAGGTATGCGCTGATCTACCGCTTCTTCACGCCTTACATCCACATCAACATGACTGAAATAATTTGTTTCGCTCAGCGCAAGTTGCAACTGCACAAGTCTGGAGCTTTCGAAATGCTCACCCTTTTTTGGCTTGACGAAGCGCCTGACGAATTCGTCGTTTAGAATATCCTGCTCTATTTCAAGTGCACCAAAATAATACAGTTCGCCCGTGTTGAACTGCAGTATTACATCGGCGGCTTGTTGCTCCGGAAACACCCTGAGCTCATTTCTGTCAAACTGCCCGTCAAGATAACCCAGGTTATACGCCATCTTCGCGGTTGCACTTTTAAACGCCGAATATCGTTCGTGACTTAATGCCACGCCTTGTTTCAGGCCAGAGGTGGCAATGATCTTCCGCAATTCATCATCGTCGGCGCCTTCGCCAACAATATCAATTTGCACATTGCGCAGCCGTGTTTGCGGGCCGGGCACAATCTCAATTCCAAGCGTCCACGCTTCGTCTTCCTGCAACTGAAATGCAACGTCGGGTTGGTAATAACCATAGGCTTGAAGTGCGGTTCGTGATTGTTCTTCAATGCGCTTGCTCAAACGTCGAACCAAGGCGCCAGACAATTTACCGTCTTTATCAAGCGCTTTGTTTACGCTTAAGTGCGCCAATACGTTTTGCTTCAGAACGTCGTTTACACCGCTCACAGAGAGATTCACCGCTTTACGTTCTGCGGCCACAACGCTGTTCGCAAATACTATCAACAGAAAAGCGCCGAAATACCGATGCAGGTTTCTGCGTATATGAATAAGCATAACTTCAATCTATGCCAATAAGAATGTAATGCGGTCTGAAATAACTACGATGAATCAGAACCACCTGTTTCGCTTAACGAGAGCGATTCGCATGCCAACCACCGCGATAAAATGGCGCCTTATGATCAACGCCAAGCATCCCCGCAACGTTGATACCGAATACGCCAGTTAGAAATCCCAACGGTAGAAAAATAGCAGCTGCCAACGATAAGACATACCAATTTCTGTTTAATTGGTCGCTTAGCGAGCTTGCAAGCTCATCTTTTACAATTCAGGCGTTGATCGGTACTTTATCCGCCAACAAACAATGGGCTAAACGACCACCTAGCTCACGGCAAGCCTCTTCCGATGGATGATAACCATCCACCGCGAAGCTGTCTGTATCAGTGGGTAGATCAATACGCGCATACGACACAAAGTCGAGCTGCTGCAGCGCCTTAAGTGCAACGGCCTCAAACTGACGCGATCGCAGACCAAACAGTGCTTTGAGGGGCTGCGGCAATAACGGGAACTCACCCATTGGCGGTAAGCCGATCATCAGGACATTGGCTGCAGGGCATTGCTCTCGAAGGGCCAACATCAAATTACGCAAGTCGCGGCGCCACTGGTTCAGTGATCGCAAACCCGTCACATCATTTACGCCAACGGAAACAATCACAAATTCGATAGTCCCACGCGGAGGCTCGCCGGACAATAACTCCAAAACCTGGGCTGTGCGATGACCAGACCTGCCCGCTCCCTGCCAGGCAATGTTGGCGCCAAGTTGAACCGAAAGCGCCCTCGCTGTCTGACCAAGCATCGCATTTTTTAGGCCTGAAGTGCCAACGCCGTCGATGATGGAATCGCCGATACCATACAAATGCAGCGTTGCTTCAGCGCTACCAACAGTGCCTGTGCGTGGTCCCGGAGCCGGATCCGCTCGATGCGCGACGCGTCGCACATAAAGAGCCTGCGGTATGATGAGCAGAAAGCCCAGCCAAAATACTGCTGATTGAAACAACATCCGCGGGAAGCTACTGGTACTCGTAACGCAAATCCACTTCCATACTTTTGCCCCTGGCGTCAGGCAGTTGGCCCTGGCCGATAAAGCGTAGCAATCGTTGTGTATCGCGCTCATACACCAGATCAATCGGAGCGGCCAGCGCCGACACCAACCAATTTGACGGGGAAATCCTAAAACACAGTTCGCTGACGCCCGTATCAATGGTATTGCCTTCGCACTGTCTGGGCTTCAACTTCAAACCTATTGTGCTGTCACGCAGCGGTAACATAAAACGAAACTTGACCGTTTCTCCCTGCGCCAGTTGATCCCAGTGTTTACGAACGTAATTATCGAAACCGGCGTCCATCACATCGTGTCTCTCCGGCTGGAAAGTGAATACGCGCTTTTCTGCGTTGCTTTCCAGATCTGAAATTGACACCTCGCAGACCTCAGCACCGTGTTCAATAAGGGTGGCCCGCTTTGCGCGATAATCATCAACTTGCACGTTGGGTGCGTAGATGTTCGCGCTGTAGTCAATCAGCTTCTCTGCCACCAATTCCCTGTTGGGATCTAGATATACAACTTTATGCAGCGACTCAGCCACCTTATAGTGTTCTTCTATATACAGCAGCGTAGAGCCGCCTGGTTCAAATGCCTTGCCAGTCACATAAGGTTCAAGATCTTCAACAACCGTTGCGGAGGCAATCGGAAAACCCGCCAGTGCAATGAGCGCGAGTAACACTGTTGGCAACAACTGGGACAACAGTGAACCGGCAGACGTACCGCACGCTTCAGCCAGCAATTGCCGGCGCTTCAAGGCGCGCCGGCTTTGCTGCAAGAAGCTGTACTGTGCTGATAATGCGCTCGCGAAAACCACCCTCGCAGTAACACAAGTAATATTCCCACATGCGGCGAAAACGTTCGTCAAAACCATAGGACTGCAAGGTATCCGTTTTGCTATTGAATCGGGCCTGCCAATGCGCCAGAGTATCGGCATAATGCAAACCTATATCTTCCAAACCAACAATCATCATATCAGTATCATTTGCGATGTGCGTGGCAATAACTGCATTTGAAGGCAAGCAACCACCAGGGAAAATATACTTTTTTATAAAGTCAACTGAGTTCTTGGCCGCTTCGAATCTTTGATCAGCAATCGTGATCGCCTGAATCAACATCAAGCCGTTTTGCTTTAGCAAACCACTGCAGGTACTGAAGAACTCATCGTAGTACTCGTGGCCCACCGCTTCAATCATTTCAACTGACACCAACTTATCGTAACGACCTTCCAGTGTGCGATAGTCCTGATTCAACAGGGTTACTAAATGTCCTACCCCGGCATCAGCTATTCGTTGTTGCGCACGATCGAATTGCTCATTTGAGATAGTAGTGGTGGTTACCTTACAACCGTAATGTGTTGCCGCGTAGCAGGCAAGCGCCCCCCAACCACTGCCAATTTCCAGCAAATGATCGTGCTCGTTCAGCTGCAAGCGCTCGCAAATGTGCTTGACCTTGTATTCTGCCGCTTCTTCAAGGCTGGCAGCTGCGTGTGGAAAAATAGCGGAAGAATACATCATTGATTTGTCGAGAAAGGCTTCAAAAAAATCGTTACTCAGGTCGTAGTGAGCCACAATATTCTTCTTCGACCCCTGCAATGTGTTTCTGGCTCGAACACGCTGGTATACGTTAGCCAGCGCTGCGCGAATTCCGCCGTGGCTGTCCATGGCCGACATAGCATTCATATTCGCGCAAAATACGCGAATCAAAGTAAGCAAATCGGGACTGCTCCAATGCCCTAGAATATACGCCTCACCCGCCCCTAATACGCCGTTGCGAACAATTTGCGCATAGGCCTCGTTATTTTCTATGCTGATGTTAGCTTGCAGTTCCAGACGCTCAGTATTAGCAAGACCAAACTGCTTCACCCCTTCACTATCGGTAAGCGTAATACACCCAACCCGAATACGGCTGAGCAACGAGTGCACCAACTTACGCGCAAGCCTATTGCTGCGAAGCAACTTCTTTTGCTTCACAATATCAAGTCTTGCTATTGAATTGCCTGAATTTTCGATTACGTCATTCATAAAGTTTTAATCGCACGTCTTTTGCCGCTTCGGGTGCGTGATAACTGGCACACCTTGAAGAAATATCTTCAATGCTTGCCAATGAATCGCCAGAAACACTTTCATTGTCATCCATGGATAATCGAGCAGCACTTTCCGTTTTATGCGCTGCCCACAGCCCTGATTACTCAGCGCCACTGTGGCATCAAAAACGCATTGGTCGTTTTCGAGGTTACGAAGGTGCACCGACACTTTTTCACCGGGGTTGTTGCAACGAAACTCGTAACACATACTCATTGGCAAGAACGGTGACACATGCATCTCCTTTCCGAATTTAATACGCTGCGTGCGTGCCTCAGGATCACAGGGCAATACATATCGAACGCGCTCTTTCCAGGGCGTGTTTGTAACTTCAAGAATGACAGCCTGCAGACCAGTGTTGGCTTTGTTAAAACAAAATACCACTGTGATGGGATTAATCAGATAACCAAAGATACGTGGGTTAGTTAACATCAATAAGCGGCCGCGCTCCGCAATACCCAGCGTGTTGTTCAATGACCACATCACCTCATCGCTGAGTGCTCTTTCGCTATTAAGGTAATCTTCACGGCGGAACTGAACCAACGCACGCCCTGTTCCCCATAAGCTACCTGTATCGAACAACTCAGACACATCGTCTAGATTGACCATCGTCATAAAAACACGGTATCTGAAATCACGTAGGCGCGTTCTGAATCGGCGATGCCGAACGGTGCCTGTGAATACACCCGCCAAAGGAATAACGTCAGAACCAGTGGCGGACATAACGTTGTTCACCCACCATTACTGAGGTGCTTTACAACTCTCAGCGCACTGCTCACTCCGTCTTCATGAAAGCCGTTACGCCAGTACGCACCGCAATACCAAGTGTTCGCGCCATTAATGTCTGGCCAACGTTCCTGAGCCGCAACCGCATCCGCACTAAATTCAGGGTGGGCATATTCGTAACGACCCAACACTTTGTTTTGATCTATGGCCTGATCATGGTTCAGCGTCACCGAGAAGGTATGCTCAGACTCAATGCGCTGCAAAATATTCATGTTGTAGCTAAGTACCGGTAGCTCCTGCGCGACAGCAGTGATTCGATAATTCCAGCTTGACCAGGTAGATCGGCGCTCAGGCAAAACGCGGGTGTCTGTGTGCAAAACTACAGAGTTTTTTCGGTATGGAATAGTTCCCAGAATTTCCTGTTCAGCCTGGCTGGGGTCGGCAAGTAGCGACAGCGCTTCGTCAGCGTGTGCAGCAATCACAACATGGTCAAATTCTTCTTCGCCGAATCGGCCACTTGCCACAGTGACGCTGCTTTCATTGCGCTTGATGTGTCGCACGGGACAGCTCAAACGTATTTGTTGTTGGAAAGGCCTGCTCATGGGTTCCAGATAACTGTTGGAACCGCCAATCAACGTGCGCCACTGCGGTCGATCGCGAATTTGCAGCAAACCGTGGTTTTTAAAAAATCGCACAAAGAATAGCACTGGGAAATCCAGCACGGCCTGTTGGCTGGACGACCAGATGGCGGCCGCCATCGGCGCGAGGTAATGGCGCACAAAAGCAGTGCCGTAATTATGCTGGTAAAGATATTGGTCCAGTGTTTGCTCGGGGTCCAGTTGGTCATTCTCGAAGTGATAAAGCGCCTGGCGATTGAAGCGCAATATGTCACGTACAAGGCTCAGGAAGTATGGAGACAACAGATTCTTGCGCTGCGCAAACAAGCTGTTCAAGTTTCGACCACTGTACTCCAGACCGCTTCTCTCACAGCTTACGCTGAAACCCATTGTCGTTGGTTGGGATCGCACACCCATGCTATCCATTATCTTGATGAATTCTGGATAAGTGCGGTCGTTAAACACAATAAATCCGGTGTCGATGGCGTAGCTCCTTCCTTCAACCATCACATCTTTGGTGGCCGTATGGCCGCCGATTCGGTCGGCGCTTTCAAAAACGGTCACCAGGTGATCTCGACTCAGCTTATTGGCCGCAACCAGTCCGGAAATGCCTGTTCCAACTATCGCAATGCGCACATAATTCTCTGACAGTATCTTTACTCTAACTACGCCTGCCGCCCCGCCGGTAGATCACCCAAGCATGATTATTCGTAAAGTGATCCAACCAGACCCACCTGGCGTAGTAAAGGTCAGATACAATGATGGTCATGGATATGGCAGAAGCACAACAACTCGCTGGCTGGCTAGATGCAGTGGCCTCCGAGCAAGATAAAGCAGCATTCAAGCAGCTGTTTGATCACTATTCGGGCAGAATCAAGGCATTTGCCATGAAATCGCCCGGTGTCTCTGGGTCAGCCACTCTTGCAGAAGAAATTGTTCAGGAAACCATGATCAAGGTATGGAACAAGGCATCGTTGTACGACCGGTCCAAGGCCAACGTAGACGCCTGGGTATATACCATCGCCCGAAACGTGCGAATAGATATTCAGCGGCGTAACAAAAAGCATGACGCCTGTATTGACGCAGACGATCTATGGCAGGAAAGTGATGAGCCCGGCCCTCTTGTTCAGCTGCGCCAACGCCAGCTGGCCGACAACATCCGCGCCGGCCTGGACGATATTAACCCCGAGCAAGCATTGGTACTTAAGAAAATGTACCTTGAAGGTAAGTCACAGCGCGAAATCGCAGAAGAGTTTGGCATTCCACTGGGCACTGTTAAATCCAGAACACGTTTGGCTCTTGCACGCCTGAAACTGTTGCTGCAGGAGAAAGAGCTATGAGTCATCATCCAAGCGAGCATTTGCTGACTGAATTTGCCAGCGGTAGCCTGGAAACCGGTGCTGCATTATGTGTGCGAACTCACCTTGAGCAATGCCATGAATGCAGCCGGCTTGCTGAAGACCTGAATGTGCTGGGTGCGGTTATGATGCGCAGCAGTGACCAAGCCTCTTGCAGTGACGAACTGTTTGATCGGGTGCTGGATCAGCTGAACTCAAGTCCTGCACCAGAAAAAGCGACTGGCCACACCGGCGACAATCGGGCGCTTTCGGCGTTGATCCCTGGCGGCATTACATCAGTACCGTGGAAGAAAATTGCCAGTGGCGTGAGTAGCTACGAGTTGCCAGTCAATGATGGTGAGTACAACGTTAAGTTACTCCGCGTTGAGAAAGGCAGAAGTGTTTTCCAGCACACGCACACAGACACTGAGTTAACGGTACTACTGCAAGGCGGCTATTCCGATGAGCTAGGCAGTTACATTGCTGGCGATTTCATTGAATGTGACGGTAGCCATGTGCACAAACCGGTTGCCCATCGCGACCAGGACTGCATTCTGTTAACAGCTGTTTCCGGTAAACTGCACTTCACCGGCGCCATTGCGCGGCTACTAAACCCTATTGTTAAATACTAGCCGCGCACTGCGGTATCTCTTTAGTGGCCCGATCTCTGCTTTGGTTCCGCCAGGATCTTCGCCTGACCGACAATTCGGCGCTGGAAGCGGTGATAGACCGTGGCGAACCCATTTGCGCCACCTACATACTCGACAATGAGAATCTGCGCGAACTGGGTGGTGCCAGCCGCTGGTGGCTGCACCATAGCCTGGCAGCCCTTCAAGCTGATCTTACAAAACTGGGCGGTCGCCTGAATTTGTTTCAAGGCGACTCACATCACATTGTCAGCCAATTGTGTGCGAGAGAAGACCTGGATTCCTTGCACCTAAACCGCTGTTACGAACCTGAAGCCGCTGCACTTGAGCAGCGCATCTGCAAAAGCGTGCAATCAACAGTTGAGGTGCATCGTTACTCGGGCACCTTGTTATTTGAGCCTGAACTCATCGTTAAGGACGATGGCAGCCCTTATAGAGTGTTTACGCCATTTTATAAAAGCTGCTTGAGGCGCCCTTCTCCTGGTCGCCGGGCTAAACAAGCCAGCGATGGCAGTTGGTGCCTTGAGCCGCTGCCAGGTGCTTGCACGCTGGAACAATTGGCCTTGCTGCCAACAAAGCCCGACTGGGCTGGTGGTCTGCGTGAGCGCTGGCAACCCGGAGAGCAAGGCGCGCGACAAAAGCTGGAGGCGTTTCTGGAGTCGGCTGTTGCGGGGTACAAAACCGACCGCGATGTTCCGGCTATTGATGGCACGTCTCAAGTGTCGCCACATCTGCATTTTGGCGAAATCAGCCCCAAAATTATCTGGTATCAGGTTGAGCGGGCCGCAGCGCAAACACCTGAGTTTCAACAAGGCGCCACTGCGTTTTTACGCGAACTGGTGTGGCGCGATTTCGCCTACTACCTGTTGCACCATTGGCCCACGCTGCCCAAAGCGCCGTTCCGCCCGGAATTTGTCAACTTTCCTTGGCTGGATGATGCTAAATTGCGTGAGGTCTGGTCGAAAGGGCAAACTGGTTACCCGCTGGTTGATGCCGGCATGCGGCAACTCTGGCACACCGGTTGGATGCACAATCGAGTGCGCATGGTTGTGGCCTCGTTCCTGGTAAAGCATTGTCTGCAGCATTGGAGGCATGGCGAAGCCTGGTTCTGGGATACATTGGTTGACGCCGACCTGGCAAACAACACGGCCAGCTGGCAATGGGCTGCCGGTTGCGGCGCTGATGCGGCGCCCTACTTCCGTATTTTTAATCCAACCTTGCAAAGCCAGAAGTTTGATTCGCGAGGTGACTACATACGCCAATACGTACCTGAACTGGCAGCGCTGCCCGCCAGGTATATTCATGAACCCAGCAAAGCGCCAACACAGGTACTTGAAGAGGCGAGCGTTGAACTGGGTGTGAACTATCCGCACCCGATAGTGGAACATAAAATGGCACGCGAACGCGCGCTGGCAGCACATAAATCCATGCCGAAAAATTCTGGCTGATTCACTTGTCGCTAGGTATCCTGTCAGTCTGATGGCTGCCGCATCAAGCGCAGTACGTTTTGTGAGAGTGTTTTTTTGTTACTGGATCGCGTCTGCGCCGTGGTAGATCTTGAAACCACTGGAACCAATGCCGGCAGAGACCGCATTACTGAAGTGGGCGCCTTGCTGCTGGATACTGACGGTGCAGAGCACGAATTCCAAACGCTGTTGAATCCCTACATCAGCATTCCGCCCTACATCGCATCACTGACCGGTATTACCAATGCAATGGTTGCAGACCATCAGGGCTTTGAAGACATTGCCCCGCAACTTTGGTCATTGATTAACGACACGATTTTCATTGCCCATAACGCACGATTTGATTATGCGTTTCTAAAACAAAACTTTGCGCAATGCGGATACCGATTTCGCCCCAATATCGTGTGTACCGTAAAACTGGCAAGGCGTCTGTTCCCTGAGTGGAGCGGCTATAGCCTTGGCAAGATTATCACGCGAATTGATTATCGTGCACACGACAGGCACCGGGCCATGGCAGACGTACAAGCAACCCGGGCTTTTCTGCAGTATGCAATTGACAAACATGGGTTGAGCGCGGTGAATGCGGCCGCCGCTGAACAATTAAATAGCTCAAGCATACCCAGCTATCTGGACAATAGCGCGGTGCAAGCTATTCCCGACTCACCTGGCGTCTATTATTTCTACGGTGAAGATGAATCCCTGTTGTACGTTGGCAAAAGTAAAACAATGCGCACACGGGTAAAGTCGCATTTCGGGGCTGATGTGCGTGAGCCACGCGAAATGCGCATGGCGCAAGAAGTTCGCAATGTAAATCACCAGATCTGCGCCGGCGAGCTGGGCGCATTGCTACTGGAAAATCACGACATTAAAAGTTTGCGACCCATTTATAATCGCCGCCAACGACCTATGAAAAAACTGTGGACAATCAAACTCCTTGAAGACAGTAACGGCTACCTGCGCAGCCAGATAAAAGATCGATTGGTCGAACATGCTCCGGAAGGTATCAGCTACGGTATATATTCGTCCAGAAGCACAGCAAGCAAGGCATTGCGCGAATTGGCAGACGAGCACAAGCTGTGTAAAAAGCTACTTGGGCTTGAGAAAGGCATAGGCGCGTGTTTTGGGTATCAACTGAAAAAATGCGCTGGCGCCTGCGCAGGTCAGGAAAGCACTGTTCAACACAACGTTAAATTGCAGCTTGCCCTGGAAAACAAACGTGTCGATAGTTGGCCATACGACGGCGATGTGCTTGTCTGTGAAACCAGTACAGAGCATTGCATAACCGATATACACGCGGTTTCTAACTGGGCCTATCTTGGCAGTTGGCGACTGGAAGAAACAATTACTGCTGACCAGCTGGGCTCAAACTCGTTGGCCCAACTGGAACACTGCGGCACCAAACTTACTAAGATTTCGTTGGGCTTTGACAAAGACACTTACCGCATACTTCACAAATTCATGATTCGCGAACGCCGTGACAATCTCACGATCAAGACCTTAGCGGCCGACGCATCAGAGGTTCCCTAGTAACGTTCGACCAATATGTCGCGCGGAAAAGGTTCCAGATAATACTGGGATTGAGCGTATTCGTTTGGATGGTTTAATAGATGATGCTTGAGTAAGGTCATCGGCGCCTGGCGAGGCAACTCGCCGTTGCGAAAAGCCAAAATTGATTCCGCCAACTCCTCCCGCTCACGCGACTTAAGCTCGTTTTTCACATACCCCTGCAAGTGCATCAATACATTGCAATGCTGACCTTGTGTTGGAACCTTTCGCATGCCCGCCATGAATTCCACAATGTATTGCCGGGCAAGCAAGCTTATGTCATTGGCCGCCAAGTTGGCCAACATGGGACCGAGATTTCGATACGCTGTTTGGTCATGCGCCAGCAACAAGAACTTGTGCCGACGGTGGAAATCAAGCAATCCTGCTGCCGAAAAACCCTGTCTTTCCATGATACGCCAGCGCTGGAGTGCAAATACCCGGGTAAGGAAACTTTCGAATAAGCCTCGGTCGTTTAAGCGCCCATCTTCTTCAACAGGTAGGTGTGGTAAGCATCGCCTTAGCTCGGCGGTAAAGGCACCGCTGGCATCATGACCAATCACATTGCCTTGTTCGTTGTAGCGCTTAACACCCTCCATGCCGCAGGATGGCGAGCCCTTGCACACAATAAATCCGCACATTTCTGAGCTGCTCTCAATAGAGCGCGCAACGCGGCCCGCGTATTCTTGCAATTTTGAAGTAACGTTCAGTACTCCGTCGCTCTCAATCACTTGCGGATCGAGTTGCTCGCCCACCAGGCGAAGTGTTTTGCGAGGAACACCCAGTCCAATGGCAACCTCGGGACAAAACGGCCGAAACTCAAATGACTCCTGAAGTTTCTTGCGTAGCTTGAAACGTTTGCTGGCTCCGTCGTAGCGAACTTCCTGGCCTGCAAGGCAGCCGCTTAGTCCAAGTACTGGCATATGCGCGCTCATCAATCGTTCAGTATCACGTATTGCTAAGCGTGATGCATCTCGCTCGCCTTGGGCTTAGCAATTAGCTGCTAAGCCGCCGCGGCTCCAGCGGTTTGCATTTCATTCAGCGCAATAAGAAGACGCTGACGTTCTTCATCCGACTCCTGGGTACCTGGCACCAGGTAAGGGTTGCGTGGAATCCTGTCCAAAAACAACTCACCGCTTACCAATCCGGCTTCCGTCGCCGCCGCCAACCACACTATGGTATCAGCCCCTTGCTCAGGTGTGCGCAAACCTTTTTTCATAATGGAATAAAATTCTGGCAGCGCGCTTTCAACTCCGGGCGTGTCAGCCCAGCCCGGGTGCATGGCGTTTACTGTGATATTAGTGTCTTGCCATTCGTGGGCCCATTCCTGCGTTGCTATCATCAGGCCACGCTTCGCCTGTGCATAGGCCATACTGCCAGAAAAGCTGGAAGGGTCGGGATCGTACAGTTTGTCTACATCCAATCTTTGTGTATACATGCCACCGGAAACAACATTGACCACTCTGGCGCCCGTCGATTTCTTCAGCAATGGCAGTAATCGTGTTGTTAATGTGTAAGGGCTGAGAAGCAACAACGCTAAACTCTCGTCATAGCCTTCTTTTGTGTCTCGTTGCTCGTCAAATAAGGCGCCTGCGTTATTGACCAGCACGTCAATCGCTTCTTTGCGCCGCTTTAAGCGCCTTGCCAATGCCTCAGTGTCTGACAACAGGCTTAGATCAGCTAACTCTACCCGAATGTGTTCATTGCCTGAATCACTAATTATCTGCCGGGAAACCCTGTCTGCTTTTTCCTTACTGCGCATTACAAGGGTTAGCCGAGCGCCGCGTCGTGCTAACTCCTCAGCGGCTGCCAATCCGATACCGGATGAGGCCCCGGTAATCACCATATGCTTGTCTCTGAGGTCTGCAGTGATCGGCGTAAACTGCTGGCGCGACGACCTGTAGCCTAACTTGGAAAATTGGGCCATGCCTGGCAGAACTAACTTGTCTCCCAGTGAGGAGCGAAAGCTTTGTTTTGGTGCCGGAAAGTTATCTTCCAAAGCCGCTTTCAGGCCTTGCAGTGCTTTATGCCCCATTTCTTCCATGCCGCCAGGGAATGCCGAGGCCACTCGGGATGTAAGCGCAGAGCTAGCCCCGGTAAAAGTGAATGCCGCTGTGTAGTCAATGCGTGTTTGGTTCTTGCCAAGCGTTTCCAGAACTATTGTGTCAAGCACTTCGAAGAAGGCGCTGCGGCCAGTCAAGACCAACTTTTTGTTCGGCTCAACTTTGTCCAGAGAGTAGTCGAGGCTGATTGAACCCACAGGCAATGCGCACTCAACGGCGAAGCGAGAACCTTCTTTACAAGGCCCTGACTGTAGACGGCGCGCGCTGATCACACCCGGGTCCCACTCCTGAGTTCGTGAGAAATCAATCAGATAGTTAAAGCATTCCTCGATGCTTCGCGGTACATCAATAATCTCGTTCAGGGTGGTCACGGTTTCTCCTTGGTTTTCCGGTGCAGTCGGCATACAGGTCTCATTCTACCTTCTTAAATACGCAATAAACCTGGTAAGGGTTTAGTGAGCGTGGCTTTTATTGACAGGCGCGGCGATTGGTCGCCGTTTCACAGCTACTGATGTCTAACACGTACCAGAGATAACAGCGCGAGAAAATACCATTCAATATTAAAAACAACGCCACTGTCCCGGCGACAAGATCAGCAATGGTATACACCGGTTGCTGCCATAACCATATAGCCAGACCCATACCGAATACTAGCCGCACGACTCGCTCAACATTTCCTAAGTTTCGTTCAATCATAGCGCTCTCTCAACCGTTTTCGGTTCAATGAATTAAGAACAGCAAGCTACGTGGTGATTAAGCATTCAGATCAGTTGGAAGCTTACAAAGTGTTCGGTACGTGCGACACAACACACTTTGTGATCCGACAACCCAGCACCGGCGTAATCTGAATGACCAATACAAATAGAGTGCGGTAAGCACGCGACCAGGGCTAAACATGATTTCTGAAGATGCAATCGCCGTACAAACACAGTTACTCGAGCGTGGCCTTGAAACACCACGCGTTGATAATGGCCTGAGCAATGAGCAAAAATACGAATTGATTCGCGGCCATATGACGGAGGTAATGGCGGCGCTGGGCTTGAATCTGGGCGACGATAGCTTGCAGGAAACACCCCATCGCATTGCCAAAATGTACGTGCACGAATTATTCGGCGGCCTCGATTATGAAAATTTTCCAAAGTTGAGCGTTATCGAAAACAAGATGGGCGTGGAAGAGATGGTTAAGGTGCGAGACATTAGCGTGTTAAGTACCTGCGAGCACCATTTTGTAACCATCGACGGCACGGCGAAAGTCGCCTACATTCCTGGCAATCGAATTATCGGCTTGTCGAAGATAAACCGCATCGTACACTTCTTCGCGAAACGTCCGCAGGTACAAGAACGTTTAACTCAGCAAATACTTGTTGCATTGCAGACCATACTTGAAACCGAAGACGTAGCCGTCAGTATTCAGGCGGCACACTACTGCGTAAAGGCCCGCGGTGTAATGGACGTAAACTCCGAAACTGAGACCACAGCACTTGGTGGTGAGTTTAAGTCTAACGACAGAACACGAGCGGAGTTTCTTGCCTGACGCAGAGAGTGTTGTGTAGATAGGTAATGGACCAAGAACGAATGCGGCAGGTTCTCACTAATCTGAGCGTGAGTGCTCACTGAGTTCATGCAGTGCTAGCACTGCTTGCTCCGCTTTTTCGATTTGTACAAAAATGTGATCGTGGTAATAACCAGCAATCACGTTGGCGCTAATCCCGTATTCGGTCAACTTTGTTGCAAACGCGGCTGTCAAACCGACGGCGCTGAGACTGGAATGCACTTTCAGTGTGATCTGCCGATACCTTCCCTCATAGGAAAGGCCGTTCTCGTCAGCATCGGCAACAGGCAGAACAAGGGTTAGGCCTTCTTGCTCACGAATCGTCGCTAAAGGTGTTACCACACCAATGTCTGCGTCATTCCCAGGCACTGTGCAAAATACAAATTCGCCGTCCTGAATGTCTGGCGACATTGACGCCAGCAGTTGGTTAAGGTCGGTAATACCGCTCACGGCGTGGGGCCGTTTGCATCATTTCTCATTCATAACTTCCTCTCGTTTTCGCGAATACGAATCGTAAGGCTCAGCCACCTCAGCCATGCACTGCTCGTATTGATTTTGAGGGAGTTCCTGGCATTCCTGCTCCGCGTTTTGCCTGGACGCTTCATATATTTGCGAATTCGAACACGCCGCTATGCTCACGTACCCCAGAAAAACGCCAACTGTTTTCAGCATGGTCATGCTCTCATCGATGATTCATGTTCCTCTACGATATAACTGCGTTTCGTGAGCCTGTCAAATAGCTTTTCTTCATCAATTGCGATCTCTTCTGCAACGGCAGGCTCATTCAGCTTTTCTATACAGGATTGAAACGAAACGTCATCGTCAAACCACATTTCAAGCAATACATCGAATTCGGGTTCATGATGTATTCCGCTCGCATCAGGCACGGTATTGAGGTAACGACGAAGGTATCGGCTTGCAAATCCTGCAAGATACTTTTCACCGATCACCCGGTGATGATCTTCATAGTAGGCCCGAAACTCGTCAGTTGTCATTCCAGGCTTTCGTTTTAGTGTCGTTATCACCTTAATCATCAGTGATGCGACTCACGTCGACCCCGAACATAAAGCGTGGTAACTATCATAAACACTGCGCCTTAATTGCCAGTGCATAATTGTCTCGCAGCATAATTTGCTTGGAACTCACTGCGATGGCGTGCGTGTTTGTTTCCAGGAGGCATGAAGGCGATAAAACAGAACGGCATGAACCACTACTGCACCGATCAAAAACGCCAGCAGGAAAACGCCCGATGAGCCTTTATAGTTGTTCTGGGCTATGATCGTACTCCAACCGCCCATGACCTTACTCGGAAATTCCAGAAGAACAACGGCAATTATGTCGAATATTCCAGCGGCAATTAGAAAGTCACTATTCTCTGAAAGTACGTCAATTACCCGATTCATCAATACGCCTCCTGTGATGGACGAAGCTGAGAATGAAAACTTCTGCAACTTATAACCAGACAATAATCCCTATTAACTGCAATGCCAATAGAAACAGCAGCGAAATACCGAATACCAGCGATCTGAGTAACTGCACGTTGCAGTAGTAACACACCGCATACGCCGCTCTCGCTGCTACAAAGCCCCAGGCTGCGTAAGCCGTATATACAGGTGACGCATGCGAATAAATGCAAAACAACGTAGAAAGTATGAAGATAGCAACGCTTTCATTGGTGTTTGCCACAGTGCGTGAGGCGCGAAACAAGGCATTATCGTGATCTGAAGGCACCGCGCTTCCAGGCGAGTGCTTGGCTTTTATCCCCACTATATCGGCGACGATCAACTGAATAAACATCAACACAGCCATACATCCCATGGCTAGAATCGTATTTTCGTAAATCACTTCCAGTCTCCGTTGCTCACTATAGTGAGCGCTATTGATGTCTTACGCGTTGCCACCGTCCATTTGGCGAATCGTTTCGATAATCTCTGAGGCCTCCGGAAAACGACCGGTTTCGTACTTGGAATAAATCAAAGTGCCATCAATATCTACATCGAAAATTCCACGGCCTTTGGGAATCAGCGTGCACTCGATACCAAATGATTTGTAAATTTCGGCTGCCAAACTGACCGCCTGAGGCTTGTAATTTCACTGCGCGCAGTAAGTAATGGATGCTTTCATTAATTTCTCCAGAATGTCGCTTTACCTATTTACACCGGTCATTCGAATTTTGGCCGACGGCCACTGTCTGGCGCAACAGAAAATATAACCGTAGATGACAAAGTCTACCGCTGCACAGCTAGGAGTAGTATTCAGTACGCCAAACGCCGAACATTTTGAAACTCAATGATACCGTTGCAACGGTAAGCACAATAAATACCACGCCTATGGAATAAAAGATCAGCCGCCTGAACCGACGTTTTATTCTCGCCAATATTTTTTGTTCCTTGGTCGGCCTGGGCGGCAAATTTGGAAACGTAATAGAAAGCACTATCAGTAAGAGCGACCAAATAAAGGCAACAACACTGGGAATCAAATATCGATCTGCGGCGCCATCGCTCAGCAATGAAAGGACAAGAGTACCACCGGATACCACGCCTAATACAATGCCCAGGCCGCGAAGCCAGGTGTATTTCCGGGATATTGCTGAAAGTATCTCAATCATACGTCTGAGCCCCTATTGAAATACAATTTTTGGCAGCCAGTTAGTTCCTTATGAAACCATCACCAAGTTTGTTAGCAAGTAGATCGCCACGGTGGATGTCAGTAATAAACCCGAGTAAATTCATACTGCCCTCCCTTATTAGACTACGATCACTAGTGTTAAAGCACTTACAGCCATTATTGAATTACTTTTCCACCTGCGGTTACCTAAGCATAAGGTCTAGGTAAACGGCGATACAGCGCGATGGCGATTATTGATGGCACAAGCTCAGCGACCAGATAGATATACATTAGGTTGTTCGGATTGCCGTCAACAATAATACCAATTGTGCGTGTGCAAGCCATGCCCAACAAAACTAGGGCAACGCTTATCAGCCCCAGTTTCAAACTGGTGGCGTTACTTGCCAACAACAGCATCAGGCATCCAACGGCAATAGACATTCCACCATAGGTCGCTCTCATGTCGATAAGGCCGGAGGAAGTTGAAGGTACACTATCGGTTACCATATTGGAAAACAACTCCGGATCTAAGGCAAACATAAAACCATAGGCTAGAAAGAAAGCGCCCGCTAGCTGTACCAGTATTTTGTCAATTTTCATAAATCTACTCTAACACTTCTTTAGCTTCCCTGCCTGCTTTCTTCTGTACAAGTCCTTGCTTCTCGTCGCGGTTTATCGTAAATACCTGGTGTTGCAGCTCGAGAGTGTATAAACACGTCTAGTGTGCTTTTCCCTAGAACACGCTATTCGCCCGAGAATTTCGTTGCTTCATAAAATTTGAGAGCTGCTGTCACGGTAAGTCGCATTGCTCAACAATGTCGTGTGGCATGCCAGAGTATGTAGTGAGAACGTCGCAGCCTTTAAATGGTTCACAGCCATTTATACATAACAAGTGCATCTACATATCCCAGCGATGGATGCCGGAAAGCACGAGGGAGACGACCTACAATCTCGAAGCCAAGTTTTTTCCATAAGTGCACTGCACCTTCATTAGATTCAGCAACAAAATTAAATTGCATGGCCTTGTAGCCGAGTTCCCGTGCGACTATTTGCGAATGTTCGCACAGTTGAGTTGCCAATCCTTGCCCCGCAGCGCTACTGGCAACCATGTAACCGCAGTTGCAAACGTGGCTACCAGGTCCCGCTTGAGTGGTTTTGATGTAGTAAGTAGCTAATACCTTTCCGTTTCTCTCGAGAACAAACGTTTCCCTAGGGCTTTGCAACCATATCCTTTGAGCCTCTTTTTTGGTGGTGTCAATTGGATATGCATAGGTCTCCCCTGATTTTACGATTTCGTGAAAAATCGGCCAGATTGCCTCAAAGTCGTTTTCGGTAGCTTTGCGAATATTCAATTTATTTGTTATTCATTGCAGTCATCAGGTAGCAGGAAAACTCTAAGTTCATTTATGGAAGACTCTACCATCACTTCATGGCGGAACTTCTTATCAATACTCATAGCGTACAACATCGCCTGGTAGCAAAGCTGTGCACTACTCCGACGAACGCTGTGAGTGTCTTGGCCACCTCCTTGGTAATCAACCCCTATGCTCCAACTGAATATGCCTTTAATAGTGTCATTGGCCCCAAGCCGTTCATGGAAGCGTATTGCTTAGGCATTGTGCGCCTCAACCTCCCACTTAATTCCGGAGAGCCTAGCGGCAACGTTGTAATGCGTGCCAGAGAACGCAGTGAGCTACTTCACCGCCTTACATGGTTGATCCATAGCTGCTCTCTTATGCCAAGCGTTCATAGGTGCTTATGGAAAACTCTACACCCTCTGATTGGAATAGCTCACCGGAATTACTCATGAGTGCATTCCAGGCTGGCGATTTCATACAAGCTTCGTGGTCCGACTGAGTATTCCACTCCCAATACATCATCGTTTCAGCCGCATCTGTTGATTGATGAAAGCTGATGGATATGAATCCGGGCTGTACTTGAGCCAAAGGAAGCATACGCATGCCAAAAGAGTGGATTTGCTTCTTTAGCGGCTCCGGGTATTTGACTTTGGATATTGCGACGAAACTCATTATCGGCTCCACATTGCTAAGACACATAACATTGCGGTAGGCGTCGAATAAAGCGCAGCTTTAACGGTCCACTGCAAGCACGCAGCGCTGGAACACACTTGACGACCTTATTATGCATCAGTTGATACTCGCCACATACTGCTCTGGAAAACCGAATTTAGTCAAGACTTCTCTCAAGCTCGCCGCGTAACGTGAGTTCGACTCCCCTTCATTCGGTGGTTCAATCAGGTTATAACACAACGCTGGAACCGCTGGACCATCCAGCAATTGAGCAAGAACTGCTTCTGGCTTATACAGATCCAGGCCCTGTGAACCGTAGAGTATTTCAAGATCTGGATGGCCGAGCGCAATGACCATTCCATATACCGTAGAATCAGATTGCGCTACCATTGTGGCTCGCTCACCTATCTTTAGCGCGTAACCAGTGACTAACGCGGGACGAGCATCAATGCCATTGATTCTCTTTTCTCGCAATACTTCGGGATCCATGAATAAACCGTAGAAAAACCCATTCACTTTCCTCGCCATTTTGACCTCTATTGGATTGATGCACAACGTCGCGGTGGGCGGCACGTGAAAGCCGCTTTTTTTGAGGTCTCGGCGATTGCATTGAGCGACTTCATCGCCTTGTTATGCACATGGGCTTTCACGCTTGCTCGATACCTTCTATTTGATATTGTCGCTGAACATTCCTGGTGATGCTACCCCACGTTGAAGCTCGCACCCTTTCTTGGTGCTTCTGAAATGAAGCCTGACTCTCGAACTCTTCGTATACGTTGAAGCGCAATGGGTTTTTTTGATCTTGAGAAATTTCGAACACCAAGCACCCATCTTCTGCTCGCGTAAGTTGGATATGCTCTATAAGCCCCGCAGCAACCGTATCTAAATCTGCCTCAGGGACTTCGATGTACCCACTAAGAATTACCTTTGACATTGCTGCTGTTCTATTAACTCATAACGCGTCAAACACCGACGCAGCTACCGCGTCAGAGTGCTTTGACTTGTTATCGCTTGTAGCGTTGGGATCTAATTTCACTATGACGACCCTGAGACATCTACTTTGGTTTCAGGATTTAGGTCTTCTCGCGGATCCGTCAAATGCCCGGCAGGAAAAAAGACAGATTTTAGGACTCCCTCAACGTCCAGACAAAGTTCGTGATTGTTATCACCATCCCCTAAATCACCAAGCGCAAACGGCGTCACTTCGAGCTCGTGACCAGAGTCTTGAATAATCGTGGCTTTATAATGTTGCCAATCTAACTCATCAATTTCATCTCCGCCCGGCTTGGTCACACCACCGTTCCAAACCACTCGAGCCACTTGTTTAGTGCTTTCTGGGCAACCACTACCACCGCCAAACGGTAATGGGGAAGCCAGCTTTCCTAACTCCCACTCCTGTTCGGGTACTGTTTCTGCCAATACCAAAGAAGGGCCTTCTTCAAGTGCTGTGACAACGGTGCTGATGCCTTTGAAGTTCAAGGTGTTGTCCTTAGACAGCACGTTGCCAACAACTTTCACCTGGGCAGGTTGATCATCAATACTTCCGTAATTCCCTACGATTAAGACCGTTCTGTGCTCACCTTCATCATCAGCCGGCGCCAAGGTGACACATGTTATTTCGCCCGTTTTACCGGATCGCGTCTTCACTTTGAAATCGCCTGCCTGCAAGGTGCTAAAGTCGACTTCGTGGGAAAAAATAACCGGCATACCATCTTTGCCACCTGCTCCCTCACAAATGGCGAAATCTGAAAACCTGGGCAAGGCATCATCAAGACCGTAGAACGCGGAAAGCAGCTTTGCCGATGGTCCTTTGCTGTCTCGACTTACAGTTACATCAGTAACTGTTGTGTCCACGGAGGAAGAGTCAGCTAATGTGATGTCGTGATTTACCAATAGATATACAGTTCTAACTTGATCACAGCCGGTGATGAGAACACATGACATAAGCACAGGTAAGATAAAGGGCTTCACTAATTACTCCAATTGTTCTTATAAATATTTATCCTGACCGCGGCTTCTGCAATGTTAACTTATATATCATCTCATTGATTAGTAATGCGACGTCTACTTTCCGTGATTAACATGAAGCTATAACGTCGCGGTCAGGGGCAACTTTTAGCGGAGCTTAACAGCGTCTCGGCGAACACAATGATGATCTTCCGCGCCTTGTTATGTGTATGCATTATTTCGCCTGCGCCAAACTGAATAAGTACCAATGCTGTAGATTATTCCATACGCCAGGCAGATCACTGAACTCCAAACCATGAAGTTCATGCCCAACTCTACCACATTCGGGTTTGTCGGATACTGTGTCAGCACAAGGCCGCCAATACCACGCGCCAGATAAACCAGAGAGATTAGTGCCAGAGCAGTTTTAAGCAGAGGTAACTTTGGTATTAGCTCTGCTGCAGAAAATGCGTAAAGACTCCATAAGAACAGAATGAGCGCAATTGCCAGTGTGACCAGTGTTGGATAAAGCTCACCATTAGCAGCCATCTGCGCCATTTGTTCGCCAGCGCCAAAGAATCGATACCAATCAGGACCACCAAATATAATCGCGATGTGCAGTAACGCTGCGATGGCACTAAGAATTCCTGCTGTTTTCAGAGCCAGATTCTTTGAGGCCATTTCAAAATCCTAAAGACACACAACGTCACAGTAAGCGAAGCGAATGACGTCACCGCCTTATTATGTGTATGTTTCATAGACGCCCTATTTGCTTCCCCAGATTTTGGCCACCGCCTGATCTGTGCCAAGAAAACCGACAATTGCACACACAGCACCTGCGCCGAAGAATACAAGGAACGGTAACAACGCAGCAAGCTGCGCTGAGTAGATTGCGGAAGCCAATGAAATTAAAGACAGCACTATAAACAGTATGCCCACAACGATGAGCGTACTTCGATGAGAGCTTTTGAAACTATAGCTCGAATCGCCAGTTTCAAATGGATCTAATATTGGAGCGAATATTTTTCTCAATCGAGTTTTCATAGATCAATCTGGATTATTCATCGTAATCATAAGTTCGAACACATAACGTCGCGGTAAGGGCCGACGGAAAGCGCAGCCTTTGGGCGTCCCAGCGAACGCTGTGAGCGACTTAACCGCCTTGTTATGAGGCTGAAGGCACATCTACTCAAACCCCGCGGAAAATTTGGCGTATTCCCATAAGAATATTGATATTGCGATTGCCATATAAATTAGCAAGAACAATACAAATCGATAGTTGATGGAAACGTAGGATATTCCGTTTTCGGTGGTACGTTTCGGTGGCGCCCAATGACGGCTCCAAAAATGAGCGGTCAACGCGCTCACAGCCAAAGCGACTATTTCCCATCCACAAGGGTCGCCAACCTTGTAGCCAGGTATATAGGGATGCAGGTAAGGATTTACAGCCAAAAGAGCAAATGCAACCCAGAGCGAGAATAGCAACAGAGTTACAACTAAGAATACAATATGTCTGCCGTATTTCATCTTGTTCTCGAATTCCGGGCCGACGCATAACGCCGCGATAAGAGGCGGGTAAAGCGCAGTTTTAGCCGCCCGGTAGAGGCGCAAGCCGGAACGTACTTGACCGCCTTGTTATGTGTGTTAAACACCATATTCTCGCAGCACCTCCACCACTTGTACTTTGTATGACTTATACCACTTAGACTTGCCAAGCTGCTGAGCCTTCAAATGGTCTGGATTGGATTTCCACGCACGGATCGCATCGAGACTGGGCCAATACGATATGGCTATTTCTTTATTGCCTTCGGTAGTCGAAGTGAACTCGGTGCAGCTATACTCCGACATTGCGATTTCTCTCATACGCGCCGCTGTTTCGGAATACTCTGAATCCAGCGAAGCTACCTCTGCGATAAATATTACTGCGTACATCTTGTTACGATCCTCGAATTGCACATAACGTCGCGGTAAGGGGCGCCGCTTAACGGCGTCACAGCGAACGAAGTGAGCGACCTCACCCCCTTGCTATGCATTTGACGCAAAATGATGGTGCCGCAGTAGCAAATACAATGAGAGACCGACAGCCACACCTGGTACCACACCAAGAAGCAAGCACACCCAACCATGCTGTACGGAGTAATTTTGCGCTTCGTAAACCACCCATATAGCCAGCACCGCCCAACAAAGAATTACGTCAGTTGAGTACCCACTGGCATACGGATTAACGAAACCTGCACTGAATGCGCCGATAATATCTGGATTATCGATCAGCGGTGGAATTACCGTAACGCAGAAGAAAACAGTGAAAATTACTGCGACCGACAATGTGAGCGTTTTGAAGAGGTTTTCATTCATAAATCAAGACTCCGTGGTTCCGTGGTGTAGATGCATAACGTCGCGGTAAGGGACGCTGTTTAGCAACGCTGTACGGCGTCGCAGCGAAAGTAGTGAGCGACTTCATCGCCTTGTTATACGTATGTCTCAATTTCACTGCTCAACTAGAGTGCGCTTCTCGAACAATTTGTCGGGACCCTAGTAGAATTTCTACAGGGTTTCCTTTAGCTAAATAGATTGCCCGAATAAGATAAGGGAAAGTGAACATACCGCCCATAACAATACTCAGCGCTCCGAATATATGTCCTTTAGTGGTAAAGCCTTCTCTCCAGGATATCCAGGAAGCTAATAGGATTAGGTGTATTATGAAATCTATGTCGAATTGCGAACGCCAATTTAGTGCAACAATATCTTCAATTGCGATCATAGGCCAATTAACGCCTTGCGAAGCGATTGCAAAATAAGTTAGCAAGTAGATTACCACGGTGGATGTTAACAAGAAAATTCCAAGTAAATTCATACACCCTCAAATGTTGGAATACCAACTGCAAATGATATGTTTTCTGTCAGTTTTTAACTACTTTGCTTCTCGTATCGGTATGCATAACGTCGCGGTAAGCGGCGGATAAAGCGTAGCTTTAGCCGTCCGGTGGAAGCGCGCAGCGCTGAAACGTACTTGACCGCCTTGTTATGCGTTGATATACTTATGTGCATATTATTGTACATGTACGGAATTATTCATGAAAAGCATAAGTTATACCTCTGCTAGAAGCAACTTAGCTCGAACTATGGAGCAAGTATGCGAAGACCATGCTCCTATTGCAATTACTAGAAAGGGCGAAGGTGCGGTTGTAATGATTTCGATGGCAGACTATCAGTCCCTGGAGGAAACCGCGAGCCTGTTGCGCAGCCCAAAGAACGCCCGTCGCTTGATGGAAGCGATAGCAGAACTTGAAAGCGGCAAGGGCAAAAAGCGGGCACTTGCGGAATGAAACTCATCTTTGCCGAGAACGCTTGGGAAGACTACCTCTATTGGCAAAAGACAGACAAAAAGATACTCAAACGAGTAAACATGCTTATTAAGGAGATTTCGCGCGACCCTTTCGAAGGAATAGGTAAGCCGGAACCGCTGAAACACGCGCTTTCCGGTTATTGGTCCAGGCGCATTAATGACGAGCATAGAATTGTCTACAAAATTCAGGGCGACTCCATGTTAATTGCCCAACTCCGCTTTCACTACTAGAAGACGCATAACGTCGCGGTAAGGGGCGCCGGGCAGCAACGTTGTAGGGCGTCCCAGCGAGCGTAGCGAGCGACTTCACCACCTTGTTATGTATCATGTGCTTGCCGACCAATGAGAATGAACAACGAAACGACCAACATGAGCCAAAATCCTGATACCGGAAATACCCCCGCTCCGACGATTGAACCAACCAGCAAAATCCAACCAAGAGTCCGAGGTATTGTGACACCTTGTAATTCAATGGAGCGGACGGTGATTCCTAAGGTAATCATTAATATGCCAGCAAATGTGAACCAAAATGCCCAACCTCTGATTTCGCCGGTGCCAGTGGAAATCAGCCCTTCAAGAATCATCGCGCCAAACTCTTGATGAAATCGGAACAGTCCGAGCGAGGTATGACCTATGCCGATGACAATTATCGCAATTCCGATTCTTCTATTCATAACACCAACCAGAACTCATAACAGCCGAATAACCGGGCCCTGTCGGTCCCGTTATCCGAATTTTTATCTGTGCTGGTAAGACTCACTCCTCAACCTTTACAGCACTATAAAAGGCAACTCTATTGGATATGCTTTGCGCAGCCTCCTTCGGTTCGGAGTAGTACCATGCTCCGTCTGGAAAGGACTCTCCGTCTACCTCAATATTGAAATAGTTTGCATCGCCTTTCCATGGGCAATGAGTCGTTTTACTGCTTTCGGTAAAGTACTCGCCTATTATTGAACTTCTAGGAAAGTAATGGTTCGACTCCACCACAACGGTTTCGCTGCTCTCAGCTATTACTTTACCATTCCATATTGCTTTCATAGCCACACTCTTATCTACACATAACGTCGCGGTAAGGGGCGCTGGGCAGCAACGCTGTACGGCGTCCCAGCGAACACAGTGAGCGACTTGACCGCCTTGTTATGTTTCGGCTGCTCATGTAACAAAAGTCACGGCCTCAATTTTGTTGCCATCAGCATCCATTATAAATGCAGCAAAGTAGCCAGCGGTATACTCCGGCCTAAAGCCAGGTTCACCAGCGTCACTGGCTCCGGATGCCATAGCAGTTTCATAAAATTCCGTGACCGAGTCACTAGAACTACATCGCAAGCATATATGCATACCGTTGTCTGGTTCTTTGGCACGATTTGGGCGATGGTTTAGCCAAAATTCGGGATACTTCTTGCCAAAACCTATAGTGCCGGACTTCTCAATTAGTTTTTTGTGACCCAACTTGGATAGAACCGACTCATAGAACTCTCCTGCACTCGCCAGGTCTTTTACCCCTATGGACACATGATCAATCATCTATGATTCTCGCTCGATAGGTGAAACATAACGTCGCCATAAGCGGCCGATAAAGCGCAGCTTTAGCGGTCTGGTGGAAGCGCGTAGCGCTGGAACGTACTTGATGGCCTTGTTATGCATTAATTTAATCTTATCCAACTCAAAACCTTAAATAGAATCCCGTGCTTTTCTATCGGCAAAGACAGCTTTGCGTGCTCCGGCGCCAATGCCTTGTACCCGGCAGATTCAAAGTTAATGCCAATACATTTTCTACCCGAAAGCAGAAATTCTAGTATTTCCTCTACGACTCCTATGCCAAAATTTGGATGCTCCAAACGCATACCTCTTTCTACAAGCCCTACACCATCGATATATATACTATCTAGATCTTTTGTATCAAACTTCTTGGGCACCGATATTCCTCATTGATGCATAACGTCGCCATAAGCGGCGGATAAAGCGCAGCTTTAGCCGTCCGGTGGAAGCGCGAAGCGCTGGAACGCACTTTATGGCCTTGTTAGCTGTAGACTGCACAATGTCTGGTCTTCAGGTTGCGGTGCCTCCGCGAGAATACTATTTCGTACACCGGCTTTAATAGGTACCCAACCATCGGTGCGCGGCAACTGAAAGATACCGTATCGGTGACAATACATCCACGGTCCGTTGGCACGATAGTCCGTTGATGGCACCACAACTCATTGATGATTGACGAGGATGCCTCAGAAAACCCTAGCTCTGGTTCGATTAATTTGAAGTAGAATGAGTGCCTGTCAATTGGCAGCACACCAAATAACAAGATCCAGCTTGAAAAAAGGTGTGTTTCTGGCGGCCACTTTAGAATCGAACGAGTCACCCAATCGGCCGGCGCGGTCATTCTAATCAAGGGCCGAAGTTCTGCATTGACCCCTTCCATGGTCAATGAAGGCAGAATAACCGCTGGTCTAACAGGAAGTTCACTAGATATTTTGAAATTTAAAGTGGTCATGATTGAAGACAGCTAACGTCGCGGTAAGCGGCGCCATTCAGCGCAGCTTAATGGCGTCCCAACTACCGAAGGGAGTGACTTCACCGACTTGTTATGTGCCTCACTGTATGACAACACTAGACTTAGCTGTGATCAGAATAGTACCAGCAAATATTAAGGCGATGCCCAAAATGGCGTAAGTATCAAATTTCTGATGCCATATTAGCACTGATGCAGCACAAACTAATGCTATGCCAACTCCAGACCATATTGTATATGCCAATCCAATACTCATGCTTTTAAGTACGAAAGCTAAGAAAATGCCGGCCAATGAATAGAAAAATATCGATGCAACCCCGAACCACCATAGCTCCCAACCGTTCGAAGCCTTTAAGAGCAATGTCGCTCCAACCTCCGAAAGAATCGCCAAAAGCAACAAGAAATATGTCATGTGATTCTCCGTTTCATCGAAAGGCTCGTAGGCACATAACGTCGCGGTAAGTGGCGCCGGGCGGCAACGCTGTACGGCGTCCCAGCGAACGCAGTGAGCGACTTCACCGCCTTGTTATGTGTGTTGCGACCAGTCTCTGATGTTTTCATTTAAGGTCTGCGTATTCTTTCATAGCCTGATTGTTAACGATATTCGCATCAACTGATATTGCAAAATGTGCAAGTGTTCGCATTAGCTCTTGCTGGCGATAGTCTGCGCGCGCGAGGCTATCCATTGATAGACTTGGTGAATTAATTAGATCGCAAAGTACCGAGTCTACAAATGAACCTGAGCCGGACCAGCCTATTTGGGATATTTCATAGGCAATATCCTCTTCGCTCAGGTGTCGAGCCGATAGAACTTTCTCAATTGCTTTCACATATCTACTATCCGCAGGATAAAAATAAAGGAGAAGTTCCTTGAGAGCCTCGGCACAAGTTATAGCTATCTCAGATTTCGTCATTGCAATACTCTAATACACATAACGTCCCAGCCTGCGAAGCAGGCGACTTCACCGCCTTGTTATGTGTCACCTGAAGTATTACCTTTCTTGATATGGTAGGTAAGAGGGTTATTTAGACTATAGGTCTTTCCCGTCATGGTGTAATTATCTTTACTTCGCATCGCGACAAAATCCTTTCTTAAACCCAACGCTTTAAAGAAATAAACCAAGGCAATAATCATTGCTACGACCCAATTTAGCTGAAGAATAGTTGTTAATAGATTAGATCCGAGATATTTATTGGATGCCCATGAGCCAAACGCGGAAATTACTACATAGAGCAATGTATGGCGATTGATCGTAAGTGAGATTTCGTCTTCCGTTTCGCTTCGTTCATAAAATAAGTTCAAGCTTCTTTCCCCTAATATCTAGGATACGATTTAATGGTACTGATACATAACGTCCCAGCGAACGCAGTGAGCGACTTGACCGCCTTGTTATGTGTGAAGTGCAAATGACTGCTCCTAAGCTACGCCGATAGCACCAGCTTACCCAAAGGCCTCGCGATGAACAAGTACAGTGCGAAGATGCTTAGGTTGCCGCCAAGGAATGTGTCACGATCAATGCGCGCGCAGACTTAACTCTGCGGACTTGTGATCACTGCCTGCTTTGGCAAAACTCGTGGTCGCAATTTGCTGTGAAGCCACGCTAAGCGCGCCGCTGAACGAAGCGGCAAGAGTGGTAAGTCGAAGCGCCAATCCCAGCTTGCAGCCTGACACATAACGTCCCAGCCTGCGTAGCAGGCGACTTCACCGCCTTGTTATGCATCTGGTCTAAACTCCGCACCCACTGATGTGAGGTAGGCCATAGTCAGTATAGCTCCTTGCAATATTGACATTGCCGATGCAAGCATGGATTCGATAGGTGTCAAAGCCGACACTCCAATAAATGGTGCGATACTAAGAAAGAAAATAGCAAATACCAAAAATAGTAACCGAGCTACGTTTGAGTACATTAGCAGTTCAAATAGGGTCAAAAGGTACGCGATTCCGATAACTATATGAAACCACGAAGGCAACTCAAGTATGGCGCCGATGCCATTCCAGCTAATAACATCAATTATATCTTCGCTGTATAGCTGTTCGGAATAATACGGCATGAAATACCATATTAGATATAGTCCCGCAGACAAAACAATTAGTACTCTGAACACCGAATTCATGGAGCTAAAGATGCATAACGCCGCCATAAGCGGCAGTTTGACCGCAGGGCAAACTGTCCGGCGACAACGTGGCAACGCCACGATGGCGCGTACTTCATGGCCTTGTTAGAACTCACTATTTGCCACACTCTCCCAATCCATGATTTTCACGATATGATTTATGCTCCTCAAATACTACAAACGAAAACGCTGCCGCGGGTGATATTTTCACGATCTCCGTTAAGTCCATTGTGCGGTGGTCTGCATCTGCTCTCCTAAGCCTTTCAACAGCCTTGCACAGATACTCGTTAAACTCGCGGCCATGGTCGATCTCATCCGATTTTATCGTCTTAAGCAAACCTGCTAATTCTTCGACACTTCTGATGTTATAACCCTCGTTATAGGAATAATCTACAACTTTGGGAAGTGAAAGATAGGAAAACGCTCCGCAAACGATGAAACCTAAAAGGAAAGGGACGATGTACATTCTTATTAATTTCATGAGTTCTAACGTCGCGGTAAGGGGCGCCGGGCAGCAACGCTGTAAGGCGTCCCAGCGAACGAAGTGAGCGACTTCACCGCCTTGTTAGGTGTCACTAGTCCCACCATACACTGTATATTGGAACATCAGGCGTGATATCAGGTATGACGTCTGGTTTACCGTACATCCAACCTTCTGCAATTTCGTCGCAAAGTAAGTTTTCCAATGAACGCTCAATTTCTTCAAGTGACAATGAGGCGATCAAATACACAGTGTCCGTATGAGGCCAATATTCCTCTTCCTCTACGAAGCAAATTCTTACCCACACGCTATAGACGTCATCTCTACTTTCTAGCTCCTTAAGAGTTCTGTAAAAAGTGGCTATCGAGGGCTGCTCATCGCCTAAATTGCACCCGATGGAACCTAAATCGTCGTTTCCTTCGAAGAATAGATCTAAAGGAACAGCGACTTCACGCTTATCTAGCCCCTGTTTTTCGATCTCCTTAACAATTCTTTCCTTTGCGGATAAATCCATACTGACACCTAACGTCGCGGTAAGGGGCGCCAAACAGCGCAGCTTTTTGGCGTCCCAGCGAACGTAGTGAGCGACTTCACCGCCTTGTTATGTGTGATCTTTTACTCCCATATACTCTGGAGGATCAAATTCTCCCGGCTCAAGTATGCGTATAACTATCTCATCTCCAGGCTCGGGCGTGTATGAAGGATAATGAAAATGACATTTCTTGTAGGGACCCGTATCATTTAGATCAATACCGGTTACATTGAATGTAACCTGCTCTTTAAGGGAATCCTCGTCTTCGTGCATGACGCTGTCTTCACCAATATGAGCGGGATTGCGTTTTACTCTAGTCAGTATTGCTGATAATACGCCAAATTCGTCTGTTCCAGCGATAAACTGCCGTTCTCCGTTCAATACTATTTCAAATCTCAAAAACTGCTCCTTGTAAATTACACATAACGTCGCGGTAAGGGGCGCCGGAAAGCGCAGCTGTACGGCGTCCCAGCGACCGAAGGAAGCGACTTGACCGCCTTGTTATGTGTCTGGGCAATCAAGTGCCTTACGGCCTCTTTTCTTCATTATTTCGTTGTATTTTTCGCAGGCACTTGGCTCAGGTGTACTAGTGCACCGAAGGTCAACGGTGTTGTTTTCGTTTCTCTTGCACGCGTACTTTTTCTTTAGTGCAGGATCTTGTAATACGGATATTTCTTCCTTTAATTTATTCCGTTGCTCCATCGTCAATGGTTTACTTACTTGGGAAGCAACTCCGATGGTTGAGCATACCATTAGGGCAACAACTGCTGAAATAATCCTAATCTTCTCTGACACATAACAGCCGAATAACCGGGCCCTAGCGGTCCCGTTATCCCTATTTTTATGTGTCGCCTCAGTCATCAATACTATCATCGTCAGGGACGTAACCTATATCTGATTCGCCTGATTCTCCAGCGGATCCATCAGAAAAACTACTCAAGAACCCTCCGCCTTCAGGGAAGTGGTTCGAGTAGTCCTCCTCACTAGTTACCTCTTCACTATCCTGTGGCGTATCAGCTGATTGGAAAGGAAATATTACAAGCGGAAGCCCGAACCCTATGCCCATAAGTATTATCGGAACTCTCCAGTGAATCTCTACAGCCTCGAAATACTGAATAAGTACGTCTGCCACGCCACCAACAAAGCATAGTGCCGCAATCAGGTGTGCGACATTCCGGACCATTCTATTCATGAAGACACATAACAGCCGAATAACCGGGCCCTAGCGGTCCCGTTATCCCTATTTTTATGTGTGGCGGCTCTATATGGTCTGATATATCTTGCCATGCTTGACGTGATGCGCATTGATTTCTGATATAGCCGATTCCAGTTCAGTTCGACATGTTGGAGGAAAGAAAATACGATATATCTTTGCTTCATCATCGACTACCTGGTACTCGCATTCAATATCGAAGTGCTCGGTTAATACATCATCTATGTAATCTTGTTGCTCCCAGCCAGTCAATGCAAGAAAGATGACATTACCTGATTCATAAGGCGCATCAAGCAATTCATCCATGATCAGTAACTCTACACATAACGTCGCGGTAAGGGGCGCCGGGCAGCAACGCTGTACGGCGTCCCAGCGAACGCAGTGAGCGACTTCACCGCCTTGTTATGCATCTGAGCCCATCAGTGAAATACCTACTCCAATAAGAATAATTGCGATTCCAAGCGAAGACGACCAGTATATAGCAGTTAGATTTTTCAACTGCCTTTTTAGCGATGAGTCATCAGAAGTATACTCGATGGAAAGTGAAGTGAGTGTTTGAAGCTTGGCGTATGAATTCAATCGATTGTTCCCAAAGCCATATTTTTTCCACAGTTCTGGATGCTCTTCTTTCAGGTAAGCATTTAGACCATATAGTCGATAATGAAACACGATTGAAGATGCCAGCACAAGAGCGACACCGACAGTCACAACGCTAAATGTCATTACCTAGAGAATCCCTTTCTGATGCATAACGTCGCGGTAAGCGGCG
>JBCCIP010000010.1:0-126676 GCA_039111475.1 Pseudomonadota bacterium | reverse complement strand
CCTGTTTTTCGAGATGATGCGCGGCTGGACTGGTTTGCTGATCGAACCCTCGCCAACGTACTATGCAAAAGCTTCGGGCTTCAGGAAAGCGACGTGCCTACAAATTGCAAGGAAATGAGTTACATCGTAGATTCAACGGCGTCGCCCATTGCCTCTCTACTGGCATTCAATGCATGGCCAGCCTACATACAGGCACTAATTTTTGTACCTGGCGTTGCTTTTCTGGCTACTGAGACCGATCGAATTGCCTTCTTTTTCAGCAGCGTAGTATTCAGTTATTACAGTATTTTTGCAGTGCTTGGCACACTTCTGGTCAGTCTGGGGATCACTCGATTCAGCGGCCGCGGTATTCGAAATGCCATGCAACGCGCGCAGGAAACGGGTCAGTTAGATGCGCCAGGTGCCAGACCACTAAGCGCCAAGGAACTTGAACTAAATCGCGTTCCGGACTATTACTCACCACAGGTATTCGAATTCTTTCTGCCACTACTACTTATTCTAGGGCTTGCCGTAGGCACTTTTGTAGTCACTGGCACACCGCGGGTCAACTGGGCATTTGGTGCTGCCTTACTTGCTTCAGCCGGTGTTGCTTTGATAAAAGGAATGAGCCTTTCCGATCTTATGGAAGGTTTCGGAGATGGGCTAAAAGGCGTGGTAGTTGCCTCAGTAATACTTATGCTCGCGATTACGGTTGGCTCGGTTAGCAAGGAAGCAGGAGGCGGTCTGTATTTGGTAGAACTGCTCGGACAAACAATACCCTACTGGATTCTGCCGGCCTGCCTGCTGCTAATAACCATGGTCACGGCTTTTTCGACGGGCACCAGTTGGGGCACTTATGCAATAGCCTTTCCACTCGCGATGCCACTCGCATGGGCTGTCGCACATTCGCAAGGCTTATCGAATCCAGAGCTGTATATGGGTGTTTGTTTTGCGACGGTTCTCAATGGCAGCGTTTACGGTGATCAATGCTCCCCAATATCCGATACAACGATACTTAGCGCAATGACCACAGGCTGCGATTTAACAGATCACGTGAAAACACAGATCGTACCGGCAAGTTTTGCCGCAGGTATGGCAGCGTTGCTTTGGACGGCTACCGTTTTTGCATTGGCTTGATTACTCGACGCTTTTTTGAAGCGCGCGCAATTGCTCTGAGATAGCGTGCATCTTTTCCTGCGTTCTTAAATCAATATCCAATTTCTTGTCCATTGATCGAAGAATTGGGAACAAAGTGCTCTCAATCGTGTTGGTCAGTACACCCACTGCATTAGCCAATTCCGGGTTGGCCTGGTTTACCACTTCTATATTTGGTTCCTGTCTGGGGTGTCCTTCAGCAATTTTTTCAGCACTGGCCGCAAGCTTCGCAAGATAGTTTGAATCATGCTCAGCTTGTCCCCGATCAAGATCACTGACGCTGTTGACCAGGTCTGCCAGTTGTGTCGCTATTCGATTACCTACGTCATCTGCATCACCACCCAGCGATTTATTGCGCAAGAAATCGTCTTTTATCTGCTGCCAACGCTGTTCCTGCTCGTCATCCAGACCGCCTCTCAATTCAGCGAGTTTGAGCAGATTAGCTTCTGTACCCGTTGTGAGCAACTGAGCTTCGCCTAGATAGTGATCATCGATGAGCCGCTCAAGTTCTTCGCTATTCATAACAGCCGAGATTTTTTCAGCCATTTTATTCATGTTTCGATAACTGCCTTGCAGTAAAAAAGGCGGCTCAACTCTGTACTTATCTTCCTGTGCTGCGGATGCAATGTATTGCTGATTGATTCGCAGAATAACGTTCTGCACGACAAACAGCTTTTTCAAAACACCCACAATCTCGGAAACTTCAGCGCCACTGTAGCTATGACTCAAGTCAGTAGTCGGCACTTCACGCCCTTTGGCCATATCAATAAAGCGATATACATCTTGCATATCTCTGGCCGCTAACGGTGCGAGCGTTGAATTGGACGTCAGGCAATTCTCTATGTAGCTGAGCGCAAATACCTCATCCATGCCACTGAGTATGTCACCCAAATTGTAAATATCGGCACGATTGGCCAGCATGTCTGGCACTTTGAAGCTCTCACCAGATTCCGTATACGGGTTACCAGCCATCACTACGCAGAATCGCCTGCCGCGTAAGTCATAGGTCTTTACATCACCCCGCCACACACCCTCTATCCGGCGCGTCGCATCACACAGTGAAATAAATTTTTGCAGAAACTCGGAATTCGTGTGCTGGATATCGTCCAGATATAGCATCACGTTGTTGCCCATCTCAAATGCCAAATTGAGCTTCTCGAGTTCCTGTCGTGCAGTGGCATTACTTGCCTGTTGCGGATCAACTGAAACCACATCGTGCCCCAATGCCGGGCAGTTAATTTTCATGAAGATTAAGCCTAGTCGACTGGCAACATACTCCATCAAAGTGGTTTTGCCATAACCCGGTGGGGAAATCATCATCAGTAAACCCATCAAGTCGGTACGCTTGCTGTCACCCACAGTCCCCATTTGCTTGGCAAGATTGTCGCCGATAATAGGAAGATAGGCCTGATCTATTAGTTTGTTTCGAACGAATGAGCTAAGCGGTCTTGGCTTGAAGGATTCCAGGCGAAGATCCGAACGCTGCTGGGCCGCGATCTGCTGCTTGAGTTCAATGAAATGTTTGTACTCTGGAATAAAGATTTCCTGATGGTGTAGCATTCGATGCATGAAATCATCCAGCGTAAAATTCAGTCGCTGATCTGAGATTCTCTCATGCGAACTCAGCAAGCCATCCACAGACATGCGCAGCTCCGCGTTGCTGCAACGAGTATCGATACCTTCGCCCCAATTCAACACTGCAACAGCTTCGTCAACGAACACGTTTAGCACCGCTCGCTTGCTCTCGTCTTTAATTTCATCCAGAAGGGCCAGCAACCAGGCGCGGCTCAGTGACCATTGCCTCATTGGATCGCCCCGCATGCCGGCAATAGACTTCGTATGACCCTGAACCGCTCGCTTGCCAAGCTTGCGATGGTACAGATCCAGCAACTCTTGCCCTGCGGGGCTCACTGAGAATTCCGGCTTGCCTTCTTCCAACTCCGCCAGTAGGTAGCTGGCAGCTTGACTCATCGTCTGGCTGGATACATCTATGCCTTTATCTTGTTGATACTCCGAAATCAGTTCCAAGACATCAGCGATTAAAATGTCCAGACTATTATTGCTGTTAAGCGCTTTCTTCAGCGCGAACGCTGACTTTGCTCTCTGAGTGATTACGTCGATGAGCTTCCCATCGGTATCAACCTGCGCTTGCTGGTACCAGAACGACATCGCGAGCGCGCGGCTCTCAGGTGAGTACACCAGCGGGCCAGCCGTCTTTAGAATCGGCAGCAAGTTCTCGGTAATTCGAGCTGCATCATGGTCGTGTATGCCTTTCTCGTAAGCGTGCTTATAGAGTGGTGCCGCAAACTTTTGAATTAGTGGATACAGCTGCTCATGACTGTACGGCTCTTTGCCTAGCTCATCAGTTGCTATATCGCCCGCTCTCAGCGCGAGCGCAAACTGGTACGCGAGATACTCTGCCCGGGAAACGGTGTTGCTTTCAGACTCAAGAACAACATCCCAATAGGGTCGTCGTATTTCAAGATCATCGTTTTCAATTTTGTCAAAATACTGTGTACCACTTAGATGCACAGACAAATGCTCATCAATCGGAATAATGCTTAGGTCAAGCTCTTCCGTATTCACAGTAAACCTGTGCTTGTCACCCAGCTTGATAACCTTGCCGCCAGATTCAAAAATATCAGACTTATCTCGCAGAGAACGCAAGGCCTGATCTTTGATGAGTTTCAGGCGTGCGCCAATATCATCTGCTTGCAAATCCCCACCAATTGCACTGAGTTGATCGGTGAGGTCGCTGATCTTTAGCACCAGTGCATCTGACACCAGGTAGGTATTAAGTTCATCTGCGTCATTGAACTTGATACTTCGCTTATCAATGCTGTTTAGCATGCGCTCGGCAGCGCTTTGTAAGGCAGCAATGCGCCTTTGCTGGCCTTCTACCAGTTGTTGCTTATGCGATTCAAAGCTGTCATAGATTTCTTCCCGCTTGTCTACAATGTCACCAAGGAAGCGGTCGTGCTCGCCAAACTGACTTTCCAGTTCTTCAAGCTGAACCAGCAGCCGCGACAGCTGTTCGTCGCACTTTTCCGGGTCAGTCGCAAGACTGAGCGCATTATTAACACTCTGGGAAAGTAATTTGAATTGCGCCGCAAACTGGGCAACAGCCTCTTCTGACGTTAGGTCAGATTTTTTAATCTCGGCGCTTGCCTTCGTTTGGTTAAGCTGCGCATAAACGGCTGATATTCCATCAATGATTTTCGTTCGAACCGTTGCATCGTCAACTTTAAGCGTGGTAACCAATTCGGACAGTAGATCAAGACTGCCCGCTATTGATTCTATTTCATTAATAAAGGGCTCAAATTGAGTTGCTGTTTTGGCGCCATCCAGCTGCTGTTCCAACGCCTTTATTTTCTCGGTGTAAGGTACTAGTGCTTGCTCTTCAGCGAGGAACTCAATAGTCTTCTTACCTAATTCGTCCGCTCTCTGTTTAAGCGCTTGATCCAGAGTGGCAATTCGCTCAGCATCAATGTATCGATATTCAGCAATTGTGGCTAGATGTCCACGCTGGTGGCGAATTTGATCGAGAAAACTCACAAAGTCAGCGACTTGCTCCAGACTGGCGTTGTCTATCTCGCCAATCAAGTTGCCCTGGCTACGCACAGCATCCTCAATAGCCAGGCTTGATTGTTCCCGTATCGCTGTCACTTTCTCGAATTCATCGATAATAAGTTCGGAGGTATCAGCGATACTTTTAAGTACCGTGTCCAAGCCATCCAGCTCGTCGCTGGTCAACCAGTAATGAGCATCAAAGACCTTGGCAATGTCTTTTTGAAGGCGTTCGTAATGCACAGCTGTTACTTGCTGCTGGCGGATTTGCTTACACACTCGATACAAATCTGATACCCCACGAACCAGCGCGGAGTTGCCTATCTTACCGAAGAAGGTCTGTGCCGCTGGTTCCTGGTCTGCAAATTCCTGTGATGTGAATGGCGTTTGCCAGACTTGCATGGGGTGAACACGGGTAGGCTCATCCTCGGAGGTAAAAATCACCAGTTTGCCATTTTCAGCTCTTGCATAACCGTTTCCAAAAATAGGGTTTTGCAAACTCCGTTCGATCAGATTGTAAGAAAACAAGGCTACGCGGCCGGCAGCCGGTTCATAGAACACAAACAGGTAGTCTTCGCCATTGGGTGAGCGCACACTGCGCTTGAACTTAAAGCCTTTGGTCATTTCACCAAAGTTCTTTGACTCACCGCTTTGCAGATAGTAACCGTCGGGGTAGATTAAACCGTGATCCTCCGGCAATTGAACGCAAGACTCGCCAATCGAATCTATTCGCTCAATAAGTTGCGTATTACTATTGAACACATAATGGCGCCAGTCTTCCTCGCGGTACGGAAGCACGCGAAGTAACAGCAAATCGCCCAGTTTCGCGAAAAATACGTCAAGATCATCGAGTGATTGATTGCTTTCTGCCAATGGCTCGCTGAAAACACCCAGACCTGATTCTGTGTTGTTTTCTACTTTAAAGCCGATTGAACCATCAAGGTTGTCTACAAACAAGGTATCCAGAATATTGATGTGCGGATGGCGGCCATTCACAAAATCTTCTCTGCTGCTGGCCTGCCATTCAAAATCAAAGGCTGGTGGCAATTGAATATCGCGCTCCCCACGATTATCAATGTATTCCACACGGCTTCCATCAGCGCCAACACTCCATCGGAATACACGAATATCAGTGTGCTTTTCCCCTATCTGAAACCCGGCCAGCAACTTACCATTGTTAACAGTCAGCTGAATCAGGCGGGCATTTTTGTAGTATTCATACAGCTCGCGAAAATCATTGAGAAAACGCGGCTGTGTCAGGAAGTTTGATTGATGCTCTGCCGGTTCTATGCCATGGCCGTCTTCTTTGTCAGACAGCCTGAATAACGCAAATACGTCTTCAACCTTTGTCTGTTTTTTAAGGCCAATGAAGACGTTGTAGCCAAACAGCAAACAGTCGCCAACCTGAACCAGGTCTCTGGCAATGCAATTGTTTTCCGTTCTCACCCGCACTCGCGCAATAGTTTCGAGATCGGTACTGCCAATCTCCTCTGTACGCGCAGCATTCAGGGCGAGCGTCTTCTCTTCCAGCGTAAGACCTTGTGCCTCCAAGCGCTTGCGAATAATTTCATAAGCGCCTCCTTCGGCTACAGCAGCCTCAACTAGCGATGCGTGTTCTTCGTGTTCTTCAGCCATTCAGCTGTGCTCCGCGCCGGCTTAGGCGGCCGGCTCGGAGGCGGGCGCTTCTTGCTCCGGGTCTACAGCAACCACGTCACCGCTTGCACGCTTGAGCACAGAGTCGAGGATCAAGCCAAGTGTGTCGCTCTTGTTGGCCAGTCCATCCACGGCTTTGCCAATGGACAAAGACTTGGCGAAGTTGTCGAAGAAGTGATCTTCTCCACCCACAATATCGATCTTCGCTCGTTCCAGCGCTGTACCCAACACTTCAGCGTTTTCTTTGGCGATTTCCTTACCTGCTTCAATCGCGGCAATGGCTTCCTTAAAGGCTGTTTCAAGCGCCATGCGGAATTCCTCATGCTCGCGGGCATTATCACTCATTGAATTCATAGCATCGAACTTATCCACCAAGCCATCGGCCTCAGCCTTGAATTGCTGGCGAGTGACTTCCGCTCCGGCCATTCCAATTTCTTTCGAGGCACTGGCTTCGGCGTCGCCTTTGGCATTGATCACAGCAGCTTCAGCAAGACCTTCTTTCTGCAAAGAGTCTGCTTTCGCATCTTGTACCTGAGCTTCCGCAAGACCCGGTGCCGCTTGGTCAGCCTGAATGGCTTCGGCCAAGCGGATTTGTGCTTTGGCTTCCATATCAGCAGCATCAAGGTTTGCCGCCGCAATTGTAGTGATTTCAGCTGCTTTGTGTTTCGCAGCTTCTTCTTCAGCGGCCGCAGCTGTGACCTCTTTCACCTTGCCTTCCTGAGCATTTGCCTCAGCAGCGAGTACCTGCACTTGCTTCTTACGGTCAGCATCTGATACTTCTCTCACTTCCTTAATTCGCTCTTCCTCAATGGCCACTGTTTTATCGACGGCGACTCGCTCACGAATTACGTTGGCGATTTCTTTCTTCTCAACTTCCACGGCTTTCTCTGCAAGCACGCGCTCTACGTCAACTTCTCTTTCCCTGGATACTATCTCCAGGTCACGAGCACGTGTGACCTTTTCTTCTTCTACCGCAACAGCGCGCTGACGGTTTTGCTCCGCTACCTCTACTTCGCGCTTCTGGTTTTCTGTTTGTACCATCAGCTCCTGATCTACAGTAATCGTCGCCTGCTCAGCTTTTTGACGCTCCTCTTCCTGCACTTTTTTCGTTTCTGCTTCTTCACGAGCGCGTATGGTCAGCACTTCTCTTTCTTGTCGCGCTTCGGCATCTGCTTGCTGGCGTTCAAGCTCTAGCATTGCTTCCACTGTTTCTACATTTTTCTTCTTGATCGCAAGTTCTTCGTCCCGTTCAAGGATATTGGTTCGAACGTTCTGCTCAGCGGTTAACTCCGTAATCTTCTTTATGCCTTCTGAGTCGAGAATATTACTTGGGTCCAAATGTTCTTTTGGAGTTTGTTCCAGATAGTCGATTGCAACATCTTCCAGTACATAACCATTCAAATCTTCGCCAATAACTTCGATGATTTTTTCACGAAATTGCTGGCGATTCTCAAACAACTGTACAAAGTCAATCTGCTTGCCCACGGTTTTCAGTGCTTCAGAAAACTTGGCGGCAAACAAGTCATGAACTGCTTCACGATCAGAAGCTCGTTCAGCACCTATCGACTTTGCAACCTTTAGCACGTCTTGAGCGGTTTCATTAACCCGCAAATAAAACGCTACCGTTATGTCTGCACGCATATTGTCATTACAAATCAGGCCGTCTTTAGCCCTGCGATCAACCTCCAGGGTTATCAAGGAGATTTTCATCAGCTCCTTTTTGTAGATGATTGGATACACCAGAGCGCCGGTAAAATGGACCTTGGGTGTTGAGCTCATGTCATTGACGATAAGCGCGGTGCCCTGCTCTACTTTGTAGTAAAACGCTTTGAACAAACCCGCCAGACCAAGCAATGTTACGAATGCCACGCCTATCCATACGAGAATCGGCATCAAAATCGATAAATCAGCCATAGTATTTTCCTTAGTTAGTGTCCTTTTTGTTTGTAACGAGCTACCAGCACTCGCTAGGAATCAGTGAATTCTGCTTCAGAGATCACTCGATAAAAATCGGTACCTTCAATTTGGTCGATCAGCACTACACGATCTCCCTTCTCAAACGTTTCCCCATCTGTGCAACGCACTTTCAGAATCAACCCGGCACCACCGTCATCCAACAGCGCCTCACCGAATCCGTTGTCCACTCTGGAAGTTCGAACTACCGCCGTCTGACCTATCACATATTTTGTGGTTTCTTGCGTTGCCCGAAGAAAGAACGGTCGAAGCGGTTTTATAAGCACAGCGGTGGCAAGCACAGCCAGGTAGAGCGAAACGAGGAATATCGGTATTCCGACCAGATAACGAACAAAGCTATCTGATATCCAATCGGGAGTGTAACTGAAGCCGAAGTGCACCAGGTAATAACAAACGATCCAGCCAATCATGGCTAACAAGCTGACTATGATGGTTACTGGTACACCGTGTAGGCCATATCGCAACATCAAACCCGCAAGCACATCAGGATTGGTAGAATCAACGTCAGCATTTAGATCTTCGAGGCCGGCCATTTCGGGCAGATCAAAATCAAGCATGTCGACGCTGACTAATCCCAATATGGCAGTAAGCCAATAGAGCGTGCACAGCACCAGAAGAAACGTGAATACAACGGTAGGAAAGGACGCAATGTTCTCGTAGAACGGATTCATCTTGTCACTTAACAGAATTGCGAACATCTTTCTCCCTCTCCTCTAGCCTATTGTTGCCGAGATTCTATTTGCTACGCTTAGTCGTTGCCTTTTTCACCTTTGGCTTCAATTTTGCCAAAATGTCTTCGGCACTTCGCTCAGACCCAGTAATTCCCGCTTCCGCCAATTTTGCCTGTAAAGATTCTTCCCCAAGCTCTTCGCTTAGCTCTTCTGCGGCGTTCATTTTTGCCTCATTCAGGGCCTGTTTTTCCTTGATTCTTTCAAGGGAATCCATGGCAGTGCGCATTTTTGAGTTTGAACCGCTGTGCCGTTCTGACACTGCCGCTTGGGCGCGCTGTACGCTCTCGGTGGCACGAACTGTATCAACCTGCTGCTTCAAACGCCTTATATTACTTTCAGCATGCTTGATAGCTGACTTAAGTTTAGCAGCGCTGGCCGCAAACTCATTGGCAGAATTCCGTTCCGTCGCCAAACTAACTTCCATATTGGCGATTTTTTCGGCAACTTCTAACGCAAGCACTTCATCGCCCTTCTCAAGTGCTTTCACAGCATAGCCTTCATGAGCTTTTATCTCACTCTCTAACTTAGCGACCTTCTCCTCCGCCAATTTTTGCTGTGCAATAATGTTAGCCAAACCGTCTTTCGATTGCTTCAGCTCTTCAGCTGCGTCGCGCACTTCTTGATCAAGTATTCGCAGTGCTTGAGTGTCAACTATCGCCTCTCCGGCTTCATTAACACCTCCGCGAAGTGCTGTGATCATCTTTGCCCAAATATTCATAACTCTCTCCTTTGGATATGCGTATGTGTATCTAACTACGAATCAAACTTCAGAAACTCGCCATAAGCTTCAGTCGCGTTAATTACGTTTGAAGCCAGCGCGTCTATTTCTACCAGCACGTCATCCAGACCCGATGCCGCGCTCAATGCGCCAAACATGTAGTAATAATCTTCGCCATTCACCGTTTCCAAACTGATCGTGGATAACGGGAAGTACTTGTGTGTTCGCAGTACTGCGTCATTAAAGCCCGCTGCATTTGAAACGGCTGATTTCGGCCATAAAACAGCGTCGGCCGTTATTTGCTCGCCGGCAACCGTGACAAAAATAGGCAGGTCGCCGTAGTCGCGCATCTCGAGATGAATACTGGGATCCACGCCTTCTATAAGTTCGACGCTCGCGGCGCCAGAACTGATCAGCTCCGACTTCTCAATCTCAGTGTAAAGATCCGTTGTATGCCATGTGCCGTTGGTTCTACTCGTCATGCTATTTTCTCCGTCCGTTAATACGTTTTCGCCACTAAATCTCAGTCGTTTCTCGATCTCCCTAAGCTGTGAAGCACGTTCAGGGTGAATCCAGACCTCTTTCTTTATCAGTCCTTGTTCTCTGAGCCTTCTTCGGAACTCGCGCTGATAGTGGGCTGATGTTTTCTTTTCCATGCACATATCCTAACAACTTACATGTGATATATCAAATTATTACATGTAACAATAACTGAAACTGTAATTTCTGTAACCTACTGTAATTAAAGAACTTATTGAATGAATGGCCTCAATTAACATCCAGATTCAGACCAGTGGTGACAGAAAAACCATGATTTTTGCAATTTTGAGCATCCGCAGGCCTGACTTTGAGCCACCGCTCCCACAACTGTGGTACAGACTTCATTTATACTCGCCAGCCGACAATGCATACGATCCCTGCAAATGCCTAGCACCTCCATGGTTATCTCCTATTTATCTCTCCGACGCATAGTCGGCGTAATAGGCATCTCTCTGCCCTTCGTACTGGCGATAGGCAATCTATTACTCGGTGCAGAAGGCATAGAGAAAACCATGAGCGCCTACTACTACACCCGTATGGGTGACGTGTTTGTAGGCAGCTTGTTTGCGATAGCCGTTTTTCTGATGACGTATCAAGGGTGGGACTGGCGAGACAATCTAGCGGGCGATGTTGCCGGCATTAGCGCGATTGGGGTTGCTTTGTTTCCGGTAGCACCCGAATTAGAAACCTTAACGCCGACTCAAATAGTCTGCGATCTATTGCACGCGACGTTTGCCGCGTTTTTCTTCTTTGCCCTAGCCTATTTTTGCCTGGTGCTGTTCAAGAAATTCAGTCCGGATCAAGAACCTACGGCAGCGAAAATCAAACGCAACAAAGTGTACACCGTGTGTGGTTATGCGATTGTCAGCTCTGTTGTGCTGATTGGTGTTCAATATGCGCTTGTTCAATTGGATTGGCAGAATGAGCTTGAGTTCGTGTTTTGGTTGGAAGCGTTAGCTATTGTCGCTTTTGGTGTTTCATGGTTCGTGAAAGGAGAAGGTATTTTGCAAGATGCTGGTAGCTAGGGAGCTTCAAGACTTTTTCAGCTGATCCTTAATAGGTAGCGCTCTAATTCGCTGACCACTGGCCGCAAAGATTGCATTGGTAAGCGCAGGGGCTGCAGACGGTATGCCCATTTCTCCCACGCCTGTCGGCACGTCGTCATAAGGCAGAATGTGTGTCTCAAATTGTTCAGGCACTTGTGCAATCCGCATTAATGGGTAGTCATGGAAATTGCTTTGCTGCACCTGACCATCCTTGACAGTAATCTCCAGACCCAACGCAGTGCTAATGCCATCGATGGTGCCGCCTTCCAGTTGAGCCCTGACGGACTGTGGATTAACCACCAGCCCGCAATCAATGGCTGCAACAATTTTCTCAATAGTCAATCGACCTGCGTTGTTTACCGACACTTCTATTGCGTGCGCCGCATAGCCACCAAAGGTGAAATGGCTTGCCAGTCCTACACCAACGCCTTCCGGTCTGCTCCGCTTATAGTCAATTTGCTGGGCAACAAACTTCAAAAGTTTGGCGAGCCGGCCTGGATTAAATACCGGGCCGCCATGATTTGAGTACTCCAGATCCTCCTCTTTGCCTAACAGATCCAGCTGCAGTTGCAGTGGATCTTGCCCGCTCGCGTGCGCAATTTCATCGATAAAGCTTTGCACAACAAAGGCATTGGCTGTGTGCGCTGGTGCGCGCCAGGAGCCACGTGGCAGGCCAATAGCGTTGTGAAAATATTCCAGCCGTACGTTCTCAACTCGCCTTCTTGGGAAGTCATCAACATAGAGTTCTGCTTCCCAAAGATTCTCATCGGGCATGTTGGGTCGCCGGTAATATTTGCTCGCGCTTGCCAGTCGCTGCGCCCAGGCAATGACCCGGCCACGTGCATCTAAACCCGCCTGCATTTCGTGCAAACCGGCGGGCCGATAGAAGTCATTTTTGATGTCGTCTTCACGGCTCCACTGCAGCTTGATTGGCAGGCCGCTTTGCTGTGAAATCATGGCCGCTTCCGCGACGTAATCATTGCTCAGGCGGCGACCGAAGCCGCCACCCACCTTGGTCATCTCAACACTAATGTGTTCACGCTCTATGCCAGTCACTGCGTTCACGGCGCGAGATGCGCCGCTGGGCATTTGGGTTGGCGCAATCACGTGCGCGGAGTTTTCTTTTACATGAACAATACAGTTCTGTGGCTCCAATGGCGCGTGAGATACAAACGGCACTTTGTATTGGCGAACCATACGACGTGCAGCATTCGACACGGCTAGATCAAAATCGCCGTCCTCCAAAACTACTTGTCCTTTCGCCTTTAACATCTGCTGATTGTCTTGCCAGAAATCGGTGCTGTTGTCGTTTGCATTGGGGTTTGAAGCCCACTCAATGCGCAATGCCTCCCGGGCTTTCATGGCCGTCCACGTTGATGTTGCCACCACCGCCACGCCATCCGCCAGAATCCGGTAAGGGTCGCCTGGCTTAGGGCCTTCCAATCGAAAGACCTGCAAAACACCTGGAATCTTCAACGCATCTTTGGCATCAAATGCTTTCACTCGCCCATTCAAAACTGGAGAACGCGCAACAACAGCGTAGCGCATTCCTTCGACAGCACTGTCTATGCCATAGATAGCGGTTCCCGTTACAACGTCTTTCGTATCAACGCTGGCCGTTGGTTTACCAATAATTCGATAGTCTTGATGTTTTTTTAGCGGCGCGGTCTCACCCGGTAGTCGCAACCGCGCGGCCGTTCCGACAAGTTGACCATAGCTTAGCTCTCGCTGGCCACCTTGGTGAATCACATAACCTGGGCGAGTACCGCATTCCTGTATTGGCACATTCCAGCGCTGGGCTGCTGCCGACATCAGTTGAGCACGTGCTTGCGCGCCGACCTGGCGCATAAACTCCCAATTGCTGGTCAGGCCGGTGCTGCCACCAACGCCCTGGCCACCATATTTCCAGGCGAAGCCATCAGCCGTTTTGACAATGCCCAGCGGCATTTGCGTCACACGTACGTTTTTCCAGTCGGCATCCAGCTCTTCGGCAACCAGCATTGGCAGAGCGGTTCTCACACCCTGTCCAATTTCTGGCTGATTACTGCCAATTGTAATCACACCTTCGCTGTCAATTTCGATAAAGAAGCCCAGTGTTCCATGGGCATCAACGGGTTCCGCGTCCTGGCTTGGCTTTGCCAATAAGTGCATCGGCAACCCCAGAACAAACGAGCCCGACAATCCAGCACCGGCTATCAGAAATTGCCGGCGGCGCAGTCTGGAACTGGAAAGTTGGGAGCTGGATAACGAAGACATATTCAAGACTCCTTGGCAATTAATTGTGCTGCGTCATGAATTGCTTTTCGAATGCGCACGTAAGTCCCACAGCGACAAATATTGGTCATGTGGGTGTCAATGTCTTCATCAGTGGGTTCCGGAAAATTCTGCAGAAAATGCGCGGCGGCCATTATTTGCCCTGCCTGGCAGTAGCCGCACTGCGGCACATCATTGGCCATCCACGCCTGCTGCACGGGATGCAATTGTTGCTCTGACGCCGCCAAACCTTCGATCGTGGTAACACGCTTACCCGCAACAGATGCCACAGGTGTTACGCAGCTTCGTTGTGCCACGCCATTAACGTGCACTGTGCATGAACCGCACTGGCCTATTCCGCAGCCAAACTTTACCCCGGTTAAGTTGAGGTGCTCCCTCAAGGCCCACAGCAACGGCATGTTGGGCTCCAATTCAAGTGTTACCGGCTTTTCATTTATAAGTAGTGAGATCATTAGCGTGTACATTAGCTGCGAACTAGTACCTCTGTGTCGTGGCACTAGCACACTACAATGCCGCGAAAGCAACGCGCAATGTCAGTTACCGCAGCAAAGGTGTAGTTCGTCGCAACTGCGGAGCTGCGTTGGCGCCGCGTTCAATGTCTGTTTTCTTGCAGCGCTGATTAGCAACGTAGGATTGGCTCAAGTCTTGCCCACATATACGAATTGAAATACATGCCTACGGCCAACAAGGTACTATTGAGAAATGAATCCACAACCACATCGTTTTACTGTCTATGAGTAAATTCCCCTTCCCATTGCCCCACGGCTGGTTTGGCCTGTGCTTCGCCCACGAGTTACAAAAAGGCGAGGTCAAAAAAGTGCGCTTTTGTGGTCGCGACCTTGTTGCATTTAGAACTGAGTCGGGCAAAGCAGCTGCGCTTGATAACTACTGCCCACATCTCGGCGCTCCGCTTAGTCAAGGCTGTGTAATTGGTGAAACACTTCGCTGCCCGTTTCATCACTGGCAGTGGAATGGCGATGGCCAATGCGAACATATTCCGTATGCGAAGAAAATACCTGAGCGAGCAGTGATTGAAAGCATTCATGTACGCGAGGTGAATGGCATGATCATGGCTTGGCACGATCGCGAGGGAAAGCCACCGTATTTCGAAGTGCCCGAACTGGCTCCTTTCAATGGTGCTGCCGAAGGCTGGATTCCTGCCGAGTTTCTGGTACATGACTTACCGACCTGCGTACAAGAAATTTCGGAAAATGATGTTGATACAGCGCATTTTCCCTACTTGCATGGTATGCCAAGTTTCACGGAGGCTGAATCCATTATTGACGGTCCCATCAAGAAAACCACACAGGCGTTTCAAACCCGCGAAGAAATGTCAGTTGGTGAGGTAGAAGAAGGCACCGAATACATGTCGTTCAGGGAGTCACATGGGCCGGGACATGTCAGCGTGTGGTCAAAAAATATTGTTGGTGTAAAACCTGGCGTGATGGGTGAGTTTCTTCTGTACAGCGTTTCAACGCCCGTGGAAGAAGACCGTACGCTTCTGCGCTGGAGCATGACCGTTACCAACGATCTGGCAGAAGACGATATGGGCAAAACCATGTTGCAGTCCTATCCCGAAGGGGTCTTGGCGGATATACCGATTTGGCAGGAAAAGAAATATCAGGCGAACCCGGTTCTCTGTGATGGTGATGGACCGATAGCAAAACATCGAAAATGGTTTTCGCAGTTTTACGAATGATGCTTTCCACTAAAGTATGCAGTAATACTCCAAGTATATAGGCGCTCCTACGTCGACAAACGTTCAAACTAAGGCTAAGCAACAAGCCGTCAATTCTGGCCAGCCCCGCGCCGGTCTGCAAGGCGTCCGCTTACTCTCACTCTAGAGATTAGTTCGATGAACGGACGTCAAAAATCCCACTGTTTAGGCAATCGCCGCATTGCTGGTTTTAGAACATAGTCGCATGCACCACCCATAAAATTGTAAATTTTCTCGTCACTCTGCGAGCCGAAACAATAGCGACTGTATCCCCGACCGTTCACCCTATGCGCTGAGTATCGATAAATCGCCACCGGTCCCTGTGCAGTTGTCACTGAAGCATCGCTCACGTAGTTTCGCCTCATGAATATCATGTTGAGATTGAACAAATACGTGAGAGATTGGTCAAATGTTAAACTGCATAACACTTCGCTGAGCGGTCTAGCTTGCACGGCTATTGACGACGTATTCTGTAGTTTTACAAACGGCCCACTATGTTGCCACAGCAACGTTGCCTTGAAATATTGAGACCGCAGTCTGATGAAATCCGTAGACAATGCGCTGCCCACGCGCGCAAAGAAAAAACTACTCGTTGTTTGCGATGAGATGGAGGTTGGAGGCTCTCAGCGGCAGATTGTCAATCTGGTAAAAAATATAGACAGGCGGCAATTTGAGCCACATCTGTTGTACTTTCGAAAGCACTCTTACTTGCTTGAGGAATTGCATGCCAGTGGCGTGCGCGTAACTCACATTCCAAAGCACTTCAAGATTGACCCGTTATTCTTACTGGGTATATCCCGATTTCTCTGGCGAGAGCGGTTCGACCATATACATTGTTTTTCGCTTACCGCCGAATTTTGGTGTTGCGTTGCTTACCTCTTCAGTCCAAAAACGAATTTGCACACATCTATTCGCGCAAGGTATGAGTGGTTTACATCAACTGAGTGGTTGCTGAAACGTTTCATTACACATATGTCGAAATCAGTGGTGTCAAATTCGCACTCAGGCAGCGAATATGCGCTGCAAAAAATGCCAGGATTGGCGCCAAAGTTAGCCACGATCTACAACGGCGTGGTCAAACAAGATCAGTCTCTTTTACCGATAGAAGGTAGCCCTCAGCACAAGGATAAACCGCTTGGCCTGTTCGTTGGACGCTTGGTTAAATCGAAGAATGTTCCCGTGATCTTGCAGGCTCTTGAGATACTGAAACAAAAAGATCATGACTTTCATTTTCTGATCGCCGGGTCTGGCCCGGAAGAAAAAGACATTCGACAAGAAATTGGTCGTCGGGGTTTGCGGTCAAATGTACAAATGATTGGCGAACGCACTGATATCCATGCCCTATTGAATCACTCTGATTTTCTTATTCTACCGTCCGAAGATGAAGGCATATCCAACACCTAGGTAGAAGCCATGATGAACGGGTTGGCGGTAATTGTGTCCCGCATTCCTGGCAATGCCGAAGTGGTTAAACAGAATGTAACCGGCTTGATGTTCAGCCCCGGTAATGCGCTTGAACTTTCAGAGAATATCGAGCAATTGATGCTGCATACGCAAATGGCTAAGACTATAGGTAACGAAGCGCAGAGAGACGCCGCTCAACGCTTCGACGTGCAAAACATGGTGGAGAATTTCATGGCGCATTACCGCTCTATGGAACACTGAAAACACTAAGAGCTCACCCAGCCGGCGTGAAAACCGTACGGCACACGGTAAGGCATCAACAGGGTTGCTATCGGCCCGCCCGCTATATCTTGCGCATTCAAAATCAAGCATTCACTCTGGTTTAGTGATTCATCGTGCACAAAGCAAATCAGGTAACCGTCGTCTTCAGCAACGGCGCCAATTTTTGGTGCAAACACGGCCTCACCGCCATAGCGTTGGTGGCCGTAGTCATAGGTGCTGATTATGTGGGTGTCGTTGTCGTATTTCATCAGTCCGTCGAACGTGAATGCGCGCTCTGAATTAAATACTCCGCCGTAAATATAACGAGTTTTGTGACAAGCATACTCGTCATTCACTCGCAAGAAATCACAATGTACTTCGCTGAGCATACGCTCCGTAACAGTGCCGGCGTTTAAATCAAGGCGCCATTCATAGAGCTGCCCTTGAGTATCCTCCAGGTTTTCTGCATCCAGACCTGCGCCAGCAATATCGGTTGTTTCAGCTCTTGACGCTTGCAGAACAATGCAGTCTTCCTCATCCCATGCATTCGCGGTATGAATTACCGAACAGGTTTCCACCTCAAACCAGCGCACATCTTTGTCAGAACCATAACGAGGGACCACGCCAATTCTTGACCCATGCTCTGGCTCAAAATCAAGTGCAGGGCCACCAGCCATCGCCCGCTCAATGTCCAGCGTGATCGGAAAATCAAGAACCAATGTGTAGTTCGCAGTGGCCGCAAAATCATGCATGAACACTGGCTTTTCAATAGTGATAGGCGTTGAATGAACCAGGTCTCCATTACCATCTATAACCGAGTAGTGCACAAAAGGCGGCTCAAATCCATAACCGAAGCTCAGCATATCTCCGCTCTTGCGATCCACTTTGGGATGTGCAGTAAACGGATGTTGCAACTTGCCGTTAAAATCTGTTTCGCCTTCTGTTTCCAATCCAGGTAAGCGAATAACAGTCGGGCGTGAGGCCTCGTGCAAGGCATACAAGGTATTGTTGTGATAGGCCAATGCAGTATTTGCGCGGTTTTTTTCAGCGGGAGCGCCTTCAGGAATGGGTGCAGGCGTGGGGTCCATCATTGAAAGCATCCCCTTGTACACCCAGTGACCCAACTTCTGCTCTACCTTAAATCCGTCCGTTTGTACGAACCGATTTCGATAATGGGCAGCGCCATCATTAAACTCAATCGCGTGAATCATGCCATCGCCGTCGAAGGTGTGATATGCCTCCTCGCTGAAAATGTGCAATGGGTTTGGACCAATCCGCAAGAAATGCCCCGCCAGGTCTTTAGGAATGCGGCCGCGCACCTCCATTTCATCTGCATCGCGCTCATCAACAACAGGTGCGAAATTCCCATCGAGAAAGAAATTAACTGAACTTGTGGTTTCAGTGGCAAGCATGGTTTATTTCCGAGTAGTTCTTAACGGTTGCTAATATAACGCGAGTGCTGCACTTTATGCAGTGACTATTTAGCCATACCCACAGTTACCGGGCATGCACAGGTACTCGGTGTTCTTAGCAGCAACTCTATAACGTTCCGTTCTATAAAAACCAAGCGCTTATCTCATCTTGATGTAAGAAAGTGGTTGATTCAATCCACAAAGGTGCTATTTTTGTAGCATAATGCTATAAAAGTAGCACACCTAGAAAACCCACAGCGCTGCGAGAGTCAAACCATGCCCAGCAATGATCCACATACCCACCTAAGTCGCCGACAGCGGCAAATAATGGATGCCTTGTATCGCCTTGAGCGTGCAGACGCAAAGACCGTACAGGAGCATATTCCCAACCCCCCTGGTTACTCTGCTGTACGAGCGATGCTGGCCCGGCTTGAAGAGGCTGGCCACATCACTCATACCGAGCAAGGCGCGCGTTACATCTATATGCCTATTCTGGAAAAAGACAATGCCAGCGTGAGCGCCATAAGGCGGTTGGTGGGCACGTTTTTTTCAGGTTCACCGCTCAGAGCGGCCACTGCGTTTATCGACAATCATTCAGACGAAATGAGCGACGATGAGTTAAAAGCACTCGAACAGAAGATAAAACAAGCTCGCAAAAACAAAAAGTAAGATTGAGACGCATATGCTGTTTGATATCGCATTAAATACAATAGTAAAAGGCTCGGTGCTTCTGGCCTTGGTATTGTTGTTTGTTCAACGGTCCACGCGCAACACCGCTGCTGTTAAGCACAACAAGCTGGCCGCTGCGCTGCTAGTGCTGTTAATACTGCCCATGCTTGAAATGGCACCGAAGTTAGCGCTTCAGGTACTGCCGACTACTTCAGAACTGGTACCGGATCCGGCCGCTCGTTGGTTACCAGTCACTTCGAATATGGCGCTAGTTATAGGCAGTATTTATGTCGTTGGAGTTTTGGTTGGTCTGCTAAGGATTTTGCTGGACTACGCTGCATTACGGCGTCAGTTAAAATATGCCACTGAATTCAACGTTGCGGCGTTGCCGCTTGCAGTTCAGCGACAGCTTTCTGCAGGCAATCAGAAAATAAGTTTTTGGCTGCTGAACGACCTGCGCTGTCCAATAACAATCGGGGCATTATCAGCGAAAGTTATTTTACCGCGTGAATTCCTCACGCAATCGAGCGACGTTATCAACGCTGCGTTGCAGCACGAATTGGCACATATTCGTCGGCACGACTGGGTCATCCAGTTAATCACTAGACTGATTGTTGCATTTTTCTGGTTCAACCCACTTGTCCATGCTTGTGCACGCGGTCTTCGCAACCAGGCAGAAATTGCAGCAGACGATGAAGTGGTGTTAGCGGGTACACAGGCACCGAGTTACGCAGGCGTATTGCTAGGCTACGCCAGACAACAGGGCAAAATAGAACACAAAACCAAAATGCCTCTCTGGGCAGCAATGCTTGGACCTGGCCTTGCCGACCGAGTTCACGCCTTAACACAAAGAACACCAAGACATTATTACGACGGCTTCGGTCTCACTGAAAGCGTGGTCTTTTTTCTTTTATTGCTGCTTCCTTTTACTGTGCTGCGAGCCGTGCCAATTGTTCAGCCTACAGAGTTAAAAGGATTGCCAGACAACATGGGTCTGAGCGCATCGCCGTATATGCCTGTGATTTACGAACTCCCACCTATGCCAGCAATTGGCGAGCCCAGTAGACCTTTCCCGCACCCGCCTGCGCGAAGCATGCAGTGGCTACCAGAGCCCGCAGCCCGCCCGGTTGCGCATAGGGTTGTAGTACAGGGCCCGGAGCCTGCCATTTTAGCTGGCCAGCTAACGGCAGCTACCACACCCACTATTAGTCGCAGTGGCTTTATGCCCACGGTTACTGTAATGCCCATTTATCCATTAAGAGCGATAAGCCGCAACATTGAGGGTTTTGTCGATGTGTTATTCGACATACAGACTGATGGAACCGTAGCCAACGCCAGAGTGGTTCACTCTAAACCAGGCCGAATATTTGATCGCGCCGCACTAAACGCCATCCGGAAATCACGATATGCGCCGCACCAGGTAAACGGCACGGCGGTGAAGGTGCAAGACGTGGAGAATCGCTATGTGTTTCGCCTTACTGATACCGATCAAAATGCAACACCCGAAGAAAATCCTGAACATAATTCATCAGAAGTTCTAATCGCCCAAGGAGTTCGCTATGACCACCTCTAGATTGTTAAGTACTGATCATATTTACCGCACGGCTTCATCGGCCATGTTTGCAGCCATGGCGACGTTTGCGCTGCTTTTATTCATGTTGCTGCTGATTCGGCATGATTATCAGTACGTACCGCGAGATGTCCGACCTATGCCGACCGTTGTAATGACGGATGATACAGTGATAGAAACTCAAATTGATGAGGTGCTACCGCCAGAGCCAGTTGCAGCACCACCCACTGCGCCACCAGCACCAAGGGAATTCGCCGTTGGCCCTACTGCCGAAGCAATTCTCATTCCGCCCGTTGACCCCACTGCTGCTGGGCCAACATTGACGGCCCTCCCCCCTGGCGAACCCATCCCTTACCTTCGCTCACAACCTATTTACCCTGGAATCGCGATACGAAGAGGCCTTAGCGGTTACGTTGACGTGATGTTCACCATTGACGTAACAGGTGCTACCGAAGATGTGCGCGTAATCGGCGCAGAGCCTGCCAATGTTTTTGACCGCGCCGCAGTGCGCGCTGTACAAAAATGGAAGTACCGACCACAAATTGCTGATAATGGCGAAGCCGTTCGTAAAGCCGGCGTAACCACACGTGTTCGATTTCAGATAGCGGAGTGAATCTATGAGCAGTCGAATTGCCTCAAAACGTCTCGTTGATGACGGCGATGATATTGAACTCACTCCCATGCTGGATGTGGTGTTTATCATGCTGATCTTCTTTGTGGTGACCGCAACATTCGTGATGGAAAAGGGCCTGGACGTGCAACGCCCGGAATATGGCCCTGCCAGTAGCACTGACGCTGTACCGATTGTGCTCAACATCACGGCAAGTGGCGAAATTTGGTTGGCGAAAAGACGCATCGATAAGTTGTCTGTGCGCTCCAATGTAGAGCAACTACTCGCTCAGGACCCAGCGCGGTCTGTTGTGGTCAGTACAGAGCAAACAACGCCAACCTCTGTTTTTGTACCCGTGCTGGATTATGCACGCATGGGCGGTGCAACCAGCGTGAGTTTGCACGTTGCCGAATGAAACTTACGCAGCTGAATAGACGATAAACCAGCAGAATCTACTTTTACACAGTTTTTGTTCCCTTTAGCAACAGCTACCAATACCATGGGGTAAACATCTAGCACCGTCAGATCACCCCATGCCAAATTACGATGTATTCAACGGAGATGCCGATGGTATTTGCGCGTTAATCCAGTTGCGAAAAGCGGAGCCGAGAGAGTCGGTTCTTGTCTCAGGTGTAAAACGTGATATCAATCTGTTAGCGAAAGTAGACGCCACGTCTGGGGATCAGATCACTGTGCTGGATGTTTCGATGGACAAAAACAAAGAGGACTTGCAGCGTGTTCTGGAACACGGTGCATCTGTGTTTTATGTAGATCATCATTTCGCCGGCGATATTCCTGAGCATGCAAACCTTCACGCAATCATCAATGAAGGTGCAGAGGTGTGCACTGCCGTATTGATCAATGGTCATTTGAAAGGTCAATTTTCAGACTGGGCTGTGGTGGGTGCATTTGGTGATAACTTCAAAAAAACCGCTCGAAAGCTAGCTCAACCTTTGAACCTGTCTGACGTTGACCTTGAATCTCTGGAGACGCTTGGCATTTACGTTAACTACAACGGTTATGGTTCATCCATCGACGATCTGCATTTTAACCCCAAAGATCTTTACCAAACTCTGTTCGAGGCAGACAGCGCCCTGGAGTTTATCGCCAGCTCACCGGATTATCAGAAGCTCAGTATTGGCTATGCAGAAGATATGGCTAAAGCAGCGGAGCTTAAGCCCATACACTGTGAGGAAGCCACCGCCGTATTTCAACTGCCCAATGCAGCATGGGCGTTAAGAGTGCGCGGCGTGTACGGTAACGACCTGGCAATCGAAAATCCCAATCGCGCACATGCGGTTGTTACAGAGAAAGACAACGGCAATTATCTGGTCAGCGTTCGCGCGCCGCTAAGCAACAGACAGGGCGCTGCGGAGCTATGCATGCAATTTCCTACGGGTGGTGGTCGTACTGCGGCGGCAGGAATTAACGAACTGCCGCGCGATGAGCTCGATACGTTTATCAAAGCGTTTACTGAGGCTTACTAGAGCGTTCGATCGCCAATCTCAGCTTCACGCCTTGCAATAAATTCCAATAAGGCGTCATCAACAGCCGAATCAAGCGCAGGTTCTTGATAATCGCCAAGCATCTTTTTGATCTTCTCTATGCCGCGCTGGTTCGCGTCTTTACCCCCTTCGGCCGCCCACTGCTCGTAACTGTTGTGGTCCATCAAATTCGGCATGGAAAATGCGGTTTGGAAATTCTCAAGCGTGTGCGCACTGCCCAAATAGTGATGCCCAATTTCTACGTCATCAATGGCGTCTAACGCACCACCAAGCCCGTCGAAATCTGGGCCTTTCCCCAGGCGATAAAACAACTCCATCTGCTCGATGTCAATCGCGTATTTGGCGTAGCTCTGTGCCATGGCCCCCTCCATATAACCTGCGGTAGACAAAACAAAGTTCGCCCCCGACATCAAAACACCGTACATATTCCTACCAGCTTCATAGCCAGCCTGTGTATCTACCACTTTAGAACTGGTGCACATACCGCTGCAGCGCATGGGCAGTTTGTAAAACCGGGCCAACTGCCCCATTAACATGTTAATGTGGCAAATTTCGGGTGTGCCGGCCATGGGTGCCCCACTTTGCATTGACACTGTTGCCAACCATTGTCCGTAAACAGCCGGTGCGCCCTTTCTGCACAGCTGCGAAAATGCCACGCCAGCCAAGGCCTCAGCACTTATCTGCGCCATGGTGCCAACAACACTGGCAGGCGTGCTTGCGCCGCACAACGCGAACGGTGAAAACAACATCGCCTGATTGTGGCGTGCATAGACTTTCGCGGCATCCAGCATGGTTTCGTCCCACACTAGCGGCGAATTGCCATTAGCCAGTGATGTCATTACCGTATGTGTTTCAAGGAACTCTTCACCGAATACAAGCTTAACCATTTCCATACTGTCGATGGCTTTGTCGCGACCGAGCACCATGCCCATAAACGGCTTGTCAGAATACTTCAACAAACTGTACATCATGTGCAAATGACGTTTGGGTACCGGCACATCCATGGGCTCTACCAATACTCCGCCCGTCATGTGCATGGCAGGTGCCATATAAGCAAGCTTCGCAAAATTGTTGAAGTCTTCCAGCGTGGCGTTTCGGCGTTTTCCGTCCATGTCTATGATCATGGGCGAACCATACGCCGGCACGAAGCAGGTATGACCGTCGCCTAACTTCACGGTACGCTCCGGGTTACGAGCGTGCATGGTGTAGCTGCTAGGAACCGTACTGATTAACTGCATCAGCAATTCACGGGGAATGCGAATATGATGGCCGTTGACTGTTGCTCCTGCTGCTCTCCAAAGCTCGGCCGATTCGTCGTCTCGAAACTCTATTCCCTTATTCTCAAGTATGCGCATGGTCGCATCGTGCATTTTCTCGAGTTGGGCAGGTGTCATCAAATCCAGATACGGCAGCCCTCTCTCCAACGCAGGGAGTGAATCAAAACTGGTTGCCAGACGCGCGTTGCGACGTGCCGAGCGACCTCTTCTGCCCTGGGAGCTACCGGATATCGCCGCTTCACTCATAGTGGATGCCTTTTAGGTTGGAAGGTTAAGTTTGAAAAATAGGAGGTAAGGACAGTTTCCTGGTGCGCGCGCCATCAACAGTAATGACCTGCCCATTCACGAAACGCGATTCATCGCTGGCAAGCCATACAACAACATCGCCAACATCTGAGGGTTCGCCAATAGAACCCATAGGGTGTAATTTCGCCAACTCTTGTTTGGCCAGCTCAACATCGCCAACCGATTCGACATAGGCTCGATTTAAGTCGGTATCGATCCAACCAGGCGCTATCGCGTTAACGCGGATTTTGTCCAAGCCGAGATCCACTGCAAGTGCCGCTGTAAACCCGTGTACCGCGCCTTTGGACGCGCTGTAAGCCGTGTGCTTGGGGTTAACTGCAAACCCTTCAATAGACCCTATATTTACTACAGCTGCACTACCGTTTTTCGCTGCGCCATAGCGCAGCAGCGGCAACAAAAATTTGCTCATCAACATAGGGCCTTTAACGTTGATGGCCATCATTAAGTCCCAGTCGGCTTCTGTTTGCTCTTCGAGACTTTTCTCAAACATGATGCCTGCATTGTTCACCAGTACATCCACGCGCCCTTGCTGCGCCTCGATTTGCTCAGCCAATGACTGTACCGATTCGCCAGAGGTGACGTCGGTCTTCAGATAGCTCACCTGATCGTCGCTCGCATTCCGCCATTGCTGAAAGTCATCAGCTTTTTTCAAGTCGGCAACAACAACGTGGGCCCCCGCAGCCACTAAACGCTCAGAAATTCCGCGTCCTATGCCCTGTGAACCACCGGTTACAACGGCAACCTTATTGCGTAAAGACGTGCTCATTGCGCTGTGTACCCGCCATCAATCGGTATGTTGGTGCCGGTAATATGAGAACTGACATCACTGCAGAGAAACGCAATCAATTCGGCAACCTCTTCCGGGCCAGGTATGCGCCCCTGAGGAATCTCCGCTAAATTGTTTGCTAGTACTTGCTCGGCGGAAGCACCGCTGCGCTCGTGACCTGATACCAACATGGGCGTGTCAATTGCCCCCGGGCAAACTGAGTTCACTCGAATGTTTTCATCAGCGTGATCCAGCGCCATTGCGCGCGTGAGTTGCACAATCGCTCCCTTGCTGACGCAGTACGCGGTAAGATCTTTGGCCCCGACCAAGCCGCAGGTAGAGGCAATATTGACGATACTGCCGCCATGCTTCATTGCGCTCACCGCAGCACGAGACATGAAAAAACTGCCATCCACATTGGCAGACATACTGTCGCGCCATTGCTGGTCGCTGGTCTGTACGGCATTGCCTCGATAAATGACACCGGCTGCGTTTACCAACGCATTTAGATGGCCAAAACTCTGCAGCGCTTGCTTAACCGCTGCCTCCGCAGTCGTTGATTCGCTCACATCTCCAATGAAGGTTTCCGCAACACCACCCTCGTCAACAACGGTTTTTTGCACACGCTTAGCGCGCTCTGCATTTCGACCAAGTAGCAGCAAACGCGCGCCTTGAGCTGCCATCACGCGTGCGGTTGCAGCGCCAATACCGGACGTTGCACCGGTGATTACTACCGTTTTATCAGACAATGCCAACGTTGCCATGCTACAACTCCCCGCCGGCCATTCGGCGTCGATTGGCAAGATTCAGCGGCGCACCTATGCGCATCATCCAGCTAGGAAAACTCTTGTTCGGTCTGCCCTCTGCACGCATTGCACTCAGAAGATCAGACTCTTCGCCTGCCACTTCTTCGGCAATGAGCTTTCCACAACTGGTGCCTCTGGCAATACCAACACCCTGGTGGCAGAGTGAGGCAAAAACTCTGGGTGCTACTTCACCAAAGACCGGCTTACCGTTATCGGACAAACACAATGTACCGCCCCAACTGTATTCAAACTCCACCTTATCCAACATGGGAAAACGATCTTTGAATGACTTAATGTGTTTTCCTCTGGCCCACTGCCGCTGCGACTCGGTGGGGTTGTGCTTATGCGAGTAGGCGTAGATATTGCGAACCAATAAGCGATTGCTGTTTAACCTTCTCACCGTTGACCCGAAAGGGTGCGCCGGCACAATGCCCCAGCTTTGTTCACCACCCAAAGTATCTAATTCAGAAGCTGTTAGTTCACGCGTCATGCTGGCAAACGTGGGCAGCGGTATCAGATGTTTTTCATAAAAGCCAAACGCCGCTGCAAAACTGTTATTTGCCAGCACCAGAGTGTTCGCCTGCAATTCACCATCTGAACTGATCAAGCGATGTGAATCACCGTATTCCACATCGGTAATCAAGCTATCTTCATACACGGCAACGTTTTCAGGTAAGGTCTTTGCCAAGCCTCGCACCAGCGCGGCTGGTTGCATTTGCTGTGTACCAGGCGTATACAAGCCCTCACGATAAAATCTCAGGCCAGTGACACTCTGCATTTTCTCGGCATCATAAAACTCACAGGAATTTCCCAGCGCTTCAATGTTCTTGCTTAAATCACGCAGCAGCTGCTGACCTTTCACAGTACCAGCGCCGTGAATCTTGCCCGCTTCTTGCCAATCACAATCAATGGCGTGTTGCTCAACAGCATCACGCAACGCTTGTTGACCGTGCCTATTGAGTTGCAGCTGAAATCGTTCGTTCGCCAGCTCATCAGCAAAGCTTTTCGCGCGAATATTGTGTGCCTGATCAATAGCAAACCCCGAACATCGACCGGCGGCGTTGTTGCCAATTCTTCCAGCGTCAATCAGGGCGATGCGCTCATCTGGACATAACTCGCCCAGCCTGCGAGCGGCGGCCAAGCCAGTAAACCCTGCTCCGACAATAGCTACGTCAAAAGAATGCTCGCCTCGTAACACATTGGCCAAGGGTAGCTCGGGCAGAATTCGCAGCCAACCGTTATTGTTATCGTTATGCGGAAGTATCGACAGTTTCATCGTGTTACGACAAATCGATCCAGATTGTTTTCAATTCGCAGTACTGATCATGTGCAGCAAGTGACTTGTCGCGACCACCAAACCCCGACTGTTTATAGCCCCCAAAAGGCGTGGACACATCGCCTTCGCCGTAGCAGTTAACCGCAACGGTTCCAGCACGAATTGCGCGCGCTGCGTTGTGTGCCGTTTTATTATTAGCCGTGAATACTGACGCGGCTAACCCGTAATCAGAGTCATTCGCTAAAGCAATGGCCTGCTCCGGTGTGTCGAAGCTGAGAATGGCCAACACTGGCCCAAACACCTCTTCGCGCGCTAATGCCATATCGGGTGTGACATCAGCAAATATTGTCGGCTCGACAAAATACCCACCACTGTCTACCCGAACTGCGTTGCCGCCGCACACCAACGTAGCCCCCTGCTCTTTCGCAGTGTTGATTGCAGCAAGCACTTTGTCCATGTGCGCTTGTTCAATGAGCGGTCCTATTCGAGTCGCAGCCTCCAGTGGGTCACCCACAGTCCAATCGTGGGTTCTTTCCAAAAGTCGTTCTATCAATTCATCTTTCAATGATGAGTGCACGAGCAATCGAGAATTTGACGAGCAATTCTCTCCCATGTTCCAGAAGATGGAATTGGCGGCGTGATCAGCCACACTGTCCAGGTCTTCCGCGTCTGCCATTACAATCAGCGGGTTTTTTCCGCCACACTCCAGCAATACGCGCTTCAAATTTGAATCGGCGGAGTACTTCAAGAACAGTCGGCCGGTCTCTGTTGAACCGGTAAAGCCAACGCAATCCACATCATTGTGCAGGCCAATAGCGCGTCCCGCGGTTTCGCCAAAGCCTGGCACCACATTAACTACGCCATCGGGAATACCTGCTTCCGTTGCGATCTCAGCGAGTCGAATAGTGGACAGCGACGTTTGCTCAGCCGGTTTCAATACAGCACAACAGCCGCTGGCAAGAATGGGCCCAAGTTTCCATGCCGCCATCATAAGCGGAAAATTCCAGGGGAGAATTACACCAACCACGCCAATAGGCTCGCGCACTATCATGGACACCACGCCCGGTGACGACGGCGATACCTGGTCATAAATTTTGTCTGCAGCCTCCGCATGCCAACGCAGCGTGTTGATGGTGTCTGGCAAATCAATTTCCATGCAGTCGGTAATCGGCTTACCCGCTTCCAACGCTTCCATCATCGCTAGTTCGTCCAGGTTGGCTTCAAGCAAAGTGGCAAATCGCTGCATAATAACTTTGCGCTCGGCAGGAGCCAGACGCGGCCAAGGACCTTCGTCGAAAGCGCGCCTGGCAGCTGCAACCGCAGCATCTACGTCAGCAGAATCACCACGAGCGATTTTGGCCAGAACTTCCCCGGTAGCCGGGTTGATGGTGTCGAAAGTATCGGCACTTTGCGCATCCACGCTGCGGCCACCTATCACGCATTGTGTGGACAATTTAATGGGCAAAGGTGTTGTGTTGTTCATAGTCGTTGCCTGCGGGTCAATCTCTGTGCGTTACTTTCTATACGACTGAACAAGCCAGTCACGCTCTTCTTCCCAATCACGCCATACCAAGCGCTCGTTTCCTGGTGCGTTAATGGGAAGCTTGGCCAAGGCTAAACGCATGGCCTGGCGCGCTGGGCCTGGTACCGGCGGCAATGGTCTGCGACACGGCCCCATATCGCGCCCGGTTAAGCGCGCAGCAGCTTTCACGCCGGTTAAATAGTCCACGCCGTGCGGATTGGCGCCAAACCACAGCGAAATGGCAAGCATGGTTTGCCACAATTCCAAGGCTTCCGACTGATTGCCTTCAGCCACCAGATCGTATAGCCGCGCGCATTCATGCGGCATGAAGTTGGCAGCGCCCCAGATCATTCCACAGCAACCCGCCATTAAAGAATATGGCGCCAGGGCATCAATGCCACAGAGCACGCCGCCACCCACCTCAATCAGTTGTTGAACAGCAGTGAAGTCAGCTGAGCTGTCTTTGATGTAGTCCAGGTTTTCGATGGCCAGTAACTTGCGATACAACTGAGGCGTAATAGTGACGCAAGACTGCTCGGGTACGTTGTACATCACCACCGGTATGCTGATGGCCTTAGCAATCGCTTCGTAGTGATAGATAATACCGCGCTCACCCGGTGCTTCCAGATACGGCGGCAACACCATCACGGCACTGGCTCCAGCGTCTTGGGCGCGGCGAGATTTCTCAATGCAATCGGCGGTACTGAGTGCTGTGGTTTGCGCAATGGTAGGAACGCGACCATTCACGTGGCGCGCACCCAGCTCTATTAAATGTGCTTTTTCTTCTTCGCGCAGATAGGCGTACTCACCAGTACCGGAGCAAAGAACAAGCCCGTGCAGCCCCGCCTCAATCAGCTCATCAATGTGTTCTGTGTAGCGCGCGTCATCAATGTGTTCGCCGCTGGTGTCGAAGGGAGTACACATTGCTCCGAAAATGCCCTTCAGCTTACTCATCCGGCTTACTCGTGATTTGCCTCATGCTCGAGACCTCTTTTTATATATATCTTAAGGTACGCCTGCGAACCGAAAAAATCCAACAACATTTGCTCCATCATGATATAACTTGAAGTAATACTAAAACGTCAACCTTTACAGTAACATCTCACCATGAAAACTACCCATAGTCGCCTGCCACCCATGAGCAGCCTTAAGCCGTTTGAAGCCGCCGCCCGCCATCTGAGTTTCTCAAAAGCGGCCGACGAGTTGTGTGTTACGCAGGCTGCCGTCAGTAAACAGGTGAATCTGCTGGAAGAATACCTGGGCCAAAAGCTATTCAATCGCAAAGGGCGTTCTGTCTCGCTAACCGATGCCGGACAGCAGTTTTCTAAAGCCGTTTCCATGGGCCTGAGTTATATTGCCGATACAGCTGATCGGCTTAAATCTTCGGAAGCAGGACACCGGGTGTCGGTGGCAATGCGCCTTGCGTTTGCCACCCAGTTTATGGCGTCAAAGTTGTCTTCGCTGCAAACCCTGTACCCCAACATAGAACTGAACATACTCACCACCGAGCAAAACCCCACAAGCTTACTCGATTCGGCCGATATGGCCATCGTGTTAGGCCATGAACCTCAGCCCAGTATTCATGCCGACTTTTTGTTTTCGGAAGAAGTATTTCCAGTGTGCAGCGCTGCCTATTTGGAGCAGCACCCAGAATTCACCGATCCCGATGCCATTGCCAGTCAACAGCTGATACACCTACGAGACTCGCATTGGCGCGACCTAAGCTGGGGCCCTATTAACTGGCAAACGTTGGCCAGAGAACTGGGTTGTACGGAAGCCGTAAAAGAAGGCGGCTACTCATTGGATAACTATTCTCTGCTGGTGCAGTCGGCAATCAGTGGGGTTGGTGTTGCCATAGGCTGGCTGCACCTTGTCCATGAACAGCTGGCACTAGGGCATTTAGTACGTCCGCTGCAGGAAAGTTTTGCTATTGACCGAAAACACTATTTGCTCATTCCAAATGAGCGCTTGCAAGCTAGCCCGGAAATTCAATTAGTGAGGGATTGGCTGTTGGAGCACACGGCGTTTTTGCGATAGCCATTCGGATGATTAGCGGTTGTTAATACCTACTTTTGTAACCCCGTCTCACTAAGACCTGGCAACACCTTACGCAACCAAAGAAGCCAAAACTCGGCGAGTTCCCTGAAATGAGCGACGTCCATGCATCACCAGGAAGTTGTTGATCAACGCAACGTCGCCTTGTTGCCAATCCAAATCGAAACTGAGCGCTTCAACGCAGTCGGCGATGGCCTTGAGCGAGCCGTCAGGAATAGCCGCCCCATTGCCGTAACACACAGCTGGTTTTCCGTTGACCGGTTTCCAGCCGTACGCCGCCGAAATAAGCTGGTTAAAGAAAGTGCGGCGGCCACTGTCTAATTCGCGAATGGCTGGCAACACCGGTGTGGTTACACGTAAGCAATCGCCGTCAATCCAGGCCCAATCGTAACCAAGATCTGCCAGCTTGCGCTCGGCTTCCTTCATATTGCTGACCCCAAGCGTACTCGACCATGAGCGACCTTGGCCGGAAGATTCGTCCGAATCGGCGGGCATTTCAGAGGAGTATTTCAAACCATGGGCTTCGCAATTTCGCACCAATTCTGGCTCTTGTTCCTCCAGTCGTTGTAACAAGACGTCCGAACGGCAAAGCGGTGTGGCGCCATCAATCTCAGCTGCTTTTTCGCAGAAAAACAATAGGCGACTGGGGTAAATGGGCGTTTGAGCCATTTCGTGGTGCATCACAATGTTCACGTCTGGCGGCGCCTCGTTTGCAGTAAACACACGTTCTGTACGATTTACGCGCACTGCGTTTGACAGCGATTCCTTGTAGGTGAAGTTTGGTAGATCGAAGGCTCTAATGAATCGATCGAAATCGTCGCTGGAAAACAGATCAAAATTGCGAAACAACACTGCGCCGACCTGGTCGTGATGCCATTCAATTTGTTCGGAATTAGTGTCAATCCATTGTTGCAAGGCGTCATGACTGGCGGCGCCACTGCCTTGCTTCTCGATGATGAGTGGAAACTGCAAGTCATCGTAATTGAACACCGTGGCAGTAGCGGGCAATGCCGTCTCTATTCCAGCACAATCTACAAAAGCGGGGGCAGATGATGAGTTCATAGTGTCACTTACTCGTAGATTGGAAAGAAAGTATTGAACGCGGCCTCACAAAAGTGACCGGGGTCATTAAAGCGTCTGTCTTCATTTAGGGAATCAATGGCCTTCATCTCTTCCTCGCTGAGCTCAAAATCGAACAGCGCCAGGTTTTCCCGTAAGCGTTCAGGGCGCGTCGTTTTAGGGATAATCGCCGTGCCGCGCTGAATCGCCCAACGCAACACAACTTGGGCTGGACTGCGCTGCGCTCTGCTGGCGATAGTGCGGATGACTTCCAATTCCAATACAGAATCATCACGTTGCGCCATGTCGATGTCCACATAGGACAGAGCACCGAGTGGTGAGAAGCCTGTAACACCTATGTCGTTGTCAGCACAAAACCGCAGCAGTTTTTGTTGCGATAATCGCGGATGCAACTCTACTTGCAATACGGCTGGTGGAATGCGCGCGTAGTTGAGCAGATCACGCAGTAAACTGACACCAAAATTGCAGACGCCAATGTGTTTTACCAAACCGGCATCCACCAGTTCTTCCATGGCACGCCAGGTTTCGTAAATGGGCACTTTGGCCGGCTTCATCGCTGGCTTTGGGTCGGACGGTTCAAAAAACCACTCGGCCGGATAACGCTGTGCCGGGTCTACATATTCCAGCGCAATAGGGAAATGAATCATATAAAGGTCGAGATAATCCAGTTGCAGATCACGCAGGGTTCTTTCAAGCGCCGGTCGGACATGCTCGGCTTTATGGTCAGTATTCCAAAGCTTGGACGTGACCCATAGCTCTTCTCTGCTGCACTGTCCGGCACGGATTGCTTGCACAATGCCCTCACCAACCGCGGCTTCGTTTCCGTAGTCAGCGGCACTATCCAGGTGGCGATAACCAGCGTCAATTGCCGCTATGACCGTTTGCGCAGCGTCTTCTGGAGAGACTTTCCAGAAACCCAAACCAACCTGCGGCAGCGATGTGCCTTTCGACAATTCAATGTTGTTCATGATTCTCCTAGATGAATTTTTTCCAGTTGATTCTCGTATCGACGATTCCACCGGGTGAGCGCAAGATAAAACAGCACAACAGTCAGCACGGACAGTAGCGCACTGGCAATCCAAAAACCGCTGCCCATTTCACCCGCCAAGCCGAGTGGCGAGAACAATAAGTAGAGCTGGGCAATGCTGGCCAACAACAATATGGCCGATGGCAAGGCGAAGCGCCAGGGAGTCAGATCGACCGCTCGACGATTGCTGGCCTGCCAAGATGTTGCTTTCGGTTTACGCCACCCAATAAACAGCATGATCGACACCTCCAATACAAACAATATGGCGTAAATATGGATAAAGTGGATGGTGATTACGTCATCAAACAGCTGATAAACACTGTAGGCCACAAGATGAAAGACCATCGCAATCTTGGCCGCTTGCGCGGGCACATGCCGTGCAAACAAACCGACCAGCACAATGGCGATGATTGGAATGTTGTAGAAGCCAGTGAATATTCGGATGATTTGCCACAAGCCCTGCGGCGCGTATTGCAACATCGGTGCGGCAACAAATGAAAACAAAGCAATGACAATACTGGCTTTCTTCGCCAACGAAATCAGGGTTTGATCATCGATGACTTTCTTTTTCATCGGCGCGTAGATATCAAGCACAAACAAGGTGGCGGCGCTGTTCAGCAAGGAGTTGAACGAACTAAAAACGGCCCCTAATAACACCGCCAAGAAAAAGCCTGACAGATACACAGGCATCACGTTAGCCACTAAATGCGGATACGCCAAATCAATAGTGGCAAGTTCCGGACCGTACAAATGGAAAGCGATGACGCCTGGAATCATCATCAGAAAAGGAACGATTAACTTTAGAAACCCAGTCAATATCACGCCTTTTTGACCTTCGGCCAGATTCTTTGCGCCCAAGGTGCGTTGAATAACGTATTGATTGGTACCCCAATAAAACAGGTTGGCAAAGATCATGCCAGTAAAAATGGTCGCAAATGGCGTGGGGTCACTCGGTGTGCCAATGGCGTTAAGTTTTTCCTTATGGGTGCTGGTAAGGGTTTTTATACCCTCCAAAACACTGCCGTCACCCAGGGCCGCAAATCCGAACAATGGCACCAGGATGCCTATGATAAGCATGCCCGCTCCGTTCAAGGTGTCGGACACCGCTACCGCACGTAGGCCACCAAATACCGCATAAACGCCGCCGACCATACCAATCACCAGAATGGTAACCAACAACGACTCCGAATGACCAATTGACAGCATCTCCGGCACATTGAACAAGCGTAGAACCGCCAGCGCGCCAGAGTATAAAACCGACGGGATCGTAATTAATCCATACCCCAGTAAAAACAATGCCGCTGTGGCGCGACGCACGTCATCATCAAAACGCTCACTGAGAAATTCGGGTAAGGTAGTGAATGCGCCCGCCAAATACCGCGGCAAGAATACCAGCGCCATAATTAGTGTGGCGAAGCCCGCGGTAACCTCCCAGGCCATGCTCGATAAGTTGTACCCATAGGCTGAGCCATTGAGACCGATGAGTTGCTCTGCCGACAGGTTGGTCAGCAACATAGAGCCTGCAATAAAGGTGCCTGTTAAGCCTCGGCCTGCGAGAAAATACCCGTCTTTATCATCCACTGAGCCTTTGGTCTTGGCGTACGACACCCAGCCCACCAGAGCCATCAGCATGACGCAGGTAAGCAGCGTGATAAGCAAATCGGTATCAGTCAACGATCAGGTCCTTGCACTGGTACTCATCCAGTAACGCGCTTATTTCCACAGGTGCTGCACAACTCATAGAACGCTCGGCGGCGACGCCAACCACAATGGACCAAAACCCATCGTATACATCAGCAACTGGGGAATTGATGCCAGCTATTTCATCCAGAAATTGTTGGTGCGCGAAATAGGACGAGCCCTGGTGACCGCTTTTGGCGATAAAGTCCGGATATCGAGGCTCAATCAAACGTGACGCGCCATGCTCACCCAATTGAACGTCTACGTACTGCTCCAGCTTTGCGTTGTCCAGGTAATCGAACTTTTCGCTCGCTGTTATCCTACCGCGGTCGCCTACCACGGTCAGTTCTTCGGTGAAGCTGGGACTGAACATATTTAAATTGAAACCAGCGGTTGCCCCGTTTTCATAGTCAACCGTGACAAATGCATGGTCAGCGATATCTGACTTCTGGCCCTTGTATTGAAACTCGCTGAAATTAACGGCTTGCCCACCACTGGCGTAGACTCGCTTGGGATTTGAACCTGCAAACAAGTTCATCAAGTCGAAATAGTGGCAACACTTTTCTACCAGCGTGCCACCGGAATACTGCGAAAATTTATTCCACTGACCCACCTTGTCGAGAAACGGCGGTCGATGCTCGCTGATGTTGACCGTACAAACATTACCAATGGTGGCTCTGTGCAAGGCTTCTTGAATACTCTCTTGGTAAATAGGTTTATAACGATATTGCAGGCCTATTTGTAATGCAGACTTGTGCTTTTGAGCCATGCGAACAATTTCGGATGCGTCATCCACGGTAGTGGCCATTGGCTTTTCTAACAGAATGGGTTTGCCTGCCTGCAAGACCTGCTCAACTACCTGCTTGTGCGTGTAATTAGGTGTGCAAATAATATAAGCGTCAACCTTGTCGTCACGCACTGCCTCATCAAGGCTGGCATACTCCTTAGCCGGCTCGGCGTTCAGCTGAGTAAGCTCGGCGCGTGCCATCTCTATGCTGGGAGAATGCGGGTCGTACACGCCTATGATTCTGGCGCGACCGGCCAAACACGCGATACGGATGTGCTCAACGCCCATCGTTCCAGTGCCAATAACGGCGATATTCAACTGGGTTGGTGGCTGTTGGTATAAATACTTGTCTTCGGCCGCGATGTGTTGCTGACCGCTTGATTGCTCAAAATAGCGCAGTCGGTGTTCTTTCCGTGGGCTCATATTGCACCTGGCACTGTGTCAAATAAGTAAACGCCGCCACGGTTGGTGAGCAACCTGGCGTACTCTTTTGCTAACAGAGTTGGTTCTTGTTCGAGTAGCGGCGACCACTGACGGCCGCCGCACACTGTGTCTAGAACAAGTTGATTCGTACGTTTACGCCAAAATAGCGATCGGCAGAACGCGGAATCTGGTACCTGAAGCCGTCGCCACTAAAGGTGGTGGCGTAGCTCTCATCGCCCAGGTTCTTGCCGATCAATTTAACACTGTATCGGCCGTCGGCGCTCGTGTAGCCTACGCTGGCGTTCACTATATCGTATTCAGGCAGCAAAAACGGGTCGGCGTCAGTCTGTCCTATGTTGCCAGAGAGCTGTTCGTCGGTATGCACATAGCTGATATTGAAGCCAATTTCTGCACCACTGGCCAACGGAAAGCTGTAATCACTGACCAGTGAATACTTCAGGTCAGGCGCAAATGGCAGAGGTGCACCACTTGTTTTAGCCTCAGCTTCGGAGACAGCGATACCACCGCTGAGCATCCAGTTCTCCATCGGTCGCCAGATAAAATCAACTTCTGCACCTTGCGTTTCCACGTCACCACCATTGGTAAAACCAGTAACCGTGGTGCCGTCAGAGGTGTCGAAGTCATTGGCTTGAAAGTCTTCAATCTCAGTGCTGTACAGCGCAAGGCTGACCAGTCCACCGGGTAAGGCATACTTCAAACCCACTTCGATGGTGTCAGATTCTTCCGCATCAATTGGCGTAAGGTCGTCATCATCCATGTTGTAAAAGATATTAAAGGCTGGCCCTTTATAACCTGTGGCGTAGGTCGCGTAGAAATTGCCGGCATCGCTAAACTGCCACTGAACTCCTAACTTGCCCGATACATTGTCTTCATCGGTTTCACCTGAGAAATTGGTGTCGAACTGGTTGTTGCCATCGGAGAATCGCGGTCGAACACCAACACCGCGACGACCAAATTCGTCATTGTTAATGCGGTTGTGATTGAACGACAACTCATCATCTGTCCAGCGCAAACCAAACAGCACACTGAGGTCTTCGGTAATGTCAAAGCTACCCTGGCCGAACAAGGCAAGGTTGGTGAACTCAGTATTAAAAAACGCGGTAGCCGAGACAATGTCATTGGCGTTGCATGTCACGTTGTTCGCAGCGATGAAGTTCGCAACATCAGCCGCGCCATTCGCTTGCCCAAGGGTTAAATCCAAATGATTGGCAATGGCGGCGTCGAGTTGACCGTTGTTATTTTGGCAGCTTGCATCACGAGTGAAGTTGCGCTCGGAGTCAATGTCCCAGTAGAAAGCACCAAACTGATATTGCAAGGCGCCGTCACCGTTTGAGGCGATGCGGATTTCCTGAGAAAACTGCCGCCATTCCTGGGGGCCTACATCGTGCAATTGGAACGGCACGCCAAATACTGGAAGGTTGCTATCACCGGCAATAGAGGTGAAATCACCTTCACGAAATTCAGTGTTATCCCAATTACGTTGTGCGGTAATCGACGTTATTGTGTGATTGCGCCACTCGGTTTCAATCTGTACTGATACAGCAGTGGTTGCATCCAGAGTACGCGTCTCGAAATCGTGATCAATCTGTCGCTGATCAAGATCAAGCCCCGTTCCATTGGGTGCGGCTTCTGAAGCCGGGTTGCGTCCGCTGGGTCGCGCCTCCAGATCGGCACAACAATTGTTGTCTGCTTCGTAATCTTCGTAAATGAAGCGAACTCGGGTTACATCGCTAACGTCGTAGTCAAACATGGCTCGAATACCGCGCTTGTCGTAACCTTGTACAGTCTCATTGTTGTAAACATTGTTTATATAGCCATCAAAATCGCCATCCATCAAGGTAACAGCGCCTCGCAGCTGATCAGAGATGGGTCCAGACAATCTTGCTTTGATAAGACGTTCATTGTCCTGGTAGAACGTAGTGCTTATGTAGCCTTCCAACTCGTCTGTAGGTTTGCGTGTGGTTAGGTTAACGACCCCCGCCGACGCGTTCTTTCCAAACAGTGTGCCTTGCGGCCCTCTAAGCACTTCCACGCGCTCCAGGTCGTATAGGTCACCGAAGGCCTGGCCGGAGCGACCCAGCACAACTTCGTCCACCACCGTCGATACGCTGGGCTCGGCACCAATACTGAAAGAGATTGTACCAATGCCCCGCACGGTAAGCGCACTGTTACGAGTAGTGTTACCCGTTCTGAAGCTCACCGAAGGCACTAGCGCTTGCAAGCCTTCCATATTGGATACAAACGCGTTGTCTATCGTGTCTTCTGTCAAAACAGACACAGCTACCGGTACTTCAGCCAAACTTTCCTGGCGCTTTTGCGCCGTGACTACAATTTCTTCCAAATCTTGTGCGTAGGATATGGCGGGCGCTGCAAGCGCAAATCCCAGTGCTATGGCGATTGTCTTTTGATTGTGGCGTAGATTCTTCTTCACGCTGCATTCTCCACTGTATTGTTTTAATAATTGAAGGTGTTGGTATTCCGAGTCTCGGAAGTGCATCCATTCTAAACCCATAGAAATGCGTGTATTATTTCCAAAGTGGAAATAAATAAGGAAGAATTGGAATGAATGACATTCAGCTGCTGCAATATTTTGTGGCGGTCTATCAGAAGGGCAGCTTTCGAAATGCGGCGGATTCCCTTGGCGTTTCACAGAGCACCATTACCAAAGGCGTGCAGCGGCTGGAGAAAGAGATGGGACTGCGCCTGTTTAATCGCACGACCCGAGCGGTGCAGCCCACGGACAACGCGCGGCAATTGATCGACTCTGCCAGTGCCTCGCTGTCGGCGATGGACGACTTTATGGAAGAGGGGCGGCTAATTGCGGGCGGCGCCAGAGGCGCCCTGCGTTTGGGAGTAATAGCACTGGCAGCAGACTTACTGGTTGCCGATTGCCTGACGGTATTGTCTGAGACGCACCCGGAGCTGGAAGTGGAAGTGGCGATAGGCAGTGACGATATGTACCAGGACCTTGCCACCGGCCGTTGCGACGTTGCCATTGGCGATGAAGCGAATTTCCAGGCCTCTCCTCATGCCCCTGCCCTGCGCATGGTGCCGCTACAGCACGAACCTCTGGTGGTCGTTTTTAGAGAAGGCCACCCCGGCACTAACGCGCCGCTGGCAGACCTGTTGCAGGATTATTCGTGGGCGATACCCAGTCTCTACTTCAATGAAAACCGCCTGTTTGAAGGTTTCGCCAGTCACGTCAGCCAATCACTGCGTTTCCCGCGGTACCGCTTGGCGAGCTTGGGCTCGTGTTTGCACCTTACCTCACGCTGCAACGTCGTGAGCCTGGCACCACTGTCACTGGTAAAAGCGCGAAAAGTGTTTGAGTGGCGCGATTTCGATTTGGATATGGACGTGAAATTGGCGATGTTTACTATCGCGAATAATCCTCCTTCGCCGGCAATCAATGCTTTGCACAATGCATTACGCGCAGTCGGCTAGGCCGTTTTGCCGGCTGGCCCATTCTTCCTGCGAGGTGTGGGCCAGCCGTATATTACGGCCGATTACTCAGGCGCTTTTATCGATCTTTGCAATGCCATATTATAGGCTCGCGGCACATCGCAACTTATGGTGCCATCTAGCAACTCCGCCGCTTTCATAAAGCCACCGCCATTTCCATACTGATCAAACGCCGCGCCAAATTCTGCATTAGTTGCATAGCCCTCAACCAATTTAAAATCGAAATCGCCCTTTGGTCCGCCGTAAGCCGGCCACCACATCCAAATTGGTCCGCTCAGGCCTTCCGACGTCAGGTATTCACCCCACGCTGCTAAAGCACTTGCAGCGTCTCCAGTAGATTTGTCTTCCGCAATTGAGCAATCAGAAAACGACATAATAGCTGTTTCCGGAGCGCTTTGCCTGCTCGGTTTTTTGACCGTGCCTACCGCAAATACGGCGTGCGTTGGACAGTCAACCACCTCAAAGAATTCACCGATAACCTCAGGACCATCGCCCGTGCCCTGACGGTCCAAGGCTTTCGCCATAGCCGCTCCATCTTTCCAGGACCCTACCCAGAAAGTGTCAAAATCCACTGCCGGATCATTGAGGTACGGCGTTAAGGTCAATGCCAGATAGCCATGGTCATTCTGCTCGTCCATCCACTCATTCCATTGCTCAGTGGCTTTGGCCAAATCATCGGCATCTTTACCCTTTCGGTAGCTGCACATAAATATTTCCGTCGGCGAAAACGTCGGTGCGGGATGATTGTCTGCGCGTAAAGAACAGCTCGCGGTGATAGCCAGGGCCATAACCATGGGACACAAACATTTAATCGAAAAACATCCTAAGGGTATTTTCATTTCCTCTCTCCTTTTATTTGAATGGCCTACCCTATGCCTGAAAATGACCTAATACAATGAAACACTTAGAACGACTCGTACTATCAAGGCTTGTTTAATAAGCTCTGGGAATATAGACCTACAAGCTGGGTCACAGATTCCCAATTCACACACCGATTGGAGAAAAGCAGCTAGGGAAGCGTCAATAATGTCTACGGCTTGCTCACCGATCAGCAAAGATAGCTATCGGTCGAATGGCGTGCTTTGCTGCGAATTCACGATTGACGGTGATGCCGTAGGTTCTAATCAAGATCCAATAATTTGCGATCAAGCGGTTGCAGAGGTTCATCTGGATTCAACGAAGGTATGGCGGAAAGCAACAGCCTGGTGTAGTCGTGTTGTGGCTTATCGAAGACTTGCTTTGTCGCTCCCTGTTCCACTAGGCGGCCCTTATACATGACCAATACCTCATCGCAGAATTCTCGAACCACGCTTAAATCGTGAGCAACGAAGAGATAGGTTAATCCAAGGTCTTTTTGCAGATCGTTCAGCAGATCCAGAATCTGGGCTTGCACCGATACATCTAACGCAGACACCGACTCATCGCACACCACCAGCCTGGGTTCCAAGATCAGCGCTCTTGCAATGCCAATGCGTTGTCGTTGACCGCCAGAGAATGCATGCGGAAAACGGCCCGCTGAGCTGGCGTCAAGTTGCACGCGTTGCAACATCTCCGCAACGCGCTGTTTGCGCCAGGTTGAGTTACCCATCTTGTGGATATTCAATGGCTCTTCCAGAATCGCCTGCACAGTCATCCTCGGGTTGAGCGATGCGAATGGGTCTTGGAAAATCATCTGAATCTCGCGGCGCAGGGGCAGCAAGTCTTTTGAACTCAGTTGATCAAGGTTTTTCCACCCGGCCCGGCTGTGATAGCGCACCGACCCGGCGTCGGGCTTGATCGCCCGCAAAATAGACTTCACCAAGGTCGTTTTACCAGAACCAGATTCACCGACAATACCCACGGTGCTGGATTCTCTAATGTCGAAGGAAACCGAGCGCACCACCATTTGCTCAGAATATGATTTGCAAAGTCCATTCACAGACAACAATTGGTTCATTGGATGTACCTGCGTACACGGTGATCAGCAGATGTCCAGATTAATTCCGTGTCAGCGCCCGTCGCTGCTGCTTTTTTCAAATTGCCAGGACGTGAGCCTGACTGTTGCTTGCGCTGAGCCCCTGGGAATGATGTCAGCAAATGGCGTGTATAGGGATGCTCAGGTGTCCCCAGTATCTTACGCACGCTGCCTTCTTCCACGATCTGTCCGTTGTACATAATCACTACTCGGTCGGCAACCTGGGCGACAACGCCAAGGTCGTGGGTAATGAACAGCACAGAATTTTTCAGTGATTTCTGCAAAGACTTGATCAGTACCAGAATTTCTGCCTGAACAGTGACATCGAGCGCAGTCGTTGGCTCATCGCAGATCAGCAGTTGCGGGTTACACACCAATGCCATTGCAATAATGGCGCGTTGACGCATGCCTCCTGAAAATTCGAATGGGTACATACGCATCTTTTGCTGCACATCCGGAATGCCTACACGCGTCAGCATGGTTGCTGCCTCGTTCCAAGCTGTTTTATTGTTTACTTTGCGATGGCAAAGTATCGCCTCAGCAACCTGATCGCCAATCCGGTGCACAGGCGATAGCGCCGTCATTGGGTCTTGAAAAACCATACTTACAAGTTCACCACGTACGCGTCGCAAGCGCGCATCCTTGGGTTTCAGGGAAGAAATGGGTATGGGATCAGCGTTGGCCGGATACATCGTAATGCCGCCAACGCATTTTGCATTACTCGGTAGCAATCGCATTATGCTATTGCTTGTGACCGATTTCCCCGATCCCGATTCACCAACCAGAGCGGTGACGGATTCTCTTGGCACATTGAAACTAACCTGGTCGAGAGCCTGGACAAAACCAAACTCGGTTTTGAATACAACACTTAGGTCGTTGATGGATAGCAGGCAGTCAGACACTAGCGTTCGCCTTGGTGGTTGTAAGGATCGGCTGCATCACGCAACCCATCCCCCAGCAAATTAAACGCAATCACCGCGACGACAATGAAGGCACCGGGCCATAGAAGCCACGGCGTCATAACGATTACCTGATAATTCTGTGCCTGTTGCAATAAAACACCCCAACTGACCACTGGCGCGCGCAAGCCAATGCCCAGGAAGCTGAGCGCTGTTTCGCCCAGAATCATTGCCGGTACGGCCAGAGTAGCCGTGGTGATGATATGACTGCTAAAGCTTGGCAGCATATGGTAAAACACTATGCGCGTATCGCTGGCGCCCATTAGTCGGGCAGCAACCACGAAATCTTCCTCACGCATTGATAGGAAGCGCCCTCGTACCTGTCTGGCTAAGGTCGTCCAACCGAAAAATGACAGGATGATGGTTACGCCGAAGTACGTCGCGATGGGTGACCAGGCGACTGGCAACGCGGCGGACAGCGCCATCCACAATGGCAGGGTAGGAATGGATTGCAGAATTTCTATGCTGCGCTGAACAAGGCTGTCCACCCTGCCTCCTAAATAACCGGCAAAGCCACCTAGCAAAACGCCAATAAAAAGCGTTAGACCAACGCCTATGAGGCCAATTGATAAAGATACTCTAGCGCCGTAGAGAATTCGCGAGAGCATATCCCGCCCCAGGGAATCCGTACCCAACCAATGCACGTAACCCTGGCTGCCAGGCTCTACTTGAAAGAGACGGAGCCGTGCCGGGATAATGCCCCAAAGCTCATACGGCTCGGCCTCGGTAAAGAAATGCAATGGGTAGCGAATGTTTTTGTCCTCAGAATATTCACGCTGCCAAGTATCGTCATTAATGGTTAATTCCAAGCCGTGAACAAACGGACGCAGGTGAAAGCGGCCTTCACTGTCGAAGACTCGAATGTTCATCGGTGGCGCGTTGATGGCCTTGGCGTTTCGTTGGTCTGGCGTATAAGGACTAATAAACTCACAAAATAACGCTACGCCATACAGAGCAATGAGTATGGCCCCGCCCAGTACAGCCAGGCGGTGCTGGCGAAACCGCCGCCATGCCATTCGGCGTGGTGATAGAAGTTCAGGTTCGACCATAGCGAATCCGTGGATCAACCCAGGCGAGCAAAATATCCGACAGCAACATGCCCACTACCGTGAGCACACTGAGCAGCATAATCAGGCTACCGGCAAGATACATGTCCTGCGATATCAGTGCTTGCACAAGCAGCGGACCCGTGGTGGGTAAGTTCAAGACGACCGACACAATGGCTTCACCGGACAATAGCGCCGGCAGTAATAAGCCAATCGTGCTAATGAATGGATTGATCGCAATACGCACCGGGTAATTTAATAACAGCTTGCCCGGCGCCATGCCCTTGGCACGCGCCGTTGTCACATAGGGTTTTTGGAGCTCGTCCAACAGATTGGCTCGCATTAGTCGCATGGTGACTGCCATGCCAGACGTACCAAGCACGATCACAGGAATCCACAGATGGCTTATTAAATCCCCTACGCGCGCCCAGCTCCACGGCGCATTGAGATATTCTGGTGAGAACAATCCACCAAAGCTTAAACCGAACCAGGTGTAGCCCAGGTACATTAGAATTAACGCAATGAGAAAATTAGGCGTGGCCAAACCCAGCAGGCCAATGGTGGTAAACACATAGTCGCCCACTGAGTACTGACGAACCGCGCAATAGATACCGATGGGCAAGGCCAAAAGCCAAGTAAATATCAACGCTGACACGGTCACCAGCAATGTATAGCCAATGCGTTCCCACACAAGTTCGTTGACGGGCTTGGAAAACAAATACGAAAAACCCATGTCGCCGGTGATGAAATTGCCAATCCAGCTTAAGTACTGCAGTGGCAGGGGCTGATCCAAATTGTATTGCGCGCGAAGGTTTTTCACCCGATCATCGTTTAGATCAACAACGCTTGCTGTCAACTGATCCAGGGTTGATGTAACAATATCGCCCTCGGGTAACTGAATAACAATAAACACGATGATCGATATGGCGATCAGAGTGGGGATCATCCCCAACAATCGACGCAATATATAGCGCTTCATCAGCCCAGTGACGTCATCATTTCGCGAGAAACCAGGTCGCTGGGTGGTAGGGTGAAGTCCATCGCGTGTCCCAGCCCCATAATCCACGTTCCACCACATTCTTCAGACGGTCCGATATCACCACAGGATGTGGCGCCAGGCCGATGGTTCCTATTGTCCAGACATTGTCAGCGTTGGAGCCAAGTATCTTTTTACCCAAGCGTACGCGTTGTGCAGGATCCATCGAAGTGGCCAACTGATCCGCCCAAGCCTGAAGGTCGCGGATCTCGGCCGGCGGCTTCTCGCCCTGGTGACCATTGCTCATATACCAAAGCGACCATTGGTTCCACATAGACAGGCTTGCGGCGAGCTTGCGTGGCACCCAGAAGTCAGGGCTGATCGGGAACAAAATGTCGGTGGTACGATCCGCATGCCATACGGTCATTTCCATCTTGCCCGCGATCGCGCGTGCGTACTGCAGACCACGATCAATCTGTTTCAAGCGCACATCGATACCAACCGCCTTCCAGTAACTGATGACCAACTCCATGGATATCTGCTTGGGCGTTTCTGTGGCAACGAATTCAACAGTCAAGGTTAAGCGACTACCATCAGGGTACTCACGCAAGCCGTCTCCGTCGACGTCCTTCAGCCCCATATCATCGAGTAGCTTATGCGCCGCCGCCAGATCAAAATTCGCATACGCCGTTGCAAAATAGGGCTCAAAGTAATCACTTTCCGGAATGACTGTCACCTGCCGAGGCACGCCTCTCCCGAAGTAAATTATCTCGTTCATCTCGTCGCGATTTATGGCCAAAGAAAGTGCACGGCGGAATCTGATGTCCCAAAACAGCGATCTCAGTTTGGCATTAGCGTGATTGAAATTGGCTTGTATTACGACATCATTGCCGTGTAGGCGACGCCAGATATTGACTTTGATACCGCTATTGCTTTCGCCAAGTTTCAGTAACGGTATGTCCTGCGTCGGCATGCGGATTCCAGCAAAATCCAGCTGTCCTGTGGACGCCTTGGCGACCGCCACCGCGTTATCACGCACGTCTTCCGCATCTATGGCGTCAATATAGGGCAATTGCTGGCCGTGTGGATCTATTTTGAAATAATAGGGATTGCGCTCATAGCGAGAAACGCTGGGGGTAAGGCTGACAGGGACAAACGCACCCATCGATGGTTGATTGGCGAGCTCCGGAATTCGCCGTTGTTGCAATCCAGTGTTGGTAATGAACGTCGACCAATTCAGAAAACCAATTTTGTCCAGTCGCTGCTTGAGTGTATCGGGCGTGGTATAGCGTGGATGATACGCAGCGAAGTAGTGTTTTGGCATCATGAACAGTTCCGGCGACTGCGCCATAAAATTTATAAACAGAGGGCGTGGTTCTGGAAACCCATAGACAAGGGTTAACGCGTCTTTCGCCTGTAACGTCAAGCCGCGCATCAATGAAGGCGTATTCGGCAGGAATTGTGTGTTAAGTAACAAGTCGTTAGTAGCGAACAAGAAATCGTCCGCAGTCAAAGAATGTCCGTCTGACCACTTTAAGCCCTCACGCAAATTTACCGTAAGCGTGCGCCCATCCTCACTGTAGTGCCAGGATTTCGCCAGGTTTGGCAGAATGGTTTTATGATCGGCAGAAATGATGAACAAGCCCTCACGGCCAAACAGCATTCCTAAGTCTTCAGCAATAATGCGGGCGGTGCCGCCATAGCTTCCAATTGAGTCCAGGGGTACGATAACGACAGGATCATTTGGCAGTCGCTGTGTGATCAGAGGCAGATCAGGGGACAACACTGGGCTTTCGTAAAACCGTTTAATACCCAATTGCGAAGCGGTCATGGCAGGCTCAAACCATTCCTTTGGCCAGACTGATTCAAACGCCGTCAGGCCCATACTTTGAATTGCGAACACTGGCGTTAAGAGCGCAAGCAGACGGCGGCGATTGCAAAACGCGCGTGGCTGAGTAGGTGATTTCGCTTTCTTAGAAAAGCTCATTGGAGCACTAAACTCAATTATTAAGGCATAGACTAATTATAACTTTAATAGAATAGAAATAAACCATCGCCTTTATTCCATACGTTCTTTGCGCAATCAATAACAACATTTGACCAAGCTTATCCTCTATTATATCATTGATATAATAGAATTATCACTCACTCAGGTCTAAGTGCGCGCGATAGTTGCTATGAACAAAGTTAAGGTCGCGTTTCAGACTTGCGATATTTAGCGGCTTGCGGTGAAGATGAATTGCAAGCGATTGTAGATCGGGAGCGAACGACACAGCCGTGTTTTTAGTGAGCGAACTAAGGTATAGGCGGCTGCAGAGACGACACTGCAGCTACGTCATTACATTGGAGGAGAACGCTGTATTGGCCATTCGAGCATTTGATCACCTTGTCATTCTTGTAAATGATCTTGACGACGGTATCGCGAGATGGCGAGATCAATTTGGCCTATCACTTAGTCACCATGTCGAATTAGAGGACGTCGGCATTCGACAAGCATTCTTTTCGCTGGACGATGGTTCGTTTTTAGAGCTTGTGGCGCCAGCACACGACCAGTCTCCGGTTGCCGGTTTGATCGAGTCTAACGGTGAAGGCGTGCATGTGCTTGCGCTTAGAGTTGATGATCTAGAGGAAAGCGCTCAAGCGCTGCAACAAGCCAGAGTTGAACTGAAAGGTCTTGGAACACCAAACGTATTTATCGTTCCCTGTTCTGCAAACGGCGTCATGGTTCAATTGTGGCCCAAAGACAGACCTCATCGCTGGCGCGACGGCTCGGAGAAATAAGCGGTGAACATGCACTGGATAAGCAGGTAAGTAACATGGTAGTGGATATTTCTGAGCGAGAAAAAACAGATGGAGCCCCCAACGAAGCAACGCTGAACAGCATTGTGCAACAAATTCATACGGTCGGCTACGCTGTGGTCAGCCGTGTGGTGTCGGAGGACACCTGCGTTCTGTTGGCGGACTCGATACATGAAGACGTGATTAGAATCCGAGAAGCTGGCAAACCGACGCTGCATGAGCAGTACACCGGCCAAGGGCATTTGCAACTGGGGTTAAGGCGATACGCGCCGTACGTGAGGTCGGACCTTATCGCCAATCCAATCATCGAGTCCATCGTTGCCACGGTGCTGGGCAGTTCGGCATGGCTTGGATTTTATAATGGCAACGTGAATTGCCCGGGCAGTACCTCGCAACCTTTGCATATGGATCGCCCTTTTGCCTGGAAAAGCCCGGAGGAAGCTGCGCAGGCGGGCCAAAGCTGGCCACCGCCAACGACGACCTTGAGTTGTTCCGTCGCCCTTGACGAAATCAGTTTGGATAACGGCGCCACGGAAATTTATCCTGGAACGCACCATGCAACGGAAGTGATTGAACTTTTGCAAGGTAGCCGCCTGGAAGCGCATCCCGCGCTGCTTGAAAAGTGGGGCCCACCACAACGCATGCTGATACCCGCTGGCGGCGTAGTGTTCAGGGACCCACGTATGTGGCACCGTGGCGTGCCCAATCCTTCAGCAAATCCTCGTGCTATGCTAGCGCTCACCTATCACTCCAGATTAGCCAAGCATTGGCGTGGACTGCTAATGAGTGACATGGATCCGATTGACCTTAAGAAGTGTGAGCAGAAATCACACTTACGCGTATTGGACAATGGGGAATTGGGCGACGGCAGATTGGTGTTTCAAGAAGACACGCGCGACGTATTAGACGCATCGAGAAACCTGCATGGCATCGACCGAAACATACGATTTGTCGATCAACCGTTGAGAATTAATCACTTTCTCGATGCGCAATTTGTTGGTGGTGCAAGAGTGGTCAGTGAAGACACTCTTACTGTCGTTGAATAGGGCATGAAGATACTGTTCGTAGGTGGATCGGGTGAAATCTCTTTTGCCTGTGTGGAACAAGCGATTGCTGCCGGACATAAGGTCACCGTGTTTAACCGAGGCTTGACGAAACCGCCGCCGCCAAACAAAGTTCAACAGATGGTCGGTGATTTTTTGGATAACGCCAGCTACCAGTCACTGGCGAGTCAAGACTTCGACGTTGTTTGCCAGTTTTTAGCCTATAACACCGAGCAGGTTGAACGCGATATAGGCCTTTTTTCCAAACACTGCGCGCAATATGTCTTCGTGTCCACGGCCTCAGCCTATGAGAAATCGCAATGGGCACAGCCGCCACACAGCCACATTATTAGCGAGGATACGGCGATCTCAAACCCTTTTTGGGAGTATTCGCGCCGAAAAGCGGCCTGCGAAACACGGCTTCTAGAAGCGCACGAAGCGGGTATTTTACCGGTAACAATTGTCCGCCCAAGCCATACCTATAGAGCGCGACTACCGAGTACTGTCATCGATGGCAACCATCTTGCCTGGCGTCTATTAAACAACAAACCGGTTATCGTTCACGGAGATGGCGAATCGGTTTGGACGCTTACTCATGCTTCCGACTTTGCCAGGGCATTTGTGGCCTTGTGCGGTTTGGAGGGATCGCTTGGGGAATGCATCCACATCACCGCCAGCGAGGCGCACACCTGGAATAATATACTCCGCGGCGTAGCCAATACCATGGGAAAAGAAGCTGCCATCACACCGGTCTTGTCTAAAACGCTGGTTCGCTATGAACCTAGATTGGAGGGACCGCTACTGGGCGATAAGTCCAACAGTCTTCTATTCGATAATCGTAAGATCACGCGTCTGATCAATGACTGGCGTTGTAACGTTTCTTTGCAAGACGGCATGACACAAGCGTGGCAAATAACAGAGCGGCTTATGCGTTCAGGTTACCAACCAGATCCAAAGCTGGATAGCCTAATTGATCGTATCATCCTGCGGGAAAGCCAATAACAGGCTGTAGAGAAACTGATTTACTCAACAGCCTATTCGTTAATTCCTGTCCGTACATTCTATTTTCGGACGAGGAAATGAATGCAAGAATAACTAAAATTCGGCACCTAATGATAGACGGATAGTTCTATCAGGTCCTAAAAACTGTGCATTCGTTGTACTGTCCAATAAGCCGTAAATCGAAGAGAAAATCGCATGGGCGTAGTCTTCATCCGTCACATTCTCTACTGACAAACTGGCGTTGTATTTCCCGGACGGCGACGTGGCACCCAATCGCACATTAAGAAGACCATAGGAGTCAATGTCGAAGCGAGGATTTGTTTCTCCATTTGTGTTCTTATCATCTTGCCAGGTGTACTCAAGCCGTGAAAATGCTTTCCACGCTGTGCTGCCAAGATCAAAGCGGTAGTTCGCTACGAAGGAAGTTGAAATCTCGGGTACGGTCGTAATTCGAGTGCCCTCCAAGTCTGGCCGCTGCACAAAATCTTCGTAGGTGACGTCCATATACGAATACGATGCGGACAGGCTCAGGCCTTCTATTGGTGTGGCATAGCTGGCATCAATTTCAAGACCTTGTGATTTAATTTCATCAACACCCAGATTTTGCGTAAACGTGGGATCATCGTTGCGGATTATGCGTTGATAATCTTCAACTGTTTGATGGAAAATTGCCGTATTTATCGACAAGGTGTTGTCCAGAAAAACGCCTTTAAAACCAAGTTCAATAAGCGTTGGGATTTCTGGTTGTACAACCGGAAGTTCTCCGTCCACGGCGATGTTCGCCGGATTAACCCCAGTTGAAACATCAAGACCAGCGCCTTTGTAACCGCGCGAAAATGTAAGGTAGGTGTTGAATTGATCGGAAATACGGTAACGGCCAATGACACGGCCTGAAAAATCAGTATCTTCTACAGTGGTACGACCTGAATAATTACCGCCACCTAAACCCAGTGAGTTAAAACCAAACCTGGGGTCTAACACAGTCTCTGTATAAATTGCTGACGCTTCCTTTTCCTCGTCGGTGTAACGGCCACCAAAGACTAAAGATAGGCGGTCGGTCACGTCCCATGTCACTTCGCCAAAAATTGCATAATGCGTTGTCTCGACAGAGCGTATGGAACGATTTCGCAGATTCAGTAAACCCGGTGCGAGTGAAATATTGAGCGTATTACCACCATCGGCATCTTGCTCTTCGTCAAAGTAGAAAAGACCACCCACATAGGTGATTGAATCGTTCCAATTACCCGCCAGCCTAAACTCCTGACTGACCTGCTTGGCGGACGCCATTGCACCACTGAAGTTAAAGAAGTCAGCTTCACCCAGTAAGTCTTGATCATTCGTCTCATCAATATCCCAATCACGCCACGCTGTAATAGAGGTGAGAGTAGCGCCACCAATGTCATAATTAATCTCCAAGGCAACCCCTTTCGCTTCAGAATCATGACGCAAGGAATCTTCGAACAATGCCACGGAACGGTTGCCTTCACCCGGTGTGACACCGGCTGCAGCCAGCGCATCTTGAAGGTGTGGCACACTGCCTGGTACGTTCAAGAACAACAGAGGATCCAGACCCCCATACACGGCGGATAACAATCCATTTGCCAGATCTTGAGGACTACCGGCCGTATTGTATGTTGCCACACAGCAGGCGTGATCTTCTTTCACAGTGTCAAGCGTCAGTAAGGCGGATAAGCGTTCGCTTGGGTTAAACAGCAACTTGGCTCTAACGGACCAAGTGTCCTTACTATTGACGTCGTCTTCGCCAGCCAACACATTGTCGATCAGCCCGTCGTTTTCGTGCTTCGAACCGGTAATTCGATAGGCCAGCTTGTCATCAATCAATGGCCCGGTTACGGAGCCACGAAAGCGCAATTCTCCATGGCTGCCAAATAAGACGTCACCACCTACCGAGAAATCATACTCCGGTTTTTTAGTGATAACGTTGACAACACCCGCTGATGTATTTTTTCCGAACAAGGTGCCTTGCGGACCTTTGAGCACTTCAACACGCTCAATATCGTAAAGATCGAAGAAGCCCTGCGCCTCGCGGCCCATCACCACGCCATCAATGACCGTTGCAACGCTGGATTCAAAGCCTTCACTAAAACTAAACGTTGAAATTCCGCGAATCGATGGCGCAGCTGCGCGTGTGGTCGTTATTGGCGAATAGTCAAAACCGGGAACAAATTTTGCAACTTCAGTAATCGTATTGAAACCGCTCTCTTTAAAGAACTCTGTGCTCAAAACCGACACCGCGATCGGCGTATCTACAAGTGATTCAGTTGTTTTTCTCGCAGTTACTATGACTTCCTCTAATTGCCACCCGATATTTTCCTGCGCCGCCGATTCAGCGGAAACAGTAATAGAAACGAAACTTGCCAAAAATAGTATTTTAATCAGCTTAATGTCTTGCATAATCATCTTTCCCTCTTGAAGCGACGAACTTCTCACCTTGATTTACCTTATAAATCACTGACGAAACCAGGTTTTCGCGCAGCTAACGAACTGGTAGTTAGTTTTCGTTGAGTGGTGACAGGCACATAATACCTTGTCAACGAACAACAACATTCCAAAGCTTTTCCTTAATATATCTTTGTTATAATAACAAGTCAACGAAGCGCTGTAAACAGATTGGATAAAAATCCAATTTGGATTCAAATACAGTCCATATAGGTCTGGTTTCTGTAATTGCCGCTATCGCAGGCTGGGCTTCGCTAATATCGATGTGTTCAGGCGGCACTGCACAGCGAGCAATATTAGTTCTAACGGTTGCAGATTGACATTTTGCCTATCTAGGAACTCGCCTATGTCAACGACAACGCCCATTTTTACCGACTTATTCGGCAGCGGCGCCAACTTTTATTGAACACTGATTTTCGGTGCTTGTAGCTGCGTTTGTTTGCTCAACGGCAATACTATCGATGAAGCGGCTGGGTTCATCGAATGCAGCCCCTCTGTGACCCCACTCTTGGATATCGATAGCATATCCGGGGCTTGATGCGCGAGTAGGCACATATTCATCAGCTGGCCAATCGTCGTTAAACTGGCGGCTTTTAGGATAGCCACCTGCGCCGACTGATTACCTTATATTGATGGAATCACAGCAGCTAGTACCTATTACCGCGACTACTTACTCTTGCGGTAAAACTATATCAATTGAAAAATAGTGTAGAACATTTATTATACCAACTGTATAATAACAACCTGAACGATTCGACTTGAACGCTGACATAGATACAATATGCGTAATCAGGACTGGCTTATCTCTATCTTCTACGTTAGTTTTATTGCCTACGCCTCACTGATGACATCAGATTATTATGACACGGAAAAGATCCCGATTGTCGGTCGAAGACCGGCATGAACAACTGCTGGACGCCGCCAAGCAGTGTATTGTAAATAATGGCTTGAATTCTTTGACGATGAAATCTATTGCTGGGCAGGCGAATGTCAGCAAGCCACTGTTGTACAAGTACTTCGATACCAGACTTGATCTATTGCAGGCCTTGCTCGCTAGAGAGGATGAACGCAGGTATTCGAAACTTCGCCGCAGTTTGGCGAGCGCTAAAGGGTATGAGCAAATTGTCAGGGCTGTGGTAAACCATAATTTTGATGAGCGCTCTAAAGGCGATGTGTGGGCCGTATTGGTAGATCAACCCGATGTTGCTGCCATATTTCAGACGTCTCGAACAAAACGGCGAATGAACCTAGGACGATTCTTGATCAAAGCAACCATGGAACATTATGCGATCTCAAGGGTTGATGCGCGAAGAGTCCTTCGCATGGCGTCTTCTGCATCCATTGGTGCGGCCGAATATTATGCGCTCAATCACAAGGACCGAGAGGAACACGTGGCCACTACAATAGATTTCATTTTCAACGGTTTAAATCTATTTCCGAAGGCCTGATGATTGCTGCTTATCCGTGGAGTTCACGCATCTGAAGTTGAAGCTGAAGTTTCGAAAAGCGTTCAAAGACAAGCATCATAATTAGTCCGCTCGCTCGCCTGAATGCAGTGCCCAACCCCCAATCTGCACTTACTCTCAGTCAAAGGAGTTTTCTTGAAAACTATTTTACGATTCACACTAATTCTCATCGTGCTGGTGGTTTCTTGCTTCGCTATGTTGTATGCCTACGTTTCGCCAGACGGAAAACCTATAGCTGTTGCATCGGATGCGACGCACGTTACGCTCGAAAGCGGCGACCTGATAGGTTACCAAAACAATATGGGCGCATGGGTCTGGGAGGGTGTACCCTACGCGCAACCGCCTGTTGGCGACTTACGCTGGCGCGCCCCACGTCCCGTAACGCCCTGGCAAGGACAGAAATCGGCACTGAATATCGGCCCCGCGTGTGCTAGCCAAAACAATAAGACCGCTGCGGAAAACAATGAATTCAATGGCTCTGAAGACTGCCTATACTTAAACATATACGCGCCTAAAAACGCGCAAGAGCGACCGGTTATGTATTGGATACACGGTGGCGCAAATAATGGCGGCAGTAGCAGTCACCCGGCCTATGACGGCTCCAACTTAGCCGCAAAATTCAACGTTGTGGTGGTCACCATCAATTATCGCTTGTCCATCTTTGGCTGGCTATCGCATCCTGCATTGCGCGCTAACCCGGCTATACCCAGTGATGCGTCGAGCAACTACGGTACATTAGATCAAATAGAAGGCCTGAAATGGGTGCAAAAAAACATAGCCAAATTTGGTGGTGACGCTAATAAGGTAACGATTTTTGGCGAATCTGCAGGGGGCTGGAACGTGCTGGCGCTGATGGCATCGCCACTGGCAAAAAATTTGTTTCACCGTGCGATCGTTCAAAGTGGCGGTTTGAATATTGAGTCCATAGAGACAGCCGAGCATTATGAAAGTGATGGCGGACACAAGCACAGTTCTCGTCAATTCATAAACCAATTGTTGATCGCAGAAGGTAAGGCCACGGATGACGCATCTGCCAGGAAGGCACAAGAGGCGATGACTGACGACGAACTTGGCGTATTGCTGCGCGAGCAAAGTACTGAATCGATGTTTCGGGCCTTCCGCAGTGATACGGGAGGCAAGGTGTTCAATACCCTGGACCTTATAGGCGATGGCATCGTATTGCCCAAGGTCTCGGACTCCGGAGAATTATTTGCACATCCGTCAAATTACAATGCCGTGCCTGTAATGCTAGGTACAAATCGCGATGAAATGAAAATATTCCTGAGCTTCAGTTCTGATCACGTCAATACGTTTATGAAATTGCCGATTGGGATTAAGGACCCGCAACGCTATGATAAATTCAATCGCTATGCCAGCGATAAGTGGAAAATCGATGGCGTCGACAGTTTGGCAGCAGTTATGCGTGAATCACAAGGCGAGAGCGTCTTTGCCTATCGGTTTGACGCTGACGATTTGCGAAACTTCGGATTTTTGGATTTGAAAGAATTGTATGGCGCATCACATGGGTTTGAAATTCCCTATGTATTTGGCAATTTTGTAACCCGAATGAGCAATATTGTTCATCCTGCGGCACATCACGCGGCGAGAGACAGCCTGTCTGATTCCATGATGTCTTATTGGGCTGCTTTCGCCCACAACGGAAATCCTGGAATTGGTTTGGATGGAAAACAAATTGAATGGACTGCATGGCAGAATACCGACGGTGCTAATCGATTAATGATCTTCGATACTGGCCTCGATGACGGAATTCGCATGTCGCCTGAATACATAGAGCTCGAAGACCTGAAAAGGCGTTTTCTTGCAGATAGCAGCTTCACTGATCAGGAAGAATACTGTTCGGCTTACAAACTGCTGTTTACGCGGCGTGCTTTTGTTCAGAATGAATACGAGACGCTCGGCGAAAGCGGCTGCAGGGATTAAAAGAGCATCCTGGTGGAGTAGCGACGTGAGTAATCAATGCAGGAAGTATCGATGTCTCTGCGCGCAGTTAGGACATTCTTTTTAGGAGGGGATAAAACATGCGTAAGCTGCTCGTTGTATTGTTACCACTTTTGAGTGCGTGCGATTTCCTGATTGTTGGCGACGCATCGAGGCGAGCCAACGATGCGATTGTTCGTGGCATAAACTATGTTGCGGTGACGGTGAATGATCTGGATCAGTCGACAAGACTGCTTGCTGGCGCTGTTAATCTTGAGACAGTGAACGAAGGCGATATAGACGAGGTGCCGGCGCCCATGGCGTTGCTGGGCCGCGATGAATTTAGTACTAAAACGCGATTGATAAAAAGTAGCAATGCGCAGTTACGATTTATTCAGTTCAAGAACCTGCCAGCAAAAAGATCAGATTATCCCCGCGTTGAAGTAAACGGGCCCGGCATCGCACATGTGGCCTTTCAGGTGAACAAAGAAACTAAGGCCTACGATAGATTCTTGAAGGCCGGCGGCACACCCGTTAATGGTACTTCAGAAATGACCCAGCTAAACGCTGCTAATCCAGTCACTTATGCCTATGCCCGTGATGCTAACGACACTATGTATGAGTTTGAACACGTTGACATTACCCAACTCGATCGAGTTGCCCCTCCCAAATACAACTATAGGATTCGACATGTTGCACTTGCCACGCCCGATTTCAATCGAGCGGTAAATTTTTATTCGATACTACTCCAACAGGAAAAACCGCGTCGTCTCGGGCGTTTTATCAATTTACAAGGTGAGGGTTTCGACAGTGTATCGGGGTTTAGCGGAGCTAAGTTAAAAATGGCCTTTTTTCAGGTCAGGAATATGGAACTCGAAATAGCCCAGTACATTAGCCACCCAACCAGCCTGCCAGACCAACCCAGGCCGTTTGATGCGCCGGGATTTTCGATGATTGTCTTCGATGTGGAGGATCTTTCCTTGGCGCGCAAACAACTCCTTGCCGCTGGCGGCACCATTGTTAGCGAATCCAGCCAGATGGACGGTGGTCTAGTACTACTTGGCAGAGACTTAGACGGTAATTTACTAGGCTTTCAAAAAATAAGCGATGAATCGATATTTTCATCGCAGAACTTTGACAGTGACGGTTCTACGTGACGATGCCAGACGATGTTGCCTTTCAATCGAATCACGGAATGCACAGTCAAGCGCGAATCATACTGAGTAGCGCGTTGATCATATTGGCGCTAAGCACCGGCGGCGGATCAAATTTATAGCGGTCCACGTGAATGGGCAACGCCAATGCGCCGTGAATGGCGGCCCAGAAAAGCTGCGCCATCTCGTGCGCGTCAAATGATCTAAAATCACCTTGTTCCTGGCCTTCACGGAAGGCAGATCGAAGATTCTCGTAGAATGCCTCTTCATCTAGATCGACTAGTTCAGGCTTTGGGTCACTATCCGGCCTGACGAACAGTAAAGCTCCTCTAAATACACGTTGGTTCTCAATAGCGAATCGAACATAATTCTCTAGCAATGTTTGAATTCGGCTGGAGGCGCCCTTAGCGTGATTAAAGTCGACTTGCATGACCTCCCTGAGTTCTGCAACGGGTTCCAACCACATTGACTGCGCCAATTCTCTCCGGCTGTCAAAATACTTGTAGAAAGTGCCAATTGAGATATCGGCGTCCGAGATGACATCACGAATCGTGATGTCATCCCAACCACGAACATCTCCTGGCGCTATCTGTCGCTGTTTAATTATTCGCGCAACAGAGGCCTGGATGTGTTGTCGCATCTCAGTTCTTTGTTGCGGTGTTACCGGAGGTCTGGGCATAGTTTTCTCAATCTGGAGGCACCATATGGCTTGCCAGAAACCAAAAGGTGGAAAATCCGAACATTGCTAATCCTCATGGCATCTCAAAAAATGTGATTCGAATACCGCACCTATCAGCAGCTGACCCTCATAGCTTGTTGCCACACTGGATCCTGACAACTCCTCACCGTCATTCATATACACGTTTTGAAACGTCATGGGTGAATTTCTTACGTCTATTTCGATAACTTGGGAAGGGGACAAGTGCTCGACGTTGGCGGCGTGCCCGAGAAAATCAAACAGCTTGGGGTGCGTTCCTGCGAGTAGTGATCCTTCGGCACGCCATTCCAGATTGTCGACAGCCGTACCAACTGACAACTCCTCTACCAATAACCACTCACGAACAGACTGGCCGCGTTCAAATCGCTTGATCTTTCGGCCTATCGCCTCAGCCACGTACAACATCTTCTGATCAGCAGACAGCGTTATTCCATTGGCACTCTTTAAGCCTTTAATGACAAACGAGCCCTGTGACCCATCGTAATACGTGACCGAGGATCTGGACAGACCCAAGTACTCCTCAACCCTCGCCATGAATGATGTTTGTGGGCTGCCATGATCGTTGGTTACCAAGAATTGCCCTTGCTGCAGAGTGGTTATGTCATTCGGCGAGATAAGCTCAGGGTACTTAACTCGCTGTCTGAAACTCAGGCGATGGTTATCACCAACGTCAAAAATGAGTATTTCATGCTGTTCGCGGAAGGGATGGTTCACGACGTACAGCTCTCTTTGGCCGTTATCCAACGTCAGCAAGTCAATGCCGTGAGGATGAAAGCGGCCATCGATATCCACATTTAAGGGATAGGGCTGGCCATCTTTTTCAGACAAGTCCAGCAACCAGATGTCACCATTCTCTAGCGCCGATGCAGTGCCATCTTGATAGTGTTGCAACGCCGCTCGGCCATTGGCAGCTGAGATGAAGGCCACCTTCTGCCGCCGATCGATCGTAATATCTTCAGATCCAGGCGGCCCCGACAGTTTCTCACAATGACCGTAAGCTAGCGGCCTGATCTCGACAAATATGCCGGCGTCTTGCGATATGCGGTAGGCCTGCATCAACAGCAACGACGCTAACAAGCAGATACCAAGCTGTACTTTCTTCAAGAAACCCCCTTCCCGTCTGGCGTGTACTGAGCAAGTACGAACGACAATGCCCCGCCACGAGCGAACCGAATTATGACAGATAGCCGGCTTGACAGTCCGTCGTAAAATAATATAATGAACATGTTCACTATACATGTTTCAGCGCCCAAGTCGAACAGCGCGCCACTGAGCAAAAACAATGACCGCTATCAACCCCACCACCAACACAGTAAAACACCTGGAATCGGATCCGCTCGCACGGGCAAACAAATCACTACCAACCCATGTAGAACTCGGTCGCTGGATAGAGAAGTGGATAGGTCTGCCGTTCAATGCAATTGAATTCATTGGTTTATACTGCGTTACCAGACCGTCCCAACAGTTGCTCGCATCACTGGACGCTCTCTCTCACAAAATTGAAGGCACGCTGTTCAAGGACATTTTTTCGAGAGTGTTGTTTCCAGCTACGCTGATAATCACCATGGTCATCGGTTTGGCGCTGGCCCGAGACGGCGTGTCGCTACAATCCGTTTCAGCGCTGTCGCTCGTGCTGATAATCTACGGGCTGATTTTTGCGCCGCTTGAGCGCTTATTCCCTTACAGCCGCAAGTGGTTGCATGGTGAGAACGATTTGTCGGTTGATATCATGATGTTCTTCTCAGGCATTGTTTGGGGCGTTCTGTCCAAATTCCTGCTAAGCCTGCTATTCATCACCTCTCTGATCGCATGGCTTGAACCCTATGGTCATCAAATCTGGCCAGTATCTCTGCCCGCTGCGATACAGGTTTTGCTGTTTGTTCTGCTGAAGGATTTTTTTCGTTATTGGTATCACCGCGCACTGCATGAAATTCCGTTTCTTTGGCGGTGGCACGCCGTTCACCATTCGGCTCACAGGTTGTATTGGCTGAACGGTGTCCGTGCGCATCCAATGGAAATCCTCATTCAAACCCTGGTGTACGCGATTCCACTGGCACTGCTGCAACCACCGGCGGAGGTGGCATTGGTAGCCGTGTTCATGGCTTTGTCCATAGGCATTTTTCAGCACGCAAACATAGACGCCAAACTGGGCTTCTGGGAGTACATATTCTCTATTGGCGATAACCATCGTTACCATCATTACCCCAACAAAGAAGTGGGTGATTCCAATTACGGCGGCGAGTTCATCGTCTGGGACATAGTATTTGGGACATTCCACAAGCCGAAAGGCAAGCGACCCATTGACGCTATTGGACTGGGTGGTTCACCCGACTATCCCCAAACCATGGCCGGCCTAATGATCGCGCCTTTTATTGCCGACCAAAGTCTTTTCAGTCGCAAAGAGAACTCGGTGACCGTCGCGGCCAATGTTAATGAGTCATCAACGATTTAGTTCTTTTTGGCACTCATTCTTCGGCAAATTTTCCACCAAGCTTGGAGCGCAGATGAAATCCATCCCAGGTCGGCGTGCCAGCATGATGCCCTATAGGAACCATAGGGTTCTTGAACATTGGAGATGCGCCGTCAACTTTCATGTTCTCGCCACTGATAAAGGATGCGGCTGGGGACAAAAGAAAAACGACGGCCGCTGAAATCTCACTCTCAGTGCCTAACCGTGCCGCAGGCGTTACCTGAACTTCGTTTAGAAATTGATTTTGCACGGCCTCAGGATAGGTGGCAAGACCGCTGGAAAGAATAGGACCCGCCGCGATTGAGTTGACCCGCACTCCATCAGCCGCCCACTCAGCGGCGAGTGTCATTGTCATATTCATAACACCTGCTCTGGCCGCGCCCGAATGCACCATGCCGGGTATGCCAAGCCATACATCGGCAACAATATTGACGATAGCACCGCCATGATCGCGGAATGCGTGTTGATAGGCCGCTTGCGTCACCCACCACGTGCCGTTCAAATTGGTATCCATCACCGCCAACCAGCCTTTCGGTTTCAGCTCGCCAGCCTGCACCGGAAATTGTCCGCCTGCGTTGTTCACTACCGCATCCAACCGCCCATACTTTTCCACCAGCCCAGCAACAACCTGATCCACCGCCGGCTGGTCGCGAATATTGAACACGACATAGTCCGCTTTGCCGCCCGCATCCTTAATCTCTTCGACAACGTCCTTAAGCGACTGCTCTGTACGACCACTGATAACGGCCGTAGCACCCAATGAAGCCAATTCATGCGCTATGCAACGGCCGATGCCAGTGCCACCACCTGTGATCAGAATGACTTGGCCGCCAAACAGGTCAGCGCGGAACACGCTGTTAAATTGTTGCTGTTCACTCATTGCTAATACCTCAATGTCGGGCTCTCGGTTGAGCTAGCCAGCCAACCTTGCAGGCGGCTCGCGAAGCCTTGCGGCAGAACGAGCCGCTTCGCTCAGGCGGGAAATCCTGGAGTCGCCAAAGGGTGTCCCTCCGCCGCTATTGGTAATCATCCCAAATGACAAATTCTGAGTAGGGTCTGCCCAGGCACCAGAACCACCCCAGCCAAAGTGCCCAAACGCGCTGGCCTGGAAACCACGGTTGCTATAAACACCGTGATAGCCAAGTCTCCACCGCATGTTAATGGGCATTACTGCAAGTTTTTCGGGAGCCGGCTGAATAACAGACAGTTGCTGCGCGGTATCATCTGACAACACGCGAACACCATTGAGTGTGCCACTTTCGGCCAACATCGCATACATGGCAGATAATGAGCGCGCGGTGAACAAGCCGTTTCCAGCTGGTATTGATACCCGCAGCGTCTCGGCCGCACCAAAGTCAAAATTACGCATTCCCTTTGGCGCAAGCGCGTCATGAAAACTGCTTAACTGCGAGTCTATTCCGGCTACCTTTAATATTGTGTTAGCTCCGAATAAGGAAAACTCCAGGTAGTGCCCCGCCAAACGTCGCGCGTATTTACCAGGACCGCGAGGCTTAAAAAGACTGGCGGCTCGATGCAGCTCGGATTCTGGCGCACCGACATAAAGGCCGTCCAGACCGAGTGGTTGTGCAAGTTCCTGTTGCACGAGCTCAGCAAATAACTGGCCGCTCACACGCTGTAATATCTCTCCAATAATGAAACCATACGTTAAGCCGTGATAACCAGCGCGCGTGCCGGGCTCGTGCACCGGTGAGGCTTGTTCGATAGCGCGGATAATATGCTGCCAGTCAAGCATTCTCGACGCTGAATCGATCATTTGTCGAATATGGTACATTCCCGACTGGTGTGTCATCACCTGACGCACCGTTATATTCTCTTTGCCGGCCTGCCCGAACTCTGGCCAATAGCTGGCAACTGGTTCGTCGTAGTCCACCTGACCACGATCTGCAAAGATATGCAGCAAAGTAGAGCAAACACCTTTGGTTGTAGAGAAACTGGGGGCCATGGTGTCTTTTAACCACAAACTACCCGATTCGTCACGGTACCCTCCCCATAAATCCACCACGCGCTCGCCGTGGTGATAAACGCATATCGCAGCGCCGCCAGGCGTCAGTTTTAGTTGGCGGAGAAACTCGCTGTCTACGTCTTGAAAATCTTCGTGGCAATACCCATCGATGTATGTGCGTCGGCTATTCACGTTGTCTGGCATCTGATTCGGTTCATTTCGCACCTTTGGTTTGCTTAGTCGAAGAGCGTTTGCCTACACTCAGCGCGGCATCGTTCAACTGTTTGAAGGATTGTTGCAAACAGTCAACATAGTATGCAGGGTCTGGTAGCATATCCCTGCAGGCAGTAATACTGATGGAAATGGTGCCTGTCTTGTTTTGCACTGCGCTGTACACTACGTGGAAGAGGCCCACATTGGGCATCAGTGGTCCAAAACTCATGGAGTCAACCTGCAACGCGCCGCAAAAGTAAAACTGCACTGCCGGGCCGGGTACATTCGTAACAAAGGTATTTTGGACCACTGTTGCTTCCGTCAATCCAGTGGCCGCAGCCGCACGCAGCGCCACCGACAACACGCCACCTGGGAGCAGATCACTGATGTCCAACATCATCCTTGGTCCAAGCGCTTGCGCGTAGGCCTTCGCTTCAGTGGACGCATTTTGAATAGCGCGTAGTCTGTCAACAGGCTCAGCAACATTCGAACACAAGGCAACATTCATCATACCGACCATATTGCCACCAGACGCCTTTTCTTCTGGACTTCGTACATCAATCGGGCATCCAGCAACCAAAGTGCTCGCCGGCGTCTCCCCTTTACTGTCCAAGTACGTGTGCAAGCCACCAGCGATAATGCAAAGCATCACGTCGTTGATTGTTGCACCTGGCACCGTATTCTTGATGGCTCTGACAGTTTCGAAATCAAATTTCAATGACTCTACGACACGGTGTCTGGATAATTTACCCTGGAAGCGCGTTTTTTGCTTACTGTCCAGGGTTTGAAAATCCTGATTCTTCAAACCCTTGCGCAACCTGCTAAATGCCGGCACGGCTTCTCTGGCGAAACGATAGAACTCACCTGGTTTCTTCCAGGCATCCAGGTAAGCACTGGTCAGCATCTTCGGCACAGACGCCGATTCCGGTCGCCATTTATCAGTGGGCGTAAACACCTTGGTCTCAGGTGTAAGGTCATGCACGCAACCAGTGAATTGAGCCCCAGTCGCGCCATCCATTGCCGCATGATGAATCTTGGTCAGTACCGCGAAGCAGTTTGGCGGTAAGTGCGCTACGTTGTTGAGCCCCTCAATCACGTAAATTTCCCAGACGGGTTTGTCGCGCCGCAGTGGTTGCGAGTGCAATCGCGATACGAGGATACATAACTGGCGCCAATCACCTGGCTTGGGCAGCGCTATGTGCCGCACGTGGTGCTCAATATCAAAATCCGCATCTTCAACCCAGTAAGGTTGTCCCAGGTTCTTTGGAACTTCGACCAACTTTCGCCGGAATATGGGCGATAAATGAACCCGATTATCGAGCATCGACAGAATGTCTTTGAAGCGGACGTTTTCTCCACTGGGTACAGTGGATTGGTCGTAAACGTTAACCCCGGTGATATGCTGCGGCAGTCCGTCCAATTCAGAATGAATGAACATTGCGTCTTGGCCACTCAGTTGTTGCATGGCTAGAAGCCCTCTGTAACGCTACTGTATGATTATTGGCACGCACCGTCATTATAGCGCGATCGACTAAATAAAACAGTCTGGATTGTTTTTATTTTACATTTAAGCGAGTCACGCATACGAACCCCATCTCTGCTGGGCATAATTATCTGTCGGTCAACAGATGCTACGCTCTTCCTATTTTTACTATAGAAATAGTATAATAAAATTTCTTTTCTTACGTGTTTATTGCGGCTATTGGGAATTGACCATGGATTTAAAATTGAACGGTTTGAGAGCCATTGTCACGGGCAGTACTGCTGGAATAGGCAGAGCTATTGCACAAACATTGTGTGAAGAAGGCGCCCAAGTTGCCGTATGCTCAAGACAGCAAGGCAATGTGGACGCTACAATCGAGCAATTCTCAAGCCTTCCAGGCAAAGCAATTGGCTCAGCGGTTGATGTCAACAATCAGCAAGATTTCCAACAATGGGTGGACTCTGTGGCCGCCGAACTTGGCGGCATAGACATATTCGTTGCCAATGTAACCGGCGGCGCCCCACCTACAGGCAAGACCGTGTGGGAGAACGCTGTAAGCGCTGACATATTAGGTACGGTTGGGGGCATAGATGCAGCACTGCCCAGGCTGAAGGAATCCTCGCACGGGGCTATTGTCTATATCAGCTCGATGGCGGGCATAATTGCTACGCCTTCCTTGCCAGCCTATGGGGCAGCCAAGGCGGCAATGAACCACTATATGAAAACGCTTGCAAAAACCTTGGTCAATGAGGGCGTTCGGGTCAATACCGTATCACCTGGTGACATCATTACCGAGGGCAACGTCTGGGACCGAATACGCATCAATAAGCCCGAGCTCTTTGCGCAGGTGCTACAACGCAACCCGCGCGGCAGTCTGGGCACGCCTGAGGAAATTGCACGCGTGGTCAGCTTTATCGCAAGTCCTATGGCCAGCTTGGTCAATGGCGCGCATATTGTGGTTGATGGTTGCAGTACAGACCATATTCATTAGCGGAGTTTTACCGACTACTCGGTGAACGTGTTTAGGCAAACTAGCAATTCAAGCGTTTAAATTATTGCTCTATTGTTTTGTCCAAGACGCGCACTGAGTAGGGTGAATTCACATCGATAAATTGGCGAATCGAGAAAATATTGCCGTCAATATCTCTCGCGTACGCTTGCCATGAACCATCCAATTTTGTAGGGGCGCTCACAAAGTCTACTCCTAGCGCAACCATGCGTTGGTATTCAGCCTGTATGTCCTCCACTTCGAGCGCAAAAGAATAGCCCAGGTCTGTCGCACGTCTTTCGCCGCTAAACTCAGCGGTCAGGGGATTAAGGTACTGCCACAATTCAATAACTTTCGACCTTTCATTCATTCGGAACCAGCCACCTAGCAGGTGCAAATCGTCAATATCAGCAATCAGTCCTGCTTTCACATTGTCTACCAGTTCAGCGGTACGGTAAGGCGAAATACCAAGCACCTTCTGATAGAACTGCATCAGCCGCTCGATGTCATGGCTCACCAGCGCAACCTGCGACATCCACATGCTGTGGCCAATATCCTTCCAGGTATTGTCGTACTTGGCTTTTCTGAGCATGTCGGCATCCAGCTGTTCAAGTTCCATCATGTTGCCTTCGGGATCATAGGCGTAGCCGTAGGTAACACCGTAGCCACCCAAATCAATCGGCTGTCCGCCACGAGTCAGTGGCTCAGCCCCAGCTTTGATGAACTTATCCCAGCCAGATTGATCCAATGGCGATTGAAAGCAGGTGTGGGTCATTCCGGGACCAAATGCCGGCATGCGGCGTTCGGGCGCCTGTTCATTGTGCGAAAACGCCATCAGCTCAAACAACATGTTAGGTGCTTTGAGAGTAGCCACTTCGACCTCTACCGCTTTGTGTGCAAATAGGGTATCGGCTGCAACGCTGTTGCTGAATCGCTTACGGCTGATCAGTTCGAAGCCCGTGGCGCGCTGATAGAAGTCGAGTGCATCATCAAGGTTCTTCACAGACAAGCCAATTTGATTGACCCCAATAATCGTGGTTTCAGTGTCGCTGATGTTTGCCGATTCGATCGTTTCAATTGCCTGGGTTTGGTTGGTCATCACAACGCTCACTAGTATCAATAAATTAATTACGGCTTTCATTTCTCACTCCTTGCGGGAACACCGAAACTTAACAACACATTGCCGGGCATCTCGGCCCATTTGTCGTAACCCGACGTGACAAATACTCGCCCATTCGCAATCACAGGTCCATCCGACTCGATCGCCCCGCCAAGCGCGGGCGCTCCATTCACCGATTCAAAGTCTCGGGAGGTGTTATACGACCACAGCAAGTCACCGTCACTGGCGTCATAAGCTCGCAAGATTCCGTCCAGGCCACCGGCAAACACCAAGCCATTGGCGCTGCTAATAGCTGCTGAAATTCCTGAAAAGCAAGCAAACTTACCGCCTGGTTTGCAGCTGTTTTTAAGCACAGTTCGCCACAAAAAATCGCCAGTAGTCGGGTCAAGCGCATGAACGCCCGGTTGTGCCTCGCCCACGGTATACTTGTTGCCGGTTGGAACATCGGAAATTCCAACGTATAGGCGAATTCCATCGCTGCTCATGCCCCAGTGCACACCCCCCATAGTCCCACCACGTCCCACGCGCTGCTTCCACACGATTTCACCGTTGTCGTTTGGGTCCATTGCCGCCACCATCCCGGATTTCTGGCCAGCGAACACAAGATCGCGCCCCTTGCCCGTTTCAACCAACACAGCGGCCGCGCCAATATCAAAATCCGGACCGTTCTCTGCAGGACAATTGGCTCGCTGTCGAGCACAGGCGCCGTTCCACGCGTCACGCGCGGTTAGCTGCGACACCCACTTGATCGTTCCATCCTTTTTGTCCAACGCAATCACCGCGTCGCTGGTGCCGGTTGCAGGCGATGAATAGTTTTGCCCTGTGGTTATCATAACTACGCCTCGCTTGTCGTCCAGAGTGGGACCGGACCAAACGGGCGCACCGGAGGGGCCGTATTGTTGAGTTCCGGCCGAATTAGTGCCTGTTGGCACTGGTTTTGGCGTTGTGTATGTTATCCAATCAATACTGCCGTCACGGAGTGTTAGTGCCGCCAGCGCGCCGCGAAAACTGCAGCAGGGATAGCTATCTTGACCAGCTGGTACCACTTCAGAAGAAGATACGGGCACATACAGTCGATTCGTATCCGCAACTACCGCGCCAGTAATGGTTGCTAACTCATGCTCATGGACTCTGGTTTTCCAGTGCAGCTTGCCCGTGACCGCGTCAATTGAATAGGCGTTGGCCTTAAAGTCGCCGAACAGCAAGCGGTTACCTACTGCACTGTTACCTTCGTGCAACTGCAGTGATCCGCGAACTTCCGCGTCAGCCTGGAACGTCCAATGAACGCAGCCAGATTGCGTATCAAGTGCGTACACTGTTCCGTCTTGACTACCTATATAGGTGTGGGACGCTGTTACGATTGGCTGTGAGCGTATTCGCGTCGTTTCCGGAAAAGCAAATGCCCATTCAAGCCGCAACGTAGATATGTTGTCTCGCGTCAGTGTGTGCTCATTGGCCTGAAAGCGCTGATTTCCAAAGCCACCCCAGCTAAGCCAGCTCGCGTCATTATTATTTTCCTGCAACGCCCCGCTGCAGAAATTCAAGGATGGCTGAGTATTTGCGGTTTTTGGCTGCTTACCGGTTAAGTAGTAGGCAACGTTCTTCATTTGCTGGCCGGAAAGAGGCAAGCCAGCTGTACTCATGACCCCGCCGTTCAATGCGTCTATCACGCGTTCAGGAGGGTAAAGCTTCAGTGCTTCAATGGTGGGGGCTTCTGGCACAAGGCCGTTGTGGCAAAACTGGCACTGCTGATTGAACAAGCGCTCGCCTTCCGCTACCGCAGAGCCGTCACTTGCTGCCAAAATGTTAGAACAGCACAGTAGCAATATGGCCGCAGACATGGAATGAAGAGACACGTAAACATACTCCTGGCGCGATCAGGGCGAATAGCCAAAAAGTGGTAACGCAGCGGAACAACATTGCGCCTACCAGCTATTGACCAATCATATAATAACTAGCGAACAAGAGGAAACATCATTTCTTCATTTACGTCAAAAAGCTCTCGTTTTACTATGTAAAACGCAGATGCATCCCTGCACCTGAGCTAGCTCCCGTCCAAAATATGCTATTAGTGGAAAGGAACTAGCTTGCGGATGATGTTCGTTTGGCGCGGTGAATGAAACCGCCATTCTCGCAACGTTTTGACACGCCGCTCAGGCTTGAAAGCAGCATGGTGACGAGCACGTCTTCAATCAGCCGAAAATCCTGGCCGCCGCGTTTTTCAAGCATTGTAGCCGCAGCGGTACTGATACCTAGCCCAAGTTCTATCGTGATTTCTGCTATTTCATTAGGAATGCTGTATTCATCATGCAGTCTTTGCAGCAGATATTCGATGTGGCGCTCGTGACTTTCTACACCGAGTTCTTGTAAAACTGCAGCAACCTCAGGCTCCAGAATTAAGTGCTCATAGATTACGCCCGCATCGCGAACGTATTCGAGCATTGCCCTTGAGGTTTCCCTGACCATCTCTTCGAAACTGCTGGTGGCCTCGGCAATACGCCGGTTGTTATCACGCCTTATTTCGGTCTCGCGAACCAGCAAGGCCTTCATTAACTCGGTCACATTACTGAAATAGTTGTACATCAGCGGTTTGCTGACGCCCGCTTCCTTGCTTATTCGCTCCATATTCAGCGCTGAAACGCCCGATTCGCGAATAAGTTTGGCCGCATGATCGAGTATCATGTCCTGGCGCAACTCACGAGAAAGCCGAGTACGTCGTTTTTTTATAGGTTTGGCAGTCATTACATTAATTAGAAAACATATCGTTTTATTATAATATCACACTCGCAGATTCTTAAATATGGCGTTGTTTTCGATATAGCGTTAATTACCAGTCATTATATGATGCAAAATTAGTAAAAATAGGCCGCAATACGGACCTTTCAGTCTCAGTAGAGAAACTCGGCCACACGTTTAATAAACATTTAGTCAATAAAAATTGACAAGTTCATAAGGTACTGTAATCATGACGCTAAGCTGATCTCGGCCTATGGCAGGTATTGCCCACACGCTCAGCTCATAAAAACGCGAACACCACTGCAGGAGATCTCAAATGACACACGTCAAGAACGCCCACCTGACAGCCCGCTTAACGGCGTCAAAATTCTCATGGCCTGGCAGAGGCTTACTGCTCGCACTGATAAGTAGCCTGCTGTTCCCTGTTCAGGTTCACGCAGTTCTGGAAGAAGTTGTAGTGACCGCGAGAAAACAACCGGAAACACTGCTGGAGACACCGGTGGCGGTGACGGTTCTTGATTCCACATTCTTTGAAGCCAGCGGTTTCAATACAATGGATGATGTAGTCAAGTTTGTGCCTGGTTTCGATTACTCGCCAACCAACACCACCCGCGCCAACGGTACCAAAATACGCGGAATATCCACCTTTAGCTTCAGTGATGGTTTTGAGTCCAGTGTTGCTACCGTTATTGACGGTGTGGTAATGGGCCGCGAGGCACAGGGCTTTTTTGACTTGTTCGATATTGAAGCGCTGGAGGTGATTAAGGGACCACAAGGTACGCTATTTGGTAAGAACGCATCAGCCGGCGTGGTCAATATTCGCACCAAGAAACCAGACTTCGAGTTTGGCGCCGCTGGCGATTTTACCTACGGGTCATTTAACGAGTTGAGATTTCGGGGCTCGGTAACTGGCCCAATCGTTGATGATGTTCTTGCGTACCGCCTGACCGGTTCCAAACATGAATACGACGGCAAGACCGACAATGCGCTACCAGGGCAGGACGACGTTAACAACAAAGATACCTGGTCGCTAAGAGGAAAGTTGCTCTACACACCGACTGAGAAGCTGGAGGCCTTGCTCACGGTTGATACCGTGAAAGAAGACAATGCCTGCTGCATCGCCACCTACCGCGTTGCCGGGGAGCCTAGTTTTTTGCTCGGATTGGCGCTGAACAACACCAACAATAATGTTGCTCAGTTGCAAGACTCGCTGGATCAGCTTGGAATTACTCCTGGGCCGGGTAACCGTACCGTTGCCATATTTGACGATCGTATCAATCAGGAGTCTGAGGCCAGTGGCATCGCGCTTGAACTGAATTATGAATTCGATTGGGCAACACTCACGTCAATTACGGCGTGGCGAGATTGGGAGATCGATGAATTCAATGAGGCCGATGGTCTGTCTTTGTCTGACGTGAATAATCGTAATGGCACGGAATCGTCCAGCGAACAGTTCAGCCAGGAATTCCGTCTCGCAGGTTCAATCAATGATTCAATCAGCTACGTCGGCGGGTTGTATTTCTTTGATCAGGACCTTGATGCCGACGGCACCGTATTTATTGAGTTGGCTTTGCCATTCCCACCATTCTTTAACGTGGCCACTAATGCGCGACGTACCGTTGACACCAAGAGCTCCGCGCTGTTTGGCGAATTTACCTTTGATCTGACCGAGAAAGTGTCATTGATTCTCGGTGGTCGCTACACCGATGAAGAGGTATCGGCTACGTACGACCGTGTTGCCACGCCAATTTTAGCCGGCGCACCGTTTGGCTTTTTCTTCGGTCCTGATTTGTCAGGTAGGGAAACCGTCGATGACACCAACTTCTCTGGCCGCGCCATCGTTCGCTATTTTGTAAGCGATGACACCATGACGTATCTCTCTTGGTCTGAGGGTTACAAAGGTGCCGGGATCGATGTGGCAGAAAGCTCGAACGCAGCGGCCATTACCACACCAGGCGGGCTTCCCGTGTTGCCTCCTGAAATACCTGAGTTATGGGAATTTGGTTTCAAAACCCGCTTGTTTGACAATCGATTGGCAATCAATGCGGTGCTGTTCAATCAATCGGTTGAAGATGTGCAGGCCATTTCTACCGATGGACAAGGCAATACAACCAACTTGTCCATCGACGAAGTATTGTCTCGTGGGCTTGAGTTGGACCTGCAGTACGCGGCCACCGACAATTTGACGTTCAGCGCAACCGTTACCTATCTCGACGTTACATTTGAGGAATTTGTAGAGCGACCTGATATAGAAGGCACGGCTTACTTCGACGTACCGGAGAAAGCCATCTCCTTCACCAGTGACTATCGCTTCGACATAGGCGCTGCTGGTTACACGGGATTTGTGCGGGGCGAGTATTTTTGGCAGTCCGAAAAGAACACCAGCTTGGGCGGCGGTGCGAACCGTGACGTAGGGTCGTATGGTTTACTGAACTTGCGCGCTGGCGTTAGCTCACCCGATGATAAATACTCGGTGACTATTTCAGCCGAAAATGTCACCGACCAGGACTATCCCAGCTTTATATTTGGAACGTCTTTTTCAGCACTAGATGGCGTGAGTACTGCCCAATATCTGGGTGACCCGGCTATTTATAACATCACGATAGGTGCCAAATTCTAATACCATGTGCCGCCAGCGTGAACTTCCACTGATCAAAAGCCATAAACAATGATAGTCCTGATCAGTGGAGCTGCCGGGGGCATTGGGCTTGCAACAGCGAACGCTTATGCAAGCAGCGGCGCAACCGTCATCGCGATGGATTTGCCAGGCTCGCCATTGAAACAGTCTATCGCGGAACTGGGAGAACTCAACGGTCACGTGATAGCCATGGAGGGCGACGTTACCTGCATGGCCGATTGGCAGCGTGCGACAACATTCGCGACGGACAATTACGGCGGCATTGATGTGTTGGTCAACAACGCAGGCATTGTGGAACCGGGCACGCGAATTGAAGATCTGGGAGAGGATCTGTTCGATCAAGTAATCGCCGTCAATGTGAAAGGGTCGTTTTTAGGCATGAAAGCCGTTATACCGGCGATGCGGCGTCGTGGCGGCGGCGCTATTGTGAACGTGTCTTCTATTTCAGGCTTTGGCGGTAACGCTGTTATTACCGCCTATACCGCGAGCAAACACGCCGTTGTCGGCATGACAAAGTGCGCCGCATTGGATTTGGCTGAGTACGGAATTCGGGTGAACGCCGTATGCCCAGCACCCATCGACACCCCTATGATTCGCACTATGGAAGCAAGGAAGCAGCAAAGCGACCCGGAATTTGACGCGGCTTCGATTATGTCCGCCGGTATTCCGCTCACACGACTCGGTCTACCAGAGGAAGTGGCTGCTTCGATATTGTTTCTTACCAGCTCTCAGGCAAGTTTTACAACGGGCATAAGCCTGCCCGTAGACGGTGGCGTGCTAGCGAATTAAGCGGTGAACTTGCGCTATTTCCGAAGAAATTCTGGCACAGGTACGGCGGGGTCGTGCAAACCATGCTCCAGGTATTGCTGCAGCTCCTTGTGTCGGGCGGCAGTAAGTGAATAGGGAAGCAGCGCCAAAATCGCGAAGCCAATCAGACAGGCTGGTACTACGCTGTAGCAAATGATCAGCCATTGTAGCGCATCAGGATTATTGCCGCCTGCAGCCTGGAAACCGACAAAACCCAAAAAGGTCAACGGCAAGCCTTGTCCTAATGCGAAGGCGAGTTTCTGCAACATAGTGCCAACCGCAAAAAACAAACCCTGACGTCGCTCACCAGTGAGTGCCGTGTCGATATCAACTGTGTCGGCAACCATCGCCAATGGCAATAGCAGCAGTGCACTGAAGCACGCACCTTTTATGATAAAAAGCGCGGTAAACGCAGCGGTTTGGCCATGCTCCAGGAAATACATACCTATGTTTGAGATCAAGACAATGGTCAGAGCAGCGGCCAGCGCCCAGTGCTTTTCAACACGTTTTGCAACACGGGTCCAGACCGGAATGCTTAGTAGCGCCGTACTAAAGTAGTACACATAAATAGTGCCTATATTGGCAACGCCAATAATCTCCGTTGCAAAGAAAATGGTTGTTGTTTGTCGAAACACTTCTGACACGGTCGCAATAAACACAGCCAATGTCACAAGCGCAAATGGCTTATTGTGAGCAATGAGCAACACAGCCTCGCGGGGGCTTACTTTGTGCTTAGCAGACTCATAGTGCCTAGGCTCCGAGACATTGAAGAAAGTAATTGCGGCACATAGAGGCAGCGCAATCAACACGAAAAGGCTGAGACCAGCCATTACGTCACTGCTCTTGGCACCCACTTCGGCAAGTATTAATGCAGGAATAATGGTCGAGATTACCAAACCACAGGTATCAAAAAATTTTGCGGACGCCGTAATTCTGGTTCTTTCGTGATAGCGTGGCGAAAGCTCAGCGCCCCATGCGGTGTAGGGCAATTGCAAAGTGGTATAACCCAGATAGGTGATGGAAACCGCCAGAAGAAAATAGCCGGCACTGACCTCGCCGCTTGGCCGAAGCAGCAAATGAACGCCCACCATCATGATGATAGTACCAATAGGCAACCAGACCTTGCGCCTGCCAACACGCGGCCGCCAGCGATCAGAGAGCGTGCCTATCAGCGGATCAGTAACAAAATCACTTAAGCGTGACAGCATTAACATGCTGCCAATCACCGCAAGAGGCAGACCCAATTCGCCGCCGTAAAATGGTGCCAGATAGATTCCCATGGGAATACCCAGCACACCGATGGGTAAGGACAAAACGCCGTAGCAAACAATCGTGCGATTACTCAGCATTGGCGTGTTCATGCTTGCCTCAGGTCAGAGCCAAGAGGCGATAGAGCACATACTTATTCAGCCGTCGCGTGATGCAACTCCAGGCCTACCGCCCAACGTTTTTGAAACCCTTTCCAATGCGAGGTTTGTTCCTCACCGGCCCAGCGTCCATTGAGTTGCTCGCCAAATGATGTGGGCCATTCACCTGCGTTGGAATCGGTGGTCGGCACGGTGAGATACGACGCCTTTGATGGGTCCCCTTTTAAATTCGAATCAAGAAACGCGGATACGAAATGCTGATTAATTGCGTTCAGGCGATCAGAGCGCCATACCGGTTCCTTGAGTGATTCCAGTGCCGCGAAAGGCGCGTCCTGTGGAATGTCAAAATGATTGCCAACAATGTTGTGTCTCGCTTCGCGATACACCAGCAAATGACGCTCGGCAGAAGACAAATTGTCAAACAGCCAGCGAACGCCCTCGTCGAAGTTAACGATATCATCCTGATTACCAGACACTAAGAGCACAGGGATGTCGATGTTTGACAGTGCACTTTCGTCCCACACCCGGCTATCTGGCTGCGCTCCCCAGGGCGCAAACGTCACCAAGGCCTGTACCGGAGCCGTTTCAAGCGCGGTATCTTTCAGCACCTGCTGAGCAGATTCGGGGAGGCTTGCGAGCGGATCTTTCTCGAAAGAGTAAGGCGCGCCACTGGTTGAAATGGCACCATAACCGCCCATTGAGTAACCAATCAAGCCTACTTTGCTCTGATCGATCTGGCGAGCGTACGCCTGATCGCCTTTTTCCGCATCAGCCAGAATCAAGGACAACACCTGGCGTTGATCCTGGGTTCGACCGAGTAACACGTTACCAAATGACAGTATCGCTGACGTAACACCGCTTGCAAATTGATCGAGATGATCGATGGACGCAACAATATAGCCCTTTGATGCAATGTGTTCCGCCAGGTTACTAAATTGGGTGCTCCATCCTCCGTAGCCATGCGACATCAATACAAATGGAAACTGTTTGTCAGTCACAGGCGTTGCGTCAGCGACTGCAATGCCTTGGCTAACAACGGTCATCGGTTCATTGCCTGAAACGCGCATTGCTTCCATGGTATGGGTGTATCGTACGGCAGGCCTGTTTGCATCCACGGTGGCTGGATACCAAAAGCGAACCGGTAGTACCCGTTCAGTCGGCTTGAGGTTACCGGTGATTGCACCCCAGCCGGTAATTATCTCTCGACCTTCAAGCGGAAATTCCTTCACCACAGTGCCCAGTGCATATTCGCCAAAACCACCCAACTCAGGCGACTCTCCTGGATTACCGGAATGCACGGTTGGCGAAGCCACGTAAGCGGCAGCTCCTATCCCAAGAGTTGCGGTTAGCCCCAGGCCTATAAAAAGTGTTCTCTTCTTCATCGATTCATGTTCTCCAGAATAAGGGCCATTACAACATCAGGTTGTTCTTCTATTATGCCGTGCCCCGTATTCAACATGTGAATGTCAAATGGGCCGGCCATCAATTCTACTTGCGCTTCAACAGACTCGCTGGCAACAACGCCATCCTCGCGACCACCAATAAACACAGTGGGCACCTTCGTTTTCGGCAAACTACTCAGTGAATCCAACATTTCCGGAATATCAAGTGCTCGATACCAATTCAGGGCAGCGGTTAATGCACCAGGCTCAGACAGTATCGCGCTGTAATCTACCCGCTTGTATTCTGGTAAATGTGCGAATGCCCGCTGTCCGCGCAGCTGCATTGCCAACTCAGGCAGTATAGGTCGCTTTAAAAAGGTAATGTATTCGCTGCGTTTGGCCTGTTCTCCGCCATTGACAATACCACCAAAGAAGGTTTGTGGGTGGGGTATGGCCATTGCCGTCCAACTACGTATTCTTTGCGGCTTGTTGAGTACCGATAACCATCCAGCCACCGCCCCCCAATCATGGCCAACCAGGTGGAACTGCTGAAAACCGATGGCATCCGCTACTGCGAAAATATCGTTGACCAGCAGTGCGCTGTCGTAAGCCTCTGTGCCACTGGGCCGCGCGCCTGGGCTGTAACCCCGTTGATCAAACGCGGCAACGCGAATGCCCTTGTCGGCAAACTCAGACAGGTAGGGCTGCCACTTTACCGACGATTCTGGAAAGCCATGCAGCAACAGAAGCTGGCGCTCTGCATTCGCAGGCCCGGCTATTCGTAGCCGAAACTCCAGATCGCCGACTGCCAAGCGATACGTCCCCGCCTTGGCGTTGGCAGAATACAACGGTAGCTGAGCGACTGAAGCCGTGTGCTGCTTACTCCAGTCCAGCATAGCTGCGTAAGCCAACAACACTGACAGGATAATTACCCCAAGCAACCCTGCAAATATGGCCATGGCCTTGCTCCAGTTAAATGAGTTTGACTTAGCTTGCATTGATGTCCTGTTGTGCGCTATCGTCCTTATTATATTAATAGTCAATAAGAAATGGCAAGTATGCATCACTATTGACACCAATGAGGTTAGAGTACAGGACTCTGTCTACTGACGCTCAACTTAAAGGAGGTATGTATGTTTGATTTAAACGGTCATGTTGCATTGATTAGTGGCGGCAATGGCGGCATTGGCTTGGCGTTTGCCCGCGGCCTAGCGAAATGCGGAGCCAGCCTCGCGATCTGGGGCAGAAATCAGGAAAAGAACAAACGGGCTGTGGATGAACTCATCAGCATGGGCGCCAATGCATGGTCTATTGAGTGCGACGTGACCGATAAGGTACAAGTCTCGGACAGCTTCGCAGCAACTGTCACGCAATTTGGTACCATCGATTCGTGTTTCGCAAATGCCGGCGCCAGCGGTCCGGTACAACCGTTTCAGACGCTGACCCAGGAGCAGTGGCAGTCAGTGATGGACATTAACCTAACGTCGGTCGTCTATCTCTACCAGTGCGCATCAGCCTATTGGATAGAGCAGCAACGAGGGGGCAAACTCATTGTAACGTCCTCGGAAGCGGCGTTGATCGGAATGGGTTATGCCGCAGGTTACAGTGCCAGTAAATCAGCAGTGATGGGTTTGACACGCGCGCTGGCCGTGGAACTCGGTCCGCGTGGCATTAACGTCAACGCGGTATTACCGGGTGTCGTCGAAACGGATCTTGTCGAAGCACAGTCTGACAAATTCCGGGAAGCGGGTTTGCGACGATCGTGTATTGGCCGAATAGGTAACGCAGAAGATATGGAAGGTGTGGCTGTTTATCTAGCGTCCGATCACAGCAACTACATGACAGGCCAAGGCATTGTGCTTGATGGCGGCCACAGCATTTTCCCTATGTAATATTGCGTTTGAGTACGATTGATGAATACATACACTGACAATATCGGCTGGAAAAACCACTCAGCGAACGACCCGAAGGTAGTGGAGCTCAAAGAGTATTTGCAGCGCCACAATGGACTGGCCGGCTTGGAAGTCTGCACTACTGAACAGATTGAGCGGGCGACCAGTTTGTTTTTTAGAGACGGCTTTGTTGTAGTCGAAGATGTGCTGAGTCAAGATCAAATTGATCAGCTGGCCGAAGGCTGCGACGAGGTCATTCAGCAAGTGTTGCTACTTGACCAAGACTGCTCAGGCAACCGCGGCTCGCATCGCTATTCCTTCGGTGGTTCCAGCCAAACTCGCAGCATGTTGCATCACCCGGCCTGGCAAATGTTATTGGATGTTCAAATCGTTAGCGAACTTTTGGACCGTATTTTCGGCTTAAACAAGTATATTCTGCGCGCTGCCAGTGGCGATTTCAGTATTCCCGGTGCGGTTGATTATCAGCCCTTGCACTCTGATGCCGCAGACTGGATCAACAATCAGCTTACCCCCATCAGCTCATTTCACGATCCTCGCGGCAAGGTCAGCATTCGTGATCTACCCTGCCCCTACGTGTGCGTTAACTTCCTGCCACAAGATGTGACCAAAGTGAATGGACCAACGCGCCAGATACCGGGTTCGCAGAATTCACCTGCGCCCATCCCTAGTCTCAAAGAGGAGCCCGAGTGGATGCGTCTAAGTACCGTGTGCCCAGCGCCTGCCGGCAGCATCATGATTCGCGATGTCCGTGCCTGGCATGGCGGCACACCCAACGTCGGTGATGCGCCCCGCTCCATTCCCAACCTTGAGTTTTACGCCCCCTGGTTTAGGGAGCCGATGGTTCCAGGCATCAGCTTCGCTGACTTTAAGCGTCTGAGTCCGTCAGCCCAACGCCTGATACGACACAGTGTCGCCGATTCCAGCGAGCAGCTGGACACCCGCATTGTCAAACGAGCACCGATCCCGGAGCGTGACGAATGAAGTATAGAAATCTCGGTAGATCTGGGTTACAGGTTAGCGAGTTGTGCCTGGGTACTATGAACTTTGCTGCACGCACGAGTGAGAAGGATGCGTTTGACGTATTAGACGCCGCCATTGATGCCGGTATTAATTTCATCGACACGGCGAATCAATACGGCGGTTCACAGGGCGTGGGTGCAACCGAACAACTACTGGGCCGATGGTTGGCAAAGCGCCCAGAAATGCGCAACAGGCTGATTGTGGCGAGTAAAGTATTTGAACCCATGTCTATTGATGTGAATGATCGCGGACTGTCGGCGCGACATATTGAAATGGCTTGTGACGCCAGTCTCAAGCGTCTGGGGCTTGATCGCATCGATTTGTATCAAATGCACCACTTTGATCGAAAAGCACCGGTAGCTGAAATATGGCAGGCAATGGACCGCCTGATTCAGCAGGGGAAGATCACTTATGTGGGCAGCAGTAACTTCCCCGGCTGGGGCATTGCGCAAACTATGGAGCACGCGAGCAATCGCCAGTCGTTGGGATTGGTATCTGAACAAAGCCTTTACAATTTGCTGGAACGGCGTGTGGAACTGGAGGTGCTACCTGCGTGCGCAGAGTACGGACTGGGACTGATACCATGGAGCCCTCTGGCTGGCGGCCTGCTGGCGGGTGACTCTCGCGGTGCCAATGGCCGGAGACAGAGCGAACAGATGCAAGCGAAAATGACGCAACATGCGGAGCAACTTCAGGCCTACGCCCGACTCTGCGCGGAACTCAGCGAGTCTACCAGCGCCGTTGCCATTGCGTGGTTACTACAACAAACGGCCGTAAGTGCGACCATTATTGGTCCAGCCGACGTCTCTCAACTCAACTCTGTGCTGAACGTACCTGAACTGCTGCTGGATCAAGACGTGTTAAGACAACTCGATAGTCTGTTTCCACCTTGTGGCGCAGCACCCGAAGCCTACGCCTGGTAGTTGACGAAGGTGCCAGCGCACAACACTACCGCGAATTGGGCAATTCTTGTGTCTTGGTGCGCTCTTGCAAAAGGCGCATTACCTCTGCATGGCGTTCACGGCTTAAATTGTATCGGCTGTAAATGAGCAGAGATATTATTGCCGCCAGGCCCATAAACGGCCCAGCAATAATGCCCAGTCTAAGGATGACGTCACTGTCTAGTTGCCCAGGTACTGCCTCAAACGGCAGGCGTACAACCAGATCCAAAGCGATACCTGCAAAAAAATGCCCGAACGAGTATGACGCTTTGGCAAAAAACGCCCTTGCGGAGTAATACAAGCCTTCCTCGCGGCACCCCTCTTTGAGTTCGTTTTCGTCAATGATGTCACCAATCATTGACATAATGGTGACGGCGCAAACGCCAATAGTGAGCATGAAACCGGCTGAATTCGCCAATAGCAGCGGCATCAACATCGGGCTGTCGTTTGCAGGCATCCAACCGAGCAACCGTGCATCTACGGTTAGCTGGGAGAATAAGGCGGTTCCCACCAGGGCGCCCATAAGCACGGGCTTTCTATCAAAGCGCCGCATTAATACGGGAGCGCACAGCGCACCGGCCATTACCGCCGGAGCCCCAATCAAACCCAGCCAACGAATCTGGTCGGTCTGTAATTCCCAAAAATACGTTACAACGAACACATTTAGGGTATCGAAAATACCGCTGGCTATCATGAAAAAGAAGTAGCCCAGCAACAGAAACAGGTAGTTGCGGTTCTTCAATGTGCCCAGAAGTTGTTGGAAGAATGTATTAACAGTCAGCCTGGTGTTCGTTGTTGCCGCTTGCGAAAGAAAGGGAACATACTTGTAAGTGCCTGCCGCGCACCACCAGATGGCAATAATAATCAATGCGCAGGCGGTAAAAATGGCAGGCCCGTAGGCCGCGGCATCAAGGTGACCTGGCACTAGCTCACCGTCTAGCTCCCTGACTCGTTCACCCGCAAAAAAATAACTCCACAGAATGAATGAAAATGTGGCGCCGGCCACATAGCCGACCACGGTATTTGCACTGAAGATTTGCGAACGTTGATGTTGGTCTTTTGACAGTTCACCGCCCAGCGCCAGATGAGGCACGCTGTACAGTGTGAGAAAAGCGCGGCTCAATATTGTCCAAGCACTCAGCCACAGAAACAGACCCATTTGCGAAGCGCCCTCAGCTCCGCCTGAGACAAGGTCGGGTGGGTTGAAAATAAAATAGAGCGCAACGCTTAGCGGAATAGGCGCAATGAATAAAAATGGATGTCGCCGACCGTGCCTGGAACGCCATCGATCTGACACAATCCCAACTACAGGATCCGTAATGGCGTCAGCGATCATTGCCAACATTATCGCCGTGCCTACCAGAGCATTGGACAAACCCAAGACTTGGTTGTAGAAAATAGTGATGAAGCCATTGAATAAACCAAGATAGACAGTCTCGCCCACAGCGCCTACGCCAAAGACGAACTTCGCTGACGTGGGCAGCGAAGGCATCGACCTGGAATCAGTCATGTTGCGCAAGGCCTGCAGTTTTTCATACACTATTCATCCGCATTGATCTCACACTAGTCGAAACCTTTCTCTGCAACACTTTGATACCAACCCCATAATGCGGAGTGCTTCTCATGTGGTTTGAGGCCCACCAAATTCGAGGCAAACTCAATAATGCAGTAGCTTGTGATGTCGGCTACCGTAAAGCGTTCGCCGGCAATAAAAGGCCTTACACTCAGCTCTCGGTCCAGCCTTTCGTAGTAGGCATTTACCAAACCGTCGCTGCGGGCCTTTGCCGCCTCAATGGGCTCAATCAGCCCGGTTGCCGCAATGATTGGACCATTAACCCATGAAGTGCCAACCTGGGAAAACAATTCGAACTCGATGAATCTGTGCTGCATTTCGATCTGGGCAATCTCAAGCGGTGTTGACCCGAACAAATTTGGGGTTGGCTGCAGTGCTTCAAGGTATCGACAAATGGCAATTGTTTCGGCTATGCAAGTGCCATCGTGAAGTTCGAGTACGGGTATTTTACCGCTGGGGTTTTTCACCAGAAACTCAGGTGTTTTTTGCTCACCTTCGCGAATATTGACCTGAACCAGTTCAAGTGACAGTCCTTTTGCCGCTGCAAACATTGTGACCCTTTTAGGGTTGGGCGCCATATCCGCGGTATAGAGTTTCATAGTGACATCTCTCGTTTCATTGGGTTCTAGTGATTGGGCGAATACCAGATTGCCGACGTATAGGCCCTCTCCTGAAGCGTATCGGGTTGCGACGCGGCGTGCTCTTGCCCAAGGGCAATGGCATCAAGCAAGGAATGTCGGGGAGTTGGAATTTGCAATACGCGCGCGTAATACAAACTCGGCAGTGCTGCATCGAATTCAGGGTCTTGCCATTTGGCACTGAGCTGTGCGTTTCCCACTGAATTTTCGTAATTGCCAGTCTTCACATTAACCGTATTGCCCACCGAGGCTAACTTTCCCGAATCCAACAACGCACGATCTTTTCCCCAAGCAACATCATGCACACGCTCATGCTCGTTGCCGTCGTGGTCAATCCATGTTTTGATAATTTGAATTCGATCCAGATAAGCACCGTTCGGGTCACTAACGGCCGATACTATGAATTCAGGTGAGTTGCTCAACGCCCTTAATTCGCCACCCATAGCAACGCCAAGTGATGTGGCTTGTTGATATAAATTATCCGCATCAGGAGTAAGATCGCCGAACACCTCAGCGGCAAAAAATTGAACCTTAATTCGCGGCCCAGTGGTTGCGTAGACTTCCCGGCGACGCATGGCGGCAACGATCGCCTCGCGCGTATTCTCCTCTGCCCACACAGCGGCCAAACCTGACGCCGACATTGCCCAGCCGCTGGAGCGTGGGTATTCGACGTCGGATTTTGGGTTCTTGTTAGCAGGAATTGAATCGGTTGCCATTTTTCCCCAAAAATTATTCTCCTCAGCGCTGGCCAGCCCGGTATGTGAATCCGTCGATCCGATCACGCCGAATTTGAAAGGGTTTACCTTGAGTGATTGCTCAAGACTCAAACCGCGCTTAAGAGCAGCGCGAACAAAGGCACCGGGTGATGCAATAAACTCGGTGTAACCGCCTTGAATATAGAATGGGTAGTGCTCGAAGTTAGCGAAATCGTCGTTCGGTGATAACGCAGGGTGGGTTTCAGAATCGCCTTTAAATTGGGTGATCTCCGCCAGGCGTTCCCACCTGGCGCGCTTTGTTGCGTATTCATGGGTAAAGGTATCACCCTTCAAGGTCTTATCTTCAAACATTAAGCCCTTGGATATGTTTGAATTGTGCGGAATGGATATAAAGTTGTCGCCGGTTGCTTTGCTGGTGTCCGCCAACCAGTTCCATAAGTCTTCCGGGTACGGGCTGTCGACCGAGCTAAACGGCTGATAGGACTGCGCCGAATCGGAATTCCCATCTGAGAGCACCACACGGTGTAAGTTTGCACCACCTGGGGTTGGTGTCCACTCCCAGCCAATCAACGCGCTGAACTCTCCTGGGCGATTGTGACTTTCCACCATGTCCGTTATGGTTTTCCAGGTGTTGGCCTGAATAACATCGGTACCGGGCAAGGGCAGTCCACCGCCGCTTTCAGAGGCATTGCGCGCCGCTTCACGCGGCTCAGTGGGCTTACCCATGAGCTTAAAAAAGAAGTCGCGGCCTTCACGCTTGTTAATCGCTTCTCGTAAGCGCCACTGAAAGAAACGGGCTTTTAATGAATCGATGAAACCCAGCTCTCCCATATCAAGACCTTCGCGATGCATGTGACGGATAACACCCAGTAAAACGGCGTGATCCGATACCACTAGAAAATCCAATGGTGTCTGAATTTGCACTCTGGCCTGATGGTAGGGATGAATGACCGGAAGACCGCGAGCATAGCGCAGTGCGGTGTTTGGGTCTGAACTGATATTGTTGTTTAAGTAGGCGTCTGAAGAGTACTCAGTATGGACATGTGTGTCTCCCCATAACAAAGTGCGCGACTCAGCGCCCGCATGCGCGACTGACACACACATCAAGGCGAGCCATTGCGAGCAGAAAAAAGCCAATAAACGATTCCAGTAATTCGCGCGACTCATAGCAACCTCAGGGCGGTAAAAGTTCGGGAGTGTCTGCAAGGCCAAGCTCAGCCATGATGAGACGCACGAACCCAACTAACTCTCGGTAGATCTTCTTTTGAACCGATCACCGCGTTCGGCGGCCAGTTTATAGGCTGCCCCGGTTTCGGCATCCGTTTCCTTTTGCTGCTCCTCAATCAGCGACTCAAATTCGTCTTGCCACCAGCGTTCTGTTACGTGGGGGAACGTGGACATTCTATTCGCGCAGGTATTCGCGCCCCTATCCCTGCCAGCCTGATATCCCGAAGTTCCAGTGCTGCTAACTTCTGTTTTGCCAAAGGGTACTAAGTCACCTTCCATTTTTGGTACAAGGAAATACGGCATAGACACCCGTGTGTCTCCTCTCGGAATCATGGTCGTATTCACGCGATGCAGTGTCGCTGAGTAGCGACCCTCGCTTAAGTGCATTAGGGTCCCACCGGTGTTTACGATTACGGAACCTGGTATAACAGGTACCTCGTACTCTCCTTTGGCCGTGCGGCAAGTAACCGGTGCGTTCATCCAATCGCCTTCCCCTGCGACCACTTGAAGCCCTGGCCGATCATTTATCAACAGCGCGATAAAGGGTGGCCCATCGATATGCGCACCTACCTTTTTGCTGTCAAATTTTTGATACTCTGCGTGCGCATTTCGTTGACCATCTTCGTCAAATGCATCCAAGCTAAAATTGTGATTCAAGCTCGCCGCCAGATAGGGCTCCTCTAAGTCGAAATACTCACGAAATTCCGCAGGGTCTTCGCCCAGAGATTCCACAATCAACTCGCCAAGCGCATGGGTAAGGCGATGGTATGTTGAGTTCAGTTCTTCGATTACCGGTCTAAAACCCGGCACTGCGTCAGGCGTTGGCCAGTTGTTTGGCCCAATAATCAGGCGCTTGTAGAGTGGTAAGGACTTATCATCATATGCACCTAAGGGTTCCTGATCGAAGCTATACTGATAGGTCTCTATTTTCTGTGCAAATTCCTTCCTTGGCCTTGGCATCGAGTAGCCACGAAAGTAAGGAGTGTCCGCTATGTAGGACGTCATTTTGACCTCTTCCGGCGAATCGAAGAAGTTGCGTACTTCCCGGAAGGCACGTTGTTGGAAATTGTCATCGAGTCCAGGCGCATTCGCCAGAACCAGAAATCCGCATTCCGACAACGCGTAACGAAGGTCTTTAAGAAACTTTTCGCGATTGGATTCAAGGTCACTCCAATCCACGACCGGTATCTCGTGAAGATTACTTGTGTTCCCAATGTCGCTCTGAACAGTGTCTGCCATGGCAAATCCCTTCTAATTATTGGCCTATTGATAGGCGCGGAAAATAGCCTCTACAGCTCTCAATTGATTCGCGCTACTCACAGCAACTTGCCTAGCAGCTGTTCAAATCAAGAACTGCTTCACTAGACTAATTAAAATCATAGATAACGCTCGCACCATAAGTACGAGGAGGGTTGATAAACGCGCTGACAGTGCCTGGTTGCGCAGCGGCACCGAACAAGGTGAGATAGTTCTCGTCGTCCGTCAGGTTTCGACCCCACAGTTGAATACTGAGGTTTTCGTTAACAGATAAGCCCGCACTCATGCCCAAATTGTTGATCTTACGGAGAATCTCCGGATTGTCGCGGCTTATTTGAGTTGAGCTGTCATATTGGTAGTCCGCTCTAACGAACATGCTCATACCGTTTTCGAAGGAACGGTTATAGACCGCCCCTAGCACTATGCTTTCTTCATGAATGTTCAGCGGCTTTTGGCCGGTTAAATCCGCGGGCAATCGGTTGCCATTCTCATCCAGTGGTGAGTTTGGTCCGGGAGGCGCATTACGGAAATCGTCGTACACCGGATCAAGGAAAGTACCAGCAAGTGTAAACGTCCAATTCTGCGTTGGTGAGTAGCGGGCATCGAATTCGAAGCCGTCGACAGAGGTTTCGCCGGCATTGGCCAGGAAAAAGTCTACACCGTCGAATGATCGTACCTGAAAGTCCTCCAACGATTGATCAAAAATAGCGACGTTCAATGCAAACTTCTCGAAGCGAAGTTTGATGCCAATTTCATTGACTGTTGCAAATTCAGGACTTGCCAGTCTTGAGCCGTATTTTGGATTAGAGGAATTTATTCCTGCTGCATCCAACGCCGGCGCGAGAGACAGACTGGGTCGTGAGAAGTTACTCAAATCCCAGGATGAAGATTTAAACCCAGTGGCATGGCTGAAATAGAAATTAACGCTGTCGTTCAATTCATAGGCCAGCCTCAATTGATAGGTAGTGTCGCTGTCGTCTGATTTACCATCCTCCAGAACGTTTGGAAACCCTACTATGGGTGGGCGAATTTGCAGTGCTCCCAAGGGACCGGCGGCAAGAGCGCCTATAGCCGAGAAAACATCGCCGTTTCGTACCTCCTCAAGAAACGCTTCTTTCTTGTCGCGCGTGTAATTTAATCCAACCGTTGCTGTTAAGGCGTCTGTTACTGCGTAGTCAACTGTGCCAAACACCGAATAGTCTGTGTTGTCCTGCCCTTGCGAATAGTCTACGTTGGTACCTTCCGCTAAGAAGCTGCCGGCAGGAAAGCCGAATGCGCCTTCAATCAGGCCTAATTGCCCACCGACCAAAAAGTTGACATACGGGGCAAGAAACTCACCGTAAGTAAATGTGTTGTCATTTATAGCCTCTTCGTCATAGAAGAAGCCGCCCAGAATCCAGCTAAACGGGCCATCATGACTTGATGTTAATCGCAGTTCCTGGCTGAACGCGTCGATCTCGGTGGTACCCGTGCCAGTGGCAAGATTAATTGACGTCCCGCCAACATGGCCGCCCGTTCTGACCTCATTGCTTCTAAGCGCTGTAATCGATGTCAATGTGAAATGTTCGAACGCAAGGTTTGCGTGCACTGACAAACCACTGTCTTCTATCTCGCTGGTCGGCGAGGAGTGAAATAATGATGTTCTATGGAACGGATCCGAATCATCCAGTATGGTTCCACCCAATGCGACGAAGGCACCCTGAGTTGGCCCTTGAATAACATTGGTTTGCGCACAACAGATTTCGTCAATGTCACTGAAATCAGCAATAACACGTAAACTAAACGTGTCATTGGGTTCCCACAATGCTTGTCCTCTAAGGTTCCAACGACTTCTGTCATCCACATCAGGTAAATCAGGAAACAAGGGATTGATGTGCTCGGTATAACCATCTCGCTCATTGAAACCGCCCGACAAGCTCATCGCCAAGGTGTCACTGACACCGCCAGTAATCCGGCCTTTCATACCAAAATGGTTGTAGTTACCCGCGCTGGCCTCAATGCTACCGCTGCGTTCGTGAGTCGGTGGCGCTGTGACAATACTGATCACTCCCGCCGATGCATTCTTACCAAACAGGGTACTTTGCGGTCCACTAAGCACTTCGATACGTTCAAGTTTCGGTAAGTCGGCCAGAGCGCCCGTGGCCCTGGAACGAAACACGCCATCAACAAATACACCAACCGACGGCTCTGTACCCAAAGATGTTGGGCTGCCAAACCCTCTAATTGAGAATGATTGCCCGGATACCCTGGTGCTGCTGCTTACCTTCAGCGTAGGCACCAGCGCCTGCAAATCCGCGATATCGAACACCTTCGCCTGTTCAATCGCCAGGCCGGATGTAACCATGACCGCAATTGGAGTTTCCTGCAAGGTTTGTGCTCGTTTAGACGCAGTGACGATGATTTCTTCCAGGCCCTGAGCAGAAACTGTTTGACTGGTCAGCGCGCACACTCCACCAAACGTCATCGCAAACGCGATGCGAGGTACAAATTGGGAACAAGCAAGATTGCGAAACTTATTGAGCATCTTATTCTCTCTTTATGAATAAACTGGCAGCCACAATCGAGCGACTGCAATTAAAATTGAGACACAAAAGTAACGTTTTTTGCGTTAGGCGTCAATAGTTAATTATATTATTTCTATAATAAAATCCGTGATCCGCCAAAGCATCAGATTAGGCACCACGAGGAGTCGATCAAAAGTACGCTAGGAGAGAAAATCGCCCATGCCGCCAAAAATAAACCGCACAGTATCTTCGATTAGCTTGGATTTGTTTCGCTTTGCATGGCAATACCGGTGCGCGGCCGCTTGCGATGCGCCAGCGGACATGGTGACCAGATGTTCCGCTTGCTTGATAGTCATCGGGTAAGACTCAGCCAATTTTTCAACCAGAAACCTACCAATTCTGCGGTCTTCTATCGCGACGCGCTCCGCGATCGCTACTCGGATATCGGGTTGATTACGCAGCAGAGATAGAATATCGCCCTTCAACGCTTGCTCAAAGTTCAAAGCGACAAATAGTCGAGTTATCTCTTCGTACGTCTGCGCCTGTGAAATTTTCTCCCTAACGTCTCTGCTATAGGTTTCATACTCACGGCTAAGCAATTCCTGAAGCAACTCTATTCGGGTATCAAAGTATTTGTAGATCAATGGATTGCTTACGCCTGCTTCAGTAGCCAGGGCGTCCATTGTGAAATTCGACAGACCTTTGCGCTGAATAAGAGAGGCGGCGCTGTCCAGCAGCTGCGCACGCCTCGCTACCGGTGACAATCGAACCCTCTTTTTTGAAGACATTGTAAGCATTCCTACGGCAAATAAACGGTCACTACTAATTACCGCAAAACGAAGCAGATCACTCAATACACTTACTGCGGTAAAAGCGTTGAATCATAACACTTCCGCGACTAAGCCGGCGTAACTAACGGCCTCTGCCTTTAGGCCGTTGCCTTAATGCCCATTAATTTCTCCATATTGCCATGGTAGAACGCACTCATGGTTTCTTCGTTACAATTCTGCATCGTGGCTTCGAATCGGCCAATAGGGTCAGGGCCACCTTCGGGGTGCGGGAAGTCGGAGGCAAACACCAACATATCGGGCCCCACATTTTCTATTATCCAACCGACTGGTTCACCGGCGAATGGAGAAAATCGTAAGTGCTTGCGGGCAACATCAGACGGTTTTTGCGCAAACTTGCGCTTTACGAAATACGCCCGCTGCGTGAAATCCAGTGCATGTAGCCAGGACGGTAACCAAAATGCGCCGTGCTCCATACATAAACCATTCAAATCAGGGTGACGTTCAAACACTCCGTCAAAAATGAGTGCTGAAAGGAATATTTGAGCGTGATGATAGATAGTGACCAAGCCCAGTTCGGAAGCGGGCGCGTCGCCACCCAACTCCAACAACTCTTTGCCATTATTGCGGAAACTGCCGGGTACGGGGTTGTGCTGCCCATTCGCAGCCACATGGATTCCAAAGGGCACACCTTGTTCTACAAAGCCAGCCCATACAGGATCAAAGTCCTTGTGTGTGAAGCTTTGTTTGTCTGGATTGGGTTCGCTGGTATCAACCATGAAGGTGTAAATTCCGTCCGCAAAACCTTGTTGCATTAACCTCGACGCAATATCCGGTCCCAAGGTTAGCGGTAAATAGCCAATTGCCTTGAGACGGTCATCGTGAGAACAGAAATCGCCCATTGCTTTGTTTAAAGTACGGGCGCCGGCCTCAAGTACGTCCGGCTGATCCGCGTGCGCAACTTGATGGAACGAAAAAGTGGGCAACACCCACTGCAGTTCGTAACCGAAGATATCCATAGCGCGACTGCGCTCTACTGGGTCGAAGGAACCCAGCCTGCCCCAGCCGCCCAAAATATCGCTGACGACCTTTTCTTCACAATCTGCGATCAGTTCTTTATCACCGTTTTGTCGACGCTCAAACAATGCTTTGCCAGCCTCCATTCTTTCATGCGTAACAGGCAGCACGTCTTGCTGATCCATATCCGGCAGCAAGGCCAAATCAGCCTCTGCGGCGGCATTTCTCAGGAAGCTGTCTAATTCAATTACGTGACTGTCGGCGTCAATTATTCGGCGATGCTGGGCGTAACTCATTTGCGTATCTCCTGTAGTAACGATGCTCTTATATTATATAGTTCATATATTAAATGCAAACCCATAGAAATAGACTCACCGGCTTCTTTTATTATATATCTTATGTAATATATACTAACCCAATGATCATCCATTACAATCCAAAGCAGGGATGCGTGAACGCGTAAGCTCAGGAGAGAAGATGAATATAGGCTTCGATTCACAGGCGCTCAGACGCGCCCTTGGTAACTTCGCGACCGGAGTAACGGTAATTACGGCAGAAAACGCTGACGGGCAACGCGTTGGAATGACCGCGAACAGCTTTAACTCAGTATCATTGGAACCTCCTTTGATCCTTTGGTCTATCGACAAAAATGCCCGAAGCGTTGATGTGTTTGATTCCGCGACTCACTTCGCGGTTAATATATTGGCGGCCGATCAAATCGATTTATCGAATCGCTTCGCTAGAATGCAAGCCGATAAATTTGAAGGTGTTGATTGGGTGCGAGGCGCCAAGGGCAGCCCTGTTCTGGCAGGTTGCGCCGCGACCTTTGAATGCGAGAATTTCGACAAGCTTGAAGGAGGCGATCATTGGATTTTGCTGGGTAAGGTAATCGGGTTTGAAGATCTGGGGCGCTCACCTCTCTGTTACCATCAAGGTACTTATTCACTCGTATCCAACCACCCGTTGGGCCAAAAGGGCTCGGAACCAAACGCGACGGATGAGTCCACCAACATTGGACGACTCAACGACAATGTTTACTACCTCATGCTGAAGGCACTGCACGTGTATCAAGCCGGCTACTTGCCAAAGCAACAAGCGCTGGGGCTGACTGTGAGTGAAGCCAGGGCTATATTCAGCCTCAGTGACAACCCTCAACAGTTTCGTGCGGGTGTGCCAGAAATACCCAACATGCCTGAATCGGAAATTGCGCTACTGTTAGACCATTTGATGTCACGCGGATTGGTTGCACAGCGGAATGAGGGCTACCATCTGACCAATGACGGACTGCAAAAAGCCGAAGAACTGTGGGCGCTCGCCGACAGTCACCCCAAATCAATGTTTCAAGAGTTGGGAGCTTCCGCCTTAGGCGATTTTAAAAAAAACTTGCATGCGATCATTGATGCCTTTTGATTTATTCAAGTTCTCTATGGCAGCTACAGAGCGTTACGCGGTCAGTGCGCTGATTGATAAAGCGGAATCAGTGCGCACAAACTCAATCAGCTCAACAAGATTGCCTTCTGGGTCGAGACAAAACACCACCTTGGATGCGTCGGACTCTAGAGGTGCAGAGAGGAAATGAACACCTTGTGCCAACAGTGCATCAACCATTGTTTCTACACTCTTCACCTCAAAGCACGTGTGCGTAAAACCAAGGTCGCTTGCTGTGGCAGGGGCTCTTTTTTTACTTTGCGGCGTTTTGTATTTCCAAAATTCTAAGTTTGTATTTCCTAGTGGGATCCAGCCGCCTTCAATACACGTGTTATCCAAGCCTGATACCGTGTCATAAAGAACCCCGGGGCCGAACATACCTTGCTGACTTCGCTGGTAACCAGTGAGATTCTCATAGAACCTAAGCATCAACTCCATGTCTTCAACAACATAGGCAGTGTGCGCATACCACACTGAAGCGGCTTGATCAGTGGCGGTCGGGATACCCTCCAATTCAATCACATTATTCATCGGGTCGCGCACATACGCATAAAGATTCCCAGTGCCCAACTCAACGGGGTTGGCGTGGGAGTGCGCACCAGCACGTTTTGCCTTTTCAAAAAGCGCGCGCCCATTCTGTGATTGCACGCAGATGTGGCGAACACCAGTGTCATTCACGGACGGAGGTGGCGCTCCTACATTGCCGGGTTGCTCGAATTCCAGTAACTCCACATACCCGGTTGAACTGCGTAGCCAAGCCACTTTGGCGGCGCTGTGACTTACGGCGGCGGCTTGTCGATTTTCAGCGGTGTCGGGCACGCTGAAACGAAGCATTGTCTCAAAGGCACCGAACTGCTCATAAAATGCGATGGCCTGGTCGAGATCGGGTACCGAAATACCCGTATGGTGAATGCCATTGATCACTAGTGTCGTGCCATTTTACAGCCGAGTTCAAATTCACATACCCATCAGATACTCGAAATTGTGGGTATAGAAGTTATCAAGCTCTACAGGTGTTGCGCCCACCGCATCAAGGCTGCGCTCGAAATCTCCGAATGGATCGCTGCCACCTTCAGGGTGCGGATAGTCCGTATTAAACATCAAGATGTCCGGGCCAACGTTGCGCAGAATCCAGCCGGTATCTTCCATATGAAAAGGCGTTACGCGCACTTGGCGCTGAACATACTCAGACGGCTTGATTGAGAGTTTCTTGAGATCAGCATCAAATTTACCCAGTTCGGCAACGCCCATGTCTAAATTTTGCAGCATCGCCGGAACCCAGTTGGCACCGAGTTCAATCAGGCCAATTCTCAATTTTGGAAACCGTTCAAGTACGCCGTCGTAGATCATGCAGGTCAACCAGCGCTCTGGCGAGTGGTGCAGAACATTGAGATCTTTTGCTCTAGTGGTTTCAATATTGGACAGCCTCAAGCTCATGTCTCTTTCGACGCCGGTATTCATGTACTCGTCGGTCATGTTTTTGCCGCTGCCAATGTGCAATGTAGCGGCCACACCTGCCTCTTCAAGCACTGCCCACAAAGGGTCGTAAGCAACATGCGATGGTGCACGTCCTTCAAAGGCATCACTGCCAATCCACAGAGCTCGAACCCCCATTTTTATGGCTTGCTTGGCGCCTTGCAATGCTCTTTGTGGGTCTCTAAGAACCATATAGCCAACAGGCAGCATGCGTGGGTCGTCTTTGCAGAAATCAACCATCGCTCTATTGAGTGCCTCACACCCCCCATAGGCAATATCCATGTCTGTGTGTCTTGCAAAACGAGAAGCGGCAATGGATGGAAATATGAGCTGGGAGCTGATCCCGAGTATATCCAGTGATTCACTTCGCTCTGAACTGTCAATCGCGCCAAATGCGGGCCATTGCTTAAGCTTTAGTTTGTGACCGAGTAAGTTAGCTTTCAGTTCTGCTGTTAACTCAGGGTTTGCGCCGGCAACCCGTTCTTTGGCTTCTTTCATAATGGGCACCAGTGCCGGTGTGTCCAAAGGAATAAGGCCTGGGTCAAGGTGCTTGGCAACATGCTCGGTGGCGTAGCTCTCCAGCCAACCATCGTGCTCTATTAAATGCGCATCAGCATCATGGACAACTCGATTTTCAATATGAGACATAAGAATACCCACCTGATCGTTAGTTATAGAATATCTATAATATAAACCATAAGCCTTATTAAACCATGAGTCAATAATATATTTTATCTCGGGTCCTCATCGGTCTGAAGAAAGTAGATTTTCTCTAGGTCTCGGGTTAGATGAACCAAAGCGCCAGACCCTTATAATGAACCCGCGATTTTTATTGACTAAATATATAATAAAGATATAGGGTGAGTTCCGCGCAATTCCGAATTCAGCAGGTCTACTATTTATTCACCAATTTGACCACCGGTTGCAATAACAATATGAATACGCAGGTAAGGGTACTTTCCGTTTCCGTCAAATTGGCGTTTGGCGTGGGCGCGGTCGCAGAAGCCGTATTTTTCGGCATGTTCAATGCCTTCGTCACCATTTTCTACAATCAAGCAATTGGTTTATCCAATTCTCTCATCGGTGCCGCTATCATGTTGGCACTGCTCAGTGACGCTGTTTCTGACCCTATCATTGGGATCGTGTCCGATCGCTTTCAATCAAGGCGTTTTGGCAGGCGTCACCCGTTCTTGTTCTTGGCGCCGATACCGATCGCCTTAGCCGTGTACTGCGTGTTTAATCCTCCGGACGTCCTGTGGCAGAACACAGAGTCAGCGGCTGCAGCTAATCAGTGGTTATTGTTTACCTGGCTTGTGGGATGGACAATTGTGGGCCGTTTATTCCTCACGTTCTACACTATTCCACACTTGGCTCTGGGTGGTGAATTAACGCGTGAGGCTAGAGAGAGGTCACGTCTATTCAGTTACAATGCCGTCTTTGCCTACGCTGCCGCGGCTCTTTTCTCTTTCACCGCCTGGGGATATTTTCTCGCAGGTGAGTCTGTCAATTCTCAAGGTGTGGTTGTGCCCAGCCACCTCAATGCCGATGCCTACGGCCCGCTTGTCTTCACTACTTGCGGATTGGTGCTGTGCACAATCTGGATCTGTGCATTAGGTACTTTCAGTCAGATTCCGTATTTGAGTGCGGCACCTGAAAAAAGGGCGGTATTGTCACCAGCGCTTTTCTTTCGCGAAATTCTAAGCCTACTGGACAATCGAAACTATCGGTATCTGTTGCTTGGCTTCTTTGGTTTTATGATTTCAGTCGGCTTCAAAGAGACGTTTGACACCTTCGTAAATACCTACTTTTGGGAGCTAAAGCCTAAAGATATCCGCTGGTTCGGGCTAGCGGGATTACCCGCCGTGATTACTGGTGCTATTCTCGCACCCAAACTGATGGACACCTTTGATCGAAAGCCTGTTCTCATTGCCGCATTGCTTTCGATGGCCATTTTCGCTCAGTTGCCCATAGATCTTCGATTACTTGGTGTATTCCCAGAGAATCACTCCGACTTATTGTTGCCATTGTTGGTGGCCAATACCGCTATTTTGGCGTTTTCAACAGCGATCGCATCGGTCGCCATCTTAGCCATGCTGGGCGATATCACTGATGAACTTGAGCTCAGCACCGGCCGGCGGCAAGAAGGCCTTGTGTATTCCGCCAGAGCATTCTTTGCCAAAGCAGCCAATTCGTTTGGCCACTTTGTTGCCGGCGTTGGCCTGGACGTGTTTGTGCACATGCCTTATGACGCAGTGCCCGGCCAGGTAGATCAGGACGTAATTGTTCGACTGGGGATTGTGTCCGGACCGCTCATGGGAATTGCGGCGTTGTTGGCAATGATATTTTATACTCGCTATGCATTAACCAAGGAACGTCATTTGGAAATTCTGAAAGCTCTGGATGCTCGTTCGCACTGACGTAAAGCGATTTGTCGAATTGCGCAACCTGTGACTTAAGTGTCAACTCGCTATCGCCAGATGCTCGCCGAGCAAATCAAAGACCAAGCGAATTCTCTGGCTGGTGTGTAGCTCACGGTGGGTGACCAGCCAGATAGGCACGTCAAAAGGCGGCAAGGTCTCCATCACCATTTCCAGGCCTGGAATTTGATCGGCTATTTCGGTCGCAAAAAAACCGATGCCAAGACCTTGTTGAACAAAAGCCAGCGACGCTGTACCACTGGCCGTGCAAATCTTGAAATTTTCTCGCGTAACGTGCACACCCATATCGTGGAATGCGGGCAGCATTTGCGACGCGTGCTCAAATCCGATGAAGTCCGCGTTACTTAAATCACTGGCACTCTGCGGGCGACCAATGCGGTCCAGATAGTCTGCAGAGGCATACATGTGCGCGGTGGTTTTAGCCACTAATCTTCCAATCAGCTCGCTATTAGTTGGCCTAGCGTGGCGGATTGCGATGTCAGCCTCACGCTTTGAAATATCCTGAATATCATTGGACGCCTGCACAATTATTTCAATTGCTGGCGCTGCTTCGCGCAGCGCTTCGAGAATGGGCGGCAACTGGTGTGTGGCAACCATATTTGTTGCCGTGATTCTAACAACGCCTTCTACGGCCTGGGATTGAGCAGACGCGATCAGCGATAACTCCAGTGCGGCTCGGCCCATTGCGGCCGCCTGTTCGCGAAGCTCCGTGCCTGCCCCGGTCAACTGCATTTTCCGATTGCCGCGCTCAAACAGCGTAACGCCCAACTCATTTTCAAGTGCGTTTACCTGCCTGCTCAAAGTAGGTTGTGACAGCTCGAGCGCACGTGCAGCCGCAGACAAAGATCCCTCGTCCGCTGTCACCAAAAATGAGCGTATATGATTCCAATCAAAGGAGATCGACGACCAGTTCATATATTTTCGTATACCAAGAATGCAATATTGTGGATTTCTTTATCGAAATCGTATAGCTAATCTAGTACACCTCGCAACTGAGTACAAAGTGATGACGCAATTTAGCCGGGGAACCATCCCATTTATAGAAGCCGCCTTAGGCTCCTGGCAGTTTTCGATTCGACGCGAACCCCTGAGCCAACGCCAGCTAAGTCAACAATATGATCACGTCTCATCCAGATGGCACAACTTGCTGGGACGGCTTGGGTACCGAGGCGGTTACCATCGCGCGTTTAAGCAAATCATTGAGCAAATGGATGTGCCACCAACCGATGCAGCACTGCAGTTGCTGGACTGCGGCATAGGCACAGGGGCATTTTCGCTTGCATTTGCGGCAAACTGGCAGGGGCAATTGCATCTAGACGGCATCGATATTTCCGCCGCAATGATTACGCATGCGGCGGACCGGCTGCAGGCGGCGGGTTTGGACGCGAATTTGCGCCAGGGTGACGTGTGTCGCCTGCCTTATCAGAGCGAACAGTTTGACGTAGTAATCGCCGCCCACGTCATCGAGCATATAACTGAGCCCACGCATGCGCTGCAGGAAATGTATCGCGTGTTGAAGCCTGGTGGCTGGTTGGTCACGGCAGTCACGCGGCGCTCGCTGCTGGGTAAGTACATCCAGATTAAATGGCGGGTGCACGGGCGCAGCAGATCGGGCGTTGAGAGCTGGTTGCGACAATCAGATTTTATGGTGGAGAATATGAATCTTGAGGCTAGTGGATTGTTCGCACAAACTAGCTTGGTGTGCGTGGCTAGGAAACGATTGCCAAGCTCGCCCTAGGCAAATTACTCGCGGAGAGCACTATGCTAAGTCAATCAGCTCGTAAAGATGCCAAATTCTGGAACCGCATAGCGAAACGATATTCAAACAAGCCCGTCCCGGATCAGCGTGTGTACGATGAAAAACTTACACGCTCTGACGCTTACCTCAGTACCGACTACCAAGTGCTTGAGCTGGGCTGCGGTACGGGATCTACAGCATTGCATCACGCGCCCAAGGTAAAGCACATTCTGGCGACCGATATTTCGGATTCGATGATTGCAATTGCCGAGGAAAAAGCATCAGCTGCCGGAATTACCAATGTGAACTTTGAGATCGCGACCATAGACGACGTGATCAACACCGCGCAAACATTTGATGTGATACTGGCTCACAGCCTGCTACATCTGCTTCAAAACCCGGATGTAGAAATACAGAAGATTCGCACACTCCTTAATTCAGGAGGACTGCTGATTACAAGCACGCCATGTATTTCCGAGTTCATGCCACTGATGCGTTACGTTTTTCCGCTTGGGCGCTTCGTTGGTCTGATGCCTTACATTGGTGTTTTTTCAGAAGCTCAATTGCATACATGGTTCACGGATGCAGGTTTTGAGCTAGAAGAAAGATGGTTGCCTGCACCGAAGTCAGGTGTGTATTTGGTTCATCGTTTGATCAGCTAATGCGAACTTTTGCGCCGGGCCATGGAGCCATCATCCTGGTTTCTTTTGGTCGAATGTGCTTCGTCCCTTCAAGCGCTTGAACGCGGTCTCGTAATTATTGCGCACAGAATCCAGGCTGCCTATGATCATTGTTACCGTGAGGTCTTCAATAGTATCCCTGCTCAGATTGGACTTCGACAAAAGATTGCCCGCCGCTGCCGGTAGACCAAAAGAGATATCAACCGCGCCAAGCGCGATTTCGGGGTCTACACCGAAAGTCTCTGCAAAAATGTTCCCCAAATAAATTCTTGATGTATCCCGGCTGAAGGCCGTTGGATCTCCATGATCCGCCACTGAAGGCTCAGCGGCTAGGCGATCCAAAATAAGTCCTCTGTCTTCTATGTAACTTAGATACACATTGGTTATACGACGAACCAGCTGCTCAAAGGTTTCCGCGCTTTCAGCCGCTTCCAGTTGCAAAGCTCGTAAATGCTTGTACTCGTGCAGCAACAGGGTTTGCAATAATTCTGTTGGGCTAGCGAAGTAGGAATACACCAGTGCCTTGCTGGCACCGATCTCACGACCAATACGATCCATATTCACCGCTGAGACTCCTTCGACCGCAATCAACTCGGCGGCCCTCTCAAGAATCATGGACTTTCTGACTTCAGGCGATAGACGCGTGCGTTTTTTCTCGACTGTTTTGGGCATAGGTCCTCAGACTTAAAAATGCGTTTGTTTCAGTGCGCCCCCATCTATTCGTAGGTTAGCACCGGTAATATACGACGACGCAGGGCTGGCGAGGAACACAACCGCCTTGGCCACTTCTTCCGGTGTGCCGTGGCGCTGCATCGCAGAAATCTGGCTTGCCGCGGCAAACAATTCAGGTTGTCCAGACTTAACTTGATCCCAAAACCCGCCTTCAAACCAGATTGGACCAGGACTTACGAAATTTGAGCGAATATTTTTCGGGGCCAGGCGATGCGCTTGCTGGGCCGCATAGGCGGTTAAAGCCGCTTTCATCGCTCCGTACTCACGCTCTACAGGCATTATATTCGCCATCACGGCCGCAATGCTCGATATAAACACCATAGAGCCTTCGCCACTTTTTTCCAAATACGGAATAGCCAGCTCAGTGGCGCGTACATGATGCAGAAAATCGGCGTCGAATGCATCTGTCCAGCGTTGGATTCCTTCGGACGTGAGTCGGGTGGTGACGTTACTTATGTAGATATCCACGCCGCCAAGATGCTCCACGGCGAGCTCAAACCAACCGCGGTAAGCCGCCTCATCACGGACATCAATTGCCTCGCCATAGGCATCAACACCCATGGATTGATATTCATCAACAACGGCCTTAAGCACTTCAGGTGTTCGGGCACAGGTTGCAATGCTTGCGCCTTCCGCCGCCATAAGGTCGAGAATGGCCTTGCCAATCCCCCTGCTTCCACCGGTCACGATGACCTTCTTGCCCTTCAAATTTAGATCCATACCCTTCTCGACAGACTTTCAAAGCACTTAAACTAATTCTTTAATGACTTTTTGTCAATAAAATATCATTAAACCCCATTATTCCTTTCTATGTCCGCGAATAAAAGCTGTTGACCTTATTATTAAAGACATTTATAGTTACTGACAATTTGTCATTATTTTATATTCATTAGACAATATTCCGCAAAATACCCACTTAAACGCAAAGAGATGCCCATCATGAGCCCTATAACATCGTTGAAGTCGCAGCTTACTGCCCTATCTGCCGCAGTCGCCCTACCGCTTATTGCCCAACCGTCAATTGCTCAGAATGACGGCGCAACGCTGGTTGAAGAGATCATCGTGACGGCACAGCGACGAGAACAATCGCTGCAAGATGTATCAATGTCGCTGTCGGCCTTCACAGCCGATGCGCTGGAAGAGCGAGTCATTGAAGACGTCGCCGATCTGCAATTCTCTGTACCCAACCTGATTGCTGATTCAAGACGAATCACTATTCGCGGTGTGGGTAATAACGCAGGTTCCAGCACCGCAGAGGATGGTCTTGGTTATCACATTAACGGTATTTATATAAATCGCCCACCGGTGGTCTCCAGCGAATACTTTGACATCGAACGTATTGAAGTGTTGCGCGGACCGCAGGGCACCTTGTATGGGCGCAACACTACGGGCGGTGTCCTGAACATTCACACCAAAAAGCCGCACGATGAATTCGGTGGTCAACTCACGGCACAAGTCGGAAATTATTCTGCGGCCAGGGTCAAGGGTGCCATCAATATTCCGATCAGCAGCAATATCAATCAGCGTTTCGCCGGCTTCTACCACAGCCGGGATGGCTACAACGACAACATAGTCACCGGTAACTCAGTGGACGGGCGTGACTCGTATCAATTGCGCAGCTCAACCGCTTTTGAGTTTGGCGACAATCTCACTGCCGATATAGTGGTTAACTATTTGAATGAAGATAGTGATCGCGCAAGTCAGACCAAAGGCACGTGTACAAAAGACGCAGTGACAGGTTGTTCGGCATTGTCGGCCGGATTTGAAACGCCGGACGTAAGCGGCTCCATTTATCAAACCTTGAACAATATATTTTTTGGCGGAACACTGCTTCCGGCAGGAGATTACTTTGCCAATTCTGTGAACCCGAACGAATTCCGCACGGTCAATATCGATCAGGAACCCACCTATGAGGTTGAACAGCTCAGCGTGTCATTGGAGTTTAATTATCAGTTTGACAATTATCGCTTCACGTCACTAACGGGTTATGTCGACTCCGAAAGTGATGTGTTCGCAGATTTCGATCGTTTTGCAACTGACGTACAGTTGTCAGCCCCTGTAACATTCAGAGCCAATGGCCGGGATTTCGAAACCAGCAGCAATATTCTATCAGGCCGCCGCGACCTGGCGGAAGCCGATCAATTTACCCAGGAAATTCGCCTTGCCTCACAGTTTGATGGCGGATTCAATTTTATGGTCGGTGCGTTTTACTTCGACGAGGACCGCTTTGGCCAAGTGTTGATCACGCACCCATTACTTGCGGCCACTCAACAGCGTCTGGGATTAACGCCGGATTTTGAGTGGTTCAATGTTGAAAGTGATCCGATTACCACGGAATCGATCGCATTGTTTGGCGAAGGCTACTTCGATCTGAATGACAGTACTACCCTAACCGTAGGCTTGCGCTATACCGATGACGAAAAAACCATTCGCACACGGCAGCAGTTTCTTGTACTAGTGGATCCAGAGTGGGTAGACGCAGAGGATAATTGGCAAGAAGTCACCGGCAAGCTCACTTTGGAGCACGCCATCAATGACGACTCAATGGTGTTTGCAACGATTAGCCGTGGCTACAAAGCGGGCGGTCTCAACCCCGGCGGCCCGATGGGCGGGGAGTTGTTTGAGCCCGAGTTTATTGATGCGATTGAAATTGGCTCAAAGAACCAGTTTATGGATGGTCGAATAACGGCCAACTTCGGCGCGTTTTACTACGACTACCAGGACTTGCAGATTGGCCAGGTTAGCGAAACGTCGGCAGTGACCACCAATTCAGACGCGACGATTTTCGGTGCTGAAGGTGAGTTTGCGTTTACTATCAGCGAAGCGTTGCAGATTGATCTGGCGGTGTCTTTGCTTAGCGCAGAGCTCGATGATTTTCAGTCTGCGGATGAAGGCGATCCCTTAGGTATTGCACCAGGTACTGTTCAGGCGCTAGACGCCGATGGCAACCCGCGCTTTACCGGCAGTGGTTTGGTCATCAAGGACGTCAATGGGAACAAGCTGAATAACTCGCCCGAAGTCTCTTTCAAGTTTGGCGCCAGCTACACCTTTACGATGATGGAAGATTTTGATCTTACCGCACGACTGGATCACTTTTGGCAAGACGAATATTTTGCCAATGGCTTCAACAAGCCGTCGGATCAAATAGATTCCTGGTCGCAAACTGACGTACAGCTGTATATTACTCCGCAGTTGGCTAACTGGACTGCCAAGCTCTACGTAAAAAACGCGCTGGATAATGATGACGTCATTCGCCGCGGCCAGGATGGCCCTTTGGTCGGTCGCTTCCGCAGCGTAAACGTGCTTGAACCCAGAACCTTTGGCATCGAAGTCAGCTTTAACTTTGAGTAAGGCAACATTGACAACGTGAGCGTGGAGTAAAGAAGTTATGAGCAAACTGGCAAAGAGGCTGTTGCTTGGTATCGGACTGCTCGCGTTGGGTGCCGGAATTGCGGTATGGGTATTGCTTGCTGCGTCTGGCGGCGAGTCCACACGGCCAGACAACGCCATCGTGCGCGGTATCAATTACGTCGGCGTGAGCGTGAGCAATCTGGAGGTGGCCACTGAGCTTTATCGAACTGCCGCCGATTTGCAGTTGACAGAGCAGACTTCGTTAAACGGCTCACCACTAATTAATGCGCTGAGCGGTCAGAAAGATACAAGGGTATCGACACGTCTAATGCGCTCCAGCAATGCGCAACTTCGGTTTATGCAATTTAGCGAGCCGTCAGCGCAAGGCAAGGAACTTGGCCCGGTTCCTGTGCATGGGCCTGGAATTGCCCATGTCTGCTACCAGGTGGATGAAAAAACTGAAAGCTACCCGCGTTTTCTGGAAGGCGGCGCAACGCCTATTGGCGAGCGCGAGATGGTTTCACTGAACCCTGCCAATCCAGTGCGCTACGCCTATGCGCACGACCTGGATGGCATAATGTTTGAAGTTGAACACGTCAATGTAAGTGCCCTGGATCTTCCGGAGCCGCCTGCCAATCAGTTCCGTATTCGGCATGTGTCGCTGGCAACGCCCAACATTGAGCTAGCAGTCGAGTTCTACTCTGTGTTGTTGCAGGAAGAAAATCCTCGCCGCGCCGGCCGACTGATTAAATTATCTGGCGACAAGATAGACCAAGTATCTGGAATGCCCGGTTCAGAAATCGAGATGGCCTGGTTTCAAGTGCGGAATCTGGAGTTGGAACTGATTCAATACCATAGCCATGCCACCGAAGCACCGGATTCACCCAGGCCGCTGGACGCTCCTGGTTACAATATGATTGCGTTTGACGTCGCCGACCTGACGGCGGCTCGCGAGCGATTGTTGCTTGCCGGTGGTCAAATAGTGCATGAGCGACACACGCTGGACGATGTACCCACGCTTGTCGGCCGAGATCTGGATGGCAATCTGCTCGTACTTCAAAGCCTGCCGGCAAGCTCACCACTTAGCGCACAAAACTTCAAAGACAATGGCTTACAAACTCCGAGGAACACTACGAAATGATGAGTCTTATCGCCTATCGCGCGGTTTATGGTTTTTTAGGCCTGGTATCTATATATCTGACGCTGCTGGGCGCTTACCTCGCCTATCTTGGCGGCAGTTTCTACTACATTGTCGCAGGCTTGTTGAGTGGTGCCTGCGTTGTCGCGTTGTACAAACGCCATCAAAATGCCCTACAGCTGTTGGGCGCGCTACTTGCGATCACTTTGCTGTGGTCTGTTTATGAATCCGGTCTACATTTTCTCGCCCTGCTGCCACGCCTTGCTTTCTGGATGGTCATCGCGCTCTGGTTTTTCACACCTCTGTACCGCACCAGTTTAAGCGATTCAGCGGCTACCAAGCATTACTGGCTACTTACACCACTTCTGGCATCTGCGGCCATTCTGTTGATAGCGGCAGCGCAAGGTCATGAGCAAAACGGATCTGGCACCGTGCGCGAAAATACAAACCTCGCGACAGCAACGGACTGGCGCCATTATGGCAATGATGCGGGTGGCAGCCGGTTTGCGGCGATTGCACAGATTAATGTCAAAAACGTTGGCTCACTGGAAGAAGCCTGGCGCTACAGAACAGGCGTGGAAGACGACTTTAAAATGACACCGCTGCAAGTTGGTGAGCGTTTGTACCTATGCGGCGCGCGGAACGTGTTGATGGCTTTGGATAGCGAGAGCGGCGAAGAAGTCTGGCGCTATGACCCGAAAGCCACCGCACCGGCTGAGCACCAGTACGCACTGACTTGCCGCGGAGTCAGTTATTTTGAAGCACCTGCGGAGTTTGAAGGTCAGCAATGCCAAACACGCATTGTGACGGGTACGGTCGATGCGCGCTTGATCGCAGTAGATGCTTCAACAGGAAAACCTTGTGCCAACTTTGGCGATGGCGGCCAGGTCGATTTGCGCAAAGGCTTGGGTGAGCATTTGCCGAATCAATATTATGTAACGTCACCTCCCCTTGTGGTCAACAACCTTCTGGTCGTTGGCGGCTTGGTACTGGACTCACAGGATTTGGGCCTGCCCTCTGGCGTGGTTCGAGCCTTCGATGCAATCAGTGGTGAGTTTGTCTGGGCCTGGGATGTTGGTCGACCTGGTAACACCACTGAGCCCGCCGACGGCGAGGAGTACACACGCGGCACGCCGAATGTCTGGACAGTGATGAGCTACGACGCCGATCTCGATTTGATTTACGCGCCCACCGGTAATGCATCACCCGATTACTGGGGCGGTGTGCGCCGCAAGATCGATGACGAATGGTCATCAGCCCTGGTCGCACTTGAAGGTAAAACCGGCACGCCGCGCTGGAAGTTCCAAACCGTGCACCACGATATCTGGGATTATGACTTACCCGCGCAACCGGTGCTGGTTGACGTAGAGCATGAGGGTCAGCTGGTACCGTCAGTTGCCGTCGCGACAAAACGAGGTGATGTATTTTTGCTGGACAGGCGTGATGGCAAACCCGTGTATCCCATTGATGAGCGACCGGTGCCACAAAGCCCTGAACTGGGAGACTATCTGTCGGCAACACAACCGTTTTCACCACTGCCAAACTTTCACCCACAGCTTCGGGAGAGAGACATGTGGGGCCTAACCCCCGTGGATCAGTTGCTGTGTCGCGTTGAGTTTAAGCGAACCCGTTATGAAGGTTTGTTCACCCCGCCCACAGCTCAGGGCAGCCTGCAATTTCCAGCAAATTTTGGCGGGTTTAACTGGGGCAGCGTGTCAGTGGATGCTGATAACGGCTTACTTGTCGCTGCGCCTATGCGATTAGCCAATCGAGTATTGCTGGTGACGCCCCAACAAGTGGCGGAAGCCGGACCACGTGCAAAACTGTTGTTAGGCGGGGAACACCCCGCAGTTCGTTACGACGCCGACAGCCCAATGCCCGAGCATTATGAGCCCGATGGCGAAGACCCATATGATCATCGCCATATTCGCTACTACGGCTTAACCCTGCCATTTATGTCGCTGCTTGGAACGCACGTGCCTTGCTTTGAGCCACCCTGGTCAGAAATAGCGGTTATGGATCTTAACACCAAGGAATTGTTGTGGCGCCGACCGTTGGGCAGCATGAACGAATCAGGGCCTTTTGGTTGGCGATCTGGTTTACCATTTGAAGTAGGCGTTGCGGTACGTGCTGGTACGGTAACCACTCGCGGCGGGCTAACGTTCATAAGTTCTACCATGGACCGAACCGTTAGAGCCTATGATCTGAGGACCGGAGATATCAAGTGGTCTGCCGATCTGCCAGGTAATGGTCAAGCAACACCCATGACGTATGTGTCGCAACAATCAGGTCGACAGTATTTGATTGTTACCGTTCCGAACCCGAGTTGGCGTTACCCACGTGACCCTGCCACCGGAACCTATAAGGATTCTGGCAGCAACATTGATGGCAAAGGCGGTTACGTGATTGCTTATGCGCTGCCCGATAACACAAAATCGTAGATTCATAAGATCCTATGATCTGATGGGAATAAGTAGGGTATTAACTCTTACGCGTGAGCCTGGTAAGCATCGCAGGTTGTACGCGCCAATCATGTCCACCATGAACAAAGGTTTGTAAAAGGTCGAACTCGCTTAATAACGCATCGAGGCGAGGATTGCTAAATTCGTATTGGCGCCAAGTTTGTTGTGGAAAAATTTTCGCCACACCGCCAGGCTTAAGTACGCGCAAAAATTCGTCCAGAATATCGGCAAGTACCTGCTCATCTTCAATCCATACAAACAGCAAATAGCTGCAAAGAATCTCATCAACGCTGCTATCGTCAAACGGCATATCGTCGGCCGTTGTTGAGATTGCTCGTTCAATACCGGGGGCACTGGTGCTAAACCGCCCTCGCCCGCCGGTCGCTCTTGCCAATATTCTGGCCCGAACGCTAAATGTGATGTCTTTTTGAATCAGCGGGTCCACCCCAAAGAATTCGATGTTGGCATCATGGCATGCACGAAACATAGAATCCGTTGCGTATGGTGTGTAACCACAACCAACATCTACCACTCGCTTGCCTTGTAATGCGCGAATCACTTTATTGCTCGATTGCCCTGAATAGAACACCTTGCGGTAATAACTGAAAGGGCGGGCGGTATGCATCATGCCAATCCCGCGTTTGCGCGCGGATCGAATATAGCCTTGCATCATTGCGACAGACACATCAGCGATCGGCTTGCTCACAGTCGCCGGTGGCTCCCACGATCGTCTGATCATGTACGGCTCAGTTTTTTTGCTAATAGTTTGAAAACTTCAGGCGACAAACCAAACCCAAGATGAGTTGTGCGTACCTCAATGTTATCTGCGCCAGGCGTCATATGATCAATACTGGCCCGCCAAGCGACAACCCCATCATTCTTTGAATAAACTGACGTAACGGGCACTTTAATGGGTGTTCTATCCCGTTCGCTAATGCGACGTTCTATTTCGTCCAGATCAACGCCATTGTTTAGGTAGATCTTAGCCATACTGGTGTACTTCGGCCCACCGATGATTGGGCTGCCCATAGTAATCACTTGTTGAACGGCCACTGGATTATTGCGCGCCACCTCACGCGCCAGCACGCCACCAAGGCTCCAGCCAATCAAGTGTACGGCTTGATTGGCTTGCTTATGCATTTGCTCTACGGCGTTTTGCACGTCGGGAAGAAGCAGCGCCACGTTGCCGCCATTTGTTCCCAGCCCCCAGCCACGAACGTCATAACCCAGCCAGGATAGGTACGAGCGAAGCAGAATGGTGGACGCATCACTTGCACCGTAACCGGGCAACACCATTACCGGCCGACGATTGCCACGATTTTGCAGCGCAAGCAGTGGTGCAGCAGCCAACAGTCTGGGTAGCTCCAAACCAGTTAAGCCCTCGCCGACTATCTGTCGCAGGGCGGGTGGTTTAATTTCGATCATAATCAAAGGTCACTCAAGTAATTGGCAAGAAGCTTCAATACCGTCAAGAAAGGTATCGCTGAATGACCGCAACAACTCTTCTATATCGGTCTCAACGCAAGCACGTCTTAAAGTGCTGTTTAAACTTAGACTCACAATACCATGAACCGTCGCCCACATTTTAATGGCCGTGTCCACAACCATATCTTCGGGCACACCGGCACGATAGCACCATGCGCTAACCGCATCTATGTGCATCTGCAAACATTGCGGCCGCGTGGAATGATCAGTTGACGTGTCCTCATCGCTTGCACCACGAAACATCAGGTCAAAGAATGCAGGGTGCTGATGAAAGAAGCGAATGTACGTAAGTCCACCGGTAATGATCTTTTCTCTAGAACCGGTCTCATAAGATTGCACGGCTTCCTGCACCATAGCACCCAGTTTTTCGAAACCGGAATCAACCACAGCATCGATCAGAGCATCACGATCTCTAAAATGCCGGTATGGGGCAGCCTTGCTAACGCCGGCCTGCTGAGCCGCGTCAACAATGGTAAAGCTCTCAACACCGTGCAGATCAATCATTTCCCAAGCTGACTGTATCAATGTATCGTGCAGCGCCCCGTGGTGGTAAGTTCGGTCTGCAAATTGTTGCTTAGCCATTGGCAACCCCCAGGGTTGGCACATCTATTATTGATTTATGCTCTTCAATCGGTCGCACCTGAGTTATGGGCGAAGGTCGATTAAGCGCGGCAAACAGTGGCGGTACCATAAAGAATGACACCAGTGTAGACAGTAACACACCGCCGGCGATCGCTGTGGCAAACGGTGGCCAAAACCCGCCGCCAGCCAATATAAGTGGCAGAAAACCACCGAAAGTTGTCACGGTGGTTGAAACGATATGTCGACTTGAATCCATCACCACATTGCGAATTGCTAGCAGACTTCCTGCCGCCGCACTCGCATCGCGCTGCAAAGCTGTCATGATAATGATGGCGGCATTGATCGACACTCCAATAGATCCAATCACCCCAATAATTGCCTGAATCCCAAATGGGTAACGGAACAGTGCCAATGCCAGCAAGCTTAGGCCAAGCGAGCAAATACAAACAAACCCAGCAATGGCTGACAAGCGCCAAGAATTGAATGTTAGAACAATGACTACGACCATTGCGGCGATGATTACGCCCATGGGGCTTATCAAATGGCCTACAATGTTCTCCCGCATGTCCGCGTCACCACCCACTTGCAGCCTATAGCCTGGTGGAATCACTATCGGGTTTTTTTCAAGATCTTCCAGCAAATAGCTCAGTGCCTGGTCTGGCAGAACCCCTCGCGTTAGAAAGGCCTGAGCCGTATTGATGCGCTCACCATTTTCTCGACTGATCGCACTTTGAGACGGAACGAGTTCGGCATCTCCCAGCGACGACATTAGCAATCCAGGACCTGAACCTGTGGTTTGGCTTACACCCAGCGGAACATATATGCCTTCAATTTGCGCCAGCTTATCTGAGCGGTTTTCGGCGAGACGCACACGCACAGGAATGCGCTCAATGTCTTCCAACATTTCCCCGCCATTAAGCCCTACCAGGCTATTGTTCAAGGCGCGCGAAGCATCCGCCAGCTGTAGATTAGCAAGCCGCAGTTCTTCCTCGTCCATGCGCCACTCAATCTTAGGCGCGCCACCCATAATGTCTGCGCGACTGTGGGTAACAGAAGGTACGTTTTCCATGCGCAATCGCAGTTCTTCACCCAATCGTCGCAGCGTATCCAAATCGGGGCCTACTACTTTTATTTCCACTGGTGCTGATACAGGCGGTCCCTGGTCCAAGCCCCTGACGATTAGCTGAGCTTCTGGAAACGCACGGTCAAGCTTCGGTTGCAAACGGCGAACCAAATCATCTGTCACCTTGGCATTTTTGGTAAACACCAATGCTTCCGCCCAAGAAGCGATGCCGTCTTTATTGCGGTACATGTTGTAGTAAAACGCCGGTGCGCTTTCGCCAATTGACCAGTCGATGCGGCGGATATCGCCGTCTTCTCTAAGAAAATCATCAACGCGTAGCGCCAGTTCTCGCGATTGGTAGATGGATGCCCCATCGGGTAACTTAACTTGCACATACATCTGATCTCTGTCCGTACCTGGAAAAAACTGCGCGATCAGTGTTGGAAAACTCAGAAAACCGGCAAGTGGTAAGCTCAATGCCAAACAGATGGCGGCCACCTTGTAATGCAGGGACCAATCCAATGCGCGCTCCAGCCAGCGGCCAGCCATGCCGCTGCGCGCACCATTAACATACCAGGACGTATTCGCATCCGCTTCCTTGGGAAGCAGCTTTGCCGCCAATACTGGGGTAATCGCCAGCGCCAGCAATAGGGAAGACAAAAGCATAACGATAACGGCAGTGGCAATAGACCCCGGGAAATCGCCGGCAGGTCCCGGGAGTATAGCCATGGGCATAAAGGCCAATACCGTCGTAAACGTTGACGCCAGCAATGGCATTCGCAGTCGAAGCACCGATTGGCGAATTGCCTCAATTTGACTGCTGCCCGCCTGCAGGCGCTTGCGCAATTCGTCTGTCATCACAATCGCGCCATCGACTAATAGGCCCAGGGCAACAATTAAGCCACTCAATGACATCTGGTGAATTGCGAGGCCAATCTTCTCCAGAATCGCGATAGATAACAAGGCACTCACTGGCAGAATGACGGCAACCACTACAGCGGCTCGCCAGCCCAGAGTAAACAATAAAACGCACAGCACCAGGGCAATACCAACGCCAAGATTGGCCAGTACACTGCTCAAGCGCTCCACCGTGTAAGTGCTTTGGTCGTAGCTGATCGTCAGTTCAATACCATCAGGCGCATTACGCTCAAATTCTGCTACTTCATCCCGAAATTGTTGTGCCCAGCGATCAACCTGTAAACCAGTTTGCATCTGCACGGCCACCATAATGCCCGACTGCCCATCGACAATGGCCAATGTGGCTGCGGGAGTTACCACGGTTCGCTGAACTTTGGCGATATCTTGCACCCGCGTAGCGCGTCCATCGCCACTAGTACTCACAATCACCTGTTCAATGCGGTCGATTGAATCAAATTCTCCTGCCACAGAAACCATTAGATCGCTACTCAGTCCCCCAGTGCGACCGGCTGTGCGGCGGCTATCAGCCGAACGCAGCGCAGCTGCCACCTCGTCGAGGCTGAGACCTCTGGCACTCAATGCCACTTCATTAACAGCCACACGAATTTCTTCCGCTTGCTCGCCATACACGTCAACCAGCTTGGTCCCGCGCACGTTGCGTAATGCATCCGCCAGTGAGTCTGCGATTCGGCTAATCAGCGCTAACGATACGTCTCGGCCGCTGGCGGCACGCAGCGTCACTATGGCCGTATAGGCGCTCAAACGATCATTATCCAACTCAGCGTCTCCAGCACCCGCCGGAAAAAAACGTGCCGCGTCATCGATAGAGTCGCGCACTTCTGACCAAACACGTTCCATTTCCTCAGGCTGAAGTGTCTCTACCAGAATAACTCTGGTGCTGGAGGTACCAGTACTTGAGGTTGAATAGATATTATCAATCTCGTCAATTTTACGCAGCTCATCTTCTAATGGCCGCGTAACCAGTGCTTCTACCGTATCAGGTGACGCCCCCGGATAAGGCACTACAATACTGGCAGCAAAGTTGGTAATTGATGGGTCTTCCTGGCGCGCAATCGTGGTTAGACTGCTGATGCCTAGCGCCAGAATAACCAGGACAAACAGCGCAAAATAGCGTGGGTTCTCAAACAATGTACGAGCCATAACTACCCCTCCACCAGTCGAACAATAGACCCTGGGGACAATCGGTTGATACCGCTGGAAACGATATATGCGCCATGCGCCAGAGTGCCGCTGACGAAGGCCATATCTCCATCGACATGCAACACTTCGACAGATTCGCGAAGCACACGCGTTGCACCTTCGCGCTCGCTTACTCGTAATACTGACCACAAGCCGCGATAGCCTTCCGTCATGGCGGTGAGAGGGATCCAGCCACCACTTACCTGGCGGTTTTCTTCAAGTTGCAGTTGAATCGGTTCGCCGCTGAGTGCTTGAGCGTCTTCCGGTAGTAAGAATACCGCCTGAGCCGATCGCGTCACACGATCTACGCCCGGCAATACAGCCAATAGCTTTCCTTCAATTGGTTCACCACGCATCTGCAGAGAATAAATCTCTCCCAACTGCAAAGTTTGCCCTCGGGCTGGGCTAACGCCAATTCGTGCTTTAAGCCGGGTTGTAGCAAATAATCTCAACACGGGAACACTGGAATTCGACACCGTTCCTTCATCAACAAACCGACTGGCTACTACTCCGTCGAACGGCGCGTATATGCTGGTTTTTTCCAGGTCAATTTCTATGCTGCGCAATTGTGCTTTGCTGGATTGCAGGGTTGAACGAAGCGCCTTGGCCTGCAAACGCGAGTCATCAAACGCCGCCTTCGATACTGAACCTTTCTTTACCAAACTCTTTTGGCGTGTAACGCGAAGCTCGGCCAATTCAAGTTGTGCTTCTGCGGCATTCATTGCGGCCAGAGTGGCGTCTCGCCTCGCGCTAAGCGCTGAGCTGTCCAAACTTGCCATCAGTTCGCCTTCTCTGACCCGCTGCCCTTCTTCCACCAAAATGCGTTCAATATGACCAGGTACCTCAAACGCAAGATCCGTTGATTTGGCGGTTTCTACCAAACCAAGAAATGAAGCAACCGTTCGATACGAGTCTTGAATAGTATAAGGAAGTGCAGACACCGGCATGGGCGGCCTGACTTCTGACACAGCGTTAAGCTCCGCTCGCCAATGCAAGCCACCAGTAATGATTAATACCAGGAGTAAAGCCGCGCCCAAACCAAGCAGAGTGGGACTTAAACGAGATAATAGGCCGCTGCGCGGTGAGCGACGACTGTAAGACTTGAGCAAAGACACGTTGTAACTCCAGAAGTAAGACTCTCTCACATAATGTAAGAAAGTCTAATATCATGTTAACAATGTTAACATTGGAGGTTCTCGCACCTTCGATGTGCCAAGATGCACGTCTATGCTCTACGCCGAAAGATATCTCTATCTCATTGATTTATAAAAATTTATCAGAAAGACCATGGAGCGACCAAAGAGCTGAATGCGGAATTTGTTGGCCATGCTTGCCGAAATAGTCGCTAGGCGACTAGTGTTTGACCCTGAATTTAGTCGCTGTGATTAGAATGCGCGTTCCACGCTCTTGTACCCAGCACAGAGATTTTGACCGATTCAGTTGCTGTGCCGGGGTACTAGTTAACCGCGTGATCCGAATACAATTCTCGCACTCTCGTATTGTCCGATGTTGCTACTGCAACCAGCGGAACATTCGCGTGAGCATTAACCAGTGTCAGAGAACGAATAGCTACGCCATTCTCAGACAGTTTTTTCGAGATTTCCGCCAAGGCACCCGGACGGTCTTCGGTTCGGATCAACACAATATCATTGGAAATAACCTGATAGCCGGCCGCCATGAGCAGCTCAAAGCCTCTATCGTAGTCGCTAACCGCAAGGCTCAAATAGGAGTCAGAACCCATTTGGTTGAAATCTATATCGCGAATGTCTACTTTGTGATTGGCCAGCAAATCGGTCACTTCCGCTATTGGGTTTCGTGTGCTGTCGCTGAGTATAGTAAGTAACTTCACTGCGAGCGCTCCTGTTCATGTGCCAATACCGCATCTTCTAGAAATTGATCCATTAGATCTTTGGTTAAATTAGGCATAGTGATGATATGGCTAATTCCAGCGGCTGTCGCCAGCTGCCATTTTTCCTGTACCCAGCCTGCCACAGCAGGCATCACCACGGTGATTGAATCTGGATTACGCCAGGCCTTTATGCCCCGTTCACAGAGCTGTTGCTCAGTATATTCGGCAAGCTGTAGAGAGTATTGCACACGTTCCTTCAAGCCTTCTTTGCCAAGAGCGCGCATCGCAAACCACATAAACAGAGGTGTAATGCCATTACGTGACCCGGTTACCGTTGTATCAAGATTGCCAATATACGCAATAGACCGGGCGATTCTATTTACGTTTTGCTTAAGCGCCAACACCATTCCACAGGGAATGGGCGAGCCAATAAACTTGTGGCCACTGATCGACATGCTGTGAGCGCCGTCGGCAAAATCAAAGCTTGGTTTATTGTCTAAAAACGGAGCCATTGAGCCGCACATAGCCGCGTCTGAGTGAATGTAGAACTCCGCAACGGCAAGCTCATCAATAATCGACCGTATGCGCCCGATATCGTCCTTCGCTTCCGTCATGGTAGTGCCGATATTTGCAAAAACGACAGGGGTAACGTCACGGTTTACTCGGATGGTTTCGCGTAAATCGTCGTAGTCAATTTCACCATTAGGCAGCGAACGAATCATGATGTTGCGCATGTTCAAGAAATGCAGATTTTTGGCAACGCTGTAATGGGTGTCTTTGGAATAATAAACAATGCTATTTGGATGCAATTCGCGGGCTAGATACAAACCATATAAATTACCCTCTGTTCCTCCATTGGTAACATAACCCCACCAGTCATCTTCCGGAGCATTGAATATATCGGCCCACCAGTTAAGTACTTCGCGCTCGAATTCCCGGCTGTCTACTTTGGAAGTACTGGTAACAAACGGATCACCCACATTGTTTAGTGGGTAATCGAGAAAAGGCAGCAGACATGAATAATCGAAATCTCTGGCCGCCGGATACCCCATCATTGTTTCAGAATGCTCGTCGACATAACTCAGATGCTCGGCAAGGCGTCGCTTATCCTCGTCTGAAATGGTGTATTTGCTCATGAAATGGTTCGCCCATTCAATGCTGTCAATGTTCCAGCAAGAATAACATTGAGTGCAACTCGGTGCAGCCTGATGGTGCAGTTCTAGAGCGTGATAACACCGAAAACATTCTAAGCCGATAGAACTGTCAGTTCTTGTGCACCTTTCCCGATTTCATCACAAAATTCACGTCAAGCAATGCTTTAACATCGTCTAATGGCGAGTTCTCTACCGCAATTATATCCGCGTATTTGCCTTTCTCTATTGTACCGATAGAGTCTGTCATGCCGAGCAGGTCAGCACTGTTCACAGTAGCTGACTTGATAACGTCCATTGCCGACACACCCGCCTCATGCATAAGCACTGCCTCCTCTGCATTGATTCCATGCCGCGATACACCGCTGTCGGTACCATAAGCAACTTTGACTCCCGCACTATAGGCTTTGGCGAAATTGTCTTTCATATCCGCACCGACTCGGGCGGCCTTCTGCCTGATAGCATCACTCATAAAATCGGAATTTGCTGCCATCTTCATCACAGTGTCACCTGCGAGTAAAGTAGGCACTAAATACGCGCCTGTTTTCTTAAACAGTTTGATGGCTTCAGGGCCTACGTACGTGCCATGTTCAATACTGGCAACGCCTGCTTCCAATGCGGCAATGATGCCTTCTTCTGCATGTGCGTGAGAGGCTACCTTCCTGCCCATCCTTTTTGCTGCAAGCACAATTTCACGGAGCTCATCCGCTTCCATTTGCTGACCAGTGCCAGTTGCGCGGTCGGTCAATACGCCACCCGTTGATGTTATTTTTATCAAGTCTGCACCAAATTTAATGGCACGACGTGCCGCGCGGCGGCAATCGTAAGGGCCGTCGCATATTGTTTTTGCTGTCTGCAGTTCCAGTAGTTCAGGCTTCACTCCGCTGACGTCGGCATGGCCACCTGTAATTCCTACTCCGCCCGCCGCGATAACACGAGGTCCGTCAATCCAACCACGATTAATCGCATCACGTAGCGCGTATATTTCTTGCGGTGAAGATCCGACATCCCTAACCGTGGTGAAACCAGCAAGTAACGTGATCATGCCGTATTTTATGCTGCGCATTTGCATCAACTGGGAAGAGTGCTTCAGATCATCACTATCATTCTCTGGACCCAGCTCAGACTGCAAGTGAACGTGCATATCCATTAGGCCTGGCAACACAAACTGATTGCTTAGGTCAATAACCCGGGCATGATCGCCATACTCTTGTAAGCTGATAAAACCATCTTTCACGTCGACCACTCGCTGACCATCAATCACAATGGTTTGCTCTGACTTTGGCGCGTTCCCTGGAATCGCGAGCAACTCACCGGCGTGTATGAGAACAATGTCGGCCTTTGCAGTAATTGTTACCAAAAACAGTGCAATTCGCAGCACAGCTTTTGCGACGCATTTACTCAGCCAATATAGGAAGATCTTCAATTTGTTCTCCTTTGTGTCCGTTAAGCCGTACTTACTGTTTGTTATAGTACGCGCTTTCGAATTCTCTTTCATTTAGTGTAAGGTCAATTGATAGTGCAACGGGTCGATTACAGGCAAACTGTTCCCGCTTCTTCCAGTTAGTCCCAGTCCACAAACAGCATACTTTGGACGGGAGCTAGCTCAGGTGCGGGGATGCACCTGCGTTTTACACAGTAAAACGAACGCTTTTTGAGAATCGCATTTTCGAAAAAGCGGGCCCATAAATAGGCAAGAGCCTATTTATGGGCATAAACTGGTTAGGTAGACTGTGGAATAACACCCTCTTAAGAACCTTGATTGCACTTACTGGAGATTAATATGATTGTCGGTGTGCATCACGTTAGTAAGATCCTGCACGAAGCCATGAGCAACGGGACACGGCTTATCAGTGATACGGCACTCTGTTGATTCGTACAAAGGACGATAAACCTGCCAGGCATCGCCTGATTCGAGTTAGCATTGTTCTGGCGTCATTGGTACTTTTGTTCTACTTCGTTCGACAATCCACTTGGTTAAGCAGCTTAGAACCCGGTGATGTTAGAGAATTGGTTCAACAATGGGGTGAGCTTGGGATTCTGATCTACGCACTTGCGTTTACTGCAGGTTTGTTGCTGTACGTGCCCGGTACAATTTTCATCGTTGTTGCAGGTGTGCTCTATGGGCCATTCTGGGGCTCACTGATTGCCTTTGTAGTCGCAAACTTCGCTGTTTTTGTATCATTTAACTTGATTCGTTGGTTGGGCGGCACTTCCACCGCAGGTGAAATACACCCCGTGTTAAACGCCAGACTCAACAAGATTAGCCGGCAACCTGTGCTCACCGTTGCATTTTTGCGCACGTTTCTATGGACTGCACCCGTTTTAAATTACTTGCTGGCACTTACTGCCGTAGAGCAACGGCATCACTTAGTAGGCACTTTGCTGGGAACGGTGGTACCAATTGTCGCCATTGTGTTGGCATCAGATTGGTTCTTGGTGCGCTGGTCTGCCAATTAGCAGTGATGCTTTCACTTCTCTTGGTCGTCAACCCCTAACGTAGGCCAATGCTTCCTGCGCACAGCTGGCAATGAGATCACCATTTTCCGAAAACGCACGCGTTCGCGCCAGGCCTCGTCCAGCGCCAACCCAATCGGCGGACTGCTCAAACAGCATCCACTGGCCTGCGGGTGCCATTTGGTGAAACCATATAGTGTGATCCAGGCTCAGATAACGTAGTGTTGGGTCTTCAAAATTCCAACCTTTGCGGTGAAACACGCCGTCGCCAACGGTGGCATCCGATAAATACGCCAACGCGACGTTTGGATTCTGCAATTGATTTGCTATCTCTTCATGAATTCGTATCCAAACGTTTATCTTGGTCTCATCACCACTTTGTTCGCCGGGCAAATTGACATACCGACATTCCAAACCATCTGCCCAGGCCCAATCACCTTCAAACGTATATGCCGATAACTCCTCGTAGTGAGGTACGGAAGGCATGGCATCAAACGAATGCACGGTTGCACCTCTATCGCAACTGAAGGACGCTATTAGTCGAAAAACGTCGTGATCATTTTGCCTGGCAATCACCTGGCGAGTGGACGAACTGCGTCCGTCTCTAATGTGCTCCACTTCGTATTGAATGTCAGCGCTGGAGTCGCCCGGCATTAGAAAGTAACTGTGAAGTGAGTGAACCAATTGGTCTGCTTCAGTGGTTTTATGTGCTGCTAGCAAAGCCTGCGCGATGAAGTGCCCGCCAAACACCTGGTGAACAGTATCGGTTTGGGCTGGGCCAAGAAAGCAGTCTTCGCCAAGCACTAGTAGTTCCGCAGAAATCATATTGGTGAATCCAGAAAGGGCGTAAAAAGAGGCGCATCATACAGAACTTAGACGCAGGCCTACAGTACCTAAAAATACTGATAGCCAAGCACATTCATCACATAGGAATACCACACCAGCGCTACGGCGAGAAAAGCGACCACGGTGTGGCGTATACGTCGCCACAGTGGCCATGATTTTGTTGTCCAGACCGGAGCAAGAAGTAGCACATTCACTACGCTGAACAATGCTGCGCCCAAAATGACCGTAAGCCCAACCATTACAGTCGCTGACGGGAATCCAAAGAACGCCATGGAAGTATCGCTTGTCATTCGCATGAGCGAAACACCCAGCGCTAACAGACCGAAAATCCACAGGGCTGACAAGGTGTAGCTGGTGATCGCAGCATTTCTTTCCGCTGCACTTTGCTCTATACGCTGATTTCTGCGGTGCCACATATTCGTTAGAACACCTAGAAATACAAGCGCACAAAAAGCAACGGCGTTAAAGTAGTTGGCTACGTTATTCCACAGGTTTGCACGCTCCGCAACAACTACGGGAGAATCAGACATATGGAATCCAGCGACGTGATCGGATTCATCACGGAAGAAAGCCAGCTTGTTGTCTGGATTGTCGACAGCCACAAGAAGATCTTTCTCAACAACACGATAGGTATCAGTTTGCGTTCCAAGGTTCACGGTCACTCCATTATTCTCTGCGGGCCCAACTGCCAGAATCGTTGATGCGAGCTTTTCAAGCTTCGTAGAAGAACGCCGTGAAAAAACGTATTGACCAAAATAGGTTTGTAACTCACCTGTAACGCGCTGATCGTTCCCGACAATTGACGCGGCCGGGTTTCGCGGGAAATATCTTTCAACCAGCTTTCGAGGTAAGCCCTTCAACGAGAAGCCATACTGCGATCCTGTGTTAGTCGACACAAATAGACCCAGTTCAAGCTCTGGAATGATACGCAGTATGGAGACGAACCGAACTGTTCCGCCATCATGGCCATAAGAGCGGTACCCGTTTATGTCTGACTCAATAAACCCATGCGCCATACCCGGAAATTTAGGGTGGTTAGTTTGATGCTGACTGTGCATCTGAATAGCGGTACTTTCTTTCAAAATTCTAGCGTCGTGATAAGCGCCGTTGCCCAGATGAGTCAACATCCAAATGGCCATATCATTCGCTGTGGTTGACACAGATCCCGCGGGGCCAAGATTACCAATGTAGGCAAAATCAAACTCTGTGTGGCCACCGCCTATTGCCTGATACGCTTTGCTTACGTTGTTGACCAAATGCTCTGGCATACCTTTCATGTCTGGCCGACCAGACAGAGGCTCACGGAAGGTCGTGTTGCTCATCCCCAAGGGACCTGTTACAAATTGCTCTATGTATTCTTCAAAAGAAAGGCCGGAAATATTGGCAACGATTAAACCGGCTAGGCCAACACCGTAATTTGAGTAAGCGCTTATTGTACCCGGAGAGTACACCTGAACAGGCTGATGTGTTTGTAAGTACTCCCGCAAGGAAATTCGATCTTCGGAACTGGCTTCGAATAAGTGGCCAAGAAAGGAATCTTCAAAACCAGGTTGGTGCGCCATTAAATCCAACATAGTAATAGGTTTATCAAACGCAAGATCCAGCTTCAGCTCTGGTAAGTAATCTTGAATATTCGCACCCAGATCAAGCCTTCCCTGTTCATACAATTGCATAACAGCCGTCCAGGTAAGCGTTTTCGAAATTGAACCCGGTCTGAACAAGCTGCGGTCTGGGTCGACCAAACGACCGCGCTTTTTATCGTCAAAGCCATAACCCTTGGAAAAAATAATGTCTCCCTGGTGCACTATCGACACTGTTGCGCCAACGGTATCGTAGTCTTCCATACGGGAATCGATGAACCCATCCATAAATGCACTGAGATCTGCACGGTCTATCGAATCGAGTTCTGCGTTACCCGCAGCGAGTTCACTGCGGCCTACCTGCGCAAACGATGAGGAAGAATAAAGGGCTATTAACAGAGCCAGCAAAGCACTTCTTGTTTCCATAATTGAGTCCACGGTCGCGCCCTGCACCAGGCGCGAGGATACTGGAGATTTGGTCAAACTAACATATTGCGTTCTTATGATCTGTGCTCTTGGCACATCTAAGATGTACGGAGATACACATATTGCTGAATACGCTAGTGGGAAACTTGAGACGCGGCCTTTGTGCCTGAGATAGAATGCGCACTGCAGGCCCACTCGGGGCCAGATATTAACTCAGGAGAACACACCATGACTACTACTGGCAAACAGCTTTTCACTACCTTGGCTGACGGCAAGCTCACTGTGGAGGTTGTGGATACTGAATTCGCTGAGCCCACAGGCAATCAAGTACTGGTCAAGATGGAAGCGGCACCCATTAACCCTTCGGACCTGGCGATACTAACCAGTGCGGCCGATTTCGACAACGCGGAATTTACACCAGGCAGATTCGTTGCCGATATGCCCGAGCCCTTTAATAGCGCGCAGAAGGGCCGTCACGGGCTGCGCATGCCCGCTGGTAATGAAGGCGCAGGCACGGTGGTTGCGGTGGGCGACGGAGAGCTCGCGCAATCGCTAATGGGCCAGCGCGTAGCGTGCGTACCCGGCACAGCTTACTCCCAGTATTGCATCGCGGAAGCCATGATGTGCTTGCCATTGGGTGATCTCACATCAGAGCAAGGTGCGTCAGCATTTGTAAACCCAATGACCGCCCTGGGATTTGTTGAAACCGCCAAAATGGAAAACCAAAGCGCTATCCTACATACAGCTGCCGCCTCCAATCTTGGGCAGATGCTGGTTAAGATCTGTTTGGAGGATGACATGCCACTGGTTAATATTGTGCGCAAGCAAGAGCACGTTGAGCTTCTTTCGGAGTTGGGTGCTACGCACATAGTTAATTCATCCGCAGACGACTTCCCCTCTCAGCTCCGCAGCGCAATTAGCACAACTGGCGCGTACTGCGGTTTTGATCCAATTGGCGGCGGTCAGGCCGTGGATAATTGCTTCAAGGCTATGGAACAAGTCGCTGTAGAAAAGATGAGTGAGTTTTCGCGTTACGGGTCTGATCAGATGAAGAAAATGTACATCTATGGCCGGCTGGATATGGGCGCGACAATATTGACACCGGCTTACGGCTTTGGCTGGACTTTATCCGGCTGGCTGCTTACGCCATTCCTGGCGCAGGCTGGTATGGAAACCATGGGACGTATGCGCCAACGCGTGCTGGACGGTTTGACGACCACGTTCGCCAGCTCGTACAAGAGCCGGGTAACGCTTGAAGAAATGCTGACAAAAGACGCGGTAATGGACTATCGCCTTATGAAAACCGGTGAGAAATATCTGGTTACTCCGCACGGATGATGCAGACCTTAGCGAGTATTACGTTGCTATATGTTTCGCCAAATTTTGGTGGAAATGAGTAATCGCTTTTTCGAAATGTCCGAAAGTTAGGTGCTGGTTGGCTTTGCTGGCCAGCCCTGCCTGAATATCACAGGCAGCCTCACGGTCTTCATCAAAACCGGTCGCTCTGACAAATGTCGCATCGCGTTGTGCCTCCTCAAGTTCGATCGTTGACCCATCAGCCGGCTTATTGATTATTCGGTATATCAATATCTGAGTACGAGACGGACTCAATGGTTCAAAGACCGTCATCGTTGTGTGTTTGGAAAGAACCGAGATTGCCACATTTGGAAACAGCGAATACACCGCGGTTACCATACCGTCAAGGCAACGCTGCTCGGGCGCTAAGGCCCGTAATTTTTCGATGCGCTTGAACGGAAAAATGATGCGCGAGTTAGAACCGAAGGTTTCCACGACGTTGGTATTATCCAAACCAAATGGGTAGAAGCTTTGCTTATGCAAAGACTTGATGTGATACCCCTCCATGGTTGTCTCATTGATCAGTTTCCAATTCGCTTCGTCCGTGTAGTCACTTTGATCGAAAAATGGTTGATCGGCGTCAAAGAAGTCCGGAAAATTTTCGAGCATCGAAGAATCTATTGGCCCGCTCTGATTAACATAGATGAGACCACCTTTTTCCATAGCGCCAATCTCTGCCAGACCATTTTCCTCACGCTCAATTCCCGGAAAACCATCGTGGCCAGGAATATGTCTAAGTTGACCATCGAGTCCATAAGTCCAGGCGTGATAAGGGCAAACGAAAGAACGCGCACAACCGCTGTCTTTGGCCACCGGCATTCCACGGTGCCTACAGGCATTGATGAACGCACGCACCTGACCTTCATCATCTCTGACCACAAGAAGTGGTGTGCCCGCTGTTTTTCGAGCCAGATAGCTGCCATTTTCTGACAGCATGGCGGATGGGCAGAATGGCACTGGCAAGCGCCGTAAAAGTGAGACCTCTGACTCAAAGCGCTGTTTAGAGAAATAACTGGTAACAGGTTCCTTCCACACCTCATCGCCCAGATCAGTGGTCTTATTATCAATGTGTTCGAAAACACGCTCTGTGATTTCTTGTTCGTTCAGCAAAGAAATTTTGGTAGTCATGTCACATTATTCGTTTGGCATAGGTGTGAGAGTATGAATCTGAGTGCGCAGCAAAGGCTTAACGATACAAACCGTCAATAATCGACAGCCCAGATTGATCCCAAACATCCGTTACACAGTCTTTTTCCCACTGCAGAAAATCGCTGTCATTTAACAAGGTTTCCACGTAGCTTTGGCTTTGATCATCCATGGGTACCGAATACGTTCTCATGCGCGTTGCAACAGGTGCGTAAAAAGCGTCAGCAATGGACCGTTCCCCTAATAGCCAAGGGCCGATGGATTCATAACGACTGCGACAAAGACTCCAAATTTCGAATAATCGACGTAAGTCTCGTTGAGTATCATCAGGCCATTTCTGATTATCACAGCGGCGTTTGATGTTCATACCCAGATCACGTCGCAGACCAGCGAAACTTGAGTGCATTTCGCAGGTAACCGCACGTGCTTCAGCTCGAACCGCGACATCAGACGGCCACAGCGATGGATCCATCTCAGCCGCCCACTCCGCAATGGCCAAGGAATCCCAAATAACCAGCCCATTAGTATTTAACGCCGGCACAGTACCGCTAGGTGACACAGATTTGACCTCTGCAATCTCCGCTTTTCCATAACCCGGTTGGTCCAATGGGATGTAATTTTCTTCAAATTCTATTCCAGCCCAGCGCAAGATCAACCATGGCCTAAGCGACCATGAAGAATAGTTCTTTGGGCCAATATGCAATGTGTTGGGCATTGGAATTCCTTCCAGCAATACTATGTTTGTGTAACCGCCAGGACCCACATAATAGCACGGCGTTATCGGCGAACCGGGTGGCTCAAACACTTGCCTTTCCGGCCTTTCTTGGTTACTTTGCCTCCGTCCTCGCCTTGAAACAGCCGCTTGCATGTCTTCCGAAACCTCATCCGACCAAGCCTACGTGCTTGAAGAAACCATCAATAATGTACGCTGGCTGACACTCAATCGCCCGAAGCAGCGCAACCCGTTATCTATCAATATGCTTAAGTCACTTACCAAGGCATTAAGCGATGCAGGCAGCGATGGCGGGGTTCGCGCCATTGTTCTCGCAGCTTCTGGCCCCGTGTTTTCAGCCGGTCATGATTTGAAAGAAATGGGTAGGCAGGGTGAGGAATCTCTGGAAAACCAACGAGCGCGGGTGAAAGGCATTCTCGAGCTCTGCGCTAATATGATGCTCAGTATTGTGCATTCACCCAAAGCAATCATTGCCAGTGTGCAGGGCACAGCCACCGCTGCCGGCTGCCAGCTTGTATCGGCCTGTGATCTTGCGTTGGCGGCAGACACTGCGAGTTTCTGCACACCCGGTGTGAACATGGGTGGATTCTGCACTACGCCCTTGGTTGGGATAGGCCGCAATGTGCACCGTAAACACGCGATGGCCCTGGCTTTGACTGGCGATTCAGTGCTGGCGAGCCATGCGGTCGATATTGGCCTGATTAATGAAGCCGTCGATCCAGACGAGCTACATGCAAAAACCTGTGAGCTTGCTGAACGAATTGCGGCAAAATCTGCACAAGGCATTCGTCATGGCAAATCGGACTTTTATCAACAAATCGATATGCCTATTGAGCAGGCGTTTGCGTACGCAAATGACGCCATGGTGCGCGCTATGACCTCAGCGGACGCCCAAGAAGGCAACGCTGCATTCTTTGAAAAGCGCTCACCAAAATGGGGCGATGCCTGATGGTTGTTGTGACTAAGCGTTACTCGCCTGACACACGCTAATTAGACTGCTGACGTTTCCACCACTGTTTTATTGTGCAAGGTTTTATGCACCGGACATCGATCAGCTATTTCTAGCAATCGGCTACGCTGCTCGGCATCAAGGTCACCATCAATGCGAATTTGACGCTTGATCACATCCACTTGCTGATGCTCATCATCACAGTGTTCACAGTCTTCGCCATGGCTTCTACCATGCTGCAATTCTACGCTAACATGATCCAGCGGCCATTTTTTTCGATTTGCGTACATACGCAGCGTCATAGATGTACATGCGCCCAGAGCGGCCAGAAGGTGCTCATAAGGATCCGGACCACTATTATTACCCCCAATGGCGGTAGGTTCATCCGCGAGCCAAACATGCGAATCACTGCGAACGGTTTGAGTGAATACATGATTGCGCTCTTCAACCCTGACGGCTCCCTTAACCACTGGTAGCACCTGTTCGTCAGCCGACGTGCCCGTCTCAATGTACTTAACGGCCCAACTTGCAATCATACCCGCGACATAATTAGCATCCGCTGATTTGCTCAGGAGATGGTCGGCCGTATCGAGACTGACAAAACTCTTGGGGTGCTTCGCTGCATGATAGATTTTTTCAGCTTCTGCCACAGACACCACGGTATCTATTGGTGAGTGAAAGACTAGCAAGGCTTTTTTAAGCGCTGCTACGTGTGCAATATCCTGATTATTGATGTCCTCAATGAACTGCTTCTTTATTGTGAATGTTCTTCCGGCAAGATCCACTTCAGCCTCGCCGTGCTCTGAAATTATATCAATATCGCACTTGAACTGTTTTGCCACGTGCTGAGCAGTAGCCGGTGCACCAATGGTCACAATGCCTTTTACTTCCGCAATGTCGCCCGCCGCTTTTAAAACGGCCGTACCGCCCAGGCTATGACCAATCACAATACTGGGTGCGCTCATGTGTTCACGCATGTAATCGGCGGCGGCAATCAGGTCTTGCACGTTGGATGAAAAATTGGTGTTCGCAAAATCCCCGTCGCTGTTTCCCAGACCGGTAAAGTCGAACCGGAGTACAGCAATACCGTTGGATGCCATTGCACGGGCTATTCTCGAGGCAGCAGCGATGTCTTTGCCGCATGTAAAGCAATGGGCAAAGAGAGCATAGCTTATGGTGTCGCCCTCGGGATATTCAGCAAGACCCGCCAGTAAGGAACCATCATGTCCTTCGAAGTTAATTTTTTCTCTTCGTGTTTTCATTAGCGTTCTCGACGTGCAGCTGTATAAAGATAAGATTCTGTCCCATGAACAGTTTGGATACCAGAAGCAAAGAGAAGTTCACTGCACTTGAACAGCGGGCTTTGGTTTCGACAGCACAATAACATTGCCCACCATGATCATTACAACACCAAGCATCATCAGCAACGTCCAGTTCATGTCTTCCAGAAAGGTCGAAATAACTAGCGCTACTGTTGAATACAGAATACTCACGTAGGAAGCCCGCGGCGCACCAATTTTTGCGACAAGCGTTAGATAGGCGTAAAAAGCGATTACAGTTCCAAAAAATGAAAGGTATACCAGAGAACCAATGTATTCGTAGCTGGCTTCAAAACGCCATGGCTTGCCGGTAAATAGTATGTAGCCAAACGTTAATGCGGCACCATAAGTCATGCTCCATGTGTTGGCGTGCACTACATTGATTCCACGAACGCTGAGTCGGTGCGACACAATGTTACCTGTTCCAGCGCTAATGGCTGCCGTAAAGGCAAACGCCAGGCCTGCAAAAAAGACGGGGCTTATATCTGAACTGAGTATTTCATCCAGAAAAAGCAGGGTTAGACCTGATACTCCTAGTGTTGCAGCTATCAACAGACGACCTTCAGGGCGTTGCGAATACATTAGCCACATTTGTAAGGTATTGATTAAGATTGTCATTGAGAAAACAACACTAACTAATCCCGACACTAGCCGCTCAACGGCCATGTAGACCACCACATAATTCAATGAAAACATACAGAAGCCCAACGCTAGAAAGCGAACATGGATGGGCAGCGGGAATCGTGGTAAATCACGTCGTATTACAACCACCAGCCACATGACAGCGGCCGCCGTCGCGTAACGGTAGAATACCGACTGCTCAGCGGGCACTTCGCCAACTTGCAGAGTAACAGCGAAAAACGTTGTACCCCAAATTAATACTGTTAGCGCATAGAGGCCAATGCCCATGCTGAACACTCCAGGCACCCGAATATTTGTATCTCGAGCAAAAAACAGCAACAATATCATCAAAGCATTGAACATAGATACGTCAACTAAGGTGTTGGGCAATGAAACGCAGACATTTTGTGCAAGGGGCAGGCATCGGCTTGTCAGCGCTGGCAGGCTCTTCCATTCTTACAGCATGTGCTAAGCAAGAACCCTATAAATTCTGGCTGGATGGCAATTACCCGCCAGTAAGCGAGCAAGTTACTGAAACGAACTTGAAGGTTGAAGGGTCACTGCCGCCAGAGCTCAATGGCTTGTACGTTCGCAATGGCACCAACGCGTCCACTGGACCTAGCGATCATTTTTTTGGTGGCGATGGGATGCTTCATGGTATTCGGCTGGAAAACGGATCCGCCAAATGGTATCGCAACCGCTACGTTGACACGCCAGTGTATCGGCAGGAAACCAGCGGCTTTGGTGCCCCTAAGCCGGAAGATACCACCAGCGCCGTGTCATTAATCTATCACGGCAACAAGCTGCTATCGCTCGGTGAATTCGGCTACCCGTACGAAATAAACCCTGAAGATTTGTCGACTGAAGGCTTTCATAATTATCAGGGTAAGTTGAGCGGGAATATGACAGCGCACCCTCGCATTGATCCTGAAACGGGCGAAATGATTTCATTTGGGTATAACGTGACGCGCCCCTACGTCACGTACATGCGAATAGACGCGGGCGGAAATATGCTGCAAGTCGAGCCAATCGAAACCGATGGTCCGGCCATGATGCATGACTTTGCTGTGACCAAGGACTATGTGGTATTTCTTGAGACCAAGGTTTTATTTTCCTGGTTGCAGGTAATAACCGGCGATGGTTTGCCTTTTCGCTGGGACGACAACGCTGCGTGCCGGTTTGGCGTAATGCCCAGAGAGGGTACGAATGCTGAGGTGCGCTGGTTTGATGTTCCTAGTTGTTTCATATTTCATGTGATGAACTCTTTTCAAGAAGGTCATCAGATTCATGTAGATGCAGCGCGCTACGACAAGTTATGGGTTAAAGATTCTCACGATTTTAACCACCCGGCGCATTTGAGCCGTTTTACGCTGGATCTGGACTCAGGCAAGAGCTCTGTTGCTCGCCTGTTTGAACGTCCGATGGAGTTTCCACAGGTGAATCGTTCGCATTGGACAGTACCGTATCGTTATGGCTACAGCTTGATCACAGATGTGGATGGTCGACCATTCGGAGAATTAACGTCTGAAACAGCCAAGGGTTATATGAAGTATGACCTTCAGACTAATGAAACAACTTCATTTGAAGTAAAAGAGCAGTATGCACCTGGGGAAGCCGTGTTTGCTTCAGCCGATCATCTAGCTTCATCCGAAGATAATGGCTATCTGCTCAGTTACGTCTATGACTCGGCAACCGAATTGAGTGCATTATGGGTAATGGATGCAACTAACTTGGCGCAAGGAACAATTGCGAAAGTGCCGTTGCCTGTCAGAGTGCCGCAGGGCTTTCACGGCTTATGGGTACCCGCCAGTGACTACACTTAATCCTGCAGCGAACGGCAACGATTAGAAACCATGCTTCGATGCATGTCAGTAATCAGTTTGCTGCCCGTCTTTTCGCACAAAAAAGGAAAAAAAGCGTGCACCAGCGCGGCTAACGCACCAATGCAAAAACGCCCGCAAAAACTCAAAGCAGTGCGCATATGCTGGAAATAAGTTTCGTTCACGCTCTCGGGGTGACTGGTGAATTGCTTAAACATCGAGTATCCATGAAATTCATTCTATAAGAACATTTTAGCCTCAATTACTTAGAATATTGTTCTATTATTATGGTTAAATTCGATTTTCCTGGGATAATATTCTCATTATTAAACTTTTATTAGCCCTCTATGCTAGACAAGTACGACAGAGACATTCTTAACTGCCTGCAGGAAGATGCAGAACTCTCTTTGGCGGATATTGCCGAGCGAGTCAACCTGACCAAAAACCCCTGCTGGCGCCGCATCCAGAAATTGCAGGCAAGCGGGATTGTCCGCAAAAAAGTCGCCTTGCTGGATTCAGAGAAAATTGGCGTTGGCGTTACAGTATTTATTAATGTTCGCACCAATCAACACACTAAAGAATGGCTGAGCCAGTTTGCAGACGTGGTTCATTCGATTCCGGAAATTGTTGAGTTTTATCGCATGAGTGGCGATGTGGACTATAAGCTTAAGGTTGTAGTGCCATCTATTCAGGCCTTTGACGCCGTGTATAAACGACTGATCGATAAGATTGATATCTATGACGTGAGTTCGCAGTTTGCGATGGAGGAGATTAAGAATACTACGGTGTTGCCACTGGATTATTGCTGACCAGATCGCGCAAAAAATAGCCGCTCGTCTGGTTTGGCTCCCATCCACTCGCCCTGAGACACCAGCAAGCTAACCTGAAGGAATGCGCCAAAGGAAGCAGCATTGCTAACGCAAATGGAAGATAGGCTGCTTTCGAACTTAGGTTTTGATCTTGAATTCAGCTGAAAGGGTATGTGCTTCTGCACTTTGCGATGAGGTTAGGGAAAACGGCTATGCAATCATTCCGCAGGCCTTTTCTATGGAAGAAATTGCGGACCTCCGTAGCACCCTGTCTAGCTATTTTTCAAACGGCGACTACCAATACATGCATGGTGGAAAAGCCCGACCAGACTTTCTCAATTGTGAATACTTGAGTTCCCTTTCGTGGATTCTTCGGAACGAAAAGGTGGTTGCCGTCTTAAACGAGCTTGTAGGCCAAGAGATACTCTACTGCCATCATAGCGATGCTCAGATGAATGTCACCAATAGCTGGCATAAAGATCACTGTTCAATTGCAGAATCTGATCCATGGGCCCAGTCGAATGATGATGAAGAGTACGGTGTTTACAAAATTGCACTGTATTTACAAGATTATAGCGCCGGTGATAGCTATGCATTGCGAGTTAGAAAAGGCTCGCACATGAGTAGCGAAATTGATGATGGCGAAGTGGTTGATTTGTGCACGGGACTAGGTGACGCAATCATATTTGACTGTAGGCTAGCTCACATGGGTTACTCCAACGTGATCACTGGTAATGGCATTGCTAAGAACATAGTTGATTACGTCAGATCGGACAGCCGCAAATTGGAGGTTATAGAAAACTACCGCCATCTAGGCGGTTGGAGAGCTGTTCATAAATTTTTAAACTGGTTGGAATTTCTTGCCTTATCCGTATTAGACCGGAAGAAACGCAACCCCAAGAGACTGACAGTGCTGTATGCGTTTGGCAGACCCAACGCTTTTACTATTCAGCATATCGAGTCGACTGTTGAGCGACAGAATATTCATAACGGCGCTGATTCCAACAATGATCAGTCTTATGACGTGGTTCAGAATTTAAAGAAAGCAGGCATCAGGTATTGATCGCGCTGCACTAGAGGAACTTACAAGCCTAAAAAGCCTGACAATGGAAGGCCCCGCAGCACAGCTGCGTGGCGTTCATCCCTCTCGGAGCAATACTCCGAGTTGCTGCGCAACCGGTCTTCACCCTACTCTCACCCGTAGATAATCACCAGACCCATAAATAAAAAACCCCCAGCCGTTGGCTGAGGGTTATTTATTTAAAAGCCTGACAATGGAAGGCCCCGCAGCACAGCTGCGTGGCGTTCATCCCTCTCGGAGCAATGCTCCGAGTTGCTGCGCAACCGGTCTTCACCCTACTCTCACCCGTAGAT